>CALJKV010000109.1 GCA_937974245.1 uncultured Chloroflexota bacterium | reverse complement strand
ATAATCCGCCGACGAAACGCGAGATTCACCGGGGAACGGGGATCAGGAACCGCAAGGAAGCCTACGCCGCGGTGGACGCCCTGCTCGAATCGGGTGTCATCGAAGCGCTGGAACGCAAGACCGGCGGACGCCCCGCCTACGTCTATCGTCTGGTGCAGGATTGAATACAACTTATGGCAGTGGTTTTGCCAGAAGTCAGAACTTTTGACTTTTGACATATGGCATTTCTACTGCCGAAAGTTTTTGAAGAAAGGAAAATATCATGCTGGATACACATGAACTCAAAACGCAGATCGACTGTCGTAACCTGGTCGAGCATGACCTGGGAAAACCGAAGAAACGCGGCAGCAGCTACAGCACCTATAAATGTCCGCTGCATCACGAAACGAAGGGCTACTCGCTGGTGGTGTATGCTGATCACTGGCATTGTTTCGGGAAGTGCCAACGCGGTGGCGATGCCATCGCCTGGATGCAGGTATATCACCAACTTTCCTTCCACGAGGCCTGCGAACGGCTTGTGTCGGGTGATCGGCCGCAGGTGAAGCAGCTGCAGATTCACCAACCCAAATCAGCGGTGGACTCCGAACCGCCGAACGCGGCCTGGCAACAAGCGGCCCGCGAGGTGGCACGTATTGCGATGGATACCCTGTGGGGCAAAGAAGGCAAACGCGCCTGGGGCTACCTGGAAACCGAGCGCGGGCTGGCCGAGAAGACCATCGTGGATGCTGGCCTGGGTTACATCCCTGGCGGCCACAGTGAGTGGAAGACCATTGCGGGGCTGAGTGTGCCGTGCGGCATTGCCATTCCCTGGTTTGGCAAAGGCGTGATCTGGGGCATCAAGGTGCGTCGCGCCGCTGGTGAGCCGCGTTACCAGCAGGTGCGCGGTGGGCGCATCAGCCACAGCTTGTACCTGGGGGACGACATCCGACCCGGCCTGCCGATCCTGCTCGCCGAGGGCGAGTTTGACGCGCTGATCGCTCGGCAGGTGGGCAAAGGGTTGATCTCAGCGGCAGCGATTGGCAGCGCGGCCAACCGACGCATCCATCCACGCTGGTATCCGAAGTTCCTGACCGCGCCGAGCATCCTGATCCGCATGGACTCCGACCAGGCCGGACAGGGAGCGGCGGCACAGATCGCGGGTCTCTCGCAAGCCGCCCGCTGTGTCCAGGTGCCGCAGGGCAAGGACATCAACGAGTTCCACCTGCTGGCAGGATATGAGGCGGTGAGGGGGTGGATTACTGATGTGGTTAGGGAACATCAATGAATAGAGAAATCAAACCCATCCCTTCCCCCAGTGCTGAATGGCACGTTGAGCACACATAAACGCGCCGATTGTATTGGTGTTGATGAACGGGCAAACTGTTCAATATCCAGGTGATGACTATCAGTCGCAATCTGAATACCCGCGCTGTTAATGAGAAAATCCAGGGTTCCTCATTCACTCAGCAGGGTATTGAACATGTGGTCAACATCCTCTTTTTTGCTGACATCAGTCTGGATGAGAAGATCGCGCCTTCCGTATTGCTGTACCTGATTACGACACCATACAATCTATGATTCCGTCTATTCATCTTCATCACAGTCTCGGTAATAATTCATAACGACATCAGCGCCATATTCGGCAAACTTGATTGCAACAGCTTGACCGATACCACTACTGCCACCTGTAATCAAAACCTTTTTGCCTTGAATACCCTTCATGTGCTTTGCTCCCGATTCTCTTGTCTTATCTGAGTAGTGTCACCACCAACCCTGTCCACCCGGTTTGATGACTTGCACCTAACCCCGCGCCGTTGTCGCCATGAAAGTATTCATGAAACAAAATGTAATCATGCCAGTGTTCATCAGATTGAAAACGATCGATCCCGCCAAAGACGGGACGCTGACCGTGTTCGTTACTTAGAAAAATATCGGTCAAGCGTCTGGATAACTCATTTGCTACTTCCTTCAAACTCATCAAGTTGCCACTACCTGTGGGGCATTCCACCTGAAAATCATCACCAAAGTAGCGATAGTATTTTCGTAGAGCCTCAATGAGGAGATAATTGATCGGGAACCAGATCGGCCCACGCCAATTTGAGTTACCCCCGAATAAACCACTCCGAGATTCCGCAGGGGTATACTGAATACTAAAATGCTGTCCCCCGATATTGAGTTCATAAGGGATTTCATGAGCTTTGGAGATAGAGCGGATGCCATACGGCGATAGAAATTCGTTTTCATCAAGCATGTAACGCAAAACACTTTGCAGGCGTTCCCTGGTTGGCATAGCAAACAGGTGGGCATTACCACCGTACCCTGGAACCTGAACACTGGCGAGATTTTCAGCCAGATGGGGTCTGTGTCGACAAAGCCACTGAATGCTGTGGGTAAACTCACTGAAGCGACCCAACGTGTCCTGCCCAATAGTCTCGACAGCAATCAGGGGCATTAAGCCGACAAGTGAACGCACCTTCAGCGGTCGTGAAGTTCCATCAGCCAACTTAAGAACGTCGTAGAAGAATTCATCGGCATCGTCCCATAACCCCACACCGCCACGGGCACTTCCACTAATTGCCACCGCAATCCAGAGGAAATGCTCGTAAAACTTGATCGCCATGTCCTCATAGGACGGGTCAGTCCTGGCGAGTTCCAGTGATATATTGAGCATGCCCAGACAATAAAACCCCATCCATGCTGTTCCATCGCTCTGATTGATATGACCACCAGTGGGTAAATCGGCACTGCGATCGAACAAGCTGATATTATCCAGACCGAGAAAACCACCCTGAAAAATATTGCGCCCTTCGGCATCTTTACGATTCACCCACCAGGTGAAATTAAGCAAGAGCTTGTTGAATGCCCGTTTGAGGAAATCAGAATCTTTTTTGCCATCCATTTCATAGACATGCCATGTCGCCCAGGCATGAACCGGTGGATTCACATCTCCAAATGCCCACTCATATGCTGGAAGCTGCCCATTAGGGTGCATATACCATTCACGAGTCAGCAGAAGAAGTTGCTCTTTGGCGAAATCAGGATCAACCATCGCCAGTGGCAGGCAGTGAAAGGCTAAATCCCATCCTGCATACCAGGGATATTCCCACTTATCAGGCATCGAGAGGATGTCAAAATTGTTGAGATGCTGCCAATCGTGATTGCGTCCCGATTGGCGTGATTCTGGTGGAGAACCAACAGGATCGCCTGCTAACCATTGTTCAATATCGTAGTAGAAGAGTTGTTTGCTCCACAGCATTCCTGCCAGCGCCTGTCGCTGAACCCGTCGCTGATCTTCGAACAACTTTTCATCATGAATCGTGTCATAAAATTCATTGGCTTGAGCGACACGCTCAGCAAACTGTTGTTCAAAATGGTTAAACGGATGGTGGTGTAACTCCGACGACAAGCGCAAAGTGATTTTTTCTGTCGCACCTGCACCAATCTGCATCCGGTGTACCACAGCCGCTTTCGTGCCGGACTGAGCAGGATTGATTGCATTCTGATCGTGCTGGATGATGTAGCGATGAAACGCATCTTTCACGTGAGGTGTACTGTTTGGTATGCCGTATAGGCGTTCCTGGTTAGTCTCATTCTCTGTAAAGACAATCTCTGATGCGCCCTGGCTGTACAGTCTGTAGGTCCCCAATGCAGGATGTTCTGCCAGCACAACCTGATTATCATCCAGCTTTAACTGCGGCTTTTGCGAAACATCACCCATCGGACCTGCTCCGTAACCCCAGGACCAGGTATTGCGAAACCATAGGGTTGGCAGCAAGGTCAGTTCAGCGGACTCAGCTCCGCGATTGCTGACGGATATGCGAATGAGTACGTCCTCAGCCTCGGATTTGGCATACTCAACAAAAACATCAAAGTAACGGTTATCATCGAAAGTCCCGGTATCCAACAGTTCATATTCAAAGTCGTCACGGTTACGACGGCGGTTTTCTTCTACGAGCAATCCATACGGAAACTCAGTCTGTGGATACTTATACAGCATCTTCATATAGCTATGGGTCGGGGTACTATCGAGATAAAAATAGTATTCTTTGACATCTTCCCCGTGATTGCCTTCGTTGCCTGTCAGGCCAAATAGGCGCTCTTTGAGTATCGGGTCATGCCCGTTCCATAACGCGAGGGCAAAACACAGGTATTGTTTATCGTCGCTGATCCCAGCTATGCCATCCTCTCCCCATCGGTAAGCTTTGCTGCGAGCGTGATCATGGGGTAGAAATTCCCAGGCGTTACCGTTTGCACTATAATCCTCGCGGACAGTTCCCCATGATCGCTCGCTAAGATAGGGACCCCATTTCTTCCATGAGATATAATCCGCTTTGGTCTCTAGCAGGCGTTGGTGTTCGTGAGTTGACATGTTGATTTCCAATTCTTGACAACGAATCAGTTTAGGCAATCTTTTGGCAGCGCAATTCCAATATATGCATCGTCATGGGATAAGTGAGTGCTGTATCAAGATAACAGATCACCATTCCATGAACGCTCAATAGACGATGTAAATACGGTGTGTCAATGATCCTCAGATGATGAATGGCGCCCTGATGCTGAACATAAACGTGAAAAATCGAGACAACACGACCACCGGACAGGGGAACACGCTGGCAATATGCCGCATTACCAATTAGACAGGCTCCAGCTTTCACGAGTGTCAGCAAACTATCTGCGCCTGTATATCGCTCGGAAGGAGAATGCCAGTGTCGAACGGTATCCGTATAGTATTGGTGCATTTCATCCTGAAACATGATCTATTCACCTTGAATCTGATATACACTGCCAGATACGCAAGATTTCTGCGACGCTCCAGGCTTGAGCAATGGCGCCACGAGGCGTGAACGGCATGTTACCATCAAAGATTTCCGAAATAGTCCCGATACAATGGTGCTGAAGATGATGCTGAAATGCTGACAGATAAGAATAGGCGACTGTCGGGTTGTGATAAACACGGAGATGTGACTCAATGAAGGAACCTATAAGCCACGCCCAGACCGTTCCCTGGTGGTAGCTACCATCTCGCTGAATCGTATCCCCGCCATAGTGACCAATATAGGCAGGCTCAGATGGAGCCAGGCTGCGTAACCCGTGCGGCGTAAAGAGTTTTCGTGCGCAACAATCTACTATTGCTTTTTGCTGTTGCTTGTCAAGAGGGGAATAGAACAATGATACGGCGAACAACTGGTTAGGACGAAGGGAAGCGTCATTTCCTGTCGGACTGTCGATTACATCGAAGCAATAGTCTCTATCACTATTCCAGAAACGCGAGAAACTTTGCTTAACATCATCTGCAAGAACCTCGATTTCAGCAACATCGAGTTTTAGATGCTGTGCTATTGCAACAGTTGTGCATAAAGCGTTATACCACAAAGCATTGGTCTCAACGGCCTTGCCCGTTCGTGGTGTGACAACCCAATCCCCAACCTTTGCATCCATCCAGGTTAACTGGACATGATTTTCGCCTGCGTATAACAAGGCATCTTCAGGGTCCATATGGATGTCGTAACGGGTTCCTTTGATATGCCAGTTGAGGATGTCCTGTAACACAGGAAAGAGTTCCCGGATTAAGGCAATATCCTGAGTGACAGAAAAATACTGCCGGATGGCCTCAAAATACCAGAGGGTCGCATCAACCGTGTTATATTCCGGCTTCTCACCCTGATCGGGAAAGCGATTGGGCAGCATTCCCTGATCCACACAATTTGCATAGGTTCGCAAAATGGATGCGGCATCTTCATAGCGACCTGTTGTGAGTGTGAGTCCTGGTAAACTAATCATCGTATCCCGTCCCCAATCACTGAACCAGGGATATCCGGCAATGATGGATCGCCCATTCACATTGTCACCAGTATTGCGCTGAACAATGAACTGGTCCGCCGCCAGCGTCAGTTGATGAATCCATTCCGGGGCTGTTTTGATACAACTATCATGCAGTAATGCCTGTTCACGCTCTTGCTTCTGCCTGTAGCTACTCTCAATATCCAGATTGGGGTTGTCTTCAGTTGTACAAACAAGCGTCAACGATTGCCCTTCGTCGAGTCCGGCTTCAACGATGGCAGCGAGCAGGTGATCTCCTGTGGCATCCAATCCACGATATGCCTCCTGTTCGAGAAAGAAATTCCGATACCATGTATGTTGAGGCAGGATAGCGGCATTGCCGACAACATGGACAGCAAATTTTGTCGCGCCGGTGAAAGCCTCGATTTCCACTCGATCTGGCAGGCCTATTATCTCCATGCGCCAGTCTTCAGCCTGGGTATTGGTGTGAAAGTCTTTGTAGTTTACCAATATTTTTACGCTGAGCTGGGCGGAAAGCGTTCCTCGTAGTAGCGTATAACGGGTATACGTTGTGTTCTTGCCATAGGCCATCCAGATACGCTTTTCAAGCAGTGCGTCGCCACTGGTATATGTCCATACCGGTGTTGTGCCTTCCAGGGAAAACGTGTTCAGGTGATGATAACTATGCGGGTGAATTGATTTTTGGTCATGATGCCATTGATTACTGAAAAGCTCATAGTCTAGGCCGTCATAGCGCACCGTCTCGTCGAATTTACTGACCAGAACCGTTCTTCCCAATGGGGGCTGAAGCGCTGCCACCAATAGCCCATGGTAGCGCCGTGTCAAAACCCCGGATAAAGTCCCGGTGGCGTAGCTGCCCGTGCCATTTGTCACCAACCATTCGCGTTGGGTGCTTTGTTCGAGGTTATTTAACAGGTCTCGTCCAAGATCGATCATCGCTATTCCCTTCCTCAATGGTCACGCCGGAAACATTCGTAGAGATGTGGCATGAAAACATTGCCGGCATGGACTGGTTTAGCGCTTCAGCGTCGTTTTATGCGCTGACTTCAAGCGTTTCGCGTTCGATGGTATTGATTGGATTTACATCGCCTAAAGATTTCAGATATTGTCGAATCATCAGCGCCGCGGTAGCACCTTCGCCAGAAGCCACTATGGCCTGTTTGGTGCTGCCTGCCCGCACATCGCCTGCCGCAAAGACCCCCGCCATTGAAGTCTTGAGCGTATCATCCGTTTTGATGAAACCCCACTGGTCACGTTCTATCGTCTCAGGCAGGAATGCGGTATTAGGGCTTAGACCGATAAACACAAATACTCCGTCCGGATGCCATTCTTTCATCTCACCGGTAGCACGATCTTCGACTACAACACCTGTGAGATGATTAGCTTCACCAACTTTGAACTCATGGAGCATATGGTTGGTAATAACGCGCATCTTCGGTTTGCTGGCAACTTTGTCCTGCAAAATCTGGCTGGCTCTCACTTCTGGCATGAATTCAACAATCGTTACCGACCGCGCAATCGTCGCCAGGTGCAGGCCTTCTTCAAAACCACTGTTTCCGCCGCCAATGACCAACACATCTTTGTCTTGGTAGAATAGCCCATCGCAGGTCGCACAAAAGTGAATGTTGTGTCCAATCAGTTCATACTCCCCAGGAATATTTAACTGCTTGTAGCGGCTGCCAGTGGCAATCAGCACCGTATGGGACACGTACTCGCGTTTATTGATGGACTTGACGATGAGGTATGATTCATCTCGCACAATATCCACAATCTGCTCACCCTGTACAATGTCCGTATTGAACCGTCGAGCTTGCAGTTCCAATCGGTTCGCAAACTCCTGCCCACTAATCCCTTGATCGAATGCCGGGAAGTTATCCAGCACCTGGGTTGTAGCGGCCTGACCTCCCAACCCGGCCTGTTCGATGACCAGGGTCTTCAACCCTTCTCGTGATGCATAGATCGCCGCTGTAAGTCCTGATGGCCCCCCGCCTACGACAATCACATCATAGAAGGTGGTCGCTGATTTGACGTGTGTCTGTGTCTTTTCCGCCAACTCCGCATTAGATGGTTCAACCAGGATGTCGCCATCAGGAAAGATGATCGTGGGAATACGGCGACTGCCATTATTCACTTTCTCGATATAGGCAATTGCCACATCATTATCGGTAATATCAATCCATTCATATGGAATACGATATTCACCAAAGAACTGCTTGGCGCGGCGGCAGTCCGGACACCAGGCTGCTCCATACATGACGATCTTATCAGTCATATCGATTGCTCCTTAATTGGATTGGTCAGTTTGTCAATGCGGTTGAAAGGTAAGTCAATCCACCCTGAACATCAGTGCCGAGATGGAAGCGGATAACACGCCGATTGTTTTCCAGCAGTGCTTGCTGATCACCAAGCGCCTGTGCCAGCTTAAGCACACCGAAGGTCATGCTTGATTGCACAGCGCCAGCTTCATCTGGTATCGCTACATCTTCTACCGGGTCGGATGTGAACTGTATGAACAACCCATTACCGGCATCGCCTTTGTGCAGTTGGCCTGTCGAATGGAGAAAGCGTGGGCCATAACCAGATGTTGTTGCCACATTCAGACTGTCTCGTATCCGTAACCGCAGGGTGTTCAGGGCTTCATCCGTCTCACGATCAGGCGTTATATAAGCCTGAAGCGTTACATAATCACTGGTACGCGCCTGATTGAGAAAGGATTTCAGCGCTTCGATAACGTTTGTTCCGCTGACAACCGCGCCATAGACAGCCATGCCATTATCTCGGAGAGCTGCATTTTGTTCCGGCAGATTACCCGATTCAATATAATGGATAAAGCAAAAAGGTGACTGCTGATGTAAAATGACCGCATGGCAAAGAG
>CALJKV010000108.1 GCA_937974245.1 uncultured Chloroflexota bacterium | reverse complement strand
TCCCTACTCCAGTGTACTGTCTTTTCCTCAAGTCCACTTTTTCGGGGTCATTCCATACAACTTTTTTCGGCATCGGGGGTGGCCCTAGTGCCTTCGGTATCACTCCTTATCAAGCGCCTGGTGCAAGTATCTACTTAGGGCCAGATATCACAAATGTCCCTAAGCAAGCATGTGATAATATTATCAGAGCAGGAAATATCCTGGAGACTGAGTTGTCTAAATTGGGTTTACCTGTATTACCGCATCCTGCCAATACGCTGACACGTTTTCTACCATTTTGTTCCCAATATTATGGATGAGATTTTACTCAACATTGATCAACATTGAGATGAAAAATGCTGAACTTTATTTTGCTACTCTTGATCAACACTGTGGACTCGTGGCATTTTCGATAAGGTGTATCATTGTATTGTAAAGTTCAGCATGATGTGCCTATTGGATACCTTCAAAAAAGAAGGTGTCCAATACATTTTTCCTTAAAATAGAAGGAGGCATATTAATGAGTAAAGGTATTTCTATTTTATGTGGAAATATATTAATATGCGGAATCCTAATTATTACATACTCTATCAATAGTGAACTAGGTCGGGCAGTAAGCATGATTGTTTCTGGGTTTATTGTAAGTTCTCTCTTAGCAATCGTTGCCTGGTTTATAAATCATTCACAATTAAGCATTTTGGAAAAACGGAATCTGATAACTCTTTTAGATGTCATACTATGTGTGGTTGTGTTCTGGCTCGCGGCAGGTTTTGGAGATGGTTCTATTTTCAAGATACATAAACTGGAAAACCCAAGCCTTGCTGACCTTGCATTTGGGGGTGGAATTTTTGGTTTATGGATGGGATTTGGTGTACTTTTTGATTATGCTTTGTTACATCAAACACCATTGTCTCGCTTCGGAATGTTAGGTTCACTTTTTGGGTTTTCTTTAATGGTTATTTGGTATTTACCAACCGATGGCTTGTTATTTGTTTGCAGTGTCATAAGCACAAGAATAACAGTTAGCTTACTCATAAACCGGATATTGTCAGATAAAACACAAAACAATATGATGATATTAGTAATTATTGTTTTGTCACTTACATTTATTGTTTTGCCCTGGACTGCGTTCCTGTCCAAGTAGTCAGAGGGCATCTGGTCTTGCTTCATTTTGCTGGAGGATGAATAGAAAATTGGGATAACGGTGCGACTTGGTCTATTTGTTTTGGGGGTTGTTTAACAACTGTGTCACCAGGGGCAACTTTTGTGGCACAAACGACGATAGTTCTTTGTGCAGGACCTCTCAGAAAGGGTCGTTTTCGGGAGACCTGCGTTGCAAACCATTCAGAACTCAAAATCATATCCTTTTATCTCTCATAACAGTCAGTCATACACGCTATTTCCCCCGCCTACTCCGTCTCGGCTTGACCGGTTCGAACTGGATGGTGCGTTCGTCCTGGTGCGCCTGCTTCCAGTAGCCCCGAACAATCGTGATGAGCAGCCCGGCACGGGAACGCACGGCGTCCGGGTCACGCTCGACCCTGGCTCGCAGGTTTGCCAGCCCCTTCCCCACCGCCGTGTAGCCATAGGTGTCTATCAACTTGCGGGCATTCATCAGGCTCAGGCCGTTCGGCTTCGTCCAGGCATGAATGTCGTTGGCGAGTTTCTCGGCCAGGGCATCCGCCAGCGGTTGGGTCAACTGGCGGCGGCTGCGAATTTTCGGGATTGTCCAGCGAATCTGGTGCATAATTCACCATTCTTTTGCCAACACATGCGATCATGGGATCATATTTTACCCAAATCGTATTTTGCTTGCCCGCCATCCAGGTATGATGGACTAAGGATACTTTCCATGAAAATTATCGCGCTGGAACACGAGCAGCCGGGGGCGGAGGCCGCTGCCTTCGAGCGCCTGGGGCAGGCCGAAGCCCGCCGCGCCTGGGAACTGTACCAGCAGGGGGTTATCCGTGAACTGTATTTCCGCACCGATAAAACCGAGGCCGTACTGATACTCGAATGTGACTCGGTGGATGAGGCGGGGGCGCACCTGGGGACGCTGCCATTCGTCGCCGCCGGGCTGATCCGCTTTGAACTCATCCCACTGCGGGCGTATCCGGGTTTTGCGCGGCTGTTTGCCAAGGATGAGTAACACAGCCCGCGCCGCCGATAAATCACCGTTTACACAGCCTGTCCTGTCGGCTATCATCCATCCGTAATGGAGATATTCCAGGATTCCCCCCATGAACAGCGACAAGGATTTTCGTGATTTAGACTACTGGAAGCAGCCGGAAGGCGTCACCCTGCCCCATGACCGGCTGAAATTCCTGTATATCCCGGACTACGCCGAACACATGATGATCTCGTGGCTGGCGGCGCGGGTCTTCGACTATCAGCGGGAACACGTCCACACCGAACACGCTATGCGCAAAATGGTGATGATTACGATGGGTGCGCTGCTGCCGGGCGTGCTGCTCCAGGATTACATCACCCACTGCGCCGATGAGTCGCTCCCGGCGGTGGAGTTTGGCACGTTTGGCGTCAAGTGCTATTACGGCCCCGGCCAGCCGCTCGACCACCCGCAGATTGTCCAGCCGCTTTCGATTGATGTGCGCGGGCATACTGTCGGCATCATCGAAGACCTGATTGACCTGGGCGAAACCGCCCGCTTTGTGCAAAAAATCCTGTGTTCGGAGGAATACGGGGCGCGGGAAGTGATTTTTATCGCTCCCTACTACAAGGACGCCCAGGCCATTGCTGACCTGAAGGTGATTTCGTTCGGCGCAGTGCCGCCCCACACCTGGATTATCACCCCGCGCGAACGGGTGGAAACGATGGTCAAGCGCGTGCCACACTGGAAGCAGCAAGGCGCGACGGCGGACGAATGCCGGGGGTATCTGCGCGACATCGGCTACACCGAACAGCTTCTCGACCAGTGGTTCGAGGTCGCCTGGGCGCGGGGGTAGGCTACTCCTCGCAAATATCTTCCTCGCGCACCATGCTGGCGACCAGATGCCGTTCCTGTTCGCTGGTGGTGATTTCGCCGTCGAGTCGCCCGGCACGCAGGCGACTGAGGATGCGGGCGTAGCATGGGCCGGGTTTCAGCCCCATCTCGCGCAGCGTGTGGCCGCTGGTTTCCGGCTGAAGACTCCGCCATTCCAGCATATAGCGCTGAATGCGCTCACGGGCAGTTTCCGGCTCGATAAACAACCAGCCAATGAACAGCGCTGTCTCACTCAAGCTGACGAGGTACGCGACTATCTGGCTGGGGCGCAGCGCCGGGTTTGCCAGGTAGTCGGCCTGCTGCACCAACTGTGCCGCGTCTATCACCGACTGCGAGAGGGTTTGCCCCAACACCAGCCGGTTACACAGTCCGGGCAGTTTTTCCAGCGGAATCGCGCAGGCGATGGCGTGCCAGTACAGGTCATGCCGTTCGGCGGCCAGCGGCCAGGGTGATTCGGCGGTACGCACCCGCTCAAAGCGGGCGGCAATCGCTTCATCTACCACAAAAGCCGGGTGAATAGCCTTGAGCGCCCCGATTTCATGCAACGTCAGCAGGGCATTTTCCGGCGTATCTTCCTTGAACAATAAGGCCAACTCATTTCGTACCCGTTCTCCGGTGATACGCCCCAGCATCGGCAGCGCCGTCTCGATGAGTTCCGCCGTGCGCGGCTCTACTGTGAAGCCCAGCCGGTGTTCAAAGCGCACCGCCCGTAAAATGCGGGTTGGGTCGTCTACAAAGCTCAGACTGTGCAATACGCGAATCAACCGGCCTTGCAGGTCGTGGAGTCCGCCGTAGAAATCGAGAATGCGCCCCATCGCCGGGCGCGGACTGAGTTGCACGGCCAGCGTGTTGATGGTGAAGTCACGCCGCTGTAAATCGAGCTTGATCGAACTGTGGTAGATGGTCGGCAGCGCGGTGGGATGTTCGTAAAATTCGTTACGGGCGGTGGCGAAGTCAATATGATGCGGCAGGTCATCCGGCGAAACCTTCATATTGGTCGCCACCTGCTCATCCAGCTTCCACTTGGCCGTGCCAAACGGCTGGAAGCTGCTGACCGTGCCGCCGAACAGGTCCCGCAGCGACTCCGCCAGTTGGATGGCGTTGCCTTCAATCACAAAATCCAGGTCGAGGTTGCGCCGCCGCAACAGCAGGTCACGCACTGCGCCACCTACCATGAATACGCTGGCGCTGCTTTCCTGGGCGTAATCCAGGATAATGTTCACCAGCGTTGAAATCGCCGCGCCCTGCACCTGAGCAATCAGCCCTTTGGGGATTTTGTTCTCCGCCTGGGGCGCTGCCGGGTGTGTCTGCGCCCAGTGTTTAATCAGGTCGGTACGGGTGACAATCCCCAGCAGTTTCCCGGCGGCATCTACCACCGGAATCTGCCCCCAGCCGCTGTTTACCATGCGCTGTTCGAGCGTTATCACCGAGTCATCCGGGGTGAGCGTCACCGCGCCGCCGCTCATAATCTCGCGGACAGTGATTTCCTCCATGCCGTAGCCCAGGACACGGTCTACATCGCGCCGGGTGAGCAAGCCGACCACCTTGCCCTCTTCAATCACCGGATAGCCCTCATGGCCGATCTGCCGAAGCCGGGTGAGTTCATCCGCGATGCGCCGCCCGGCCTGGATCGTCTGGACGCTATAGGACATCAGATCAGCAACGCGGGCCGCCGGGCGAATCCGTTGGAACAGCTCCTCCCAGAGCTGGCCTACAACATCATCCAGTTTCTTATCGTAAATCGCGGCGGCAGCAGCGCGGGTATGGCCGCCGCCACCGAATACGCGGGCGATTTCGCCCACATCCACCCCGTCGCTGCTCGAACGGCATACCATCTGGATACCGCCGGGCATATCAACCACCACGAAAAGTGCCGTTGTTTCCAGCGTATCCCGCAGGCGGTGCGCCACACTGCTGATCTGTGAGATATATGTCTCGCTGGCCGCCACGCCGACGGTAATCACATGCCCCTGAATCGTGCGGTTTTCGGCGGTGGCGATCAGCAGTTCATAAAGTGCTTGCTGCTCGTCGTTCAGCGCGGGAGAGAGAAACCGCCGGACGGTATCCAGCGCCGCCTGCTGCTCCAATAGCCAGCCCGCAGCCTGAATGTCGCGGGGGGTCGTCGTGCCGTAAAGCAGCGAGCCGGTATCCTCATAAATGCCCAGGATGAGCAGCGTGGCTTCCAGTGTATTCAGCCGGATACCCTGCGCCTTGATCTGTTCCACCAGGATTGTCGTCGTCGCACCCACCGGCTCGTAGACAAACGTCTGGTTAGGGAGCAGTTCACGAGAAAGCGGGTGATGGTCAATAATGTGCATCGGCGCTTCCAGGTCAAGCCCCTTCACTTTCACCGGGCGCTGTGTATCCACCAGTGTGATATGCGTAATGGTGTTAGGCTTGAAGTCATGCTGGAGCGTAAACGGCAGCCCGCCCTCATAGAGCGTCATAAACCCGGCAACGTTCTGGTTTAACCGTTCCGGCAGGATGGGGACGGCGTCCGGGTCGAGTTTCCAGGCCGCCAGCAGCGCCGCCACTGCGTCAAAATCCGCGTTATCGTGTGTGAGAATGATTTTCATGGTGAGGTTGGCACTTTACAATTGTGCTAGTTGGTCAAATCGTTTTTTCTGACCTCACCCCTTCCGAACCTGCGGTTCTCCCTCCCCTCTCCAATTTGGAGAAGGGAAAACGAGCGTAGCGAGTAGGGGTGAGGTTGATTATTCACTCCTATTGTACCCGATAGATCACCACAATTCCGGCATCAAGAATGACCTACTCACCCGTATCGAGATGCGCGCGGAAAATCGTCACCAGCACCGAGCTGTGAACCGGGTCCAGATAGCCGGCTTCGTAGGGATTCCAATCCCCCATCTCACGGGTATAGCCATCGTACCACACGTACACCGTGCCAGTTTCCCGCAGGAAGTCACGCCGCCACAAGTCGGGTGTGGCCGGGTCGTAGAAGCGCCGTACCTGGGCAATCTTCCCGGTGTAATCCACCGTCTCAATCCAATGCCCCAGATAGACGCGCTGCCCGGTAGCCGCCACCAGTCGCCCGCCGCTGCCGTGCCCGTTTTCATCAGCGGTGGTCAGCACCAGTTCGTCGGGACTGTTCCGGTTTTCAATCAGCCAGTCATACGCCGCCGTTTCGTCCGCATCATAAAAGACCGTTGGTGGATAGGCGTTATACGGCTCCGAGAGGCTCACCACATTCACCAGCACCAGTCCGATAAATGCGATTCCGGCAATCACAAAATACAGCGCCGTCGTCACCAGTCGCAGGCGGGGATGCAAGCGGGGCAGTACCGCCCGCGACCAGCCGTAAGCGGCGATCACCGCCAGCGGCGTCTGCACGCCGAGCAGGTAGCGGCGCTGCGTCGGGAAGGGGGCATACAGCAGCCCGGCCACCAGCCCGACCCATAACAGCGGCAGCCACCAGCGATCATCAGACTCGCTCATCATGAACCGCCGCAGTCCCGCCGCCGCCGGGATGATAAACGGCAGGTAGCCGAGCAGGTAGTACGTCACCGAAGGGGAAAGCGTGACATTCTGCCCGGTGAAGGCCGCCCACACCGGGTCGCCACTCAGGACAAGGTACTGGTAGCCGACCAGCGCAGCGTGAACCCCCAGCGGAATCACCAGCCACAGCGCCCGCCGCAGCGTGAGTTTATGTGTGTTGAAGACATGGTACGCCGCCAGGATGCCGAGCAGCGGCACGACCAGCAGAATCACATACGGCTGAATCAGGCTCTCCGCCGCCAGCGCCAGGGTGAGAATGATGAGGTTTACGTTTACGCCACCTGAACGGGGTTTATTGCCCGGTGCGAGCGCGATATATTGCGCCCCTACATCCGTTGAGATAGGAGGCGTAGAGGAGGGTCTCAGACCCTCCCCTACAACAGATTGGTTTTCTGATACAGGCGCACCGCCGTGCGCCCCTACATCCGTTGCGAGAGAAGGCGTAGGGGCGACCCGATGTGGTCGCTTGCTGTCATCCACCCACGCCTCGAACGCGAGGAACGCGACAATCTGCAAAATGACCGCCGCCGCGAAGTGTGGCATGTACAGCGCACCAAGCGGGTTATAGGCATCAATCAGCCAGAACTCAATGGGCGAAACCTGCGCCGCCCCCGCCGGGTCAAGCGCCAGCAGCGCCCAACTCACCCCGGTAACGACTGTGCCAAACAACAGCCCCAGCCAGCGCTCTCGTGGTCGCTCGAAAAAGCGCCCGGTGAAGGCCCACACCGCCAGCGCCATACCCACCGTCAGCGCAAAACGGGCGATGTGGTAGACTGCGGGCAGGCTGAAGGGAATCAGTCGCGCCAGTGCCCCCAGCGCCACGTAAAACCCCTGCACCAGCGGCAGACCGGGGTGCGCTTCGTGGGTGAACAGCAGGTGATAATCCCACGCGCCCCGGTAGCCCTGCCACATTTTGGCAAGATGGCTGTTAAAGTCCACCTGCGCCCCTACTGGAACTGGTGCGGCCCCACTGTATGTCCAACCGGGGGGCGTGCTGGCTTCTCCGGCCAAATACGGCAGGCTAGTGAACACCGCCAGTGCCAGCGCGAAAACCCAGACCGAAAGGGGAAATCGCCTCATGATTCCACCGCGATTCTGGGGGATTCCCGCCACCACAACCGCCGCGTGAACCACAACAGCGCCAGTATCAGGAATGGCAACGGCAGGTACACGGCAGGATGTTCGAATTCACCGTCCACTGTCAGCAGGAAGTGCATCCAGGGGATGACCAGCAGCGCCAGCAGAATCAGCGCCACCCACAAACTCCCGCCTCGCCGGTTATTCCGGGTGATTTGCTGGAAGTAGAACACCAGCGGCAAGGTAAACACGATGTAATGCGGCGTGGCCGTGCGTGGCGCAACAAGGTGCGTGATGGTCAGGGTCAGCGCCGCCGCCCACAGGAAACGCTCATGCTTCCGCCCCCACAGCACGTCGTACCAGACCCACAGCAGCGCCCCGTAGAGTAGCAGATTCGCTGCCCACTCGCCCGCGCTCCCCAGTCCCAGGTAGTACTCCATGATAATCCAGACTGGCGAACCAAGCGCGGTGTAGGATGAATAGCCGCCAAGCTGAGCCAACCAATCACCTAGCCATGACGGTTGCAGCAGGAACGAGGCCGCCATCAGTGCCGTCAGCACCCCGGCGAAGACACCCACGAAACGCCAGCGCCGTTCGCGCAGCCCCCACAGCAGCAGGAACGGTACGATGAGGTAGCCCATCTGTGGCTTGATGGTGGAAAACGCCAGCGCAACCCCCGCCAGCCCATCCCGCCGCCGGAACAGCGCCCACAGCGTCAGGATTTCCAGGAAATATACCGGGATTCCCGGCTGTCCCAGGATCAGCCCCCGTGCCGCGTAGTAAAAGGCCAGCGTCCACAGTACCAACAGCCCCAGCAGCCAGGGGGCAGGCTTCCACCCGAAGAGATTGAGCAGCAGGAAGAAGGCCGCGATCAGGCAGCCCTGCAGCAGCGTCATCCAGACCGCCGACCCCCAGGCATAATCGGCCTGCACCAGCGGCCACAGCGGGAATACGGTGTAAAACGGATAGGCGAAATAACCGGGGTCTTCGCCTTCCACCACCGGACGCCCGTAGATGCGTTCCTGAATACTCAGGCTGGCCTCATCACCATAGGGATTCAGACCATCCTGCCAGTAGGAACGCGCCCCTTCCCAGCGGGACATAAAATCATTCATTCCCGGATACGGCGCGGTGAACACGTTATGTGTCAACACCGTCACGATGGCGAACAGCGCCACCACCACGACCAGCAGCAGCCCGATTTGTGCCTGACGTGTCATTCATCCCCCATTGGAGTCATCAGTGGTTCGTTTTCAGTTATCAGCCGTCAGCCCAGCACGACTCTACCGCCTTGTTTCCAGCACCACCACCAGGTCATTCCAGCTCACCGGCTCGCCTCCGGTATATTGTGCCGCCAGCCAGTCTGCCGCGTTCTGGTACTCCGGGCGTCCGGCACGGGCATACTGCGCCCCGGCGAAGTCGAAGCTCACCCACCACACCCGACGCGCATCGCCCGCCGCGTCCGCTATCGCTGCGTCTGCCAGCAGCCCCAGCGACTCCTGTGTGGGCAGCGCCAGCGTGTCCTCGCTGCTCCCTGGTTTATCCGCCAGGAAACGCTGTTGCAGGTCACGTCCGTAGTAAATCATTGGCAGGGCTGTCAGCTTGTTCTGGTGGATCACCACATCGCCTGCCTGCCAGTGATCGCGGATATAGTCTACCGCTGTCGGAAAGGGCGAGTTGGGAAAGGTATCCCAGGTGTACTGGTAATAAAGACCAATGACGGCCAGCAGCAGGCCGACACCGGCGATTACCACGCTGATCGGACGCGGCAGGCCACCTCGCGTGAACAGCCACGCCAACACCAGGTACAGCATGAGCGCCGAGGGCAGCAGTGCCCGTTCCAGGTAGACCGGCTGCACCTGGGAAACCAGCCACATGAATATCGCCGGGGTAGCAGCCAGCCACAATACCAGCAGCAGCGCCCCCCGATCATCGCGTTTGCGCCGCCGCAGATAGAACACGACCTGCACCGCCAGGAACAGGGCGATAAACAACGCCCCCAGGAACGCAATCATCGAGCCAGAGGCGGGTATATCCAGGTTGACCACCAGGAATGAACGCATTGTCAGCAGGGGACGCGCCGGGGAGGGCGGTGACAGCCAGTAGTATGAGCGCACTTTGGCGAACTGTCCCGGCAGATTCACCAGCCAGGGCAGATAGACCAGCAGCGACACACCTGTTCCCAGGGCGACCCGCCGCAGCAGCGCCCCGTCCCGCCGCCATAAAGGCACAACCGCCAGCGCCGCAAGGTAGAAAACAGCCAACTGTTGGGTGTACATCGCAAGCCCCGCCAGCACGCCGAAGGCCAGCCACCAGCCATAATCTCCGACAGTTGATTTGTTTTCCTGTAGGGGTGGCCCGTTCCCCTCGCCCTGAGGGAGAGGGGTTAGGGGTGAGGGTCGCATCCCGCGCACGAAACACCATGTCGCCGCCAGCAGCAGCAGCCCCACCAAAGCGTACATGCGCGTTTCCTGTGAATACTGCACGTGAAAAGGCGCAATCGCCGTAATCAACGCCGCCGCCAGCCCGGTGTTCTCCCCGAACAGGTCGCGCCCTACGAGATACAGCAGCGTCACCGTCGCCACGCCCAGCAAAACGCTCCACAGGCGCACCGTGAACGGTTCTTGCCCGAACAGGTTCATCCACATATTCAGGGTGGTGTAGTACAACAGGGGGTGAATATCCGCCGCGCCGCCTGCCACCGGGGTCAGCGTGCCATAGAGCATCGAGTCCAGCCCTTTTTCAGCGAACAGTACGGCGAAGGATTCGTCATACCACAGGCTGCGCCCACCCAGATTGACGAGTCGCAGCCCGAAGGCCAGCAGCAGGATCAGGCTTAACAGGACAATCGAACGGCGTGGTGACATCAGTCGCCTCGTGGGGAATATGGAGATAGCCGGGGGCGGATAGTTGGTAAACACCAGTGGTCAGGCAGGTTGGGGAGCGCCTGTGAGTGCTGCCTGACAGCGCCCCCACCAATCAAATTTTACGCTCATGCCTCTATTGATCCCAGACAGCGACTTTCTGGTTGTTGAGCGCCGCGCCAGCGCGTTTCAGGATATACAGGGTAATCTCATTGCTGGTTTCTGACGAGATCAGTTCCCAGCCATCTTTGCCGAGTTCGTTCAGCGCATAATACACGGGCTGGTCTTTCCAATCGGGGCGAGGCTCACCATTGACACGGTATTGGATGCCATAGGATTTCTTCGACTCCAACCCGATATACTGCCAGGGCTGCACATCCTCATCCGTCCCACTGCCATTTCCGCTGGACTCGATAGAGTGACGGGGCGCGATTTCGTCCAGCTTCTCCAGCCACTTTTGGGCGGTGGGGTCATCGTGCAGCCGCTCCAGCAGGTTACGGGCCTTATCATAGTCTTTCTCGTCAATCAGTTCTTTGGCTAAGACCAGTTCTGAACGCATTGCCATAGGTATTGCTCCCTCAAATAAAGTAAATCCATAGGTTAGGTAGTTAGGGAAATTCGAGCGGTTCGGGTTTCTACCGCATTGTTTACCAGTATAAACCAGAAACGTGGGATTGGTTGCGTAAGTTTGTGGCCTGAATTCACCCTGCTGTCGGGCGATGCGGGGCTAAATACCGCGCAGTTTGGTAATCAATCGTTGGATAAGGCTCTTATCAGCAGCCGAGGCGAGCCGCTGCTGGTTGGCGATGCCACGCAGCCGCGAAATCTCGTTGAGCAGTGTCAGGCGATGTACGGTTTCCCCGTTGACCTGGTACCATTCGGCAAACATGTGTGTGATACGCGGCTCTAGCTTGTTTACCGCCCGGTAGGCATGGTAAAAGTTCTCCATGATGGCTTGAGGGGATAACGTTGTATCGCGGTTATCAGGTATCATCACGTGACCATTGAACACAAAGGAACTGAACTAGCACTTCAGGCGCGAAAAAAGGAAAGATTATTCCCCATTATTATATACTATCAATGCGATCGAAAAGGCTTAATCTTTTTGCACGGCACTTTTTAGATTATTCGGTAGTTTAACCGGCTAACCTTGCGGCATATTAACAGGACATAATAAATCATTGAGACAATCACGGCCATGAGTCACCCTGTTATGAGCGTACACGGCGAACCAGATCATAAAGTGACAACGATCACAATTTTAGAAGCCATTCGGAAAGTTGATAATTATACTGAATCTGGATGTTGCCAAGCAAGAAAACTGTCAGATTTGGTTGATTGTGCTCTTAGCTAATTATCTTATCATATAGTCTCTAAGGTCTCGGAATGAGAAAATATTTCGTGCTTGCTGTTGCAATTCTGGCTATGCTAATGACGGCACATGCTCAAAATCAGTATATTACACCTTCGGAACGAATTGTTTATGAGAATATTGACAGGCTTGAACTCCTAGCGAGTTGGCAAAGGCCAGATAATGGTTTGGTTGCCGCGTCTTTTAGCCCCGATTCCAGTTTACTCGCTTTAGTGATAAATAATGGTGTTATTCAATTACTAAATTTCCCTTCGCTTGAACCTTATAGCACCTTGAGTGGTGTGAATTTCGAAGCTTCACAGGTCAAATTCAGCCGCGATGGTTCCCGTCTCATGTTGTCAAACTTTTATGGGAATTATGGGTTCTGGAATGTGGATACGGGAGAGTTAATAGGCGAGTACGCTCAGGATTCAGGTGAAATATGGGGCGATGTTGATGCCGACATAAAATTTCTAGCAACGCTGAACAAAAACAACATGATCACAATTAGGGAAATAACTACTGGAAATGAACAATTAAGAGTGGAGCAAGCGACATCGCTTCCACGTCCGAGCTTAAGCCCTGATGGGTCTCTATTGCTAACAGTTAGTGAAGAAGGTTTCTTGGTTTGGAATATAGCTACTGGCGCAGTTGCTTATCAATTCCACAAACCGGAGAATACCGAACTGAGGGGTTTTGGTTTCAGCCCAGATGGACAATCCATCTGGGCAAATTGGCGTGATTGGCGATTTGGGCGAGATATCTCAGAGAATAGAAGCATCATCGAATTTTGGAGTACAGCAAACGGGTCAGAATTTACGAGAATGAGCGGTGAAGGTTCACACCTTCGTATGTTTTTCTATAAAACAAACAACCTTGTGGCTACTGCTGGAGAGGATGACGGGCTACAGAGTACGGTCTGGGTGTGGAATATGGAAAGCGGGGAGTTATTAGGGGAAGCTGGCATACCAACTAGTGGAGGTATGGCTGGATTCAATGCTGATGGAAGTCTTTTGGCTATAGCAAGTGGTACAGGCACAAAAGTGCAGTTCTGGAGTGTAAACTCACCAGATGTACCGATAATAGCGTCCGTTGACATTGAAAGTGGGACTTTCGTGCCTCCCTTATTCAGTGCGGATGGTCGTTATCTACTGACAGTTGGCTCTGATATTAGGATATGGGGCATTCCTTCTAGTAACTAATCAACTATTTGGCATTCCTTCCAATAGCTTGTGATTGGGACGGGTATTCCGAGTAACACTAACGAGTTCTGGCGGCAGTTGACTAGTGCGAGCTAGTCGTACGCTCGTTCGAATGGACTTTTCTCCGGTTGCTGCGCACAATCGTAGTAAGCAGTCCCGCGCGGCGTCCGGGTCGCTCTGGCTTCTATCAACTTTTCGGCCAAGACCCTTTGCAAATATCTTAAAACCGGGATAAGTTCTCAAAATATAAACCCCCGCCCTCTCTTGGACAAGTTCGCGGGTGATTACATAGTGTCCTGCCCCCAAACGAGGGCTACTATTGAGTGTCCAGTTCTTCCGCCGGGCTACGCCGGACTCGCCACCCTATCATCCCCCCACCGGCACGGTGATGGTGCAGATGGGATTGTAGCTCACTCTATCCCCCTCAATGCGGTACGTGCCGGGGACGGCATCCCAAATCACATAGAATTGACGCTGCCAGCGTTCATCATCCTCGCCAATCGTCCCGGCGATCAATATGGCCTGGGTCGCCCTGGCGGCATAACGCTGTGACCCGATCGTGATGCGACCAGGGTCAATCCGGGCGGCATCGCGGGCATCCGGGTAGTTATCCCATGGAGGCGGCGTGAACTGGATGGTGACGCGCTGCCCGGCCCGCAGCGGCCCGTTCGTCGTCTGGCAGGTTTCCAGTGAAAGCTGGTTGGTACGTGGGGCGGTGATGTTGGTCGTCACCGGAATCGCCGGACATTCGCCCTGCTCGATAACCTGCGCGGCGCGAATCCAGTTGCTGCCCCGCAGTTGATACCATGCGCTACCTTGTGGGTCAGTGGTCTGGAAGATGGGGTCAACCGTGCTGCCGGCCTGGATTTCGTTGATCGCCTCGTAGAAGCTGCCCGGCCCGGCATACAGCGAGACATCACGACGAACGATACGGCGGCAGCTTGTATCCACCGCCTCAACCGTCGGCTGGTGCTGTACCGCCTGGGCCGCCAGCGCAGCGGCATAATCGGCCTGCGCCCGGGTGATGGCTTCCTCGGTCAGCGGCGCAGCCACGCGAATAAATGCCGGCAGGTTCGCCAGCGGCAGCCCAGGCAGGAAATCCGGGGGATTCCCTTCCACTGTTACGGAATCCCCGCTGACGACACCCTGCGCCCCCGCCGGGATGAACACCTCGTTGACCACTGCCTGTCCCACCAGGGCATAGATCGTGAGTGCGCTATCATCAGCTGTCATGAAGAATGTCCCCGCCAATTCAACGTGGGCGCCATTGAGAGTCAGGATCACGGCTGTGTCCGCGCTGGGCGTTTGCAGCAGCAGGCCGTCCGTCAGCGCCCCATCGCAGTACGAACCGCCCCCGGTTGTCAGGCGCAGCATCTCGAATGGGCGGTAAACCGGCGCATTCGGTTGGACGATGGGCAGCGTACTCAGGTTATCGCCGGTCACAACCTCGGCAGCGACCCAGGCAATCGCGTTAGTGTCGCGCAGTCGCGCCCGCAACCAGCGCCCATCCTGCGTGCGCCCGTTGACGACAACGCTTTCATTAATCCCAGCCCGCCCCAGGATGTCACCATTTTCCTGCGGTGTGGCGCGTAAGTTGGCCGTCCCGCTGACAAAAGCGACGCGCTCGACCAGCGGTGGGATTTCGTTTTCCAGCGTCGCCGTGCCGATGAGCAGCAGCGCGACCTGTCGCCGTTCGGCATCGGTCAGGTTCGCCTGCACATTGAGCGATACCACTGGCAGGCTGTCATCTGCACTCGCAAGTGAGAGGCTTTGCAGCGCGCCGATATTCACACGATCCCCAATCTGGCTGAACCCGGTCACCGGCTGCCCGCCAAACCCCACCGCCACAACACCCGCTCCGCCAATACAGGCCTGCTCGCCTTCCAAACCGTAGCAGGTGGAAGCGGCGCGGGCGAAATCCAGCAGCACGCCTGCCGGGCACGCCGACTGCGCCTGAGCGGGCAGTGCCCCTAACAGCACGATCAACAATAGCAGGAGAGTCTTCATCAGTTCTTAAATGCCTCGTGGTTATGTTTTTATTATAATGTCATTATCTGTTACCGCTACGATAGCACCATCTTCTCCCTCGTAGTCTAAGCGTTGGTTGGGCGGTGGGTAGCCGCAAGTTGGTGAATTTGCTATAAGCGATTTATAGTATGAGTAGGCGATTCGCATGTCCTGGAGAAACCGTATGGCGCGTAAGTGGCTGCTTGTGATTGTGATGGTGTTGTCCGCCATCGGTGTTGTCTGGGCGCAAGGAGGGCAGCAGCCGCTGTTCACGCCGCTCCAGCAGATCGGGGAGCGCCGCCCGCAGGGTATTCGCTACGACCCGGCCTTTGACCGGCTGGCGCTGGTGGATTTAGCAGGACGACTGCTGTTGGCGGACGCCGCGAGCTACACCACCCAGCATGTCCTCTATGAACGGGGCGCGTATAACGCCTATACCTTCAGCCATGACGGACGTTACCTGGCGCTGGCGATTGACCGCCGTGTGGAACTCTGGGATACGCAAACCGGACAACTGCGGCTGACATTCGAGCCGGACGGCGCGAACCTCGTACAAGGGCCGCTGCTGTTCTCCCCGGATGACACCTGGCTGCTGCTGGATACGGTTGTCCCCGCGCCACAGGCCACTCGCCGCAGTGAAAACGACACCGACATCATCCCCTGGATATGGGACTTGCCCGCCGCCCGCGATGAAGCGCCGGGACGACTGCGCGGGGGTGCGGAAGCGTTCGCCTTCTTTAACTACCGAAACGGACTGGTACTCGGTGGCGACCTCTTTTTGGTGGCCGGACAACCCAACCGTTTACAGGTCATTGACGGGCGGGGGCGGTCTTTTGATGTGATCGCTGAAATCCCTGCCAGTCGCGCCGAGCAGGACCCTATTTACGTCTGGCACAGCGCCAACAGTGACCTGATGTATGTAGACCCCCGCATGAACAACCAGATTGTCCAGGTGGACGCCCAAACCGGCGCGATATTCGACATATCATTGGGGCGCGACCTGAACTACCGCAACCTGGAAACTATGCAGAACCTGCGCCTGGGCGAAAGTGCCCGCGTGTTATGCGCCCTCAACAGTCTGCGGGAGACGCCGTTGCTGCGCCTGCTCTATGGGGACGAATACCTGCGCTACCAAAACCACGAGCCGGGGACGTTCATGCTGATTGACGTGCTCGAGCCGCTTTCAACCGGCGCTAACCAGCCTGCGCTGCTTATGTACAACTTCGTCGAGTCACAGGGGCGCGGTTCGCTCGAACTGGTTTACCCGCAGGATACGCAGCAGATGCGCCTCAGCCCGGACGGCACACGGCTGATGGTGCGTCGGGCATCCGGTCTGCAACCCATCGAAATCTATGACCTGGAAAGCTGTGGATTGGAACGCACCCTTTACCCGGTTGAGATTGATACCAACGGTTCGCGCCCCCTGGCCTACCGTGCCGATGGAAACGTAATAGTGACGGATTTCCAGCGGTTTGATGCCCGCAGCGGCCAGCAGCTCGCCTTTGAAGATCAGTACACCGTCCCGTTTGATGAGTTTCGTTTTAGTGCGGACGGTCAGCGGCTGTACACCTTCCGGGGGCAGGAACTCCGGGTGTGGGATGTAGCAACCGGGCAGCTTCTGCAGCAGGCGTCCATCGAGTTGAATGGGGATGTTATCGCCCGTTCCACCGACGGTACGCACTACCTGACGCAGAGTTTCCGCGCGAACATCGTGATCGAAAGCGTGGATGTGCTGGGCGGTGAACGCCGCCAGCTCGAAATCCCGGCGACCAGTGCTGGGTCGGCGGTTCAGATCATCCCCAGCCCTGGTTGGAGTCGGGTAATCGCCTTCTACCAGCCCACCATCCCGGCAGACGAGAACAGCTACACCGAACTGGCAGTTTACGACTTCGACCTGGGGCAAATCCTGTACATCGCGGGGGCAGACCTGCCGCCCGATTTCTATGACGCCGGGTGGGTGGATGATGAGCGCATCTACGTGGCCGGGTCAAACCATTACTGGCTGCCGGATAGGCGCTATGGGCTGGAGTACGATGCTTCCGGCCTGCCAACCTGCCTGGTGAATGCCTTCCCCGGAGAATACGAGGGCTGGCTACCGGTATGGGAAGGGCTGACACTGCAACTGAGCAATTACCAGTTAGGGACACTCACCGAGCGCATGTGTGGGGCGCTGCCGGAAGAAGCTGATGGATTTATCCCGGCGCTGACACCCACGCCCGGCTTCTACTACCGCAGTCTGCGTACCCCGGTTCCGTATATCATCCCCGGCGTGCCAATCTGTCTGACAAATCGCTTTGCGAACCAGGCCGTAGATTTCGCTGCGCTGTGGCGTGAGATCATCGCCGACCTGGACGAAGCGCAGATTACACAACTTGAGACGATGATCTGCGAAGGGCTGATTAACTCACCCTTCCGGGTGGCCGCCACGCCCACCAGCGACCCGAACATGAATATCCCCCCCACCGCAACCGCCGCCAGTGGTGCGCCGCAGACGACCAACTACAGCGAAACTGGCGACACGCTGTACTATACAATCGACGTGCTGACCGGGAATCGCTTCGCCGGAACGTACCGGCCCGAACTGGTGCGCCCGGCACAGCGGGACGTGAATTTCCTCCATAACTTCTACCTGGACCAGTTCAATGAGCCGCCAACCAACCCGGTTCTGAGCCAGGACGGGACGCGCTATGCCGTCGCAGACCGCTACGGCTTCGTGACCATCTACCAGCTCACGCAGAGGTACGACGACCTGCTGCGCGAGGAGCAGGCTGCCGAAGCCACACGCCAGGCACAAGCCCCGCGCAGTATCGGGCTGCCCCCAACGGCGACGCAACCGTTCGACTTCATTGGCGAGGTGCGCCCGACGCTGACGCCGACAGTAACGCCGACGCCGCCCCCGCTGCCCCAGGCCACACCCGATTCAGAGGCATTCGGCCAGACAACAGACATCTGCCCGGTGCAAACTCTTTACACACTGGATGCGCCGCCCCCAGGATTCGCCGCCCCCGGACGTCTGTTCGCCGCGCCGCCCGCCGATGGATTTTACAGCGTGTGGGTGCTGGAACCGGAAACTGGCGCTTTCGTCGCTAACGACAGCCTGCCCTACTGCGGATTGGGCGAAAACTGCACCTTTAGCCCTGATCTAAACTGGATTGTGTGGATTGCCGAGTCGGTCATCGTCTCGCGCCCGGATGGTTCGCAGGCTACGACGCTCTTCCGCCCGGAGGAAGTGAATTACTTCCCGCAGTCGCTGCGCTGGGTGAACAACACGCAGCTTGAATACAGCTATCCCGGCTATCTGACTGAGGATGTAGCGGAAAAAATCCGCGCCGAACAGGGTGAGGACGCTCTGCGCTACTACAGCGGGCAGATCACGCTTACGCGAATTTTCGACGTGACAACCGGGGAACGCAGCGAGCCGTATGTGCCCGTGCCCCTCGCAATAGCTGTGGAAGGCCTACCGACCAGCATCGTCGCCCGCCAACCTGGTGATGGGTCGTTTGTGCTGGTTTCGACGCCCTATCCGCCCTTTGGTGCGAAGTACTACATCTACGACTTGCGGACGCATACCTACGACTACTTTGCCCGAATGGACTCAGGGACGCTCACAGCATCCTGGAGTCCTACCGGACGCTATCTGTATTACTGGGTGGCGGGGGATGTGGGTTATGCCGCTTTCGACAGCGAAACCGGGGAACACCGGGTGATCGGCCAGCTTCCTTCCGGCATCTGGTCGCGGGATGGTCGTTACCGCGTCAGTTGGTATACCACACCGGGGGACGAGTATATAGGGCGTCTGGCCGCCCGTGAACTGCCGTTCAAGATTCGTATCTGGGACAGCGAAACGGGCAGTTTTCGTCGCTACTGTATCCCTGAAAGCGGTGTGAGCAGCAGCAGCGGCTCGGATTTCATCTGGTCGCCGGATGGTCGCTACCTGGCCTTCACGCTGAACCTACCGCCACAGGGCGATATCTTCCCGATGCCGACGCCCGAAGTCGGAATTATCACGCAGGAAGCTGCTTTCTCCACCAACGCGCCGCTCTCAGCGCCGCCTATCACGGCAACCTCCAGCGCCAACATGCCACCTTCAGGGCCAACTCCTACCGCGACTGCGCCGACGCCGTCCTCGTGGCAAACGGTAACGGCAGAGGCTATGATCCTTACTCAGTCGCCTTCTGGGCAGCCCACCCCTCTGTCTGCCTTCGCACTGGCAGCCACACCGGTCACACCAATTACCCTGGAACAGCAGTACCAGTTCCGCAATCCACGCACGCTCATTCTGGATACGCAGACGGGGGCGGTGACAATCATCAGTACCGAAGTGACCGGGCTGCTGCTGTGGACGGATGACGGAGGTTCACGATGAGACGATTGTTTATGCTGTGCTGCCTGCTGTTGATCGTGACGGGCGGGGCAGCCGCCCAGGACACCCCCGAACCCACGCCGTCTGGCCCGATCTTCGGCCCGACTCCGGTCTACGTGACGACCCAGGATTTTAGCTCCCTGCGTACCGGGCCAGGGCGCGCCTTTGCGCGACTGGCGGTCGTGCCGCCGGTAGCCACGCTGCCCGCCTATGGCCGCACGTCTGATACCCAGTGGATACAGGTTGAATACGAGGGGCAGTTGGGCTGGATTGCGTCCGTTTTGCTGGTGTGGTCGGGTAACGTGGTTGAACTGCCGGTAGACGGCATCAACGCGCAGCGGTTCATCCGGCGGGCGGCGGCACTGGCGGAAACCGTTCGGGAAACACCGTATTACGCCAGCTTCACGACGATGGCCCCCGGTCTTGAGCAGGGGATCATCCCACCGGAGACGGTGGTCGAACTTACCGGGCGGGTGGGGGAACGTGGTTATTTGCGGGTACAGGCGCGTTACCAGGGGCGGTTGGTGTGGATCGGCACCCAGAACCTGCGCATTATTGAGGGGAATTTATTCCGCCTGCTCGATTTATCCTACCTGTTCTCTTATGGCCGTTTATTCCTGACGATGCAGGAGAATTACGCGCTGGCGCTCACCAGTTACAACCAGATTCGGGATGTGTGGCGGCGTATCGCCGGGGGCAATCAGGTGGCGTGTGCGCCCGTGCCGCCGCGTGTGGCGCGTTCGCTGGTGGCGACGGACGTGGTGAAAGAACCGACTTTTGAGGGTGCAGTGATCGCGCTGAACGATGCGATTGACGGCATTAACGCGGCGATCAGCGCCTTTGAGGACGCCTGCGCCCCCGGCTTCGTGCTGACAACCACGTATGTGGATGCGCAGTTAGCAAGCCTGGCCGAAGTTGAGCGCAACATGATTTTTGCCGGGTCATTGATCGAGCCGCTGCGGATACGCAATCCGGTGAGCTAGACGAGGTCTGGGAAAAACAGGTAGAAACACCATATATCGTACCCAGAAATACCGAGCAAAAAGCGGGGACAGGGAATACCATGTCCGCGAATACTAGAAGCAAATGGTTCAAGGCAAGATCGTAACAGTTATGTCCAGTTCGCTGGCCGTTATCCTAAAGGAGATTGTGTCGTGGTGAAAAAATCGCTCTTTATCCTGGTGATTAGCCTGTTGATCGGTGTCGGCGCCCTCAGCGCCCAGGATGCCACCCCCACCCCCATCCCACTGCCGCCGCCCCCGGTCTGCCCGGCATTTGAAGGGCAGTCGGCGGACATCCGCGCTGGTTACTATATGGGCGAGGGCATCGCCTACCTGAACACCAATCAACTCAGCAGCGCCGAACGCAGTTTCACCTGCATTATCCGTGTGATAGACCCAGCTTACTTCCCGGCATACATGGCCCGCGGCCTGACATACACCCGCCTGCGCGATTTCGCCCGCGCCCAGCAGGATTATAACCAGGCTATCCAGCGCCAACCGGACTCGGTGGCGGCGGTGAACAATCGCGGCGTGGTGTTCGCGCTTCAGTTTGACTATGAACGGGCGGCCAGGGACTTTGAAAGCGCCTTGGAACTGGACAGCGGCTACCTGCGGGCGGTAAACAACCGTGCCATCATCTACACGCTGTTGGGTGACTATGACGCGGCCATCACGCTGCTGGAAGAGCGGGTACAAAGCACCCAGATCAGCGGTGTACTGGAACAGTACCGCGACCCGGAACGCGCTTCGGACGCCGGGCCGATCCTGTTCGACCCACTGGCGGGACGGCTGTATGCGCTGCTGGGCATCGTGTATTCGGCTCGTTCGCTGGATAAATACCAGGACTATATCGAACTGGAAAGCTATGCTAACCGCTTCCCCGACGAGCGTATCTCGGCGGCATCCGGCGCACTGGAATCACGCTTCACGTTTGAACTGCGCCTGGATGACGGCAGCTGGCTGCTGCTCGATGAAGCCTTGACGGAATAGGGGGCGGCCATGCGACGGCTATACCCCTGGCTGATGGTCTGCCTGCTGCTTTTGGGCGCGGGCGGCCTTTCGGCCCAAACGAATACCGGCGACTGCCCACCCCTCCCGCTGGGGCTGACCGGCGACGCCTACACCTATTATGTCGGCGTGGGCGATGCTTACGCGGCGCGGAATCAGTCTACCCTGGCGCTGACGGCCTATACCTGCGCCATTGACGCCCAACCGGATTACGCTCCGGCGTATGCCCGGCGCGGTCTGGCGCAGACCGTCTTAGGCGACGCGGACGCGGCAATCGCCGACTTTAATCGCGCCCTCGACCTGGATGAAACACTGCTGGAAGGCTACATCAATCGCGGGATTTTCTACACGCGGGCGGGCAATTATGCCCTGGCGATTGGGGATTTCACGCTGGTGGTGAGCCTCGACCCGCAGAACACGCTCGGCCTGCAAAACCGGGCGATGGTTCACGCGATTGAGGGCAACTTTGACCTGGCGCTGGCCGATCTCGACCAGGCGATTAACCTTGCCCCGGATGACCCCGCCCCGTATGCGGCACGGGCCGCCATCTATTCGGCCTACGCGCTCCAGGATTACCAGCGTTTCCTGGATGCCAGCGGTGACCAGAAAGCCTCACTCCCTGCCGGGACGCCGGGCGAGGTGCTGGCGGCGGTGGATAACAGTATCCGAAGCGGCAGTGTGGATGTGTGGATCGCGCTGCTGCGGGCGGGCCAGTAGATGAAGGAGCGAACATGATGCGAGTCTTCATCCTGGTGGTGTGTGCGGCGCTGATCGTCCTGCTGGGGGTTGCCCCGGCGGCTTCCCAGGAAGGGCGCGGCCTGGTTGTGATAAACAGCAACAGCTACAACTACCCGATAGAAGATTATATCTTTCCGCGCCTGTATCGCCTGCACCCGGCAACCGGCGTTTTGGAAGGCGCAGCCCCGGATAACCTGGCGCTGGTAATGGACGCACAACCAACCGCCGAGCAGGAGCAGATGATACATCTGCGTGATGACCTGCTGTGGAGCGACGGCACACCCGTGAGCGCCTATGATGTGCTGTTCGGCCTGCTGGCCGGTCGTGGCAATGTCTCTGCTGAGAACGTTTATCTGCCCAGGGATTCGGTGACGGGCGTCGCAGTTATAGACGAATCCACGCTGACAGTGCGTTATGTTGCACCAGACTGCAGCAATACCGCCCGCGCCAACCCGTATGTTATTCCGGTTCATGTGGTTGTCCCCGGTTTCATAGCCTTTGCCCAGGCCCTGAGTGTCGAACGCCCCGGTGTGATCTCTGTTGAGGAATGGGCGAAAGCCTACGACGAGGCGCATCTGTCTGAACATTCACTGGGGGATGATATGTATCTTCCTGCCGGGCTGCGGCCAGCGCCGGCAGAGCGGGGCGGCGAAGCAGGACGCTTAACGAACGGCGATCTGGCTATCCTGTTGGTGGGAACAACTTCAGGGATGTCCCTTGAAGAACAGTTTCTCAGCGGTACGACAAACCTGCTCGTCAATCCCGACTTTGACCGCCGCGCTGACCTGCGGACGCACAATGATTTACAGGTTTACGACGCGCCCGGCTGGTCATGGGACACCCTGACGTTCAACTTCGCAGACCCGACCATCCCACGCAGCGCCTACACCACAAAGGGCGAATTGCTCGATCAGGGACACAACCCCTTTTTCAGCGACCAACGGCTGCGCCAGGCCGTCCAGCTTGGCATAGACGTGAACGCGATCATTGAGGTCGTCTACCAGGGCGACGCTACCCCGCTGGCCGGGACGCTCCCGTCGAATTCGTGGGGCTATAACCCGGTGCTTGAACCGGCAGCCTATGACCCTGGTGCGGCGGCTCGCCTGCTGGATGAAGCCGGGTGGGTGGATACGGATGGTGACGGTATCCGCAACTGCTTCCGCTGCACGACTGCCGAAGTGGGAACGAGCCTCCTGCTCCGTTTCAGTGTTGAATCCAGCAATTCACGCGGGCGCGTGGCGGAGATGATCGCCCTCCAGCTCGGACGCATCGGCGTAGGCATCACTTACGCGGATAGCAACCCGACTAACCAGCGGTTTGACCTGTACCTGGGCGGCTATGCCTATGATTCGCCGTATACGCTTGACCCCGATCAGACGGCGCTCTTTACCCGGGCAGCGGATGTTGTCGGCGCGATGGGTAACATCGGCTCGTACTATAATCCGGCGCTGGAAAACCTGCTGGAACAGGCGCGAACGGTACCGGACTGTGACATCAACTCCCGCGCCGCGCTCTACCGGGAGGCGCAAACGCTGCTGGCCGACGACCTGCCGATGTTCGGCCTGTACGTCCGTCACGAGATGTTCGTGGCGCGCGGCATCCAGGGCTTCGACCCGCAGCCGGGTAATCCTTTCTGGAATTTGCTGAATTGGAGGGTGTCGTCATGAGACGATTCCTGATATGTGTGCTGTTCGCGCTGGTGGCGGTATCCGGCCTGACGGTAGGTTCTGCGGCCAGTGACTTTATCGCTACGGTGGGCGTAGACAGCGCCTTCGCCCGCGTGCTGCCCATCCGGGACGCCGAAGCCACCGCCTCACTGTTCAAGAACGAACGGCTGGAAGCCATCAGCCGCAACCTGGATGGAACGTGGTTCGAGATGCGCCGTCCAGGCCGCGTGAACAGCCTGGGCTGGGTATTCGGGGAGGTGCTGGAATGGGATTTCCAGCCGGAACTGCTGCCGCTGGGCGACCTGACCACTGGCGTAGTCGGGCCGTCGCCGCTGACCTACACGCCGGATTACGCCATCTTCTTAAATGAGTCGCCTACGCTGCGGACTCAGCCACTGCGGAACAGCCGGCGCGTCCCTGGCGTAACGATCCCCTTCAGTGTGACGCTGCCGGTGCTGGCACGTAACCAGGATGGCTCGTGGCTGTTCGTAAATTATCTGGGGTATCAGGGCTGGGTCGTGGCCTTCGCCGGGCGCGAACTGCCGGATGTGCTGGAAATCCCGCAAGCGGTGAATCTGCCGCCGCTGGAAAACGTGCCGACAGAGATTATCCCGGTGGAACTGCAACAGGCGCAGGTTGACCGGCTGCGAGCCTTTATTAACGAACGGCGCGAGTATGCCGCCGGGCTGGAATCGTTCTGGTGGCGCGTCTTCCGGGGGGAAGTCATGCCGTGCGATCCGCCGCCCGAACTGGCCGACTACCCCTACACCGAAAACGACGTGCGCGAACTGCCGGAACTCCAGCGGTATGCGCCGCGCCTGGTGACAGCGGTGGACTATATGCAGACCTCGCAAGGGCTGCTGACGGAATGTGGCGTCGTCTCGCCGGTGGATGTGGTGACAGCCCGCGACAGCGCGATCAACGCCCGCATTATCTTTGATGCGACTCTGGAGGCGCTGCAAGTCCTGGAAGAGGATGTCATTTACCGGGGACGGTGACATGATTTATCCTCTGGTGTACTTACCGATTGCCGGAGAGGGCGCGATGTATTGCGCCCTTTTTCTATTGAACCGTTTATGACCCCGGCGGTGGCGGGGTGGGCGTGTAGGGGCCGGTGTAGGCTTTCTCGAATGTGCCACCGGTTTGCAGCAGGCAGACCTGCTGCCAGTTGTAGCGGCGTGGGCTGTCCGTCCAGTAGGGGGCGACGCGCCAGGTATACGTCCCGCCTTCCCAGGGCAGGTCTTCCAGCAGAATCACCGCTTCAGTGGACTCGCTGTCAAAGGGTGTGCGGTTGCCGGTGGGCGAGATGGCGATCACGCTGTAGACGTTGGCGCCCTGTAAGCCAGGATAGGTGACGGTGATCCGGTCGCCGCTGTTGAAGTCTCCGCTCTGGGTGAAGCCGCCCTGCCACTGGGTACAGATTTCGCTCGAAAGGTCGAAGCCTTCCGGCACACGTCCGTCCCGGTCACGCGGTGGCAGGCGCGACCCGGCCAGCGGGATCGAGTTAAAGGCCACGCTGGTACGCGCCAGGCGGGCATACAACCAGGCGTCAGAATCGCCAAATTGAATTTTGAGCCACTGGCGGCCATCCCAACGGTTAAAGAAGTCACCGGAACGCCCGATGATGACCACCGACGTATCGCGCACCAATCGCCCGATGGCGTTATAAGCGAAGTCCGGGCCGACCCGCACTTCAGCCTGGTCTACAGTAATCAGGCCGAAAATCGTGTCAACCGCCGTATCCTGCGCCAGCGCCGCCGCGCCAACGAGCAGCAGCACCCCGCCCAGCCCGATCCACAGCAGCGCCCATCGAAATTTCCGCATCATCCCCTCCTTCGTATGATGTTGTTACTTTGATTGTATACCAGGGCGACACTCGAACGAAACAACGTTTGGGCTACGTTCGCTCAACGCCGTTGGAGCGCGAGGATAAAGGCCAATCCAGACCGGGAATCAACAAATCGTGCTTTTGCCCCTATAATAGAAGGGACTATAACGATACGGTTGCCCGGCAAACCGGTTTACCAGTTGATATTCCCCCATAAGGCAGCCTGCCACCGGCTGATGAGTTGAGGTTGTTATGCGAAAGCCAGATTCCCAACCGAAGATCTGTGATTACGAAGGGTCGAATTACCGTGTTGACTTCTGGGAAGGCAAGGGGCGTGACTACGAAGACCAGGTCGAACGCATCGCTTTACGGCGGCTTCTGCCGGGGAACGGGCGGCGACTGCTGGAAGTCGGCGCGGGGTTCGGGCGGCTGACCAACGAATACCACGCCTATGAACAGGTGGTGCTGCTGGATTATTCGTTTTCGCAGCTTCAGTATGCCCGCGAGAATCTAGGGGACGGGCGCTTCCTGTATGTGGCGGCGGATGCCTACCGCCTGCCATTCCGCCCCGGCGTATTCGATGCGGTGACGATGATCCGCGTGATCCATCACATGGCGGATGTCGCGGCGGTGATGCGCCAGATTCGCCGGGCGCTGGTGCCGGGTGGGGTGTTTATCTTGGAACATGCAAACAAGCGAAATATCAAAGCGATGCTGCGCTTTGCGACAGGTCGCCAGACGTGGAATCCGTATGATTACAAGCCAGTGGAATTTGTGGAACTCAACTTTGATTTTCACCCGGAATACATCGTCCAGCAGTTAGAGCAGGCTCAGTTCAAGCTGGATATTCGCTTTCCGGTGTCATTTTTCCGGGTGGACTTCCTCAAGAACACGCTGCCAACGGGGTTTCTGGCGGGGATGGATGGCCTGCTTCAGCATACGGGGATGCTGTATACCCCTAGTATTTTCACGCGCAGTTATGCCGCCGGGAACACCCCCGATAACCTGGCCGCCCCTTCGCTTTTTGTCTGCCCGGATGATAGCGGCGAACTCACGCACGATGGCGACACGCTGGTCTGCCGCCAGTGCGGGAAGGCGTGGATACAACGCGACGGCATCTTCGATTTCAAAGCCCCGGCCAACGAGTGAGATGGAAGGGTAAGGCAGCGCCTGAATCGTTAGAACCCCGGTGTTTTTTGTGCCTGTTTCGGGTAGTATTGGCGGCAGTTTTCCGCACATACTGAGGTTCAAACGGCTGCACTATGTCCACCCATTTCGCAACCTATTCGCCCGATCACGATGGTACTATCCGCCACTGGCTGGCCTGCGGCCCGGTGGCATCCCGGCTGACACAATTAGCGCAGGTACTCCCGGAAACCGGCAGCCCGCACGGCCACCAGCGGCGCTGGGCGCTCAACTACTGGGCCTATCACCCGGAAGTGATTCAACTCAAGCAGCGGGTACACGCGGAAATCGCCCCATTTGACTGGTCGCCGGGGGCGCTGCCCGTCCTCGATCAACTGGCGCTGGATGGCCTGCGCTGGCGCTACGCTGTCACACAAGAAGACCGGATGCTCGACTTCAGCCGCTTCAATTTCCAGCCGTCAGCCATGCGTGGGTGGGCCTTCGCCATCCTGCACAGTGAGCAGGCCGTCACGCTCCCCGTGGAGATTTATACCATCGGGCCGGTACAGCTCTGGCTGAACGACGCGCTGGCCTACCAGTATGACGAAACCTTCAGCTATGTCGCACCTCTTACCGTCAAAACCGAACTGAATCTACAGCCGGGCGCGAACCACCTGTACCTGCACGGCCTGATGATGGGCTGGCGGGAGGCGCGGCTGGCGCTGGGGCTGCGTTTGCTGGAAACACTGCCGCTGGTGGTGCAGCTACCCATTGGTACTGTTGAACCGGCGCAGTGGGGCGCGGCGGATACCGGATTAGCGCACCTGAAATTGACTCAGTTCGCCTTCCCGGATAATCAGGGGAGCATCACCCTGGACGAGGCCGCCCCCGCCCCGCTCACAGTGGATGTCACCGTGACGATTCCTGATATCCCCAGCCCCTGGGGGCAGTATGTCGCTGAGGACATCCCCCATGCCGCCGCCCATCTGACGCTGCAACCCGGCGAGAGCGCCGCGCTCCCGCTAACCGAGGCCGTCGCCGGAGCGATGGCGCGGCTGCCCGGAGAGAATACGCTCGACCTCATCATCCGCCCAGGGGATGGTACGCCCATCCAGCAGCGGTACAAAATCTGGTTGAGTACCATCCGGTACAGCCACCAGCCCTACGGCGATTACGAGGGCCGCCGCCGGGAAGCGCTCGAACACCTGGCAAGCATGGACTATGACGTATTCGCGGCGATGGCGGCGATAGAAACCGGGCGCAAAACGGAGATTTCATCGGCTGCGGTGGCGATTGCCTGCGGCTTTCTGCAAAACCGCTTCGACTGCGCCGACTTCTACGCGCTGAGCTTGCTGGCGCTGCTTTACCGTTTTGGTGACCATCCCGCGCTGCTGCCCGCCGAACGTGAGCAGATCGAGACAACCTTCCTCAACTTCAAGTTCTGGATTGACGAACCGGGGCTGGATGGCATGTGCTACTGCACCGAAAACCACCAGATTCTCTTTCATGTAACCGGCTATCTGGCCGGGCAGTTCTGGCGTGACCGTGTGTTCGCCAACAGCGGTTACACCGGGGCAGAGCAGATGCGGCGTGCGCTTGACCGTATCCAGTCATGGATACTGCGGCGGCTGGCAGGCGGCTTCTCCGAATGGGACTCAAACGCCTACCTGACGATGGACGTGTTCGCCATGCTGGCGCTGGTTGAATTCGCCGAGAGTCCCCGCCTGCGCGAGATGGCGACAACGCTGCTGCACAAGACATTCTTTATGATCGCGTCGCAGTCCTTCCGGGGAGCGCACGGCAGCACGCACGGGCGCTGTTATGTCGAAGGGCTGAAGTCGGCGCGGGTCGAAAACACCGCCAATCTCCAGCGCATCGGCTGGGGCATGGGCATTTTTAACGGGGAAACGCGGGCTACCGGCCTGATGGCGATGGCGCGGCGCTACCGTCTGCCGGACATCCTGCAAAAAATCGGGGGAGACACCGAACGAACCGTCGTCACCCGCGCCCGTTCTCATGCCGCCTACCGCCCGCAGTTCGATATGCACAGCGGGACGTGGGATGTGCGCACCATCACCCGCCGCAGTCCCGATACCATGCTGGCCGCAGCGGTCAACCACCGTCCCGGCGCGATGGGCGTGCAGCAGCACCTGTGGCAGGCTACACTGAGTCCCGAAGCGGCGGTGTTTACGACTTATCCCGGCAACAGCCAGGAACACGGACAGGCGCGTCCGAATTTCTGGGCAGGGTCGGTGCGGCTGCCGCGTGTGGCGCTATCCGGCAGAACCGTCCTCTGCCTGTACCAGGTCGAGGCTGGTGTCGGGCTGGGCTTCACGCACGCCTATTTCCCGACGGCTATGTTTGACGAGTGGACGATTGAAGGACAGTGGGTGTTCGCCCGTGTTGGCGCGGGCTATGTCGCGTTGTGGGGCGATGGCGATCTGCGGTTGACCGAGCATGGAGCGCACGCCGGACAGGAACTCCGCAGCAGCGGGGCGGGCGAAGCATGGCTGTGCCATGTGGGGAGCGCGGCGGAAGATGGCGACTTCGCGGCCTTCCGGGGCAAGGTCATGCAGCATACCCCGCAGCCAGGCGACTCGGCGTTACAGTGGCGCGCGCCGGAGGGGAGCGAACTCGCCCTGAGGTGGGAAGGCCCGTTCATGGTGAACGGCCAGCCAGTGAACGAAGATGATTTCCCGCACTATGACAATGCCTACACGCACACGCCGCTGGGGGCCGATGTGATGGAACTGCGTTTCCGGGACGACGTGCTGCGGCTCGACTTGCGGCGCGGACGGGTGCTGGAGTAGGAGAGTGCCGAATAACAGGAGGTTTCATAGCTATTGTAGGGACGGCCAGGCGTAGTTGCCTGTTTATTCCGCGATTAGTTCCTTAACGGCAGAAGGTCGTCCCTGCTTTCCTCTGTTCCTACCTCAAAGCACTGCCACCCTACCCACACGGTTAGTACCATTCCGCGCGTGATTTCGGTATGCTAAATCATGAAAAACTCTGATAACTGATTTATGTGAGGGGTAGTCGTATGTTTCATGGTGGTGGTTGGTTTGTCTACATGCGGAACGACGGTGAAGAAGCGAAGCCGCGTGTCACCCGTGATCTGCTGCTGCGGGTGCTGGCGTATGCCCGCCCGTACCGGCTGCAAATTATGATTCTGCTTGGCATGATCCTGGTAACGGCAGGGCTGGGGCTGCTGACCCCGCTCATCTTCCGTGACCTGATTGATACGGCGCTGCCGGACGGTGATGCAGCCCGGCTGAACTGGCTGGCCGTCGGCCTGGTGGCGATCCCCATCATCAGCGGGGTGATCCGCGTGTTCCAGCGCAAGGTGAATGCCGGTATCGGGGAAGGCGTCATTTATGACCTGCGCGTCAGTCTTTTCGAGCATTTACAGCGCATGTCGCTGCGCTTCTTCACCAACACCAAGACCGGTGAACTCATGAGCCGTCTGAATAACGATGTCGTCGGCGCACAGCGGGCCATCAGCAGCACGATTGTGGACATCATCACCAATCTGGTGACAGTCATCGCGACTCTGGGCGTCATGCTGGCGCTCGAATGGCGGCTGACGGTGCTGGGCGTGCTGGTATTACCGTTTTTCATCCTGGTGGCGCGACGGTTGGGCGGACGGCTGCGCGATATCGCTCGTCAGCAGATGGAATACAACGCGCAGATGAACGCCATGATGAACGAGACGCTCAATATCAGCGGGGCGCTGCTCGTCAAGCTGTTCGGGCGTATTCCCAACGAGGTGCAGCGCTTCGATAACCGGGCGGCACAGGTACGCGATACCGGCATCTTGCAGGCTGTGTGGGGCAGCCGGTTTTTCGTGTTGATTAGCATGGTCAGCGTGATTGGAACGGCGCTGGTCTACTGGGTGGGCGGCCATCTGGTGCTGGACGGTGTGTTCACCGTCGGGACGATTGTCGCCTTCGGTTCATACCTGACACAGCTTTACGGCCCGCTGCAATCGCTGACGAATGCGCCGGTGGATTTTGCGACTTCAATGGTCAGCTTTGAGCGCGTGTTCGAGGTGATTGACCTGCCGCTGGAAATCAGTGACAAGCCTGACGCACTGGCACTGGACGATGTGCGCGGCGAACTGGTTTTCGAGGATGTCGCCTTCAAGTACGAGGTGAAAGCTGAGGGGCTGCTATCGGATGTCGAGCGGATAGGACGCATGGACAATGTGCGGGCGGTGCTTTCCGGCGATAGCGCGATGGCGGGTAAGTCCGGCGCGGCGCATCCACCCACCAGCCAGGCGCGGGAAGACGCGCTGCAAGATGTATCGTTCAGCATCCAGCCAGGGCAGTTAGCGGCGCTGGTCGGCCCCAGTGGGGTGGGCAAGACGACCATGACCTACCTGATTCCCCGGCTGTACGACCCAACTGGCGGGCGCATCCTGCTGGACGGTCACGACCTGCGCGACGTGAAGCTCGAATCGCTGGCGGAGCAGATCGGCATGGTGACGCAGGAAACCTATCTTTTCCATGACACAATTCGCACCAACCTGCTGTATGCGCGGTTGGATGCCACTGACACGGAACTGGTGGCGGCGAGCCGGGCGGCCAACATCCATGACTTTATTATGGAACTGCCGGATGGCTACGATACCATTGTTGGGGAGCGCGGCTACCGCTTGAGCGGCGGTGAAAAGCAGCGGTTGGCGCTGGCACGGGTCATCCTCAAGAATCCGCGTATCCTCGTACTCGACGAAGCCACCAGCCACCTCGACAGCCAATCGGAGGCACTGATTCAGGACGCCCTCAAGACGGTTATGCAGGGACGTACCAGTATTGTGATCGCCCATCGCCTCAGCACGATTCTGGCGGCGGATGTTATCCTGGTGATGGATCGCGGGCGGGTGGTCGAGCGCGGCACACATCACGACCTGTTGGCGGAGGGCGGCCTGTACGCCCAACTCTACGAAACACAGTTCAGCCGCGAACGCGAGATGGTGTAGGATTTCCCTGTAAGGCTGAGGCAGATTTACGCAGTTGACCGGGGGTAGGGGTATGATGCATCATGCTCCTACACACAAAATGGCGCGAACTGCGTAAGTTCTGTTTTTTGAAAACACCTTTCAGTGAGGAAAAACACCATGACGGATTGGAACAAAATCGCTTTTGTATTCCCCGGCCAGGGGTCGCAAATAGTGGGCATGGGCAAAGACCTGGCGGAAGTTTACCCCATCGCCCGGCAAACCTTCGAGGAAGCCGACTCAATCCTGGGTTTTGGGCTTTCCAACCTGTGCTGGAACGGCCCGGTAGACGACCTGAACGACACGATCAACACCCAACCGGCGCTGTATACCAGCGGCATGGCGATTCTGCGCGTGCTGCAAACCGAATTACCTGGCGCTGCTCCGGCATTCATGGCCGGACACAGCCTGGGTGAATTCACGGCGCTGGCGGCAGCGGGGGCGCTCTCATTCCCCGATGGTCTGCGGCTGGTGCGGGAACGTGGCCGTCTGATGAAGGAAGCCGGGATAAAAACCCCTGGCGCGATGGCGACGCCGCTGGGGCTGGATGCCGATGCGGTGCGTGAGTTATGCGCCCGCGCTCGCCAGCAGACCGGCGGTACTCTGGTGCTGGCAAACGATAACTGCCCAGGGCAGACCGTGATTTCCGGAGACGATGAGACAATTGAGGCCGGCATGGCGCTGGCGCAGGAAGCCGGGGCGCGGAAGGTCGTCAAGCTGGCGGTGAGCATCGCTGCCCATTCACCATTGATGGAGCCGGCGGCTGTCGAGTTCCGGCAAACCCTGGCGAACACACCGTTTCACACGCCGCAGGTGACGACTTACGGGAACGTGACTGCTGCCCCGCTGGAAAATGTGGATGCAATCCGCGATGAGCTCGATAGGCAGCTTACCCAGTCCGTGCGCTGGACGGAATCAGTACAGGCGATGAGCGCGGCAGGTGTTGAAACGTTTGTTGAGTTGGGGCCGGGCGATGTATTGTGCGGCCTGATTAAGCGTATTAACCGCGATACCAAACGGATTCCGCTCAATAGCGCCGAGGGCGTGGCGCAGTTCATTGCAGCACGGTAGACGCGAAGAAAAAACGGGCGACCACGCCGTGCCGCCCGTTTCAAATCACTGTTTAACTGTCTAAGGACACGAGCGTAACATCTGCTCGAATACCTCAATATCAGCCACCGAGTCAGCAGGCGCGTAGGCTTTTATCTGACCGAGCATCACCAGATATTCATCACGGGTCATGCCTGCCTGAGCAAACGACTGATCCATGAGCGAGCAGAAATAACCAAGCTCCATCCCCGATAGGCCGGACATATTCACGCCCGGCAAGCCAAGATTGGCCCCGACGGGCTGCAAAGGCTGTGCGGCGTTAGCCAGTATGTCTTCGGATGCTGGCTCGGCAATCGAAATAGCCTCAGGAAGCAGTTGCACAGGTAGCGACTGGACATCATCGGGAGCATACGGTAGGACTTCGCCCGGCGTACCGGCAGCATTCAGGTTTTCATCGACTGGAATAGCGACCTGTGCGCCGGCGGGAACGACAACAGTCGTCCCTTCAGCCGTCACTTTCCCCTGCCCTTCGACAACGCTGACAGTCATTTCGTCGCCCGGTTGCGCCTGTAAGAAGGCGGTTGACCCAAGCTGAATGTCCACGTCATTGACCCTAACATTGATCTCTCCCACGCCCTCTGGAGTTTGAATCAGGATGCCGTTTCCAGGCGCTTCGGCGCAGTCTGAGCCACCTGTACCAGAACGGAAGTAAAAAGCCTGCATCGGCGTAAACGGCACTTCCGCGTCTGCCGGATCAACTTCAAGAAGTGTTCCGGCATCCCCAGTGGGAGTCAGGAGTTCGGAAAAGACCCAACCCAGGGAATTACTGCCTGGGATCACAATGCGCAGCCATGAAGCATCCGCATTGCGTCCGTTGGCAATCAGTGTTTCCCCGTTGCTGAGAGAGCCAATCACGCCGTAATTGGTGGATGGCCCACTGCGAATATTGATGTTGCCGGTTGACACCGCCTCCATCGTCACCAACTGCGGCCCGGCCTCGACGGCGTTTTGCACTTCGACATCCCCAAACAGCAAAACGGTCACATTTTGCCCCGGCATGGTATCAGGCAGATTCGCTTGAAGTTTGAGCAAGGCGATACCCCAGGTACTTTCCGCCGGGTCGAGTTGCTGAAGTCGGATGGTTTCGACATCGGCGATATTGACTACATCTCCTGCCTGTTGGAAGGTGAAATCCTCTATACCAGAGCGGGCTGTTGCTTCCAGTGAGAAATTACCATAACACGCCTGGTTGCGCCCGGTAGATCCGCAGGTATCGCCAACCAGGTTGATCGCCTGCTGGACAACCTCGGTGCAGGTATTATCCTGCGCGAGAACGGTTGAAAAACATAGCAGAAACAGAACCACAGCTAAAAGCATATGACCTGGGAATTTCATACAATGGGCTCCTGAACGCGGCTAATCTACCTTTGTTTATGCACTTGAAGATGTTGAAACTTCAACGACGATCACTCGGAGACAAGAATTGGGCATTTTTGAGTGATTGGATTCATTTTATATCTGCGTCGGATATTTACACAAGGCGCTTCTTCATGGGGTAAAGGCACCGAAGTCTGTATTTATCGTGGGCGACGATGACACGCCAAACACAATAGTTATTAACTCAAGGGCGCAGTCTGATATGCGGATTTCCCCAATTGGGAAAATTCAATTTGACTCGGCTCGAAACTTGATATAATATAAGCATGTAATTACAGGTTGTGCCGTTGATATGGGTTTTTTGGGGGAGATGAGTGAGTTGGCGTACAGCAAAATTCTGTACTATCGCAACCTCATCACCTAAAAACACCGCATCCTCAACGTGTCACTTGTTGCATTGGGTGATGGCGAAAGTGTTCATATGTTTTTGGTTGTTCACACCATCTACCAATCACGCGCCAGCTGATCTCTGAGATTGAGGAGTGTCAATGAACTAACGCCCACCTACCTTGTGTCTAATTTTTTACGCGTTTACATTGTCTTGTATGGAGAAAATAATGAAGAATATCATGCGTTTCACCGTCTTTGCCCTGTCGCTACTACTGATCGCCGGTATCGCGATTGGGCCTGCGCCCGTCCTCGCTCAAGATGTTGATCTGTCGCAGATCACCATCGGTCTGTCGATGTATACTCTGGGTGCTCCGTACTTTGCCGCGCAAGCCGCCTCTGTTGAAGCTGCCGCGCAGGAATACGGCATGAACCTGATCTCTGTGGAAGCGGGCAATGACCTGAACAAGCAGCTCTCTGACGTCGAAGACCTGATTGCTCGTGGCATTGATGTGCTGATCCTGAACCCGAAGGATCCGCTAGGGGCAGTTCCGGCGACCCGTATGGCAACCGAAGCCGGTATCCCCGTCTTCATCATCGATAGCTCAATTGATGCCTCCGCCGATTTTGTGACAACCGTTCAGTCGAACAACACTCAAAACGGCATCGCCGTCGGTGAATGGCTGGCCCAGCGCATGGGCAGCACCCCGATTCGTATGGCGCTGCTCAGCGGTTCACCCGGCAACCCGGTCGGTGAAGATCGCCGCGAAGGTGTTCTGCGTGGTTACGCCGAAGGCAGCCTGCGTGCCAACAACTCTCTCAATCTCCAGATTGTTGCACAGGGCTGGGGCGAATGGGCAACCGAAGGTGGCCTGAATGCTATGGAAGATATCCTCACCGCATTCAGCGATATCAACGTCGTGCTTTGCGAAAATGACAGCATGTGCCTCGGCGCGATACGTGCAATCGCCGATGCTGGTTTGACCGATCAGATTCTTGTTCTGGCGGCGGCAGATGGGCAGAAGGAAGCTCTCGAGCTGATCGCCCAGGGTTCTTACGGCGCGACCGGTCTGAATGATCCGGCCCTCGTCGCCAGTACCGCAGTTGATCTGGTTGTCGAATACCTGAATGGCCGGCGCGATTTCCAGCGTGTCACCTATACACCCCCGGTCGCCATCACTCAGGAAAACGTAGAGCAGTTCTATAATCCGGACGCGATTTTCTAAACCGTATCCTACACGGTCCAAGTAATCCGGTACAACGAGTTCTGTAGTAACATGAAGTCAGGGTTTCCGGGCAAAAGTGGTTGACAGCTCGGAAACCCTGATGTATTACATACCGGATCAGCCATTTGCGCGTTGTGCTGCACCTTGATTTATACTAGCAGGACAGTTAAAGATAGCTAACCTGGGGAGTGGGTAAGGAATATGACTGAAAACCCCTATCGTGTCGAACTCATCAATATCAGTAAGTCGTTTCGTGGTGTTCATGCACTGCGAAATGTGACTTTCAGCGTTCTGCCGGGTGAGATCCATGCCCTGGTAGGCGAAAACGGCGCTGGGAAATCGACACTCATGAAAATACTTTCAGGCGCATACCAGCGTGATTCCGGCGAAATTCGCATTGATGGGCAGCATGTGGAAATCCGCAATCCCCATGAAGGACGCGAACGCGGTATCGGCATCATTTATCAAGAGTTCTCGCTGGCAGGTGATCTCAGCGTCGCGGAGAACCTGTTCATCAGTAAACTGGCTGGCACTGGAGGGGTCATCAACTGGGGCGCTCTGTACAAGAAATCGGCGACACTGATCGAAAGTGTCGGCTTTCAGATCGATCCGCGTGTCCGCGTGCGCGATTTAAGTGTTGCCTACCAGCAAATGGTGGAGATCACCAAAGAATTCTCTAAAAATGTAAAAGTTCTTGTTTTGGATGAACCAACAGCAGTTCTTGCACCTAAAGAGAGTGAACGCTTATTTAGTGTTATGCGCCGCCTGAAAGAGCAGGGAATCAGTTTCATCCATATCACGCACCGACTGGAAGAAGTTCTGGCGATCTCCGACCGGATCACTGTCCTAAAAGATGGGGAAGTAGTCGGCACAGTATTGACCAAAGATGTGAACAAAGATGACATCATTCAGATGATGATCGGGCGCAAACTGTCGGCGATGTATCCACCACGCGACGTCACAATGGGTGAAGAAGTCCTCTCCGTTAGCGGCTTGTCGGGACTCAATAATGTGACTGATGTGTCATTCTCTGTCCGCAAGGGCGAGGTGCTGGGTATTGCCGGGTTGGTCGGAAGCGGACGAACTGATGTCGCGCGTGCGATTTTCGGGGCTGACCGCGCCTTTAGTGGAAAGATTACGCTGCACGCCAAGCCAATCAAAGCGACGTCGGTTGGAAAGATGGTGAAAGCAGGCATCGGACTTGTGCCAGAAGATCGCAAACAGCAGGGCGTCATCCTGCCGATGACCGTGAGAGCTAACGTGACGCTGCCCAGTTTGCAAAAAGTCACCCGTTTTCTGGGGATTTTTCGTGCCAGGCGCGAACGGGCAATTGTGGGTGATCTGATCACCAAGTTGAGTATCAAGACCAATGGTATGGATGCCGAAGTCGCGGATTTGAGCGGTGGTAATCAGCAGAAAGTCGCGCTGGCAAAATGGCTTTCGCGCGAGTGCGACGTATTGATTCTGGACGAACCAACGCGAGGTGTTGACGTCGGCGCGAAAGTCGAAATTTATAATGCAATCAATGCACTGGCGGCACAGGGCATTGCCATAATCATGATCTCATCGGAAATGATGGAAGTAATCGGCATGGCAGATCGGGTGATGGTGATGAGTCGTGGGCACGTGACCGGTTTTCTGGAAGGGGATGAGATCACCGAAGAAAATGTTCTGCGGTTGTCCATCAGTCATGTAGACAATCCTACGCCGGAACCAGCTTAAGCCGCAATCTATATCACACCGGGAAATTAATTGCCATGTTAGGGAGGTTATGTTGAGCGAGGCAAGAACAGCGACTTTGGCGGATAACGAGCGGCGCGAAGAGTCGGGGTCATTAAAAAGATACCTCAAGCGAATTTTCGGGTTTCTCCTACGGTATAATACTATCGTCGTTTTCATTGTGATGGTGGTAGTTTCGACGGCGCTGTCAGATGTATTCCTGACGCAACGTAACATTCTTAACCTGCTGCGCCAGCTTTCCGGGTTGAGTATCGTCTGTATGGGTATGTTGATGATCATCTTGACGGGCGGAATCGATCTTTCCGTCGGTTCGCTGGCGGCGTTGGGAAGTGTCTTAATTGCCTTCTTCCTACAAGATACGAATTTGTTGTTCGCCCTTCTCCTGACTTTCGGCGCTGGCATTCTGTTGGGAAGCGCATCGGGGCTGCTCGTTTCTGTCTGGAAAATGGCTCCATTCGTGGCGACGCTCGCTATGATGACTGTCGCGCGCGGACTCTCGTTCGTTGTGTCAAAGGGCGCTCCGATCACTGCGAACGATCAAATACTGTTCGATTTTGGGACGGGCAACTGGTTGGGCATTCCGTACCCCGTGTTGCTGATGTTTGCGGTTTTCCTCATTATACTGCTGGTACTGCGCTTCACAGCGTTTGGGCGCATCATCACGGCAATCGGCAGCAACGAAAGCGCGGTGCGATTGGCTGGTATTCGCGTCGGCTACTACAAATTCGCTGTGTATGCCATCACCGGTTTTCTGTGTATGCTCGGTGGAATTATCAGTACGTCGCGTACTGGTGTGGGATCGCCGATTGTGGCGTCTGGAATGGAACTCGATGCGATTGCGGCGGTTGTGATCGGCGGCGCGAGTTTGAACGGCGGGCGCGGCAGTGCGATCAATACGCTATTAGGCGTGTTTATTCTCGGCATGATCGGCAACATCATGAACCTGCTGAACGTTCCGAGCTACCCACAGCAAATTCTGCAAGGCATCATCATCGTTATCGCTGTGCTGATTCAAGGTGTGCAGATCAACCGTTCAAACTGACGGTTGCTATACAGAAACTCATTCACACAAGGGCGGCGCATACCGCCCTTGTGGTTAGACCGGATTATCCCTCAACCCAGCGCGTCAAGTTGATCGTAAATTGGCACCAGCGCCTGATATGTTGATTCGAAGACAGGGAAGAACTCTCGATATATCCCCTGCTGCGCCGGATCAGGATCGATGATTTCGGCAACCGGATTCATCTGGTCAATCAGACTGTAATCGGAATACAAGCCCACGCCAATTCCGCCTGCCAGGGCTGCACCCATTGAAGTGGCTTCTTCCAGGAAAGACATGCGCTGAATGGGCATCCCGTAGATGTTCGCCATCAATTGATTCCAGAATCGTCCCCGCGCCCCGCCGCCAATCACGCGCATCGCTTCGATTTTTGCCCCCTGCGAGGTGAACGCCTCAAGAATAATCCTCAGGTTCATGGTTACACCTTCCAGAACAGCACGCAGCATATCGGCGCGGGTGTGGCGTATCGTCAGGCCGATGAATGCACCCCGGGCGCGCGTGTTCCAGCGAGGGCTGCGCTCGCCCATCAAATACGGCAGATACAGCAGTTTGTTCGCGCCAACGGGTGATTTTGAACCTTCGGCATTCATGAGTTCGTAGGGGCTGATATTTTGTGCCGCCGCCGATTGAACTTCCGGCAGTGCCAGTTGATCCCGCGTCCATTGATAGGATGCACCCGCCGCCTGCATTGTTCCAGTGGGTGTGTACATGTTCGGCAGGATATGCCCCCACGTGAAAGTGCGAAACGCTGGATCATAAATTGGTTGGCCGCTGGCAACCCCAATCCAGGACGATGAACCGACATAATTGTAGGCGACCCCATCACCAACACAACCTGCACCCGCCGCCGCGCTCGAGCCATCACCCGCGCCGATTACGACAGGCGTTCCGGCAGGGACGCCGAGTTCTTCCGCCACACCCGGCAGCACTTCGCCGACCACTGCCGACGAGGCAACGAGATCGGGAAGCTGCTCACGCTTGATTCCGGCAGCATTCATGATCGGTTCTGACCATGTACCGCTTTCCAGATCATACAGGTTCATCCCTGAAGCATCCGAGGGATCCGTAACAAATTTGCCCGTCATCCGTGCAACCATCGCATCTTTGGCATGGACAAATTTATGCGCCTTGGCGAATACGTCCGGTTGATGATCGCGCAGCCAAAGCATTTTGCACAGCGAATACGACGCGCTCAAGCGGTGACCGGTGATGCGGTATACGTTAGCGCGGTCAATGCGTTCGGAAACCCACTGCTCCTGATCAACCGAACGCTGATCCGCCCAGATGATCGCGTTGCGGAGTGGACGCGCCTGCTCATCAAGTGGGACGCACCCCATCATCTGTCCACTGAAGGTGATGCAGGCGATATCGGTTTTGTCCACGCCCGACTGATTCAGCAGCGCGAGAGTGGATGTACATACCGCCTTCCACCAATCTTCGGGATTCTGTTCTGCCCAGCTGGTACGCGCGTAATCTGTTCCATAGCCATAAAAGGCGCTGCCACAGAGTTTTCCTTCGGCATCAAAAAGGGTCGCTTTATTGCCAGTCGTGCCGAGGTCATGCGCAATTACATAATGCTTCATCATTGATTTCCATTCATTTCTTCTGGGGGGATAGGAAACACCCTCCCGGCTAAAGTTCGATCATGACCTTCAGGTATTCACCGCGCACTGCTTCGATGGTGTGGTAGGCATCCAGGTACTGATCGAACGGGAAACGATGCGTAATCATGGCGTTGAGGTGCATTTTGCCGCTCGCTACCAGTTCGATGGCACGTTCATAATCGCTGCGCTGGTACATCAGTGTCCCGGTGAGCGTAAGTTCACGATCCTGCACCAGGCCGAGATCAACCTGCGGTTTCTTGCCAAACACACCGACGACCACAATTGTCGAACCTTTGCGTGCATACTGCACCGCGTCAGTCATCGTCGCTTCTACCCCGACGCATTCAAGAATCAGATCAGCCTTGTCCGGGCCGAAGTCGCGGGCAATCGCTTCACCGAGGTTTTCGCTCGCGGCATTGACCGTGTACTCGATGCCGCATTCCCGCGCTTTCGCAAGTTTGTAATCGCTCACATCGGTGATCATCACAGCCTTTGCACCGGATGCTTTCGCCACCTGCGCCGTCAGATTGCCAATCGCTCCAGCACCCAGGACGATGACACGCTTGCCCGCTGCCCCGCCGCCGCGTTCCAATGCGTGAACGGTGACGGCAATCGGTTCGATCATGGCGGCTTCGTCCACCGACATGCTGTCGGGCAGCTTGAGGACTTTGTCGGCTGGCAGCGCAAAGTATTCCTGAGCCGCGCCCCCAGTCTGAAAACCCATCACCTTGAGTGATTCGCAGATGTGGTACATACCATGTTTACAGGGGTAGCATTCGCCGCACGTCACTTGCGGCATAAACGTGATCTTATCGCCGGCCTTCACATGGGTGACGTTAGCACCGACTGCGGCAACCACGCCGCCGATTTCGTGGCCCTGCACAACGGGATAGCCCGTATAAGGGTGTAGTCCGTGATACACATGAATATCTGAGCCGCATACGCCAATGCGCTGCGTCTGGAGGATGACTTCATTAGCGTTCGGAGTCGGTTTTTCAACCTCATTAAAAACGATTTGTCGGGGCGCAACCATTACTGCTTGTTTCATGATCTTTATCCTTTGAGAAAAATGTACTGTTTATTGATTCCATGCCAATCGTTCGGCGACATTTTGTGCTGTCAGCCGCTTAATTGTCGCCATATCCAGGCCCATCTCCGTCAGGCGAGGCAGGATGTGCGACTGTAAAAAGGTTAGCCCCGGTTCGCCACCAAACGAGCGCCACTGTGACGGAAACGCGAAATCAAGGCATATTGCTATGGCGTGCGCGAGACCGTCAGCGATGAGAGTGGGGATCAACTGCCACACATTGTGATCGGGGTCATACTTCGGACGCCCGAAGGTGTCATAGCCGAGCAGCACACCCGCCTGCGCCAATTCACGGTGCAGTCCGACATCGGGGCGTTTATCCACATGACACATATAAAGTCGGGTTGGTGGGACACCGTGCATCTCGAAGAAGGGCAGCAGTGCCTCGATATTACTTCCCATTTCTGTATGAAAAAGAATTGATGCGCCCGTCTGCCGCGAAGCGATTGCAGCCGCTTCCATCAAAACCTGCGTCTGCCCTTCGATCGTGCCTTCATAGCCAATCTTGATCACGGCAGCGCGAACCGGTTCGCTGGCAGCGTTTTCACCCTGCTCGCCCATCGACTCTTGTGTGCCTTCGGTGAGTTCTCGGACGAAATAGCGCGCCGCCTCGTCAGTGTCCGCACGCCACTGCCAGCTATCCGCCGGATAGTATTTGCGCTGATGCGTACCCGTCGTCGCAGTAATGAGAACACCGGTTTCCTGAGAAAGCCTTCGCAGTTGGCGCGTATCGCGCCCCGCACCGCCGGGCTGGCAATCAACCAGCAGTGTGCCACCTGCCTGCTTAAAGCTCCTCAATTCCTGCCGGATACGCTGAAAATCATTGAGTTCGATACGCGCATCGTCACTGATACCGTCGGCGGGATTAATCCAGACATGCTCATGCCCATCGGCAATCTGAATCGATTCAACCGGGACTTTCCCAGTCACGGTCTGTACAAAGGCGTTCATGAGGATCGCTCACAGGCGATAACGGGATTCAGTGCCGGTTCACCGCGCAAGACAGCGAGGCAGTTCTCCAGCGCACCCCAGCCCATTGCGTTCGTCGCGCCATCGGTATGTGCGCCTGCATGCGGCGTGGCAATGACCTGCGGGAGCTGGAGCAGCGCGTTATCCGCTCCGGGCGGTTCGACTGTGAAGCAGTCAAGTGCCGCGCCTGCTACATGGCCCGCATTGAGCGCGGCCAATAACGCGGCTTCATCAATCAGGTCGCCACGTGCCGTGTTAATCAGGTAACTGCCGCGCTTCATCTTCGCCAGAAATGCCGCATCAACCATGCCACGTGTTTCCGGGACGACGGGAAGATGAAGCGAAACGAAATCCGCAGCAGGGAGTAGTTCATCAAGATCAGTCAACTGCACATCAAGCGCGGTCGCAGCGGCAGTATTCGGGTAGGGATCATAGGCCAGAACCGCACAATCAAAAGCCTTGACGCGGCGCGCCACCGCTCTGCCGATATTGCCGAAACCGATCAGACCCACAGTTTTGCCTTCCAACGAAATACCCGATAACCGCTGCCACTCGCCTGCCCGCGTTGTGGTAACGGCGGTAGGGATTTGCCGCGCTAAAGCAAGCATCAAACCCAACGTGAGTTCGGCAACGGCATTCGAGTTTGCACTCGGCGTATTGGTGACACAGATTCCTTTGGCCTTTGCCGCTTCCAGATCCACCCGCTCCACACCGACGCCGTAACGGGCTATCACTTTCAAGCGATCCGCCGCCTCTAGTGCGCTGCCGTCAATCATATCCAGCCCGGCGATAAAACCATCGCATCCGGGCAGCAAATCGCGCAGTTCCGGCGAGGTCAGCGGGCGAGCAGTCGGGTTGTACACGACTTCGCCGACCGATTCTTCCAGAACCTGTTTGAGACGTGGATCATGCTTCGCATATGATGTCGGAGTGACCAGCACTCGCATTGATTTCAGGTCGCCTGCCATTTTTCCTCCTATGGGGTATTTTCCCAGCGTGGGTTGTCGATGACTGTAGGCTTTCCGTCTTGCTCCACAACGATCTTGCGAAAGCCTTTTTGTTCAATCGTGCCATAATCGTGTCCGGCATTGCCGGGGTACACGAAAAATGTGATCAAATCTTCGGTAGCACTTGTGTTGACCGAACGATGCGCCCAACGCGGCGGCACGTACAGCACGCGACCCGGAACGAGTTCCATCACACTTGATTCGCCTTCGGGAGTTTCCATCACCATCATACCGGTGCCGTGCATACCGTAATAAACTTCGCCTGTTTCTAGCACCGAATGAAAATGCCCTTTGGTCATGAAATATTCGCTGCCGACCTTGCCGGGGTGGAGGATGGAAATGCCGTGCAGCAGTTCGCCTTCTACCGCTGGCACCAGCAATTCATAGACCTCATACAACAGTTGATCGTTTTCTGACAGCATTTCAGCATATATCGCCTGGTCGTAATACTGCCCCCTCATCGAAGAAAGCGAGCGTCTGACGTGATTGTCCCATTCGGATGGCATACCTCCGAAAGGAAGTTCAAAAGTAAATGGTTGTGTTCTCATAGGTTTCCTCCAGAATGTGGAAGCTCATTTTTAATATATTCTTTGACCGGTAGCGATTCCTAGGTAAATGCTGAACATGTAATAATATGATGCTATGATTATACCATAGTTCGTGCTTCCCACAACCAAACTGTCCGGGTTTCATGAGAACCCGTTGCGCCGGATACTTAATTGTGGTTCGATCAAAGTAGGTAAGATGGATTAAGCAGGGAAAAACCAACCCCATGTACAAGAGACATGGGGTCGGAGATATCTGAACTCGCTTACGGAGTCGTTGAGAATTGATTACTCGGCGGAAGTTCGTCGGCGATATCGGCAATCTCATCGAGTTCGCGGCTGCGAATAAGTTCTACTTCGAACTGGGAGCGATCCCCCCGATGGTAGGCGAAATAGTACTCGATAGGCGTACCATCGTTCAAATAGCTGATGCTATCCAATCGAAACAACGGCGCACCCTTGTTGACCTCTAATAGTTTCGCTTCCTGTCCTTCTGCCAGCACCGCCTGAATTGTCCGGCGGCCCCGCCCAATATAGAGGTGATAGCGGCTTTCCAGTAGAGCATATAGGGACTGATTATTAAGGTCATCGGTGACCAGGTTTGGGCATAAGGCATAGGGCAGGTAAGTAGTAACCAGTACGATGGGAACTCCCTGCACCGAGCGCAGCCGTGCAATTTCGATGACTGGGGTCTCAGGTTCAAGCTTCAGATACTGGGCGACCCTCGGATTGGCAGGGATAACGTGCTGCTGAAGCACTTGTGTGATGGGCTTTAAGCCCTGCTCAACCATGTCCTGATAAAACCCAGTGAGTTTCTGGGCGAGCTGTTCGCTGATTTTTCCGGCAGCAACGAAACTGCCTTTCCCCTTACGGCGTTTGATGAGTCCCTCATGGATCAAATCCTGAAGTGCCTGACGAATAACCGTGCGGCTCACAGCGAACATCTCGCACAGTTCCGCTTCGCTCGGCAGGCGATCTCCCTCTGACCATGTGCCGTCGCGGATATGTCCGCGAAGAAAGTCTTTTACCTGAATGTAGTAGGGAATAGGACTATCAAAATCAACCATGATGTTTTGATGACTGCACCTTCACTCTTGGCTTTCGCTCATACCGCAGATAATGCCGCACTTATCGTTCGATGAGAAAAGTCTTACATACAAAGAATGCCGAAGTATAACACAACTTATTCTTGTGAAGAACTTTTTTAAGGGCACTACCGTTTTGCGTATACTGGCTCAATCATTGGTAGCGTTGTGCGCGTCAGATTGGTGATGGCTTCATAATTTCCTGCCGCAATCCAATCGTTTCGCAGCAAGCGGCTGCCCATGCCCATACAGGTTGCTCCGGCGTCAAACCATGACCACAGATTCTCCTCTTCGGGAGTTACTCCACCCGTCGGCATCAAGTGGCTCCATTGATGAGGCAGAAGAACATCCTTTACGTAATCGGGACTATCTACCGCAGTGCCGGGGAGCAGCTTGATGATCTTCTGCACCCCGTTCATGGGCAGTAGCCGTTCCATTCACCGTGCTATCACCTACGAGCATGCCCATGACATACCAGACTTGATCAGATCCTTGGCATGACCACACAGTTGATTTTCCCGCTCCGAACGCTGGAAATATTATCATACAGCAGCGCATAGGGATCGAGGAACTCGAATTCCCAGCGGGTGGCATGAAGTAGATCGATTTTATGGGTGATCACAAGCGCCCCCGTCGCCAGGGGATCATTTTTGATGTGTCTCACGATCACCAGCTAATCTTCAACGGGTATACCTACCGTGCAATCTTAACCATTAGAACCTATCCTTATATTCGTCACACCAACCTCACCCCACTCACTGTGCTCGTTTTCCCCGTTGGCGGGGAGCGAGAGCCGAAGGTTCGGAAGGGGTGAGGTACAGCATCAACATGATTTTACGGACAGATGTTTAATCAGAGCACCGAGTCCAAGGTTGTCTGACCACTTTGGGAATACCCTCATGATGAAAGACTTGCTCGTCGTCACACCGACAAAATACATTGTAGGGATGGAGGCAGCCTGCAAATCGGTGGATGTTATCATCATCTTATCATAACGAAGAGCTTCCTTTCTGAAAAGGCTCGTTCAATTACTACTGTCCGCGTAACAACCGACTAAAAAGCGCAACGCCTTAGTAACGTAGCAGCGTCTTGATCGCCCTGGTTTTCTGCGCCGACTCGTATGCTTCCTCGATCTGCGCAATGGGGAACTCTGCTGATATGAATTCCTGATAGCTGAGTTTCCCCGCCTGAATCCATTCGATCAGCGGTTCCTGTGCGTCATGTTCCCGCGACCGGGTAGGCCACTGATGGATGAAAAGGTTAAAGTTATACGGTGCGGTTGATTTGTCCAGGCGGACCGAAGGTCCGTCGATCACGCCATATACGCAGATTGACCCGCCCAGCTTCACCAACGGTAGGGCGCTGTTGATGATCTCTTCCTTGCCCACTGCATCAATTACGGCATCAAGGGCGCCACGTTTTGTCTGCAACAGCGCAGACAGACCAGGATCATCGGGAGCGAACGCCGCTGTCGCACCCATGCTTAGAGCCTTGTCGCGTTTATGTGCCCAGCGATCCACAAGGTAGATTTCGCCCAAGCCGAGTAAGCGTGCAAACTTGACGAAACTTAGACCGACAGGACCACCACCATAAATTAAAATATCGTCTCCAGCCTTCAGGTAAAAGTCACCGAATGCGCCGTAGACTTCGCGCCATGTGCACAGCATCACGGCGTCTTCAACACTGATGTGCGGCGGAACGGTTCGCATGATTTCATACACTTCAAACCAACCATGCTCCGCTGTGGCGTTTCCGTCTTCGACCATCGCCTGATGATCGCCCGCCAGCGTATATTCGGAGAAACCACCCCATCCACTTCCGTAAGTCTGATCAGTTGGGGAAAGCAGCAACCCGCCGACGACGCGGTCACCCACTTTAAAATTGCGGACATTCGCTCCGACTTCCTCCACGATCCCAACGGTTTCGTGACCGAGCAGCAGCGGATACTGCTCAACGCCGGGGAAATGCCCTTCGACCAGTTTGCGGTCTGTCATATTGCACAGGCACGCCGCTTCAGTTTTTACACGAACTTGATACGCACCCGGAATTGGCTTGGGAACCTGCACAATCTCAATTTTGTTTGGTTCAGTTACAGCAACAGCAAACATCATATCTTTTCCTACTTTTGAATCACTAGAAGCATTTACCAGAGGGTATAACCGCCGTCAATAATCAGGTCCGTGCCTGTCGCGTACTCTGCGGCGTCTGAAGCCAGATACAATACGGCATTAGCGACATCGCTCGGTTTGCCCAGACGCCCTTGCGGCGTCATCTCGAACCAGACCTTACCCCAATCGGGATATTCTTTCAGCCCTTTATTGAGTAATTCCGTCCCGATATAACCGGGCGAAACACTGTTCACACGGACGCCACGTGTCGCCCATTCAGCTGCCAGTGACTTCGTCAGCATGATCACACCCGCTTTAGATATATTGTAGCCCGCTTGCGGCTGTGGCTTGTTGACGATTGATCCCGAAATTGAAGCGATATTCACAACCGCACCAGATTTCCGTTCCAGCATATGGCGCCCAACCGCCGTGCAGCACCAGATCACGCCGTACAGGTTCACGCCAAGAATGCGATTCCATTCTTCAACGGTACAGGTTTCCGAGGGGACATTGAGCGCAATGCCGGCATTGTTGACAAGAATGTCGATTTTGCCAAATTTAGCAAGCACCGCAGCAACCATCGCTTCGACACTGTCGTGATCGCGCACATCGGTTTGGACAGCAAGCGATTGTCGCCCTAATCCCTTGACTTCTTGTGCAGCGTCTTCTGCCGTTTGCGGATTGAACTCGGCGATGGCGACATGCGCTCCCGCATTAGCCAGGGTGCGTACGATTTCGCGTCCGATGCCTTGTCCACCCCCTGTCACAATAGCTACGCGATCTGTTAGGTCCAATAAATTGCCCATTTCTTCATAACCTTTCTGCAAAGAATCCACGCTTTAGGACGCAGATGTCATTGATATGGCACCCTTAGGTGCATTTCACTCATCATCATATGATACTATGATCCTAAGTTTTTGCCAAAAAGTGCTATAAGAGGCAGAGGTAGCGAAGCCGCGGGGATGTGCAGTTCTTGAGACATACGATTTCAGCATCAAAATACTGTCTTGATCTTTTCTCAAGAAGATGAAACCTGGCCGCCGCTTCGCTACCTTTAGGCTTATTGACCAGACCAACTATTTGCAGCCGTCAGGTGAATGTGTTATAGTTCTATCGAAACGTTTGCGTAAACGTTTCGATAAAAATAGTTTTTACCTGAACGAGTACTTTTTGATGGCAACCATCCGTGATGTGGCAAAAGCCGCTAATGTGTCTATCTCGACGATTTCGCACGTCATTAACGAGACGCGCTACGTCAGTCCCGATACTCGTGAGCGTGTGCTGGTCGCCATGAAGCAGCTCAACTACCAACACAACCGTGTTGCCAGCAGCCTCCGCAACCGCAAGACCTACACGATCGGCGTCCTGCTGCCTAACAGCGCCAACCCCTACTTTGCCGAAATCCTCGCCGGGATCGAAGCCGCCTGCTTTGAGCAGGATTACCACATCATCATGGGTAACGCCAACGATGACCCCGAACGTGAACAGTCGTATCTCAAAGTTCTGCTTTCGCGTCAGGTAGATGGGATTTTGCTCATCAGCACCGGCGCATTCGACGATTCGATTCACCTGCTGCGCGAAAACAAGACCCCGGCGGTCATGGTTGATCGTTCAACCGAATTGGCCGCGGTGGATGAGATTTTCACCGATAACCAGGGTGGCGGGAGGCTGGCGACAGCGCATTTACTCGCGCTGGGGCATCGCCGGATTGGCTGTGTCACCGGCCCATCGTTCCTCACGCCCAGCGCGGCGCGGGTGCAGGGCTACCGGGACGCTTTTGCTGCCACGGGGATCGTGCCGGATAGATCGTGGATTGTTACCGGGGACTTCCAGCATGAGAGCGGGTATCATGCCGCCCAAAAACTGCTGGCGCTAGAAGATAGTCCTACAGCGATTTTCGCCTGCAATGATCTTATGGCGATTGGTGCGGTTGCCGCGCTGCAAGACGCGGGGCTGCGTGTGCCGGGGGATGTTTCGGTCATTGGGTACGATGATATCCCACTGGCATCCTACTATAACCCGCGCCTGACGACGATCGCCCAACCCGCGCGTGAGCTGGGGTATCTCGCGGTTGAGCGCCTATTCGAACGATTTGACGACCCAGATGTGCCAGCCCGTCACGACATGCTGCCTGTATCGCTGGTTGAGCGGGATTCGTGTAAACCTTTGGGGTGATCTGGGTGGACCTTAAGCAGTGAGGGCAGCCCAAAAGGGGGCAATATCTGGCAGCCCTGCGAGAAAAATGCTCTGAAATGTGTTAGTCCTGATCACTTGACCTGTAGTGTTTTTGCACCAGGAGCAATGTAGATGAAGAAAACCGGACTCCTCAACCAACCTTTATCCACTGTCATCGCCGGAATGGGACACATGGATACGCTGTGCGTATGCGATGCCGGCCTGCCTATTCCCACCAACACCGAACGCATTGACCTCGCCGTGAGTGCCGGCGTCCCTGCCTTCCTGAATGTGCTGGATGCGGTGTTGGGCGAGATGCAGATTGAAGGGGCGGTCATCGCGCAGGAACTGGAGAAGGCCAGCCCGGAGATGCACCAGGCCATTCTGGCGCGACTGCCCGGTATTGAGGTGCAGGTTGTCCCACACACCGTATTCAAGCAGTACACACAGACAGCGCGGGCCATCGCCCGTACCGGCGAATTCACACCCTACGCCAATATCATTCTCATTGCAGGAGTCGTGTTCTGATGACCGCCCAGGCCGTAGAGGAAAAACGCCCCTTTGACTGGCGCACCTTCTTTCAATCGTATGGCTTACTGCTGTCGTTATTGCTGCTGTGCGGGATCATCTCCCTCGCTTCAGATCGTTTCCTCACAGTGGATAACCTGCGTAACGTGCTGCGCCAGGCCAGCATTAACGGCATTATCTCTATTGGCATGATGATGGTCATCCTCATACGCGGGCTTGACCTGTCGGTAGGGTCGGTGCTCGCATTCGCCACCGTTGTCGCGGCAGATCTGCTCTCACGAGGGGACGTCACGGGGGTCACACCCTTAGGCGCAATCGGCATTGCAGTATTCGTCGGCGGTGCTGCCGGGATGATTAACGGCGTACTGGTCACGTGGATAAAGATTCCGCCCTTTATCGCCACGCTCGGCATGATGACCTTCGCACGCGGGGCGGCTTTGCAGTATACCAACGGCCAGCCGATTACCGGTATGGCGGAATTGGGCGCAGGGGTTCGCTTCCTGGGCAGCGCGGAGCTGAATGGAATTCCCGTGCCGATCCTGGCAGCAGGAATCCTGTATATTCTGGCGTATGTCCTGTTGAATCATGTCCCCTTTGGTCGCTACATCTACGCGATGGGCAATAACGAAGAAGCCGCCTATCTGAGCGGATTGCCGGTCAAGCGCATCAAGATGTTTGTCTATATCGTTTCTGGGGCGCTGGCGGCTTTCGCTGGGATCATCCTTATGGGGCGTTTGAACAGCGCCCAACCTACCGCCGGGGCGTTATCCGAGTTTGACGCGATCGCCGCCGTTGTCGTGGGTGGCACAAGTTTCAGCGGGGGCGAAGGGACGGTGTCTGGCACCTTGATCGGCGTGCTGATTATTGCCGTCCTCAACAATGGCCTCAACTTATTGGAGATTCCATCTTTTTATCAGGATATTGCCAGCGGTGTCGTGATCGCGCTGGCGCTGTTGTTATACCGTGCTATCCGGTAATCAACACGCTGCACTATGTCAACCGGTGTGAAAGTCGTTAAGGAGGTGATGGCTGGACCAATATGTAGCATTTTCTCGCAAGTGAACTATTCAGAAAAAAGCATTTGTATACAGGAGAACTCTCTCATGCGTAAAACACTCACCCTTGTTCTTGTTATTATGATGGCCCTGCTGTCTGTGGTCGTAACCACCGCGCAGGATGCGCCGACCATTGGCCTATCGGTATCGACACTGAATAACCCGTTCTTTGTGACACTGGTGGAAGGCGCACAGGCCGCCGCTGACGCTGCCGGGGCGGAACTCATCGTGCTGGACGCGCAGGACGACTCGGCGACGGAAGCCGCCAATATCGAAGACCTGATCGCTCAGGGCGTGGACGCCATCCTGGTCAACCCGACCGACTCGGACGCGATTGTGCCGAGCATCCTGGCGGCCAATGACGCCGGTATCCCCATCTTCACAGTAGACCGCAGCGCGGCGGGCGGCGAAGTCGTCAGCCATGTCGCATCGGATAACGTCGCCGGTGGTATGCTGGCGGCGCAGTTCCTGTGTGACGCGCTCGGTGGCGCAGGCAAAGTGGTGGAACTGGAAGGCATTCCGGGGACATCGGCAGCCCGTGATCGTGGCGCAGGCTTCAACGCTTACATGAGCGAATCATGCGCAGGCGTGGAAGTGGTTGCCCGGCAGACGGCCAACTTCAATCGTGCGGAAGGTCTGACGGTGTTCGAGAACATTCTTCAGGCACAGGACACGATCAACGGTGTGTTCGCTCACAATGACGAAATGATCCTGGGCGCGATCGAAGCGGCGACGGCAGCCGGGCGTGAAGGCATCACCTTTGTCGGTTTCGACGCGGTGGATGACGCTGTTGCAGCGGTCAATAACGGGACGCTGGCGGCGACGGTTGCCCAGCAGCCCGCGCTCATCGGCCAGTTGGGTGTGGAAACAGCGCTGGCCTACCTGAATGGTGAAACAGTGGCCGAAAGTGTCCCGGTTTCCCTGGCACTGGTGCAGAAGTTCACCATTGGCCTATCGGTATCGACACTGAATAACCCGTTCTTTGTGACACTGGTGGAAGGCGCACAGGCCGCCGCTGACGCTGCCGGGGCGGAACTCATCGTGCTGGACGCGCAGGACGACTCGGCGACGGAAGCCGCCAATATCGAAGACCTGATCGCTCAGGGCGTGGACGCCATCCTGGTCAACCCGACCGACTCGGACGCGATTGTGCCGAGCATCCTGGCGGCCAATGACGCCGGTATCCCCATCTTCACAGTAGACCGCAGCGCGGCGGGCGGCGAAGTCGTCAGCCATGTCGCATCGGATAACGTCGCCGGTGGTATGCTGGCGGCGCAGTTCCTGTGTGACGCGCTCGGTGGCGCAGGCAAAGTGGTGGAACTGGAAGGCATTCCGGGGACATCGGCAGCCCGTGATCGTGGCGCAGGCTTCAACGCTTACATGAGCGAATCATGCGCAGGCGTGGAAGTGGTTGCCCGGCAGACGGCCAACTTCAATCGTGCGGAAGGTCTGACGGTGTTCGAGAACATTCTTCAGGCACAGGACACGATCAACGGTGTGTTCGCTCACAATGACGAAATGATCCTGGGCGCGATCGAAGCGGCGACGGCAGCCGGGCGTGAAGGCATCACCTTTGTCGGTTTCGACGCGGTGGATGACGCTGTTGCAGCGGTCAATAACGGGACGCTGGCGGCGACGGTTGCCCAGCAGCCCGCGCTCATCGGCCAGTTGGGTGTGGAAGCAGCAATCACCTACCTGAGCGGCGGCGAGGTCGCGGCGAGTGTACCAGTGGCGCTGTCGCTGGTGACGGCACAGTAAACTATTCGGACAAACTGTAATCGGGGTGGTGCGGCAGTCGCATCGCCCGGATAAAAAGCGAAAGTTGTTGGGGAGGGCCCAAGTCTCTCCCCAACGAAAAACTACAGGTATTTATCGAACATGCTACTTATAGAGCACCAGAAAACGCGCTTGATCTTTCATTGAATAGCGAATTTATGCTGTTTGAAAATTACATGCGGAGAAGAAATTCATTTTATTGCACAGGAAAAATACATGAACCAGGACGACAAGCAAGCCCTGCTGCGACTCCAGAATATCCATAAATCCTTCCCCGGCGTACATGCGCTCAACGACGTGACAATGAGTGTCCTGCCGGGCGAAATTCATGGCCTGCTCGGCGAAAATGGCGCGGGAAAATCCACCCTGATGAAGATTCTTAACGGAGTGTACCGGGCGGATAGCGGTAATATCGTCTGGCAGGGAAACGCCATTGAGATTCACTCCCCCCAGGACGCGCAGCGCAATGGGATCAGCATGATTCACCAGGAACTGGCGCTGGTGGGCTACCTGGATGCCGGGAAGAACATCTTCCTGGGGCGTGAACCGGGCGGCATAATCCCCGGCACGATCAACTGGGGCAGGATGTACGCCGACGCAGGGCGGATTGTAGATGAACTGGGACTGACGATTGATGTCAGACGTCCCGTGCGCTTTTTCTCGCTCGCCCAGCAGCAGATGATTGAGGTCGCCAAAGCGCTCTCGTTAGATGCCCGGCTCATCATCATGGATGAGCCAACTTCATCGCTCACGGATCGTGAAGTCGAAACCCTGTTCAGCCAGATGCGGGCGCTGCGGGATCGTGGCGTGTCCATTATCTTCATTTCGCACCGGCTGGAAGAAATCTTTGAGATCTGCGACCGTGTCACCGTTCTGCGTGATGGCGCCTGGGTGGCAACCAGCCCGATTGCTGACCTGACGACGGACACCCTCATCAAATACATGGTCGGACGCGAAGTTGATCAGATTTTTGAGCCGCGTACCGGCAGCATTTCCGGGCAGGTTATCCTGGAAGTGAAAGACCTGAACCGGGGTGACCGGGTGAAGGATATCAGCTTCCAACTGCGCCAGGGCGAGATTCTGGGTATCGCGGGATTAGTCGGCGCGGGGCGTACCGAAACGTTGGAAACGATCTTTGGGGCGCACCCGGCCAGCAGCGGAATCATTCGGGTGGACGGTGAGCAGGTTCATATCCGCCGCCCTGACCAGGCGATTAAACACGGCATTGGCTTTGTGACAGAAGACCGCAAGGGGCAAGGACTGTTCCCGGCTATGACAGTCGCTATCAACATTGCAATTACCCGATTGGCGGAACTGGTGCGCGCAGTCCTGGTCAACCGGGGCGCAGTCAATGCGCTGGCGGAGGGCTTCATCACCCGGTTGGACATTCGCACGCCTTCCACGCAACAAAAAGTCCAGAACCTGAGCGGCGGCAACCAGCAGAAAGTCATTATCTCGCGCTGGATGACGCTCAATCCGCGTGTCCTGATGCTGGATGAGCCCACTCGCGGGATTGACGTGGGCGCAAAGCACGAAATCTACCGCCTGATGCGCCAGCTCGCCTCGGAAGGAGTGGGGATCATCATGGTTTCCAGCGAACTGCCGGAGATCCTGGGCGTGAGTGACCGGGTGCTGGTGATGCACGAAGGGCGTATCGCCGGGGAATTTGACCCGCAGCGGGCCACACAGGACGATCTGATGACTGCCGCAACCGGCATGGTTCAGGAGGGCTTTCGCTCATGACTTCGCATGTCCGCGATTTATCATGGCAGGTGGTTGTCGGTGGATTGCTGCGGCGCGGCATCGTGCTGATCGTGCTGGCCGGGCTGATGACCTATTTCGCCAGCCAGTCTGATCGCTTTTTCCAATCACGTAACCTCGTCAATATCCTCGAACAGAATGCCGCGTTGATGATCGTCACAGTGGGCATGACTCTCACGATGCTTATCGCCGGGATTGATCTTTCGGTGGGTTCGGTGGCGGCGCTGGCAGGTGCGATTTCCGCCGGGTTGATCGTCAATAACGGGTTTTCGTTTGAAGTCAGTGTGGTGGTAACGCTGGCGCTGGGGTTCGCCATCGGTCTTCTCAATGGCGGGCTGATTATCTGGGGTAAGCTCCCGCCGTTCATCGCAACGCTGGCGATGCTTGGGATTGGACGCGGCCTGACACTGCTGTACACCGAAGGCCGCCCAATTTCACTCAATGGGGTGGATCAATATACCTTCTACGGGCGCGGTGATGTGACCCTGCCGGTATTCGGGGAAACGCCAGTATCGGTGCTGGTAGCGCTTGCCATTGTGATGATTGTTTCGGTTATTCTGAGCGCGACCCGCTTCGGCCTGCATATATACGCGATTGGTGGCAGCGAGGAAACCGCACGCCTCGCCGGAGTGCCGGTGACTCGTGTCAAGATGATCGTATATGGCAGCAGCGGCCTGCTGGCGGCGCTGGGCGGGATGCTGCTCACAGCTCGCCTGTTTTCCGCACAGCCACAGGCGGCAGTCGGTATGGAACTTGACGCGATTGCGGCGGCTGTTTTAGGGGGTGTGAGTCTGTTTGGGGGTGTCGGTAACGTCATCGGCGCGGTCACTGGGGGGTTGCTGATCGGCGTTCTCAGCAATGGTATGAACCTGCTGCGCCTCGCGTCATTCCTGCAACAGATGATCCAGGGCACAGTGCTGGTCGTGGCCGTTGCCATTGACATGATTATCAAACGGATTGAAGGGGTTTGAACGCGCATGATGCCAGCCGGTTAAGCCCATTGCCCTGGTTAGAACACGCTGTAGATGGCTAGAGACGGCGAACGTGTTCCAGGCCCCGAATATGCTGCTGTTCAAGGGAGTATTGTGGTAGACGAAAGCGAGGTCTCTCCGGGTGACGGAGTAAAAAGGGGAGAGTCTCAGACCCTCCCCTGCGAGAAAACCGACACAGATCAGCGAATCACCGCCGCCGTTCTTCCACCATATCAATCGCCTTGAGCAGCGTGTTCAAGCCCTTGTCCACACTGCCGGTGATATGCAGGCGGACAGCCCGGCGATCTTTGCCCCGCAGTGCTTCCAGGTCACCCGCCGCTTGTGCCGCTGCCAGCACGCCAAAAGTATATGGTTCACCCGGCACGGCGCAGTCATGCGCCACATCCACGGTAATCTGGATGAACGCCCCTTTATTCGGCCCACCCTTGTGTAACTGCCCGGTGCTGTGCAGGTAGCGCGGCCCGTAGCCGAGCGTGACGGCGCGGCGGGTCGCATGGCGCAGGCGGCGCTGCACCTCCTCCAGAACAGCCTGGTTAGTGTCTGTCATCGGCACATAGGCCAGCAGTGCAAAATAATCCCCGGAACGACTGGAATTGATGAGCGCCGCCAGCATACTCGTCAGGTCGCTGCTGTTGTAGTTATGCTGCAAGCACAGTTCGCTCAGGCTGCGCAGCATGGCGTCATCGGCATACAGCGCCACAGTCGACTCGGTGAGCGAGGCTTCAGCGGTGGGCAGGCTGCCATGCTCGGTGTAGTACGCCAGCAGCCGCCCGGTATTTTCTTTGCTTTCCGTCACATTCGGTTCATCAAATGGGTTGATTCCCAGGATTTTACCGGCCACCGCCGTCGCAAACTCCCAGCGGAAGAACTCCCCCGCCAGCGCGTAGCGGTCTGGCAGGTACAGGGTGACGCGGGGGTTTCCCGCTTCCCGCAGCGTCCGAATTCCGGCATCGAGTTCGTCATTGTCCGCTTCGCCATCCACCCGCAGGTAAATAAACAGGCGGTCAGAGCCAAAATCGTGGGGATTACCCACTGACGCGCCAACCACCGGCAGGATACCAACGCCTTCTTTGCCCGTGCTTTCGGCGATCAACTGCTCGGCCCAACTACCAAAACTGCGCACCGCCGTGCTGCCATGAATCGTCACTTTGTCGCGTCCCTGTTGGGCGAGGACGCCCAGGATAGCACCCAGGTACAGGCCGGGATGAAGCTGTGCCGGGACGATTTCGCCACAGGCCAGCATCATGTTCTCGGCGCTCGCCCACATCCGATCCAGGTCAAGGCCGATGAGCGCCGCCGGAACCATGCCAAAGTAGCTCAGGGCACTGTAACGCCCGCCAATATCCGCCGGGTTGAGGAAGGTATCACGGAAGCCCTTCTCTTTCGCCAGCGCCTCCAGGCCGGAGCCGGGGTCGGTGATGGCGATGAACTGCTCACCGCGCTCGCCGGTCATCTGGTAAAAATGCTTGAAGAAGGACATGGTTTCAATCGTGCCGCCCGACTTGCTGGAGACCAGGAACAGGGTGTGCTGTGGGTCAATTGCTTCCTCAACAGCCATTACTGAGGCCGGTTCGGTGCTGTCCAGCATCAGAAATTCAGGGAATTCCGGTTGGCGGCCAAAGGTGCGGTACAGCACTTCCGGCGCGAGGCTGCTGCCACCCATACCCAATAAGACCACATGGGTGATGTTGCCCCCTTTGATACCGGCTTGCAACGCCTTGAGCCGGTCACGGTCTATCGTTCTGGTGACATCCAGCCACCCCAGGCGGTTGTTTATCTTGGCGATAGTGGCGCTGTGGTCTTTCCAGAAGCTGCCATCATGCCCCCAGATGCGTCCGGCGGCAAATTCGCTGTTGAGGTCATTCAGGGCGGTCTGTACCGCGTCACTGTACGTCCCCAGGGCGAGGTTCTGCTTCTGGATGACACCGGCTTTGAGCACATTGCGCTTGGTTTCGACCTGCTCGATCAGGCCCTCAAAGGCGTCAGCAAAGGAGGCGACACCATCCAGTTGTAGCTGATGCGTCACCTGAGCCATATCCACATTGACCGCCGCCAACTGTGCCATCACCTGGTCGGCCTCATCAATGCCTTCCAACAGTGACTCGCTGACCGTCCCATGATCCTTGAACGCCTTAAGCGTCGCCGGGGGGAGTGTATTGACGGTATCTTTGGCGATGAGGGAATCGACGTAGAGGGTATCGGGGTAGGCGGCATTTTTCGTGCCGGTGGATGCCCACAGCGGGCGCTGTACCTGTGCCCCGGCCTCACGCAGTTTGGCGAAGTAGTTGCCGTAGAACAGGCGCATAAACCGTTTGTAGGCGATCTTGGCGTTGGCGATAGCCGCTTTGCCCAGCAGTTGGTTGTTGGCCGTCACCTGGTCAATCTTGCGCCCCTGCGCCGCGCGGATGCTGTTTTGCAGTATCTGGTCTACCATCGTATCAATGCGGCTGACAAAAAAGCTGGCAACCGAGGCGATGTGGCTGATGTCCTCACCGGCAGCCAGGCGTTTTTCCAGGCCGCGAATATAGGCCTTGGCGACTTCCTCATAATTCTGCACAGAGAAAATCAACGTCACGTTGACATTGATGCCAGCGGCAATCGCATCTTCAATCGCGGGAATGCCCGCCGGGGTCGCCGGGATTTTTATCATCAGGTTCGGGCGATTCACCAGGGCGAACAGCCGTTTGGCTTCGGCCAATGTGGTCGCCGTATCGTTGGCGATCAACGGCGAAACCTCCAGGCTGACGTAACCATCACGCTTGTGGGTGGCGTCGTAAATCGGGCGGAACATATCGAGCGCCCGCTGAATATCCTCCACTGCCAGCCGCTCGTAAATCGCATTGGCATCCAGGTCGAGCATCGTGCCAATCGCACTGTCATAGTCTTCTGAGTCCCCGATGGCCTTCTGGAAAATCGAAGGATTGGATGTGACGCCGATTACGCCATAATTATCTATCCAGTCCTGCAATTCTCCGCTTTCAAGCGAACGCCGGTGGATATAGTCCAGCCAGATGCTTTGGCCGTGCGCCTGTGCTGCAACAGGGGGATTACTCATGGCAAATACTCCTTAACCCGGTCCGGGTTCTTGATTGTGTAACGAACTGCCCCGTAGTATACCGTCAAGTGCGGCGATGGGGGTATAGTGGACGGCGTAACAGCGCGTTAAGCTAATGCGCTATTCAACTATCTATCGCCGGGGTGTGCTGCGGGACGAGCTGCCTGACGACGATTTGCGCCCCTGCGTGGTTGTGTCGGAGTAGGGCTTGCGAGTCTGGGTTGTCGCGGGGCGGCTGGTTGGAAATCTGGATGGCGTGGGCTGTGGCGGCTTCTTCGCTGCTGGTTTGGGCGGCGTGCCTTCCCGCGCCCGCAGGGTACGCCGCACTTCCTTGAGCAGCACGTCGCTGTTGGTGTAGTCCCCCGCCAATGGGATCAAAAAGACCGGCGCGACAACAATGGTGATGATACCCGGCAGCCCGTTGCCGGAGATAATCAGGAAAAATCCAGCCAGCACCATCCCCACGATGATGAATGCCCGCTGGCGGGGCGCGACTCCATCCGGCACATAACCGTTAATCGTGGTGATCCCTTTGTCCCGCTTCATGTGACCCTGCAACCGGGTTTTGCGAGAGAAGACGCGGGCCACTTTAGATGACATTGTCAGCGAAAACGTACCGTTTTTATCCGACCAGCCTTCAATCTGACGGCTGGTTTGCAGGCGTTCTTGCAGCGTCTTGTGGCATTCCGTAATCGTCATGTGTGTCATGAGTTCAAATCGCACGCGCACTCCTCCTTTCTGGCAAGCCTTGGTGCAGGGGGGCGATGTAGCCGCCCTGACTTAGCGCCCTATAACATCGGGATCGTCGCGCCACCATCCACCACGAACACCTGCCCGGTAGCAAAATTCGACGCCGGAGACGCCAGGTAGAGCGCAATCCCGGCGATATCCTCCGGCTGGCCGATGCGCCCCACCGGAGTCCGTGCCAGCACACCGTTGAGCAGGTCCTCGTTATCCCAGATCGCCTGGGCGAACTTCGTCTGCACCAGCCCCGGCGCGATGGCATTCACCTGGATATTGTCGCCCCCCAGTTCCATCGCCAGCGTCTGCGTCAGGTTAATTACCGCCGCTTTCGTGATGCTGTAAATGCCCTGCATCCGCCCCGGACGCAGCCCATTGACCGAAGCGACATTGATAATTTTGCCGCCGCCATTGGCCCGCATCACCTTGACCGCCGCCTGGGTCAGCCACACGTTGCCCATCAGGTTGACTTCAATCGTTTTCTGCCACATGCTGTCTTCGGCTTCCAGCAGTGTGCCAAAATGCGGGTTGGTTGCGGCGTTATTCACCAGGATATCCACCCGGCCATAGGCGGCGACCGTCTGCCTCACCAACGAGACAAGCGCGGCTTTGTCGCCGTTGTGGGCGGCAATCGCCCGCACCTCTCCCCCTTTGGCGCGGATACCTTCGGCTACCGGGTCTAGCCCGTCCTGCTTGCGACTGCTGATGACGACCTTCGCCCCGGCTTGCGCCAGTCGCTCGGCAATCGCTTGCCCGATCCCACGCGACGCCCCGGTAACAATAGCGACTTTTCCCTCAAGATTAAAAGGATTATCCATTAAAAACGCTCCATAATATAGAACAATTGCACTAACTTTTACCTGAGGTTCAACGCTGCAAGTGTAACATAAGCGCCCGCACACTTCTACCGGAATCCATAACGGGAAATGGGCTGTACTGCCTGTTTGTGGTATCATCATACGTGATGCGGTGAAAGAACAGGGAGACGAATAGGTGCGGCCATCACGGTTGGAAGTGGTTGAAAAGCGGCGACGCAATTTGCGCATCATCTTTATCGGCATCATTCTGGTGACTCTGCCATTTTACTGCGCCGGGATTCTCCTGTGGGGGACTGCGCCACGTAATGGTATCCAGAACACAGGCAGCACAACGCCGACGAATACCGTCATGCCCACTGTCCCCGGCCAGCCCAGCATCACCCCGCTGCCTATCACCGTAGGCGCAGTTACTGACTTTGCGCCGACCCAATTTATCCCCACCGTTGTCGCGCCAACCTTCGCACCGCCGACGCTCATCGCGCCAACTCGTTTTGTCTCAGCAACGCCGACCATCTTTATCCCGCCAACGGCGACCACTCCGCCACCCCCGCCGCCCAGCGCGACGCCACCGGTCATTATCCCGCCGACATCCGGCCTGCCGACGGATTTCACGCCGCTGCCTTTCGACACGCCCAGCAGTCCCTAACCAGCCCGCCGCTATTTTTGAGTGCTGGCTTTCGTGGTATAGTTGAGCGCGGATTGCAAACTTGTTTCTATCCGTTCGGGTAGGTATGTAGGCCTAGCAGCAGGGTAAAATATGGGGTATCAGACTCTCGAAGCCGTCGAACGGCGGCGACGTAACATTCGCATCATTCTATTCGTCATCATCCTGGCGACTCTGCCGTTTTACTGTGGCGGGGCACTGCTGTGGGGGACTGCCCCGCGCCGTACTGCCGCGCCTACCACTTTGCCGCCCACGTTTACACCCATCGGCGGCGATCAGGCGGTTATCACCAGTACACTGCCATCCACCAGCACGCCCTTATTCGTGACGGCGACACAGCTTAGCCCCTTACAGCCAACACCGGGCCAGTTCTTCATTCCGACTCGGCTTGCCAGCCCGACGCCATTCTTTATTCCCACTTCGACCTTCGCGCCCACGCTCACGCCCTTCCCAACCGCGACACCAATCGTGCTGCCAACCAATACGCCGATTCCGTTACCGACCAATACGCCGCTGCCGCTGCCAACCAATACGCCGCTGCCGCTGCCGACCAACACGCCACTGCCGCTGCCGACGGATACACCGATTCCGGTGCCAACCAATACGCCGATTCCGTTACCGACCAATACACCGCTGCCACTGCCGACAGATACACCGCTGCCATTCCCAACCCAGACGGCGCTGCCTTTCCCGTCATCCACGCCAGAGGGTGGGTAATAGTTTGGCTTAAATTGGTATGCATTGGCAGATAGCGGATACGCCGCATGTCCGTACAATCTCATCAGTATCAGGCGTTATATGGTTGAGAGAGAAATCATGTTTGGGCAAGGGGCTTATGCCCGTTGTCCTACCGACGAATCGGGTAACAGCTAAATAGAATGGATTTCATCCCATTCAGTGTACTTACCAGAGAATCAAGCAGGGAATCAAATTCCCTGACGGTGGCTGTTACCCGGCTTTTCTATAAGGAGAATATCCCTTGTTTGATCTGAAAACACACTTAAAAACACTGGTAGAAACCCATGCACCCTCCGGCCACGAAGCACCTATCCGGGCGGTTGTCCGCGAGGCGTGGCAGGGCTATGTCTCCGAGATGGAGCAGGACAAACTCGGCAGTCTGATCGGCATCAAGCGGGCCACCCACCCACAGAACCCACCGCGCCGGATCATGCTGGCGGCACACATGGACGAAATCGGCCTGATGGTGCGTGATATCGTGGATGGATTCATCTACGTACATCGCATCAGTGGGGTGGATAACCGGGTGATGCTGGCGCAGCCGGTCATGGTGCAGGGCAAACGCCCGCTGCCGGGTGTTGTCGCTACCATGCCGCCGCATTTGCTGGCCGATAAAGACCGTGACAAGTACCCCGGCTTTGACGATCTCGTGATTGATATCGGGCTGCCCCCGGAAGAAGTGGCCGAACTGGTGCAGCCTGGCGATCTGATTACGCCTGATGTACCGCTGCTGGAACTCCAAGGCAAACGGGTTGCGGCCAAGGCACTGGATGACCGCGCCTGTGTCGCGGCGGTGACGGCCTGCTTACACTATCTCCAGAGTATGAATCATTCATGGGACGTTTACGCAGCGGCCACCGTGCAGGAAGAAACCGGCCTTTATGGGGCGAAAACAGCGGCGTACCACATTAAACCGGACGTTGCCATCGCGCTGGACGTGACGTTTGCGCCGCAGTCGGGTGTCAATGGAGATGAGTCGTATGAGATGGGCGGCGGCCCATCGCTGGGGTTTGGGCCGAACTTCCACCCCAACCTGGTTGAAAAAATCAAGGACACCGCCAGCAAGCACGAAATCAAGCTTCAGCACGAGGTTGTCCCCGGCGCGAGCGGCACGGATGCCTGGGCGATCCAGGTGGCACTGGAAGGGATTCCGACGGCGTTGCTGGGTATCCCGATCCGCAATATGCACTCGCCAGTCGAAACGGCGGACTTACAGGATATTGACCGGGCAGGACGGCTGCTGGCGCACTTCATCGCCGGCCTGGACGCGGATTTCCTGAAGGGGATTGAGTGGGAAAAGAGCAGTTGAAAGTTGAAAGTGCCATTTTCCAGGGACTTTGGCCTATCCAGCCAGATTCAACGTGCATCGGTTTCAGTCATGTCCAATATTGCCGAAGGGTTCGAGCGCAATAACCCTGGGGATTTCAGCCGTTTTTTGACGATTGTGAAGTCGTCCTGCGCGGAGGTTCGGGCGCAGTTATATGTTGCTCTGGATGTGGGGTATCTCAATCAGGGCCAGTTCTCGGAACTTATGCAGCAGTCTACTGAGGCCATCCGGTTGATTAGTGGTTTGAAAAAATCAGTCGAGAAAAACCGCTGATCTTTATCGCGCGGCCTCCGCACAAGAGATACTTTTAACTCGGTACTTTTAACTCGGCGCTGAATGTCAGACTCATTCAGTGTAACTGACAAGAGTAAGAATAATTAACGAAGGGTGGCATACGACTATGCTTCTGCAAGAACTTTCTGAAGCGGTGGGCGTCTCCGGCAACGAGGAGGCCGTCCGTAAAATTATCCTGGGCGCGATTGACGGCCATGCCGAAAACATCCGCATTGACCCGATGGGCAGCGTGACCGCCCTCAAGAAGGGCACGGGCGGTACAGGGCTGCGCGTGATGCTGGCGGCGCACATGGATGAAGTCGGTTTTATGGTGACGGCCATTGAGAGCGACGGCACACTGCGCTTCACCAAAGTGGGCGGCATAGATGACCGCATCCTGCCGGGGCTGCGGGTGCGGGTCGGCGCTGACCAGATTCCCGGCGTGATTCTGTGGGCGCCCATTCACAAGACCTGGGACCAGAAAGGTGTTCAGAAGATCACCAGTTTACGCATAGATATTGGCGCAAGTAACAAAGATCAGGTGAACAGCAAGGTCAAATTAGGGGATCGTGTGGTCTTTGACAGCCGCTTTATGGAATTGGGCGATACCATGCTGCGCGGCAAGGCCTTCGATGATCGGGTAGGCTGTTCGCTGCTGGTGGATGTCCTCCAGGGCGGCCCTTACGCGGTGGATGTGTTGGCGGCCTTCACCGTACAGGAGGAAGTCGGATTGCGTGGCGCGCGGGTGGCGGCGCAGGCGCTCAACCCGGATGTGGCCTTCGCCCTGGAAGGCACAACGGCGCACGATCTCCCCGATCCGACGGCTGACCCCGACGATGTGACCCGGCCTAACCCGGCCTGCAAAGTCGGGCATGGCCCGGTGCTGACGGTGCTGGATCGCAGCATGATTACCGACCCACGTATTCTCAGGTTTTTGCGGGGGACTGCCGAAGCGAACAATATCCCGTATCAACTCAAGACCGCGCCCGGCGGTGGCACGGATGCCGGGGCGATTCACCAGGCAAACGCGGGAATTCCGGCAGCGGTGATTTCTATGCCATGCCGCTACATTCACAGCCCGTCGGCCTACCTGAGCCGCGAGGACTACGCCCACACGCTCAAGCTCATCCAGGCGGCGCTCAACAGCCTGACACCCGCCGCGCTGGAATGGGAACAGATGGCGTAGTAAAAATTTGACTGTTCACCGGGGCGTAAGGACATGAATATCGTGCCCCTACAACAAAGCATGCCCTGAGTGATGCTGTTTCCAAACAGAATATTTTGCCCGGCTGCAACCGGACGTAGAACTGAAAACCGATAACTGACAACTGACAACCAGGAGCGTAATAATGAAAGCATTGATAAAAAAACTGGTCGAGTCCTGGGGGCCTTCCGGTTATGAATACCGCATCCGTGAACTGATCCGCGCCGAGGTGCAGAACCTTGCCGACGAAATCGCCGTTGATCCGCTGGGCAACCTCATCTGCCGGGTGGGGGATGGGGAGACGACTATCATGGTCGCCGCGCACATGGACGAAATCGGACTGATCGCCACTTTCCGCGAGCCGGAAACCGGATACCTGCGCTTTTACAATCTGGGTGGCCTGAACAAAACCACTCTGTTCGGCAACCGGGTGCGTTTTGAAGACGGCACGTTGGGTGTGATTGGCGCACATGATAGCTGGAACGCGCAGTCTGACCTGAACGACTATTACATTGATACCAGCAGCGGGAACGGAGACGAGCCGGTAGCAGAAGGCAGCCCGGCGGGTTTCTGGCGGGAGATGGAAGAGCGCGGCAGTCGCCTGGTCGCCAAGTCTATGGATGACCGGATTGGCTGTGTCGTGGCGATTGAGGCCATGCGCAAGCTCAAGCAGCGGGGCGGCAAACTGCCCAACACCGTGTACTTCGCCTTTACGGTACAGGAAGAAGTCGGGCTGCGCGGCGCGCGGACGGCGGCGCACGGCATCAACCCGGATGTGGGTATCGCGCTGGATGTGACTGGCACCGGCGACGAGATCAAGAACCGCAAAATGCGGGTGAAACTGGGCGGTGGCGCGGCCATCAAGGTGCATGACCCCGGCCTGGTTGTCCCACCGGCAATCCGCAAGTGGATGGTTGACCGGGCGGAGCAGGATGGCATCCCGTACCAGCTAGAACTGCTGACGGGTGGCTCCACCGACGCGGCGGCTATCCAGACGGCGCACAGCGGCGTGCCAAGCGGCTGCATCTCGATTCCGTGCCGCTTCATCCATACCACCAGCGAGACAGTCGACATCAACGACGTGCAGGCCTGCGTAGACCTGCTGGCAGGGCTGGTGAGTAACCCGGTCAAGCTGGACTGAGCAGCCACATTTTAAAACAGAAACCGGCGTGGATATGCCCCCTGGCGCGTCCATGCCGGTTTTTTTCATGCCGATATGCAAAGACTACTTGCGTTTGGTGCGCCCCCGCAGGCTCGACAGCGCGAAGATAAACGTGAACGTCCCCAGGATGCCACAGGCGATGAAGCCTTTGAGCAGCGCATCACCTTCCCAGCCGGAGAGCAGCAGGCTGCGCATTGCTTCCAGGATGTAGGTGATCGGGTTGTATTCAGCGGCGGTCTTGATCCAGCCGCTCAACAAATCCACCGGCACAAACGTGGCTGTCAGGAAGGTGAGCGGGAAGAACAGGAAGGTCGCGCCCTGGGTGGCGGCGGCGTTGCCACTGCGCAGCGCGATGGCGACGGTGAACCCGGCGAAGCCTGTCCCCAATAGCAGGGCATACCCCATAACTGCCGCTAAACCAGCCACGCCGGTTTGCGGGTCCAGCCCCATAAACAGGCCGATGATGACGACGATCCCGGTTTGCAGCCCCAGCACCAGCGCCCCGGCGACAATTGGGCCGATGAGCAGTGCCCCACGACTGACCGGGGTAAGCAGCAGCTTGTCAAAATAGCCGTTCTCGATGTCCCGGACGATACTCTGTCCGGCTACACCCGCGCCACTCAACGCCGCGCTGACGACTGAGACCGGCAGGATGAAGCCCAGGTAGCTTTTGCCTGCCAGCCCAGGCAGGAAGTTAGAAGCGTTCCCTAGCGAGGCGTTATATACGAACAGGAAGAAGGCGCTGATAATCAGGGTTGGGATGACTGCCGCAGGGGTGCGGAAAATCGTCACGAGGCTGCGCCAGGTCAGCATAATCACCTGGTTCGGAAACGACGCGTTTCTCTGCGATACATATCCTGGGATAGTGGATTTGGTAACGGTCAATACACTCATAGTCTTGTTCTCTCCCTCTTACAAGTGGGCGTTTTAGGCGATTTTCTCTTTGGCGTCCGTTTCGTTCTCGAAGCGCTGTCCTGTTACTTGTAGGAATACATCATCCAGCGTGGGCTGGGTCAGAGTCAGCGAGACCGGGTTCATTCCTGCCCCTTGCAGACGGTTGACAACAGCCGGGACAGCGGCGGCGGCGTGGTTCAGGTACAGGCGCACCGTCTTTTTATCGGTCTGGATGCGTTCCACCATGTTGTCCAATTCCTGCGCGGCGCTGGCAGCGTTTTCGGTGTTGTCAAAGGTGACATTAATCGACTCTGTGCCAATCGCGGCCTTGAGTTCTTCCGGCGCACCAGCTGCGACAATCTGCCCACGATCAATAATGGCGATGCGTTCGGCCAGTTCGTCGGCTTCTTCCAGATATTGTGTCGTCAGGAAGATAGTGATCCCCAATTCGCGGTTGAGGCGGCGCACTTCCAGCCAGATATCACGGCGGCTGGCCGGGTCGAGGCCGGTGGTCGGCTCATCCAGGAACAGCACGTCTGGCTGGTGTACCAGCGCCAGTGCCAGGTCAAGGCGGCGGCGCATACCGCCACTGTATTTGCCTACCGGACGTTCAGTGAAATCGTCCAATTTCACCAATCTGAGCAGTTCGTGCGCCCGTGCCCGTGCATCTTTACGGTTGAAACCGAAGAGCTGTGCCTGGATCGTCAGCAGTTCCAATGACTTCATGAGTGGGTCGAGGCCGATCTCCTGGAGCGCGACCCCGGCAATATTCCGTACGCGAGTCGCCTGGGAGACGACATCATAGCCGCCAACGGTAGCGTGGCCGCCTGTTGGCAGCCGCAGTGTCGTCAAAATCTGGACAGTCGTGCTTTTACCAGCACCGTTCGGCCCCAGAAACCCGAAAATTTCCCCTGATTTGACCTGGAATGAGACATCATTCACGGCAGCGAAATCGCCGTAACGTTTGACAAGATTCTCAACAACAATATCCCGGTTGGACATAGTCCCTCCTCAATTGGACTGCTTGATTATGCAAAGGTATTGTACAACTTTTGTTCATATATTCCATGAGCGTTGTATGAGAACCGGGGAACTTGCACGCCAGGGGGTTTCGGGTTAGTATCGCCCGCATCATTGATCCGGATACTTTTGCGATTTACTCCGTCAACAACATGAAAATTTCCCTGGCAACCCTGATTGACCAACACGCCCGATACCGCCCTGACCACCTGGCCGTCGTCTTTGAAGACCAGCGACTGACTTACCAGCAGTTCAATGCCCGCGTGAACAAACTGGCGAATGCCCTGCGCGGTTGCGGTATTCAGAAGGGCGATAAAGTTGCCACGATTCTCAACAACTGCCTTGAACTGCTGGACATGTACTGGGCGGTTGCCAAAATCGGCGCAGTGGTCGTCCCCCTCAGCCCGCTGCTGCGCGGCCAGGGGTTGATCCGCCTGCTGGTGGACAGTGATACCATCCTGGTACTCACCGAAGGCGCGTTTGTCGAGTTTCTCGACCCGGTCAAAGCTGATCTGCCGGCTATCGCGCCCGATCATTACTTCCTGGTGGGTGCTGACAATGTATCGGGTTATACGAGTTATGCCCGTCTTGTCGCTGATGCGCCGGAAAGCAGCCCGCCGGCCATCCCGATTGAGCGCGACGATCCTTACAACATCATCTACAGCAGTGGCACCACCGGCCTGCCCAAAGGCATCGTTCACACCCACTTTATCCGCGCCATGTACTGCACGCTGTTCGCCAGCGCCTACCGCATGACGCCGGAAAGTGTTGTCCTGCATACCGGTGCGATCATCTTTAACGGGTCGTTCCTGACGCTGATGCCGGCCTTTTACCTGGGCGCAACCTATATTCTCCACCGCCAGTTCCGGCCCGACCGCCTGATTGATACCATCGAACGCGAGCAGGTGACGCATATCAAAATGGTGCCATCGCAGATTATCGCCATGCTCAACGCGCCCAACTATGACCCGCAAAAACTGGCCTCCCTGGAAATGCTGGGTACAGTGGGGGCGCCGCTCCTGATGGAACATAAGCGGCGTCTGCTGGACGATTTGCCGGGGCGTTTCTACGAGTTGTACGGGCTGACGGAAGGCTTTGTCACGATCCTCGACAAGACCGACGCTGAACGGAAATCCGCTTCGGTGGGCACTCCGCCGCCCTTTTATGAAATGCGTATCGTCAAGGAAAACGGGGAAGATGCCGCGCCTAATGAAGTCGGGGAGATCGTCGGACGCGGGCCGATTACCATGCCCGGCTACTACAAGCGCCCTGATCTGACCGCAATGGCAATCCGCGATGGGTGGCTGTACAGCGGCGACCTGGGGTATGTGGACGAGGATGGGTTTCTCTACCTTGTAGACCGTAAGAAGGATATGATTATCTCCGGTGGGGTGAACGTCTATCCCCGCGACATTGAGGAAATCATCGCCCGCCACCCGGATGTACAGGATGTGGCGGTGTTCGGTGTACCCGATGACCGTTGGGGCGAGACGCCGGTTGCGGCGGTGATTCTCGTGCCGGGTAGCGACACTGATGCCCAATCCTTGCGTAACTGGATCAACGACCACATTGAAGCCCGTTTCCAGCGGGTGAGCAAAGTCCTGCTGCTGGATGATTTCCCGCGCAGCGCCGCCGGTAAGACGCTCAAACGGATCATCAGCGAGCGATATATGGCTGGAAAAGAGGAATAGTCGCAGCAGCCAATGCAACTGCCGTTAGCGATCTTTTACTTTACTGGGTAGTGATGCGATCATACCATCATCAGCTATTCATAACTCAGAATAACCAGTTTTAACCCCACCTCAGCCGGGCGAATCGGGGCATAACTTGTGCCATCCTGCTCCACGAACGGATGATTCGATCAGTGGCAGCCTGTACATGATTAGCTCCCCATCCTGTAGGTATCGCGGGCGAGACGATAGGCCAGGTCAGCCGCCATCTCCGCCGCATCTTCTTCATCAATAATGTGGCGCACCACCAGCCCGGCCAGCCAATCCGCGCCAGCCCGTCGCCACACATCATGGCGTGCTGGAATCGAGGGATAAGCGCGGGTATCGTCATTGAACCCGGCAGTGTTATGCAGCCCGGCTGTTTCGACCACATTATCAAAATAGCGCCGCATCCCGTTGAGGCTGTCGAAGAACCACCAGGGTGGGCCGAGCCGCAGCGCCGGATAGTGACCGGCCAGCGGTGCGAGTTCACGGCTGTAGGTGGTTTCATCCAGATTGAACAGGACGATGGTGAGGTCGGGGTTGTTGCCGTGTATATCGAGCAGGGGCTTGAGGTCGCGCGTGAACTCGGTTGCAATCGGGATATCCGCGCCCATATCGCGCCCGAAACGCTCAAAAAGATGTGGGTTATGGTTGCGAAAACTGCCGATATGAAGCTGCATAACCAGCCTGTCTTCGCTGCTCATCCGCGCCATTTCGATCAGCATGTGTCCGGTGAAATGATGGGCATCTTCGGCGCTGGCTTCGCCCTTGAGCGCCCGCTGGAAAATCGCTTCGGCTTCCGTCACGCTCAAGCGCCCGGTGCAGGCGGTTGGAGCGGCATGATCGGTGGCGGCTGCGCCCATCTCCTTGAAGAACGCCCGCCGCTGTTCCAGAGCCTGGATATAGCGGGTATAGTTCGTGACTGCGATCCCGGATACCGTCCCCAATGTATCTATGTTATTGCGCCAGCCATCAGAATCCAGGTTGACAACCGCATCCGGGCGGAAAGTGGGGATAACCCGCCCCGCCCAGCCGGAAGCCCGAATCGCAGCGTGATCGTCCAGCGTGTCGGTCGCGGCGTCGGTGGTTGCCAGCGCCTCAATTTGAAAGCGCTCGAACAATCGGCGTGGGCGGAAGGCGTCACTGGCGAGTTTTTCTGCCAGTTGGTCATAGATCGTCTGGGCATTGGTGGTATTCATCTTGAGGGTGATGCCAAACACGCCTTCCAATTCATCGCGCAGCCAGATTCCGGTAGGAGTCCCCCGGAAAAGATACCAATGGTCACATACGGTCTGCCAGATTTTGCGGTGATCCTGTTCGACCGGGCTGCCTTCTTTCGGACGGATACCCAGGTCATCCAATGCAATACCCTGCGAGTACAACATACGGATAATATAGTGGTCAGGGATGATGAGGACATCCACCGGAGTCCCCCAGGCATAGTCCGGGTCTGCCAGCATGTGTGGCGGTACATGTCCGTGCGGGCAGATCAGCGGCAGCCCTTTCACGGAATCATAAAGTCCCTGTGCCACCAGGCGTTGTGCCGGGTCTGGTGAAAAATAAGCGGTGTTCATCGATTTTTGCCTTTGCATAATCAATCAAATATCTTCAACCGACACTGATCGTGGACTGTCGCGGATAATAAGCGCGGTATTGTAAATGTACTCCCAGGGGAATGGTCATCGTAGAGAATCCGGCCTCCTACGCGATGTCTTCCAGTGTGATTCGCTGCCGCTTTTTCGTCATAAGTGTAATCTTACCGTCTATGCCTGTTATCGCAACGGGATAAACGTTGATTCATGGGGATGCGCGGGTTATGGTTGAGCAAGGTGGTGGTAAAATCATCAATGTTGTCTTGATGCTGCCGTTCCAGGATGGGATTACCGTGCGGACGGCGGCTGGCATGGTAACAATCTGAATTGAAACATTTTTCGAAAAGGAGACACAATGTCTGCTACAATCCAGGCGGAAACGCCCCGCGAAACCATCGCGCCGGGACGTGAACGCTACCTGACTCACAGCAACAACCTCATGATGGTGGTGATTGATTTCACCGATGGGCCGTCCGCGCAGCCCGACCCGCCACACAGCCACCCGCACGAACAGATCACCTATGTTGCGGAAGGTGAAGTCCTGTTCTTCCTTGGGGATGTCCCGCATCGTCTCCAGGCCGGGGATATGATTACCGTGCCGTCGAATCTGCCGCACACCATCCAATTGTTGTCCCCCCAAGTACGTCTGGTGGATACCTTCAATCCGATCCGCCAGGATTTCGTAAAGACGTGAACGAGGGCTGATGATAACCAATTCATTCGACTTAACAGGAAAAGTGGCCGTTGTGACCGGCGCGACGGGCGTGCTTTGCAGCGCGATATGCCGGGGGCTGAGGCAGGCCGGGGCCAAAGTCGTGGTGATCGCGCGGAACACGGACAAGATCGCGGCATTGGTCGAGGATTTGGAGCAGGGGGGCGGACAGGCGTTGGGTATTAGCGCCGACGTGCTGGATAAAACCGCGCTGGAAGCGGCAGCCGCTCAGGTAGTAGCGACTTACGGGCAGGTGGATATTCTGGTGAATGGCGCGGGGGGCAACCGGGCCGATGCGACGACGATGCCGGGGCAGCGTTCGTTCTTTGACCTGCCACAAGAGGCACTGCGCTGGGTATTTGACCTGAATTTTGTGGGGACGGTGCTGGCGTCGCAGGTCTTTGGCGCGGTGCTGGCACAGCAAGGGCATGGCGTCATCCTCAACGTGTCCTCTATGGCGTCCTACCGGCCAATGACCCGTGTCGTTGCCTACGCCGGGGCGAAAGCGGCCATCAACAATTTCACGGCCTGGCTGGCGGTCTATATGGCACAGGAACACAGCCCGGCTATCCGGGTGAATGCCGTCGCGCCCGGTTTCTTCCTGGGGGAACAGAACCGCTACCTCTTGCTGGACGAAACCAGCGGCGAACTGACTCCACGCGGGCAGCAGATCATTGACCATACGCCGATGCAGCGCTTTGGCGACCCCGATGACCTTGTGGGGACGGTAGTCTGGCTGGTGAGTGATGCGTCACGCTTTGTGACCGGCGTTGTCGTCCCGGTGGATGGGGGCTTTATGTCCTTCAGTGGGGTCTGAGTAGCACAAATCACGATACGCTGGCGTGGCCTAGGCTGCCTGAAAAGCAGAAGTGCAGGGGGTGATCGGTCAAAGGCTGCGGCCTGCCTGTTCAGGGCGAATTGACCGCTTTCCCCGGCCAACTGTACAGGTGCCCCCTGTCCTAAAGTGGGTTGTCTCTCTCTGTAAAACGGTTGATAATCGAGTCCGGTTCAATTCGACAGGATACCGCTGTCGTGGACATGACCTGATTTGTACAGAAAGAGGCACATCATGGCAAACTACATCTGTGTGACCTGCGGAGTCCAGTACGCCGACAGCGACCAACCCCCGGCACGCTGCCGTATCTGCGACGAGCCGCGCCAGTACATCAACCCCAGCGGTCAGCAGTGGACGACACTGGAAGACCTGCAGCGCGATCACCATAATGTCCTGGAGCCAGTCGAACCGGGATTGACACGCATCTACTCTGAGCCGCGCATTGCCATCGGCCAGAATCCGCTGCTGGTGCAGACCCCATCCGGTAATGTGCTCTGGGACTGCATCAGTCTGTTGGACGACGCGACAGTGGAGGCGATTAATGCCCTCGGCGGCATCGGCGCCATCGCCATATCACATCCTCATTTTTACGACAGTCTGGTGGAATGGAGCCGGGCGTTCGGCAGCGTGCCGGTCTATCTCCATGCTGATGACCGCCAGTGGGTGATGCGCCCGGACCCGGCCATCCGCTTCTGGGAAGGCGAGACCCATGCGCTGGCGGAGGGTGTTACGTTGATTCGCTGCGGTGGGCACTTCGACGGTTCGACTGTACTGCATTGGGCAGCGGGCGCGGCGGGACGCGGCGCGTTGTTCAGTTCGGATACCATCATGGTGTGCCCGGATATGCGCTATGTCGCCTTCATGACCAGCTACCCCAATCTGGTCCCTATGTCCGCCTCCAAAGTGCGGAAAATCGCGGGGGCCGTTGAACCCTTCGCCTTTGATCGCATCTATGGTGGCTGGCAGAACGTCGTCCGGCAGGACGCCAAAGCCGCCATAGCCCGCTCGGTTGACCGCTATATCACCGCCATCACCGACTAACAAGCTGGCCGCTGCCATTGGTGAGGAGAACGTTCCACACGCTATTCCTCTTCTTGACCAGATAGGTAAAGAAAACCACAAGGGTGCAGCCGTGTCTCGCCCCTGTGAAATGGACTCTGATGGTCGGTTTTCGCTGTGGCGCTGGTATAATACGATTTTAGCAACTGAGGGAAAATCCATTGGAAATTGGAATTGATAGTTTCGCGGGCAACCCGCTGACTGATGGCACAGACACGGCTGCAACACGTGTGAAGGCGATGGCGGAACTTCTGGAACGAATGGAATATGCGGATCGGGTTGGGCTGGATGTGTTCGGCATTGGCGAGCATTATCGGCAGGAATTCCTGGATTCCGCACCCGCGACCATTCTTTCTGCCGCCGCCGCACGTACCAGAAATATCCGCCTGACGAGTGCCGTTACGGTTCTCAGCGCATCTGACCCGGTACGTGTCTTTCAGAACTTCGCGACGCTCGACTTAATTTCTAACGGACGAGCAGAAATGGTGGTAGGGCGTGGCTCATTCATCGAGTCTTTCCCGCTGTTTGGCCTGGACCTTGATGATTATGATGCGCTGTTTGCGGAGAAGCTCGATCTCTTGCTGCAAATTCGTGGAAACGAAGTGGTCACCTGGGTGGGGCAATTCCGCCCGGCGCTCGATCATCAGGCGATCTACCCAAGACCTGTGCAAAACCCTATCCCTGTGTGGTTGGGTGTGGGCGGGACGACGGGTTCATTTATCCGTGCGGGGACTCTGGGGTTGCCGCTGATGGTTGCTATCATAGGTGGAGAAACGCGCCGCTTCCGTTCACCGATTGACTTATACCGCCAGGCCTACGAGAAATCCGGTCATCCATTGGCAGCAATGAAGATTGGGCTGCACTCGCTGGGGTATGTTGCAGAAACAACGGAACAGGCTCATGAGGAGTACTTTCCGGGTTATGCGGAAATGTTCAGCAAAATCGGAAGAGAGCGTGGCTGGCCCCCGGTCACCCGCGCGGGTTTCAATGCACAGGTAGGCCCAACGGGCGCACTGCTGGTGGGCAGCCCGGAGGAAGTCGCTGAGAAAATTCTGCGCCACAGTGAGGCGCTTGGCGGCATCTCGCGATTAACGTTCCAAATGGACAATGCCGGATTATCTCACGAACAACTGATGCGCTCAATTGAACTCATCGGGACTCGTGTGGCTCCATTAGTTAAGAAGCCATTTGAAAAGTAGCGGCAGCCAGAATAAACTGAGGGAATGGACAG
>CALJKV010000107.1 GCA_937974245.1 uncultured Chloroflexota bacterium | reverse complement strand
AAAGACGGGCACAGCAACAGTCAGAAACAGGGCCTCAGCGCATGTCATCGGGCGTCATATCTGACACGGTTTTACGGGGCAGCACCTGACCATGAACGTGGATAGGAAGAAATTGTGTCAGTGTGGAAAATGAACCCCTGTAGAGGGACGGGGGATTAATCCCCTCCCCCGCACACCACTGCTAATGGGTTTTCATGCCAACCGGGCGGAGTTGCACCCGACTACCGGCCGATGTTCACTTTGGAACGAAAACCTGACACATAATGGTATTCTGCTTTACCGGGTAAAGATGCTGGCTGGTAAAGATTGGCGCACGACCCACCACACCATGTCTCGGTGCAAGATGAGGACTTCTGGGTGCAGCGATTTGCCGAAAATGGGTTTGAACGGGTACACGATCTGGACGCCCGGTTCGTATCCGAGTGGGCGATTATCTTCCAACGGATGCGCGACACTCCTGTTTACCGGCCAACTTTACCGGGTAAACCAGAGAAGCCCACACCCGGCGGCGCGCCGGGACGGGAAGCGAAAACAGGGCCACCAAGTGCCCTGTCTTCGTTTTGCACTCAGCCTCTCAGCCACGACAAACTGAATGCGGGTCGCCGCTTCCGCAGCGATCTAGGAGGTGGCCTCTTTTTGTGGGTGAGACCAGACCCGTGTTACACATTCAGTGAGCAGGCAGCCGGTATACCGGTGACGGTGGGATCGACACCAGTGGGCTGCACCGGGATGCCATGCCGCGCCAGCGCCGCCAGAACCTGCGCTTCGACATCAGAGGGCGTCGCAATCTGGGGGAAGTTGCAGCCGGCGAAATCGCCATTCAGCAACCTGCTGGCGGCATCATAGTACAGGGCAGCGGTAGCGGCGTCCTGGAACCGTCCGAGGTTCATCCGTTTACCGGCATGGCGAATGCGGGCTTCGTACCTGTTGCGATTGCGGCTCACGCCTTTGAAGCCGGAGGAGTTGTTCACCCCTCTGCCCTTATTGGCCTGGTTCTGGCTGCGCGTTGCCAGGCGCAGGTTGTCGCGGCGGCAGTCGAGCCGGTTCCGGTTGATGTGATCCACCTGCAAGCCGGGCGGGATGGGATGGCCGAGAATACGGGCATAGACGGCGCGGTGGAGGAACAGTGTCTTGTGCCTGCCGAGGTCGTCAATGTAGTAATGCACGGCGTAGCGGTTCCTGGCGAACGACCAGCGTCCGATGGCGAGGATGGCGACATAGTCAGTGTCATCAACCAGCGCGAACTGGCCGCGTGTGAGGGGAATACGTTGAGACATGAGGAACTCCTTTGGGGATTATGAAACGGGGATTTGTGATTGAGGGCGTTCGTTCGACGGGGAATGCTGGAAAAGCGAGGAAGCTGTTCTGTCTGTCAGGGTGGTTCACGAGTAGCGCTGATATGGATTTTCGATGTGGTCACTGCTCCACTTCCTTGCCCGGCAGTTCTTCCAGGAGGCCCATGTTGACGCACCAGTTCAGCGCTAATTTCATCTGAAACTCGTTGAAGCCCAGGATTTCCGTCATCTGGCTGACGCTCTCGATGGTGCCGCCATACAAAGCGACGTGGGTTAACAGGGTCATGCCGAACGTTTCGGCGGGGTCGTTCATCATTGTTGTCATTCATCACCCCCTGGACCTTCGATTGACAGGTTGACATGCTGCTTTACCTGGTAAAGTGCCGCTTCTACCGCCTCGCGGCCATATCGCTCCGCATTCAGCCCCAGCAGACGCTGGGCGTCGGCGGGGTCAGGGCATAGGCCCGTTCCGAAGGGGATTTTACGCCAGCCTTCACCGGTTGGTGCCGCAGTGTGCGAGTGTACCACTTTTGTATATTGAGTAGTGCTATATACATTTGTGGTACAGGCCTTGAGACCTGCTGCCCGGCGCGACCGTGCCAGCCGGTAGGCGGTATGCTCATTTAGCTTATAGACCATTTCCCGGCTTTCGGCGCGCCCTATCCGGCGGGAATCCAGTTCCAGCCCAAACAGCCCCAAAATCCAGCGGTACAGCCCCGGAATCGTGAGGGCGTTATTCCCGTAGTGGCCTAGCGCCTTGAACAGTTCCAGCGCCTCATCAGATTCCAGCGCCGCAAAGCGCGCCTTGAG
>CALJKV010000106.1 GCA_937974245.1 uncultured Chloroflexota bacterium | reverse complement strand
CGGCTCCAGCCAACCGGCAACCACCACCATCACCGTCAACCAGCCCGCTCCTGCCAACTACCGGATTGTATTCACGTCAACGCGGGACGGGGGAAATGATATCTATGTGATGACTGCCGACGGCGCAACCGTTAACCGCCTGACCAGCAACAGCGGCGCTAATCGGCAACCGGCATGGTCGCCCGATGGCAGCAAGATCGCATTCGTCTCCGATCGTGACGGCAATAATGAAATCTATGTGATGAATGCCGATGGCACAAATGTTGTCCGCCTGACCGATAATGCCAGCAGTGACACAGAACCGGATTGGTCATCCGACGGCAGTAAATTGATCTTCACAAGTGACCGTGATGGGTTGAGCCAGATTTACGTAATGAACAGTGATGGCTCTGGCGCAGTGCAAATCTCAGATGCAGCGTCCAATGATACGCAACCTGCCTGGTCGCCCGCCGGCAATCAGATCATCTTCACAAGTGACCGTGATGGGTTGAGCCAGATTTACGTGATGAACAGCGACGGCTCTGGCGTTCTACACATCTCTGACTCAACGGCAAATGATCGTCAACCGGCTTGGTCAGCAACGGGCAATCGGATCATCTTTGTATCAGATCGCAGCGGCGACAATGACCTCTTTGTTATCCTCAGTGACGGAAGCAACATCACACAGATCACGTTCGATGCATCTAACGAAAACAGTCCAACGGTATCGCCCAATGATGAGTTCCTGACCTTCGTGACAGATCGGGACGGAAACAATGAGATTTACTCGCTGGATATCGCCAACACACCGATACGCCTCACTAACAATGGTGCAAATGACTTTGAACCTGACTGGAAATCGTAACGAGGAAAATCGCTGATCTGACAATCCCGGCCTTGCCTATACAGGCAGGGCCGGGATAATCTATATTGAAATGCATCCCTGACGCTCGCCTAATGACCTGTCAACGTTTAAGAAGATTACGTGCGTGCGTTTGATCCGCTGGCAGGATGGATTTCAGACAACTGCACAGGCACACACAATAGGATATTATGTCACAACGACTACTAACCACCCTAACCATCGCGCTCGCGGTACTTGTCTCCTGTATTCCCAAGGAAACCCCAACCGAAATGCAGATCACGGTTATCGCCGATGGCCGAGAACGTGTATATTTTTATGGCCTACCTGTAACCGTCGGGGAATTTTTATCGGACACACTGGTCGGCATTGAGCTGGGTGAAAATGATCGGGTTAATCCACAGAAATTCACACAAATCAGTGATGGCCTCCGTATCACCATCGTGCGTGTCGAAGAACAGGTCGAATGTGAGCAGCAAGAAGTACCCTATAGCCAGCGAACAGTCTTATATGAGGGTTTACCACCGGGCGAGCAGCGCGTCGGTCAAGCAGGTAGAAATGGCCTTCTCGAAATCTGTTACCGGATATACCTGGATGATGGGGTAAGGCGCGACAATCCTGTTGAAATTCGTCGCACTGAGATCGTTACCCCTCAGGATGAAGTGATTTACGTCGGACCCACGGGCGCTATTGAACCTGTCCCGATCACCGGCACGCTCACCTATATTAATCATGGTACTGCCTGGGCCATACAGGGAAGCAGCACAAACAAACGTCCAATTTCAGACCATAGCGACCTGGATAGTCGCGTGTTCAGCTTATCACCGGATAGGCGTCACCTGCTGTATACCCGCAGTGTATTTGAGAACAATCAAAATAGCACAAGTTTCAACGAATTGTGGATGTTGCCGGACATCACACAAAACAGCGACCCGGTACAATTGGTCCCCAGTGACGTGCTATATGCGGATTGGGTCCCTGGGTTGCAAAACACCATAACTTATTCGACCGCTGAGGCAACTCCTGGCGTGGCCCCAGGTTGGCGCGCGCATAATGACCTATGGCGAATGCGGATTGATCCAACTACCGGGCAAGCCATCAATGTGGATGAAATCCTGGGACGTTCCACAGGCGGGCTGTATGCTTGGTGGGGTACCACTTACCAATGGTCTCCTGATGGCACGCGTCTCGCCTGGGTGCAAGCAGACCAGATTGGGCTGGTTAACCTGGATGAAAAGGTGTTAGACCCGCCTATTCTGACGTATCCCGCATTTCGCACTGATGCCGATTGGTCATGGCGGGCGACAACCTCCTGGTCTCCGGACGCCTCACTGATTGCAACCACAATTCACGGCGAGCCATTAGGACTCGAACTACCGGAAAAAAGTCCGATTTTCAATGTCACTATCACCGATGTCGAAGGGAACTTCAGAGCAGAAATCGTCGGAGGTGCAGGCATCTGGTCATCGCCAGTCTATTCACCGGAAATCACAAGACAAGACAGTGAATTCCCTCTGGTTTACCTTGCTTATCTTCGCTCCAGAGACCCCGCCAGCAGCATTAGCGGAGAATATGATCTGGTCGTCACAGACCGCGACGGTAGCAATGCACAAATAATCTTCCCTCCCGATAAAACACTTCCCGGCCTGAAAGCGCCACAGCAGATCACGTGGAGTCCTGACGGGCGGGAGATTGCCTTTATCTACCAAGGAAATCTATGGATAATCGCCGTCGATTCTGGCGTGGCACATCAATTGACACTCGACAGTGGCGCGTCAAACCCAATCTGGAAATAAACCATGACAAATAGAGCATTCGTTATATTTATCGTGGCACTTGCAGCACTCATCGGCAGCCTGGTGACAACCTTCGCCACCATTGACCTCCGCAACTTCAATCTGAGGGGTTATGAAGACCCTACACAAAACTCTAATCTGCCTTATCGTGTGCCGAGACTGGGTGTCAATGCAGACCTCACACAATACACCACCCTTGAACTAGAGCGGCATCTTACATGGATGGAGCAAGCCGGTATCAATTGGGTGCGCCAGACTATTCCATGGAATGAGATTGAAGCACAACAGAACCGGTACGATTGGGGAAAATGGGATATCATAACTGAGGCACTTAAGCGGCATCCGGCACTCCGCATGATCGCAGTACTCGTCAATACGCCGGACTGGGCGAGAACTCCACTTGCGTCTGATAACCCCACTGCCCCACCAGACAATCCAGACACCTTTGCGGGGTTTGCTACTCAATTCGCACGGCGCTACCAAACTACCATTGATCATTACCAGATTTGGGATGAACCCAACCTGACTGAAGCCTGGGGGGGGCTGGAGCCGCGTCCAGCCGATTATGCCGCTCTGCTCCAGGCGGGATATCATGCAATCCATAGCGCCGACCCAAGTGCCGAGGTCATTTTGGCTGCACTCGCCCCAACTACTGAGGCTGGCCCACGCAACGTCAGCGACATCAGCTATCTACGCAGACTCTACGCACTCCACATTAATGAGTATATGGACGCCGCAGCCGCTAAACCCTACGGCTTTGATTCTAACCCGGAAGATCGCACCATTCGCGAAAGTACCCTTAATTTTTCGCGTATCATCGCCCTACGAGAAATCATGGTTGAGAACGGGGATGGTGCGAAACCTATCTGGGCGAGTAACTGGGGCTGGAACAGCCTGCCCACAGATTGGGCTGGTAGTCCCTCAATATGGGGGCAGGTCACAGCAGAGCAGCAAGTCACCTATACCCTGGAAGCCTTGGATCGCGCAGAACGAGAATGGCCCTGGCTAGCAGGGATGATTCTGCAGCATTGGCAGCCTTTTGCTCCCAATGACAACCCGCTGTGGGGGTTTGCGCTTATTGATCAGAATCAGCAGCCCGGCTTACTGTGGGAGGCATTATCTGGTCGTACTGAACCAACGGCGGCACAAAACGGCCTATTTCATCCGCAAACGACATATGCTCAGTACAGTGGCGTCTGGACATTTAGCGAGCTTGGTGCAGATATCGGCTGGCTCAACGATAGCCAACTCGATTTCACCTTCTCTGGACGCGATCTTGCGCTGCTGGCGAGGAAAGATGACTACACAGCCTATCTTTACCCCACTGTGGATGACCAGCCCGCCAATGCTACCCCTCAGGACGCATCCGGCAATGCCTATATTGTGTTGACCAGTGACACTCGGAATCCTGAACTTGCCCTCGTGCCGGTTGCGCATGATTTGAGTGACGGCCAGCACATCCTGCATATTACTGCAGATCGTGGCTGGGATCGCTGGGCATTGGCCGGATTCGCCGTTAGTTCAGGTGCCCTGGCCGCGCCCTATAACAGCCAGATTACCCTTGGCTGGTTGACAGCGGTTATTGCGGCGATAGCAACTGCTATCACAAGCCGTGTCGTACCCTGGCAGCACTTTTTACGTTGGCTGCATCCTGTCAACCACATTATCAATAATACGAGTCAACTAGCTATCAGCGTAGTCACATCCATTGCACTGTTAGTGGGAATGATGATTACCTGGGGTGATGGCGTCCCACACATTTTCAAAAAAGACACCGCAAACCTACTAATAGCCGCCCTCACCGCCGGAGCGATTTATCTGGAACTGGGTTTCCTGCTCACATTAATTGCAATGGCGCTGTTGTTTGTCGTTATTTACAACCGGATTGATCTTGGGTTAATGCTGGTCATTTTCTGGTCGCCATTTTTTCTATTTCCAGTTGAGCTGTATCGCTTTGCCTTCCCAATGGCGGAAATGATGATTATCATCACAACTGCCGCCTGGATACTGCGGCACTTAGTAGAATGGGGGAGGCTGAGACAGGCAGGAGTCAGCCTTACTCCCCTGCCCCACGCGCTCGCATTACCTCGCCCTCTTGACATGGGTGTCATCGCCTGGGTTGTCCTGGGAATTGCGTCGCTGGCATGGACTTCCTACCGTCCGCAGGCCTTCACCGAACTGCGTGTCATCATCATTGAACCAGCCTTGTTCTATGCGATACTCCGTACGGGTCACCTGAACCAAAACGCAGTCATCCGCATGATTGATGCATTGGTCGCAGCCGGACTCGTTGTTGCTCTCGTCGGTCTGTTTACCTATTTCCAGGGTGAAGCCATTATCACCGCCGAAGATGGGGTTCACCGTCTAGCCAGTGTATACGGATCACCAAATAATGTAGGGCTGTTCCTGGGACGCGGCATACCATTTGCCTTGAGCTATCTACTCGTAAGAACAGATCGCCGTCGCCGGGCAGCTGCCGGAGTCAGTTTATTGTTCATGCTGATTGCCGCTATTCTGAGCCAGAGCGCAGGGGCAATTTTCATCGGTATACCGGCCAGCATTGCAATTGTATTGCTCCTGACTTTGTCGCAACACACCTGGAAAATATTAGGAAGCATAGCCGTTGCCGGAATCGGGCTGTTTTTGTTCTCATTGCAGTCAGCGCGTTTTGCTCGCATACTGGATTTCACCAGTGGAACAAATTTCTTCCGCTTGCGGGTATGGCAAAGCGCTATCAATGTCATTCGCGATTATCCCATTACCGGCCTGGGCTTAGATCAATTTCTGTATGCCTTTCGCGGACACTATATTCTACCTGATGCCTGGCAAGAACCGGATTTATCCCATCCGCATAACATTGTATTCGATTTCTGGGTGCGCCTGGGGATAGGTGGTGTTGTCATTCTGCTCTGGTTGCAAGTCTTTTTCTGGAAAAACATGACTCGCGCATACCGAACGCTGCGCGGGGAAAATGCTTTGCTGTTCGCCCTAACAGTTGGTGCAGTCGGCAGCATGGGCAATCTAATCAGCCACGGATTAATAGATAATAGTGTCTTTGTACAGGATTTATCGTTCGTCTTTATGTTGTTACTGGGGCTTGCAGCGCAGCTACCGAACATCAGTGCTATTGACTAAACACCCAGCTTATTGCTAATCTACAACAAAGATTACAGGGAGCTGGCACATCATGAAAGCGAAGGTGAATAAAGTCGCAATCCAGCTTGTGGAAGGGAATCCATTGTCATTTGCTGATGCGGGTCTCGTACTCCAGACAGATCCCAACCTCACGGTCACTGAGGAGCTCTCTGCCCTAGCCGGCCCGGAGGTGTTACAGGAATGTGTCCAGATTGGCTGGTGCGAAGTTGGTGCGGCGGTGATAACTAATCCAGGGCAGCTCCCGGTTGAACGGCTTATTCATGTAGTTGGCCCCCGCTGGGGTGAAGGCAGTGAGCGCGGTAAACTAGCAAATGCTACCTGGAAATGCCTGCAATTGGCAGAAGAAGATCGGTTGCCATCATTGGTCATGCCTGCGATCTCTACGGGAACAATGGGCTATCCCCTAGAGAATTGTGCCAAGACGATGTTGGAACGCATTATTGATTTTACCTTTGAAGACCCCAAGTATCTGCGCACGATCATTGTTTGCCTAGAAACACAAACGGCTTACAACGTATTCCGCCAAGAGATGAAACAACAATTACAGGAGCTCAAAGCCGGCAAGCAAGGCAAGATTCAAGTCTAAATTCATGTGTCTGCCCCGCTATAATCTGTGGTAAACTTCCACCAGCAACAAACCGATTATCATTTACACTGGGCTGGTCAGGCTTAAAAACAGCCCTCTTGTTATACAGTTTCGGCTTAACCAGATATGGAGGGTAAAACCTTGCGCGTTCTTATCACCGGCGGGGCAGGCTTTCTTGGCTCGCATCTGTGTGACCGCTTTTTGGCCGAGGGTCATCATGTCCTTGCGATGGATAATCTAATTACAGGCAATGTCCGCAACATTGCCCATCTGGCCGGGAATCTAAAATTTCAGTTTATCCGCCATGACATCACCAACTACATTTACATCAAAGATGATGTTGATGCCGTGCTCCACTTTGCCTCACCGGCCAGTCCGATTGATTACCTAAAACTACCCATTCAGACACTTAAAGTGGGTGCACTCGGTACACATAATGCTTTGGGTTTGGCGTTGGCAAAAAGCGCGCGGTTCTTGCTGGCATCCACTTCTGAAATCTACGGTGACCCGCTGGAGCATCCACAAATAGAGAGTTATCCCGGCAATGTAGACCCGATTGGACCACGCGGCGTATATGATGAAGCTAAACGCTATGCAGAAGCACTGGTAATGGCATATCACCGCGTTCATGGGGTAGATACTCGCATTGTTCGCATCTTTAACACGTATGGCCCTAGAATGCGGTTGGCAGATGGACGGGTAGTCCCGAACTTTATTGCCCAGGCACTACGTGGTGAGCCATTAACAGTCTATGGTAACGGCGCACAGACCCGAAGTTTCCAGTATGTTTCAGACTTGGTGGAAGGGGTCTATCGGCTGCTGCTCTCGGATTTTAATGATCCGGTAAATATCGGCAATCCCTACGAGATGAGCATCCTGGAATTTGCCCAGGTTGTCAACGAACTTACCAACAATCAAGGCGGTATCACCTACAAAGATGAGCGTATTCAAGGTGATCCTCAAACACGCCAACCAGATATCGGTCGCGCAAAGAAGGTCTTAAACTGGGAACCAGTCGTCAATCTACGTGATGGGCTTACCCAAACCATCGCTTATTTCCGCGAGGTATTGTGATCCGGCAGCAGCCCATAGCCTTTTACCCAGCCAACATTAAGTGGCTTTCTGTTCTGGTAGCTGCTTTGCTTGGATTGGTGGCCGCTCTCCTGCCGGTTAATATCACATTCTCGTTGGGCATAATGGTCGCATTCGGCCTGACCGCATTTATCACGCCATGGGCCGCGTTCATGATGCTGATAATCCTGTCCCCGTTGAAGGTTTTAATCGCAACTGAATCGACTTTCCAACTCCCCCTAGATATTGGGCAATTGGCATTTCTCGGCCTCTTGCTGGCATGGGGAGTAGACCGAGTTGCCCGCAGATCAGGCCTAAGACATACTGCCAAGTTCCAATGGTCGCCCGTATACCTCCCAGTCATGTTGGTTACATTGATTAGCAGCTTAACAGTATTCTCCGCGCATTCCGTCAGTGCGTGGCTGACAGAGTGGCTCAAATGGCTAGTCATTCTAATCGTTGTTGTCCTCATTAATCACATCAATCAGCGCGACCAATGGCGGTGGTTGGTCACTGGATTGGTTTTGGCGGGACTTGCTAATGCATTGGTGGGTTTATATCAGTTTTTCGGCGGCAGTGGTGCTTTACATCTGCTCATCAATGGTCGTTTCTTTCGGGCTTTCGGCACATTCGGGCAGCCAAACCCATTTGGCGGGTTCATGGGGCTGGTACTTCCCCTGGCGTTAATGATGGCTCTGGGATATACCATGCGTTCCTGGCAGTCCTGGCACACAACTCGTGTTATTCCGCTTTATGCGACAGTATCGGGCATTTTCTTCACAGTGGCAGCTCTTGTTCTGTTCGCTGGCCTCATTGCTTCCTGGAGTCGGGGCGCGTGGATGGGATTTGCGGTCTCTGGCGGGTTTATGGTGTTTGCCTTACCGCGCAAATTCTGGCACGGCCTTCTGCTTGTGGGAGGGATAACCGGAGTGATCGCAACGCTATGGTTTGCGCGTCTGCTCCCAGCATCCATCATTGAGCGGATGAACAGCGCAACTGCGGAATATTTCTCTTTTAGTGATGTGCGTGGGGTTGATATAACACCGGATAACTATGCTGTGGTGGAGCGCCTGGCGCACTGGCAGGCGGCTCTCAACATGGCGACTGAGGAAAGTTGGTTAGGGGTTGGTCTTGGTAATTATGAGATTGTCTATGATGATTATCGCCTCATCAGTTGGCAAGAACCATTAGGTCATGCGCACAATTACTACTTGAATATTCTGGCGGAAGCGGGAATCATTGGGCTTTTAGGATACGGCAAGGCATGGCTCGTGATAATGTGGCTGACCTGGCGTACAAGGAAACACCCCGACAACCTGGCTCGTCTGACGGCTGTCGGCCTGTTAGGGAGCTGGGCCTATCTGACTATTCATCATCTGTTTGACAGTCTATACGTCAATAATCTGTTCATCCACCTGGGCTTAATGCTGGGTATTTTGAGCGTCTTGTATAATCAATCACAGAGACATATTAGAGTGGAAACCCTATGAACCAATACAACTCAGCGGTGGAAGTCACCGGCACTAAGCGAGGATTTCGCAATCCATTAGACATTATCATTGAAGCAGTTGCTCGCCGTTTTGGGAGCAAGTCAAAGGAAGTTGAGCGTTTCCTCCGGTTTGCCGTTGTCGGCTTGATTGGCGCGATAGTGGATTTTGGTACGGTCATCGTCTTGCAGGCTACGCTTCTCCCGCCGACTAATCCAAACAACGAGCCGATTGCCAGTAACGTAGCTTTGGCGACCAGCATCGCTTTCCTGGCGGCTGTTGTCAGCAACTTTATCTGGAACCGCTACTGGACGTATCCCGATTCACGGTCACGGTCTATCCGGCGGCAGTTGGTGATGTTCACATTTATTAGCTTGGTTGGGTGGCTGGCACGTACGGTGTGGATCAGTGTGGCGTTTAACCCAATGGGCGAATTGATGATGCCTATCCTCCTGCCGGTTATCCAGATAATCCGTCCGGGGTATGTGCCTTCAGTTACGGCTTCGGGCAAATTGGGAACTATGGTTGCTATGCTGATTGGGGTTGTTGTCGTGATGTTCTGGAATTTCATTGCGAATCGTATCTGGACGTACAACGACGTGGATTAGCTTTGCCAACGATTACGATAGACTATACACCAGCCTATGAACAGGGCGGCGGTATCGGGCGGTATGTCCGGGAATTAACCACCGCCCTGTCTGTGTTAGACCATCAGACGGACTACCGTCTGTTTGTAACAGGGGTATCCCCTGCCCGACTGCCAGACGAACCGGGAAAGAACTTTACATGGAAACCAACGCGATTGACTCCGACGTGGCTGGCGCGTCTCTGGCACCGGGCGAGACTCCCTATCCCGGTGGAAGTATTTACCGGACGAATGCAACTCTACCACGCAACTGATTTTGTACTTCCCCCTACCCTGCCCGGCACGAAAACCCTGCTCACCGTTCATGACCTGTCGTTCATCCGTGTACCGGAAACGGCCAGCCCTGGCTTGCGTGCTTACCTGGAAGTGGTTGTCCCCCGTTCTGCGCGGCGGGCCGATCACATTCTAGCGGATTCAGAGGCGACCCGGCAGGATTTGATTGAACTCTACCGACTGCCATCCGAAAGAGTCACGGTGTTGTTGAGTGGAGTTGATTCGCGTTTTCAACCTGTCTTGGATTCTGTTGTTCTCATGACTACACGAAGCCGATATAACATCGGGGGACGTCCGTATATTCTATCGGTGGGGACGGTACAGCCGAGGAAGAACTACAGCCGGTTGGTGCAGGCGCTGGCGAATCTACGCCAGGGCGGGTTGGATGTCGGGCTGGTAATTGTGGGCGGGCGCGGGTGGCTGGAAGATACGATCTACCAAACGATCCAGGAAACGGGCATGGAAGAATTTGTCCGGTTCACGGGGTTCGCGGAGGAAGATGATCTCCCGGCACTGTACAGCGGGGCGGTGTGCTGTGCGCTCCCCTCGCTCTACGAGGGATTTGGGATTCCAGTGCTTGAGGCGATGGCCTGCGGGACACCGGTAGTGACCTCCAATATTTCATCTCTACCAGAGGTCGCGGGCGACGCGGGACTGTTGGTGAACCCGTATGATGTAGAGGAACTCACCGAGGCGTTACAACGTTTAATCGAAGATTCAGAACTCCGAAACGACCTGATTCAGCGCGGTTTTGCGCAAGCAAAGCGGTTCACCTGGGCGGAGTCTGCCCGCCATCTGCGGGATATTTACCAGGGGATGCTGGGGTAACTTGCTGCATTGCGTATTCTTGCTTCAATTACAGCGACGTTATTCAGATGCCCCGTTAATTTCGTCTTCAGAGGGAATATTGCTCTTCCATTCAGATCCCATAAATGCGTCTCGAACCGCATTACTCATTTCTTCGACAATAACTGCATGTTTTCTATCTTTGACTTCAAATGAAGCAGCCTCAATAAAGTCAAAGGTGTTTCCGAGTTCAACCAGAAGCTTCTCGTTCTTTTCCTCTCTGGCTTCAATTAGACGACGGCGCAAATAGCCCAACAGGTAACTCATAGTCAATTTCCTTTCATCGCTCATTTTTTTCCTCCTAGATTCTCGCAAGCCATGGACACTTCAAGTATATCCGGCATAAATTGGCGTCACTAAAAACACTATTTTATACTTTCGTCCCTATAAGCCTGGGCACTCTAGCACACTGTTACTTGACCCGAAGCATCTTATGGTCAGGCTCGCCGTCAGTTCCTTTCGCAGGGCGCGAGTGAATACAATGTGAATGATGTTACCTGATTTATCGCAGCAGACAATGTAGCCGTTGTCATGCCACTTCGCTGGCAACTACCTCCCTCAATACCCCCAAAAAGTGGTGTTATAGGGCCGTCAAGATTGCCTATCGCATCATAGGCTATGTTATAATGGCCCAAAGTTTATTCGTTATGGGGTTAGTTCATCATGGCGAAACCATTCAAGATTGATCCGGCGAAACCATTTTTCATTTTCGATACACGCGGCGAGTGGCACGCGACACTGATCGGGCCGTACCTGTGGGACCCACGCGGGGATTATATGGGGTTCGTTCGCGGCGAAGAGTATGACGTGTATACCGTTCTGGGCGAGTGGGTGGGCAATATATGGCCGGATGGCCGGATTATCCGCAAGCGCAACTATGACCGTCCGCCCCTGCTGAAGGACTGCCCGAAAACCCCGCCCAAACCGCGTAATCTGCCGGCACGCCCGCCGCTGCCCGCGATGTGCAGCGAACTGGGGTTCGACAAGGTAGACGTGCTGGAGTGGGATGAAGAAGTGTTCAAGCGGGTATCCGACCTGAAGCCCGATATGGATTGAAGGACTGCATGGAACAAGAGATCAAACGCATTGAAGACTCATGCTTTACGTTGAGTGCGCTAATGGGGCCGCAGAACGCTAATTCACAGGGGAACGTGCATGGCGGCATCATCATGAAGATGGTGGATGAAGCCGGGGCGTTGGTGGCGATGCGCCACGCACGGATGCCGGTTGTCACGGTAGCGGTGGACTCGATGACGTTCATGGAGCCAATTTACGTGGGCAACCTGGTGCTGTGCAGCGCCGAACTGACGTATGTTGGGCGGACTTCTATGGAAGCGCGAGTCGAAGTGAGTGCGGAAAATCCCCTGCACGGCACGGCCAAAATCACCAACATCGCCTACCTGGTGTATGTGGCGCTCAGCCCGGAAGGTATCCCAGTGGAAGTGCCGCGTTTGATTTACGAGACTCCCTCCCAGCAAGCCCGGGCCGAAGAAGCGAAGAAGCGTCAGGTATACCGGCTGCAACAACGCAAGCAGGAGAACCAAGCATGAGCGACCTACTGCCCGACCTCAACCGGGGTTCTGAACAGTCCACCCTACTGCGTATCCTGAGCCAATCGGGGGCACGCGCGGTGCTGGCACAAGAAGCGCCTGATCTGGGGCTGGCTGAGCACCGCCCCTATCCGTTCCTGGCGGTTGTCGGGCAGTTGGAGATGCGGGTCGCGCTGATGCTCTCGGTCATCAACCCTGCGATTGGTGGCGTGCTGCTCATCGGGCCACGCGGCACAGGCAAAACAACAGCGGTACGCAGTCTTTCCGGCATTTTGCCGGACGTGGAAGTAAGTGACTGTGAGGAAGGCGTACTGCCAGAGGACTTGCTTCACGACCAGGCGAAGTTTCTCTACCCGGAGTGCTACGAGAAGTTCCACAACGGAGAGCGTATTTCGCACTTTGAGCCGGTTAAGCTGGTGGAACTCCCGCTGAATGCCCGCCTGGAGGATGTGGTCGGCGGCATTAACGAGCGGGTGGCGATTCAACAGCAGCGGGTACGGTTGGAACGGGGGATTCTGGCGCGGGCGGATAACAACCTGCTGTACGTGGATGAGGTGAACCTGCTGGGCGACGAGATTGTAGACGCAATTCTGGATGCCGCCGCCCAGGGAGCCTATACGGTGCGCCGGGGCGCGATGTCCGGCACGTATCGCTCACGGTTCGTGCTGGTGGGTTCGATGAACCCGGAAGAGGGACGACTGCGCCCACAGATTATGGATCGGTTCGGGCTGCGAGTGAACGTGCGGGGACTAATGACCAGGGATGAACGGCTGCAAGTGTACGAGCGCAGTATGGCCTATCGCTTCACCCCGTCGCGCTTCATCCGAGAATGGGAAGCGGCCACCGCTGAGGCGCGTGAGGAAATCATTCTGGCACGGGAGCTGCTGAAAGAGACGGCACTGGCGCCTGAGGCGCTGGAAATCGGGTTGACGCTAATTCAGGATTTGGACATCGACTCGCACCGCGCCGATTACACGATGTTCGAGGCTGCCCGCGCCCATGCCGCCGCCGATGGACGGGATGTGGCCGGTATCCGCGACATCCGTGCCGTCGCGCCGATGGCACTGCGCCAGCGCCGCAGCGAATTCATGGTCAATTTCTTCGAGAGCCAGCATGTTGAAGACGAACAGATACGGACGCGCATTGATGAACTCATCGCCGCACACTAACACCGTCTCTTCTGTCACCATTCGCCTTGGGTGGATACTTATTTTGCTGGCACTGATGACGTATTCTCTGCCCTGGCTGGTCGCACCAAGCAGCAGTCTTAGCCCTGGTGCGTATGATCTGGCGGAGTGGATGAGTCTGCACCCAGCAGCACGGTACGGGCAACCGCCGCTGCTGCCCAGCCTGCTGCTGCGACTCCCGCTGGCGTGCCTAACATTAATGATCGCCGTCGCGCCGATAAGGATAGTTTGGTGGGTACGCGGTTTTATTGTGTTGGTGCTGGGTGCGGCACTACTTCCGCCAATTGAGTTCTTCACCCTCTATCGGAATGACCCAAATTACCAGCAGCAGTTCGGGTTGACGTTGCTTGTCCTGATTGGAGGGGGTATCAGCCTGAGTCGTTACCTTAGCCGATGGAAGCTGCCACTCGCAGCAGGGCTGGCTGGGATTTCAGCAGTGGCAAGCCTGATTGGTTTTAGCCAGAGCTTGACGCTGTTTCAGGAATTGAACCACATCACGACTACCGGTGGGGGGATCGTCCTATTCGCATTGACGAATGCGCTACTTTGCATTGGAATGTTGTGGATAGGCCTGCGGCAAACAAAAACGGGGTAAGCACTCCAGAAAGCGCCCTACCCCATTATGATTCCAGGCGACAGTTTAGCTGCCCTGCATACGCTCGTTGAGATACATAACCGCTTCGCCCACTGTTGTGATTTTCTGAGCGTCCTCGTCGGTGATTTCGCCACCAAACGATTCTTCAAAAGCCATGATCAATTCAACCAGGTCAAGCGAGTCGGCTTCAAGGTCTTCGCGAAAGCGTGCGGTTGGCACGACACGATCTTCTTCTACGCCCAACAGCTCGACAACGATTTCTTTCACGCGATCTTCAGTTGATGACATTTGGTTCCTCCCATATTGTGGGGCATTATACATTTCGCTGCTAACAAAGGCCGATTATAACAATAATCATGCACTCTGCCAGTGCTATATCATTGACATGGGTTTAACTCATCGGGTAGGATTACCCTCACCGAAATAAGGAACACCATACCATGAGCAAAGTCACGGATACGACCACCGAAAACCGTAAGGTTGACCATATCCGCATTAACCTAGAGAAAGATGTTCAATTTCCGCGGCTGACTACCGGCCTGGAAAAGTACCGTTTTATACATCAGGCACTGCCGGAAATCAACCTCAAGGATATAGATACATCTATTACTTTGTTCGGCAAACGGCTCTCCGCACCGATTCTGATCTCTTCCATGACAGGCGGAACGGATATGGCATATCGCATCAACCAGCATCTTGCCGAGGCTGCGCAGATGAACCAGATCGCAATGGGATTGGGTTCGCAGCGTGCGGCCATTGAAAATGCCGAACTCGCCCACAGTTACCGGGTGCGAAGTGTCGCCCCGGATATTCTACTATTCGCGAACATCGGGGCTGTCCAACTAAACTACCGTTACGGTGTAGACGAATGCCAACGGGCGGTAGATATGATTGAGGCTGATGCGCTGATTCTACATTTTAATGTACTGCAAGAGGCGGTTCAGCCGGAAGGCGATACAGATTTTAGCGGCCTGGTAAGCAAGGTTGAGGCTGTAACGAAGGCACTTTCTGTTCCGGTTATCGCTAAGGAAGTTGGCTGGGGTTTTTCGGAGCAGAATGCCCGTGATCTGGCAGATGCCGGTGTCGCGGCGATAGATGTAGCCGGAGCCGGTGGCACATCGTGGAGCGAAGTGGAGTACCATCGCGCCCCAACCGAATACCATGCGCAGATTGCGGCCTGCTTTGCCGACTGGGGCATTCCTACAGCCGAAGCTATCCAATATGCGGCGCAAGGTGCACCACAACTGCCAATCATCGCCAGTGGCGGACTACGTACTGGCCTGGATGTCGCAAAATGTATCGCGCTGGGCGCAGCGATGGGTGGGCTGGCCGGGCCATTCCTGAAAGCTGCCGATCAGTCTGTAGAGGCCGTAGATGAACTCACCCGCCAATTGATGGCACAGTTGCGTATTGCCATGCTGTGCAGTGGAAATGCTACAATCGCCCAACTCCAACAAGCCCCTCTGCTGAAAGTGTAGGTATCTTCGTTGTTGCCACAATTGATCGCACATTATCTGCCAGAACTGGACGCCACGATGCGCCAGATGATAGATTCGATCCCCAACTTACCTACCGATTTCACCCTGATGATGCGCTATGCGATGGGATGGGTAGATGAGAACGATAATCCTTATCAGCAAACCACCGGCAAGCGTATTCGCCCGCTGCTGCTCCTCTTGTGTGCAGACGCGGCAGGTGGCGATTGGCACAAGGCACTACCAGCAGCGGCAGCTGTAGAGTTTCTACACAATTTCTCTCTGATTCATGATGACATTGAAGACAACAGCCCTACCCGTCACGGGCGGCCTACGGTATGGAAGCTATGGGGACTGGCTAACGCGATCAATGCTGGAGACGCCCTGTTCACAATCTCTTTCTATACACTGCACCACCTGACTCAAAGCGACCTGCCGCTGGATCACATTCTGATGATCTGGGATGTATTTAACCAGACGACTGTGGAACTCACACGCGGCCAGCACCTGGACATGCGATTTGAGCACCAAGCAGCGATCAGTATTGACGAGTATCTCTCGATGATTGCGGGGAAATCCGCTGCCCTGGTAGCTGCTTGCGCACGTATCGGTGCATTAATCGCTACCAATGATCTGTCAACAATTGAGAATTATGCTGCATATGGCTTGAATCTGGGCATCGCCTTTCAAATTCGGGATGATATTCTGGGTATTTGGGGGGATCCAACAGTAACCGGAAAATCGGCGGCTACCGATATTCTCTCGCGGAAGAAATCACTACCCGTACTCTATGCGCTGCAAAAAAATGATACCCTGGCACAAATCTATGCCCATGACAGCCTGACTGATGCCGATGTGGGTGAGGCACTAACGGCACTGGAGCAAGTAGAAGCGCGAACCTACACGGAAATGTACGAACAACGCTATTATGAACAGGCGTTGTCGGCCATTCATCAGGCTAACCCAAAGGGAGAAGCCGCCGAGTGGCTCATGCAGTTGACTCGTGCGCTGTTCCAGCGTGACCGTTAGACAAGTTCGCGGAAGATCATGTTGCTAAGCAGGCGACCTCTCGCGGTGAGACGCACTGTGTCGGCATCAATCCATAGCAGGCCCTGTGTGCTAAAACGGTCCATAAGTGCGGGATAGAGGGTGACAACGTCTTCGCCGAAGCGCTCCCGGAACACTGCCCGCTGAATGCCCTCTCGTGTTAGGCGCAGCCCCATCAAAAGTGTGTCCACAATTTCGCCGGGTTGATCCACTTCCAGGGCTTCAACTGTAGCGGGGGTGCGAGGATAGTTATAATCACCCACCGCGTTTTGCAGGGCGTGAATATATTTTTGTGGGGCGAGGATGGTTGAGTAACGTACCCCACCAGCCCACCCATGAGCCCCCGGCCCCACACCAGGGTAAGGCAGATTGCGCCAATATTGCAGATTATGACGGCACTCAAAGCCCGGTTTAGCCCAGTTGCTGATTTCATACTGCTCGAAACCGCCCTGCCCCAATACATCGGTAGCCAGATCGTACATATCAGCGGCCAAATCATCATCCGGTTCGGGTAATTCACCGCGTGCAATCCAGCGTTCCAGCGGTGTCCCCTCTTCAACACCCAGAGCGTACAATGACACATGCTCTGGTTGCAACGCCATCATCTGCATGAGGCTGCTCTTCCAGGTGGTCATCGTCTGATGCGGGAAGCCGTAAATAAGATCAAGGTTGAGATTAGTAAAACCCGCCCGGCGAGCAGCGGAAACCGCCCCCGCCACTGCATCGTTGTCATGGCGGCGGGCGAACAATTGGAGTTCATTTTGGTGGGCGGATTGCATCCCAATACTCAACCGGTTGAATCCGAGCTGCCGCAAAGCCGTGAGATATGGAGCATCAAGGTCGTTCGGATTGGCTTCCAACGAAATCTCTGAACCAGGTTGGACGTCGAACAGCGTATGAACAACGCTCAATAACCGTTCAAACTGCCCTGGCGAGAGCAGACTGGGCGTACCACCTCCAAAATAGATGGTATGTAACTGCTGGCCGGGGCGGGAGCGCCCGACGATTTCGACCTCACGAATCAACGCATCCACAAAATCACCCACCAGTGCGTCCATATTGGCGTAGGCATTAAAGGCGCAATAGGTACACTTCGTCTTGCAAAATGGGATGTGAAGGTATAAAGATTGAAACCCTTGTATAAAAGTCATGATAAAATCAACGTAAATCCACGTATGATAGAATTGCGGTATTGTTACAGGTTCAATATAATAATGCAAGAATCCTTATCACCATTTATTCTAACCGCATCGCGATATTTCCTAAGTTGAGCAAGGGACTATTATGCCTGAGACACAAAAATTTGCCGGCGGTAGTGGCGACAACTCTAGCGACAATTCGCTACAAGCCAATTCAGTTGTACACCGGCGCTATAAAATATTAGGCATACTCGGCCAGGGAGGCATGGGCGCGGTTTATCAGGCACGTGACCTAAACTTTCCCGATGTACACAAACTGGTCGCTATCAAGGAAATGCTCAATCCAGCTACCGACCCGGCTATCCACAATTCGACGCTGAAGTTGTTCCAGCGTGAAGCCAATATACTTGCGACACTCAACCATGCGGCAATCCCTAAAATCTTCGATTTCTTTGACCAGAATGAGCGTTTTTACCTGGTGATGGAATTGATTGTGGGTTCAGATCTGGAAGAACTCATCAACAAAACCAAAGAGCTACCGGTAGACAAAGTCATTGACTGGGCAATCGAACTGTGTGATGTGCTTGAATATCTCCATACATCCCAATCGAAACCGATTATCTTCCGCGACTTGAAGCCGTCGAATATTATGATTGACAACTTTGGCAAAGTTCGGTTGATTGACTTCGGTATTGCCAAGATTTTTGACAGCGATGTGCGCCGTCACACAATGATTGGTACCGAAGGATACTGCGCTCCTGAACAGTACAAAGGCAATGTGACTACCTTAAGCGACATTTACGGGCTTGGTGCGACACTACATCATGTACTGACGCGCAAAGACCCTCGTCTGGAGCCACCGTTCAGCTTCGGGGAGCGGCCTATACGTGAGTTTAATAGCAATGTGCCGGAACGCTTTGTCGAAGCCATTGAACGCGCCCTTTCTTTGGAGCCGGATAAGCGCTTCAACAGTGCCAGCGAGATGAAAGCTGACCTCGAGAGATTGCGGTACCAGCCGCAAGTGGCTTTTAGTGCGGGTTCTGATGTAAAGGACGGCACTAATTTCTTTGATGGTCTTGATGCAGACGGTGCGATTCAGCCCAAGTGGAAATACCCAACAGAAGATGAGATACGGGCGAGTGCCAGCATCTATAAAGAGATGGTATTTGTGGCGTCGTATGACACCAATGTGTATGGTGTCAATCTTTCGGACGGAGAATTTGCCTGGAAGTACGCGACACACGGAGGGATCGCCGCGTCACCCATTGTGGACGAATCCAACCGACTCGTCCTGTTTGGTTCGGAAGATAAGACCTTTTATGCCCTGGATTGTCGTAATGGGCGTATCAGTTGGTCCTATACTACTCAGGACAAAATCCGAAGCACCGCTCGAATCGCGCCAGATGTTGATGCGGTGTTCTTTGGGAGTGATGACGGGCATCTCCATGCGCTAAATGTGCTGAATGGTCGTTTTCTGTGGAAGCACGACATGGGCGATCCGATTCGCAGCCGCCCGTTCATTTTCAATGACCTAGTGATTGTTGGGTCAGAGTCCGGGGAGATGGTGGCACTCGAATTATCCGGCAACCGGAAATGGGGATTCCGCGCACGCCGCAGCCTGACATCATCCCCGTATGTGGATACAATAGAAGGTATCTGCTACGTTGGTTCAACGGATGGTTATATGTATGCATTGGATGCGAGCAGTGGCTACAGTTCATGGCGATTCCGCACCAATGGGCCGATCATTTCGTCGCCAATAGTTCATGAAGGTCTGCTGTATTTCGGCTCTGCAGATGGTTACCTTTACGCCATTAATGCCCAAACATCAAGGGAAAAATGGAAGTTTCAAACTGAGAAAGCGATTCTCTCCTCTCCTGTCGTTCACAATGGCGCCGTATACTTTGGCGGAATTGATGAGTACTTCTACTGTGTGGATATCCAGACCGGCAAAGAGCGATGGAAATTTAAGACAAATGGGGCAATTACATCAACTGCCTGTATTGCCAGCGATGTAATTTTGATCGGTTCTCTCGACAAAACCCTATATGCCCTACCCTTAGTCGGTTAAATAGCGTTTATTTGCCTGCACAAGTCGGTATTGGAGCTACAAAGTATGGATTTATTTCGCCGTTTATTTACTCAATCTCAAGCAAAGCCTGATGAGCCGGTCTCGAAAGTAGTTGAACCAGAACTACTTGAAGAGCAGAAGGCACCAGAAGCAACAACTGTTCCTATACCGGCGGTAAATGTTGTCGAAGAAAAAGATGAGCCAGAAATCGCGTATGCGGATGGTGCTACCCGACCACTGCCACCAGAGACGGTGATTACAACAAGCAACATGCACCTCACATTTGGGCAGTCTACTGATGTCGGCATGGTCCGCAGCAACAACCAGGACGCGGCATTCTCCTTTTTTTCTACAAGCCGCAATGCCGATCAACGACCTGACTTCGGCTTATTTATTGTAGCTGACGGTATGGGTGGACATCATGATGGCGAAAAAGCCTCTGCCGCCACCGCGCACATTGTCGCAGCACAGGTCACGAACAATGTCTACTTGCCGATGCTGACAGGGGAAAATGATGCTGACCGTATCCCGATCACCGAAGCCCTGGTAAGCGCGGTACAAAAAGCCAATGCCGATATTATCGCCCGTATACCAGATGGCGGCACAACGCTAACGGCCACCGCGATTATTGGCGATTTAGCTTACGTCGTCCACGTAGGAGACAGTCGGATTTACCTTATTACAAAGGATGGGATTGAGCAGATCACTCGTGACCATTCACTGGTTCAACGACTGATCGAGCTCGACCAACTCAAACCAGAAGAAGCGGCACACCACCCTCAGCGTAACGTCTTATATCGGGCGCTTGGGCAGAGTGAATCGCTGGAAATTGACGCCCTCACCCGCCGTCTCCCGCCTAATTCACGTTTGCTGCTGTGCAGTGATGGATTATGGAATGTGGTTGAGGAAAAAGATATGTTGGGAATCGTCTTAGCGCACGATGACCCGCAAGAGGCTTGCGACAAATTGGTCGCCCTGGCAAATACGAACGGCGGCGCCGACAATATTACTGCCATCCTTCTGTATATACCGAGTAGTTGATTGATAGTCGTATGACGACACGAAACAATCCATACAGTGTGCTGAGCGTTGCACCCGATGCCTCCGTTGAGGAGATTAAGGCTGCCTACCGGCGTATTGCCCGGAGACTACACCCAGATGCCAACCAGGGCAATCCTGGCGCAGCGGTGCAGTTTCAGGATATTACGACGGCATATGAGCTCCTGCTTGACCCCGACAAGCGGCGGAAACTTGATCTTGAGCTTACCAAGAATAAAGCGGGTAATGACTTTATCTTCTCCTTACGGGTGACCCCTAGCAAACGGGCAATCACGCCGCTGCCAGAAGTCCAGGTTATGTACCTACTGGCGGAAATACTACCCGATCCCCGTGCCAAAGAAGCGGAACAGACTCGCGAATCGCGGTTAAACCTGACGCTAGTACTTGATCGCAGCAACTCGATGAACGGCACCCGGCTAGATAAGGTTAAAGTCGCCGCTCACCAGATTATCGACCAACTCAACGCAAAGGATATTCTTTCGGTCATTATCTTCAATGACCGCGCTGAAATCCTCATTCCGGCAACTCCAGTAGAGAATAAAACCGCCCTCAAAGCGAAAATCAGCATGATGAATGCTTCGGGCGGCACTGAGATTTACAAAGGGCTTGCAGCTGGCGTAGACCAGAACAAGCGCTACCTGGCACCAAAACTCGTTAACCATATTGTACTCCTGACTGACGGCAACACCTACGGCGACCAGGAGCAGTGCATCACACTTGCCCGGTCAGCATCCGAACAAGGCATCTCAATCAGCGCGATGGGGTTAGGCCAGGAATGGAATGATGAATTCCTGGATGAACTGGCATCTATCACTGGCGGCACATCCTCTTATATCAACAGTGCCAGCGCGGTCGTACGGTTCCTCAACGACCATGTTCGCAATCTGTCCAATGCTTTTGCGGAGCGTACCCGCCTCTCGGTTGCATCTGACCCGGATGTGCGCCTGGAATCAGCGTTTAAGCTGTCTCCACATCCGCAGCCACTCGGCATTGGGGATGATTACATCCAACTGGGCAGCTTGCAGGCTAATCGCCATATATCTGTGTTGCTCCAGTTTCAAATGCCCGCCAATATGAGTCTCGGTTTCCGGTCAGTCGCTCGCCTGGTGGCCGAAGCGGATATTCTGGCAAATCATCAGCAGCAATTTCAAGGTGTCAGCGATCTTTCCTTGGAAATCGCAGAAAATCCTCCTCCTGAAGACCCGCCGATTGCAATTCTGGATGCACTCGGCAAACTAACACTGTATCGAATGCAAGAGCGTGCACAAGAGGCCTTAGAAAGCGGCGATGTCCGGGAAGCAACTCGCCGCCTGGAAAACCTTGCCACCCGATTATTGGCGATGGGAGAAGAAGACCTGGCGCACCAGGCTATGTCAGAAGCGCGGCGTGTGGCCTATACCAGCAATCTTTCCGACCAGGGTCGAAAGACGTTAAAATACCAGACGCGCTTCCTTTTATTAGAGGCTTCAAGTGAGGAATCAACGTAATGAAGGCCTGCCCTTACTGCGGAACTTCAAACCGTGAAGGCATGATGTTTTGCGAAGAATGCGGACAAAGTTTAACAGGATCGGACGCCGTCCTGCCCACACGACAACTGGATCAAGGGGCAAATGAGTTAGCCGCCAAAGCGACCTGGGGAACTGCGCGTTTTGGAAGAGATGCGTTTATCATTTTACACATACGTGACGCCGATGAACCCCTTACTATTCAACCCATGAAACGTACTGTACTAGGCCGGGCAGATGACAATAGTCCGCAAAAACCTGATATGGATTTAACAGCTTTTGGTGCATTAGAAAAAGGTGTATCCAGAATTCACGCCGCGATTCACCGCAGCGAAGACACCCTGACACTGGTAGACCTGGGCAGCGCTAATGGCACGCATCTGAACGGCCAGCGCCTGGTGCCAGACCAACCACGTGTTCTACGGGACGGTGACGAGATTCGCCTCGGCAAGCTCGTCGCCCATATCTATTTCAAATAGGCATACTATCCATTCAAGTGGAGTGTTTATGATTACCTTACTCATTCATATTGCCAATTCGGAACCGATCAAGTTAGACGTAGAAGAACTGCCCCAACCCGGCGATGTGATGATCGTTGGCAGAAATCCGCGTGACCGCAAGGATCGTGAGGTGGAGTGGCTGGACGAAGGGGTCACGACCGTGATGTTTCCCTGGTCACGCATCAACTTGATTCAAGTTCTACCAGACCCGGATGAACAACAAGAATTCCCGCAGCTTTGGCGTACCGATTAGGGTATACCCGGACGTAAGCACTATGACGACGAAACTACCCAAACCAAACCAACGAGACGCGAAGCGCATTCTCGTAGTAGACGATGAACCCCGCATGATTGGCTTTATTCGCATGAACCTGGAGTTGGAGGGCCACCAGGTAATTGAAGCCCACAATGGTCTGGATGCGCTGGAAGCGGTGCGAACTAAGCTACCGGACATTGTGCTGCTGGATGTCATGATGCCGGAGCTGGACGGCTTTGAGACTCTCCGGTTATTACGTGAGTTCTCCAATATTCCAGTCATTATGCTGACTGCGAAAGGGGAAGAAAATGACCGGGTTTACGGCCTGGAACTCGGTGCAGACGATTACATTACCAAACCATTTGGCCCGCGTGAGCTTTCAAGCCGTATCAAAGCAGTACTACGCCGTGCCAGTATGCCATCCAGCTCACCCGACGAGGCGGTTTTGAAGATTGACGAGCGCCTGAGCGTGGATTTCAACCGGCGCGAGGTAATCGTGGGCGGCCAGCGTGTCAAGCTGCGCCCAACTGAGTATCGCCTACTCTATCACCTGATTGAAAATGCAGGGTGGACAGTGCCACACGATCAACTTCTGGCGAAAGTCTGGGGCTATGAATATCGTGATGAGGCCCACTATGTTCGGCTGTACGTCAACTACCTACGAGAAAAAATCGAGGAAGACCCGGCTAATCCCCGGTATATTCTCACTGAACGCGGGGTGGGTTATCGTTTCATTGATTTTAAACGATAAGCGCCTGTTGTCGTGGGATTTTCCTTGCGACAGCACTCATTTCCACGTACAATGATGAATAGTTATAGTATGAATTGATTTCCCTCAAGGAGGGTTGTGTGGCTGTATTCAAGATCGTTGTCACGGGGCCGTTTAATTCTGGCAAAACCGAATTTATCAAAACGATCTCTGATATTCCGGTGGTATCCACGGAAAAAAAGATCACAACTGAAGACAAAGGCATCAAAGCCGAAACGACGGTAGCAATGGATTATGGTCGTACCGCGTTAGATGGCGATACGCTCTATCTATATGGTACACCCGGCCAGACTCGTTTTGATTTTATGTGGGAAATCCTTTCCAGTGAAATGAATGGTTTTATCGTCCTGGTAGATAGCACTGACTCCCCTTCCTTCCCGGATGCTGCCGATTTGATTCAACTTTTCTCCGGCTTCGTAGATGTGCCACACCTGGTTGTGGCAAACAAGACCGATTTGCCCAACGCAGCCAAGTTAGCTGAAGTGCGGCGTGGCACGAAAGCCGGAAGTGATGTCACAGTAATGCCGTGTGTGGCGACCACGAAATCAAGTGTACGCCAGGTTTTGCTCCAGATGGTCAAACTCCTGCAAAAAGAAAACCCAGCCCCTTAGTAGTCAACATCGCACACTAAAACAAAAACAGCGGATTTTTGCCGCTGTTTTGCTATATGGTCCAGGTGCGACATCGTTATAGTGTAGATTCTTCTGAGACCAGATGTTCGACTCTGAGGTTAGCATAAACTGTTCGGAATGAATCAAGCATGACTTTGCGCTCATCTTCCTGTAAAAGGCTGTAGCGCACGGCATTCAGCGCAAGTTCCTCAATTTCTTCAGGGGCAAAATCGCAGTGTTCGAACACGGCCAGATACTCATCATTCAGGGTCGTCTTGTAGAACGCAGGCATATCGGAGTTGATCGTCAGCAACACACCTTCATCGTATAATTGACGCAGGGGATAGCCTGCATAGTTTTCCAAATGCCCCAGACATAGTTGGCGGGCGATAGTGACATCTAACGGGATATGCTGCTCTACCAGTAGTTGCAGCACATCAGGGGCGTCGGCGCTGCCCCAACCATCCACCAGACGATAAGGATGGGCAACCTGAAGAATTTCCAGAACACCCTCACCACCCAGTGTATCCCCGGCATGAGGCACGCAAGGCAGTTCTTTCTTCTCAGCATTGCGAAAGGCGCGTTCAAATTGACCTATCGGCTGTGCGTTTTCCGGCCCGCTAAGGCCAAGAGCAACGATGCCGTTTTTTCGCGCAGAAGCGCCTGTTGCCCAACGCAGAATATCATCCGAACGGCGGGGGTTATCCCGCGTCATGGTTAATATCCAGGCCATACGCACATCCCAACCCCGCTCAGCCCGGTCACGACCATCATTGATAGCTGCGATAAACTGATCGAATGCCAACCCTCCTTCGATATAGGGGATTGGGTTCACCTGAACTTCAGCGTACTTCACGTTCTGTTTGGCTAACGAAACACCTAATTCATAGGCCATGAGGCTCAAATCTTCCGGCGCTTGTAGCCATTGACTGATGGTAAAAATCGTTTCATCGATGCGTTCATAGTCCGGGTGTTCCACAAGATCAAGCCAGGTGGCGTAACCTTTCACAGTTTCAGGAATTTCGTTCTGTTCAGCAATAACTCGTAAAGTCTCTGGGCGAATCGCGCCCTCCAGGTGAACGTGGAGTTCCACTTTCGGCATAGCGCGAATAAAACTTTCAACAGACATCAATCACTATCCTTAATCTCCAACTGGTTCTGTAAATCAGCCGGTATCTGGTCAACATCCTGGCACTCCACCGCTTGAGGCTGGTCAACGGCGGCAGCAATGAATGCCGCAAATAAGGGATGCGGCGCATTCGGGCGACTCAAAAATTCGGGGTGGAACTGGCTGCCCACCATAAATGGGTGGTCTTCGATTTCAGAAATCTCTACTAACTGCCCATCGGGACTGATTCCACTAAAGACCATGCCGTGTTCCTCAAACGTCTGCCTGAAGGCGTTGTTAAACTCAAAACGATGGCGGTGACGTTCATGCACAACCGACTGACCCTGATACGCATGGGAAGCATGTGTGCCGGGCTTCAGCTGGCAAGGGTACAGCCCCAGGCGCATCGTCCCACCCAGGTCAGTGATACCACGCTGTTCCAACATCAAGTCAATAACCGGATGCTCGGTTGTCGAGTCGAATTCCGTGCTGTTAGCATTGTCCAGCTCCATGACATTGCGGGCAAAATCTAGGCACATGACCTGCATCCCCAGGCACAGTCCCAGGTATGGAATCCGGTTTTGGCGGGCGTAACGTGCCGCGAGAATTTTGCCTTCTATTCCGCGTTCACCAAAACCACCGGGAACAACGATCCCATTCACTTCCGCCAGGACATCCCAACCCTTATCCTTTTCGAGATCACCGGAGTAGACCCAATCAACTTCCAGGCGACAACCACTGGCGCTAGCAGCATGAAATAGGGCTTCCTTCACGCTGATATAGGCATCATGAAGCTCAACGTATTTGCCGACAACCGCAATACGCACTTTACCTTGTGGCGAACGCATCCGCTGAGTCATGACCCGCCAGTCGTCGAGCAAGGGCGCGGTCAGGCCCTCAAGCTGTAACTGTTCTACAAGATAGTCACCCAGGCCAGATTCCTCTAAAACCAGCGGGACTTCATAAAGCAAATCGGTTGTGACGAGGGCAATCACCGCTTCGGCCTCCACGTCACAAAACAGCGCGATTTTATCGGTTACTTCCGCGCTAACGGGATAATCGGTACGTGCAATAATCACCTGGGGTTGAATACCGATCCCGCGCAGGTCGCGGACACTGTGCTGGGTCGGTTTGGTTTTCAATTCACCAGTGGCGCCGATATATGGGAGGAAGGTAACGTGGATAAAAAGACAGTCGTTACGCCCCAAATGCATTCGCATCTGGCGGATGGCTTCTAAGAACGGCAATCCCTCAATATCGCCTACTGTACCACCTACCTCAACAATAATAACATCGGCTTCGCTCTCTTTACCGACCAACATGATGCGGCGTTTAATCTCGTTGGTGATATGCGGCACAACCTGGATAGTACCACCCAGATAATCGCCACGCCGCTCTTTATCAATTACATGGCTGTAGACCTGCCCTGCCGTTACGTTACATGTCCGGTTCAAGTTTTCGTCAATAAATCGCTCGTAGTGTCCCAGGTCAAGGTCGGTTTCGGCACCATCCGCCGTGACAAATACTTCACCATGCTGGAAGGGACTCATCGTTCCGGGGTCAACATTCAAATACGGGTCGAGCTTCTGAATGGCGACACGCAACCCGCGCGCCTTCAGGATACGCCCCACTGCAGCTGCGGTAACGCCCTTACCCACTGAGCTAACCACACCACCCGTGCAAAATATGTATTTCGGTTTGGGCATAATGCCTCACTCACCTTTGACTCTGCCCAACAAAAAAAAGACAGCCGGGAGATTTACGTTCCGCAGTATCACCTCCCCGCTGGCTATACCTGATTCCGATCAGGGACTGACTAAATCAGCAATCCTCGTTAGACGAGCTTTTCCAGGTCGTCCGCAGCCCGGCGCATATCGAGGAAAATCAACCCCAGTTTCGCGCCTTCGCGAACAAGAATAGTCAACACCGCTTCAACACCAATAGATGTGAGGATAACTCGGCCTGAGTTCCCCTGAATATACACCTGGTCAAGTAGGCCGCGTCCCAACTCGGTTGAGATTCGCTCACCCAGGGAGAGCATGGCAGCCGACATTGCCGACACGCGATCTTCCTCAACACCCGCCGGGAGCGCCGACGCCATAATAAGACCATCTACACTCACGACAGCAGAAGCCTCAATTTCCGGGGAATTTGCTTGCAAATCCCGCAGGCGATCAACCATGAGCTCAGTCCGCGATCTCGCCATCTTTATGTCCTCCCAAAACGTAACCCAGGATCAGTGCCGGGTAAGGATCAAATTATAAAGAGAAGTCAGCCGGTATCTGCTGCCGACCAATATTCCGCTGCGATTGTTTATTGATGTTCAATGAAGCTATTCTATAATATAGCGAATTTTGTTCCTCAGGGGTAGCACATCTTCACTAGCACAATTATACTAAACATAAGGCAAACAGCAAGGCATAAGGAATTAAGGATCGCCAAACCGGTGAATCACAATAGTCTGGCGACCCGTTTAGCGTAGGCCTAGCGTCCAGCTAACTGCCTGAGGACAGGCCACAATAAATCATGTTCACCCGTGAAGATTAGAGCAAAAGCAGGTCATATGCCCGACTATCCACAAGATACCCGACAGTCTCAACGGCCAGTCGCCCATCAAAACGCCCAACTCATACTGGCACAACAAGTCGCGGAGCGCATCGCACAGAACGTGAGCCAGGTCATCATCGGCAAGCGTAATGAAGTCCGCCTCACCGTCCTCGGACTACTCAGTTTGGGGCATATTTTGATCGAGGATATTCCCGGTGTCGGCAAAACCATGCTGGCAAAGACACTGGCCCGGACCATCGGTTGCACCTTTAGCCGCATCCAGTTCACACCGGACATGCTGCCTTCGGATGTAACAGGGGTATCCGTCTTTAATCAAAAAACTCGCGAATTCGAGTTCAAATCCGGCCCGATAATGGCGCAGATTGTTCTCGCAGATGAGATCAACCGGGCAACACCCAAGACCCAGGCGGCACTGCTTGAGGCGATGGAAGAACGCCAGGTCACTGTGGATGGCATAACCTACGCCTTGGATGAACCGTTCATGATCCTGGCAACGCAGAATCCTATTGAGTATGAAGGGACATTCCCACTGCCGGAAGCTCAGCTTGACCGGTTTTTGATGCGAATCCAGTTAGGCTACCCCAGTCCGAATGAGGAACTTACGGTACTTTCCGCTCAACAGTACGAACATCCGATTTACAACATGCAGCAGGTTGTCAGCGCTCAGGAACTCCTGGCGGCACAGCGGGCGATCCGCGAAGTATACGTGAGCGAAGAGATCAAGCAGTACATCGTGAGCCTCGCCAATGCCTCTCGCCAGCACCCGGATGTTTACCTGGGGAGTAGTCCACGCGGATCGCTGGCGCTGTTCCGAACCTCGCAGGCCCGTGCTGCAATGGCGGGGCGAGATTACGTGATTCCTGATGATATTAAGGCACTGGCGGAAACAACACTCGCCCATCGCATTATTGTCGGCCCGGCGGCACGTATCAAGGACATTTCATCACGCACAATTGTTCAGGACATCCTGGCGACGACACCCGTTCCTGGCTCCTCCGCCCGGTAAGCGAGGCCATCATGCCCAACCGTCGCAACGCGATTTACGTCCTGTTGATTCTGACGCTGCTCACTGGATTATTTACGGGGCGGGCGTTATTCTTCACGCTGGCTTACCTCTTCTTCGGGCTGCTGGTGCTGTCGTTTCTGTGGTCATGGTTCTCGGTACGCTGGATAACCATCGCCCGCAAGACCCGCGCGCGCCGCGCCCAGGTAGGTCGCAGCCTGGACGAAGCATTTATAGTTCGTAACCGTAGCGTTTTGCCCAAGCTGTGGTTGGAAGTGCGCGACCATTCGACACTGCCCGGCCACCGAGCCAGTCATGTTGTGCCGATAATGGGGGCGCGCTCGAGCTATCGTTGGTATGTGGAAACCCCCTGCCAGGTGCGAGGCGAGTTCCAGCTTGGACCAATCACCGTCCACAGCGGCGACCCATTCGGGCTGTTCCTAACACCGCGTCGCCTGGCAGCGACTTCACGGGTGATCGTTTACCCAGCCACTGTTCATATTAACCAGTTCCAACTCCCTGTTGGCCTGCTCTCTGGTGGTGATGCCCAGCGCCGCCGCGCCCACTTCATCACGACAAATGCAGCCGGGGTGCGGGACTACGCGCCAGGAGATAGCTTCAACCGGATTCACTGGCCGAGTACGGCCCGCAAAGACCGGCTACTGGTGAAAGAATTCGATATTGACCCGTTAGTAGATATCTGGTTATTTGTGGATTTCTCAGCGAGTTCACTGGTTGAAGACCTCGGCTTGCAGCGCGTAGGTCGCACCGGGACAGTAATCCCCACCAGCAGCGCGATTCCGCCGTCCACCGAAGAGTATGGTGTAGTCATTGCTGCATCGCTGGCACAATATTTCATTGAATCGGAGCGCGCTCTGGGGTTCGCGGCTTATACACCCTATCGAGAAGTCCATCAACCCGAACGTGGCAACCGCCAACTCACCCGCATATTAGAGACATTGGCCGTCGCCCGCAGCTTTTCCCGCTATTCCCTGGCGCAAATGCTCACCCTGGAAACACCCTATTTCACGCGCGGAACAACTCTGCTGATTGTCACGTCGTCCACAGACGCCGCCTGGGTCACTGAAGCGCAAATTCTCTCGCGGCGGGGTATCCGTCCAATGTGTGTCTTTGTAGACCCGCATTCCTTTGGCGGCGCACAGCCCACCGAAGAAGTACGCGGGATGCTGCGATTGGGCAAAATCCCGACGATTTCGATCCGCAAAAATGACGATCTGGGCGCGGCACTGGCCCAGCGCCCGATTTAGCCGCCGAAATTTCTACACCACCATTGAAAGGCCGCCATACGCACATACCCCAGAGACAGCGCAGCTTCTGTAACAGTTGCTTCGCTGGCAGGGATTAATGTGCCCGCTAATCCATATTCATGTGGATTTGCGGCCAGACTGTTCAATGCATGAGAGAGACTTGCAATAGTCAGATGGCCTTCCAGCCACAGTCCGTTATAATTGAATGTCCGCACCCCAATTAGATTTGCATCCTGTAGAACAGATTCCGCAATCGCAACCCCTCGCGTCGCCACATATAAATCGAGCACAACCTCGTCACAGATATAGCCGCACCGGGCAAAAACGCGCTGGCTAGCCTTGTTATGAATCTGTACCAACGCCCGCGCCCACTCTGCACCGAAGCCCTGTCCTGCCAAAGTAGCGGCTTCAACCAGCACCCGCCCTATCCCCCTCCCCTGAAACTGTGGGTGAACAGCCAATAAGTCCACTTCCCAACGCAACTCACCGTTACTGGGCTGAGTCGCGAAGGCGTCCACAAAGCCCACAAGTCGTGACTCCCGATCAGCAAGTAAAGTCGTATGTTCGCCACTTTGCATTACGGCTGCGATACGCGCCACATCAATCGTTTCATGAGGCCATACGGCTTGTTTGACCGCGGCAACCGCAGCCGCATCCCCGACTGCTGCTGGACGAATCGTCATTTCCACGCTGGTATCCCCTTCACCCTGCACAGCTTATACGCTACCATTCAGCAATCATAGCAATCAAAGTAGAGAAATCAACTTGACAGCAAAATCTGCATCTCAGCAGTACCTGTATGTGGCCGTATTCACCAGCGGCATGACGACGTTGGCCGTTGAATTATCAGCTTCCCGGCTGCTCGGAAGCGTATTCGGCACGAGTAACATAGTGTGGGCGAATGTCATCGGCTTGATTTTACTCTATCTCACGGTAGGTTATTTCATCGGGGGACGCTGGGCGGATCGTTCCCCATTCCCTGCCACGTTCTACCGTATACTCATCTGGGGAGCGTTCCTGAGCGCACTCATTCCGCTGGTAGCGCGCCCAATCCTGACTGCCGCCGCCAGCGCAGTTGTTGGCGCACAGGCCGGGCTGGCTGTCGGCTCGTTTCTGGTCGTGCTGATTCTCTTCTCCGTGCCGGTAACGCTGCTCGGCTGTGTCTCTCCCTTTGCAATCCGACTGGCCGTAACCGACCTGGGGAGCGCCGGGAAAATCTCCGGACGCATCTACGCGATCAGCACACTGGGCAGCCTGCTGGGGACATTCCTGCCGACGTTATACCTGATACCGGAACTCGGCACATTCCGCACATTTTTACTGTTCGCGGGGCTGCTCTACCTGGTCGGGTTATTAGGGTTATGGCGCATACGGGGTAGCAAAGCGCTGTTCTGGCTATGGATACCGTTGGTGATTGCCCTGCTTTCTGCCTGGGCGCTCAACGGCCCACTACGGCCACCTACCGCGGGGGCGACGCTTCTCTATGAAGATGAAAGCGCCTATAACTACATTCAAGTACAGCAGGACGCTGCTGGAAACCGCTATCTATACCTGAACGAAGGCCAGGGCATCCACAGCCAGTGGAGTCCAGATACAGTTGCCGACGGGCACCGCACCTGGAGCTTTTTCCTGACCGCACCATACTTCAATAACCCTCCATATACACCGGATGATGTGCATTCTCTGGCAATTATCGGGCTGGCCGCCGGAACAATCGCCCGACAGTATTCATCTGTGTATGGTAGTATCCCGATAGACGGGATTGAAATTGACCCCGGAATCATTGAAGCGGGCGCACGGTACTTCGACATGAACGCGGAACACATGCCAAATCTGACGGTCTATGCCGAAGACGGGCGTTACATGTTGGGACGACTCGGCGCCTATAGCGTTATCGCCATTGACGCCTACCGCCCACCTTATATCCCCTGGCATCTGACAACCGTTGAGTTCTTTCAGGCAGTCGCCAATCACCTCGAAATTAACGGGGTGGTCGCTGTGAACGTGGGGCGCACCAACACCGACAGACGATTGGTGGATGCGATGACGGCAACCCTGCTGCAAGTGTTCCCCAGTGTCCACGCGATGGACGTACCGAACTCGTTTAATACAATTCTGGTTGCCACGCGCCAGCCCACCACACCGGATAATCTGGCAACCAACGCAAATACCATCATGTCCGATAGCTTCCCCCTGCTCTATGACTCGCTCGTCTGGGGTGTGAATCAACTTACACCTGTACATGCCTCTGACCTGATATTCACCGATGATCACGCCCCGGTAGAAACGCTCGTGGACTCGCTGGTGCTGAATTTCTTATTCGCGGGCGGCGCAGATCAACTCGCCAGCCCGAATTAGTGGGAGCGTAATCATGACCAGCCATCCGCCATCCCAAACCCGGCATAACAGAATCCTGCGGGTCATTCAGTATGGTATCACAGTGGTGTATCCGGTTCTGCTCACACTCATCGCTGCCAAATTGGTAATGACACCCTTGTTTCTGCAACTGGAATACAACCGCCCTGGCTTCCCGCCTGATATTTACGGCTTTACCCGTGAAGACCGGCTCATGTATGCCCCCTATGCCCTGGATTACCTGCTCAACGGGGCGAACATCAGTTATCTACGCGACCTGCGCTTCCGGGACGGTGGCGCACTGTTCAACGCCAACGAGTTACAGCACATGGAAGATGTCAAAGCACTCACAACGGTTGCATTTTCAGGTGCGTGGATTGCCGGATTGGGAGCACTGTCCGCGAGCATTCTTTGGCTGTGGAAACCGGCGACACATCATATTTTCCGCAAGGCGCTTCTGTATGGAAGTGTCTTGACACTCCTTTTGATCGCCGCTATCGTGGTGGCGGCAATTGTGAATTGGGACTATTTCTTCACGGGGTTCCACACGCTATTCTTTGAAAGTGGCACCTGGCGTTTCGCTTATTCTGACACGCTCATCCGCCTCTTTCCTGAGCAGTTCTGGTTTGATGCCGCGCTCACGATTGGTGGACTGGTGGCAGGAAGTGCGCTGCTGACACTGGCATTCACCCAGTGGTGGCGGGGCGACCATGACATTTGACCTATAACAGTGTTGACTCTTTACTTTGACTCTTAATCGCCCCGATGTTAATCTTTCTTAGGAGAGTGACGCTGAAGAACTGGCTGGCACATCAACGCAAATCATTCACGACCTGGCTTATTTTTGGCCTGGGAGTTAAACGCTGGCTATTGCTCATTCTCTTGGGGATTTTCGCTATCGCTACGGCAATTGCCGATATAATCGCCTCAACAATCAGCATCCAGCGTTTATCCAGCTTGCCGGCAGGTATCGAGTTTTTCCTGGTTGCCGGACTCATCGGACTGGGTACAGGTATGGTGGGCATTGGATTATCTCATCTGACAAAGAATTTCCTCGCGCCATACCGGACAAACCAGCAAGGGCGAGTAATTGATGCGGTTTATGCCCATACGAAACGCCAAAAGGGATTGAAAATTGTTGCGATTGGCGGCGGCACAGGTTTGCCATCCGTTCTGCGCGGCCTGAAACCCTTCACCAGCAATATCACGGCGATTGTCACTGTTGCAGATGATGGTGGCAGTTCCGGCAGGTTACGGCGTGAACTTGGCGTGCTGCCCCCCGGAGATCTCCGCAACAATATCGCGGCATTGGCTGATGACGAGAATTTAATGACGCACCTGTTTCAGTACCGGTTTGCATCTGGTGATCTGGGTGGTCATGCCTTTGGCAATCTGTTCATCAGCGCATTGGCAGGTGTAACCGGCAGCATCGAAACCGCACTGGTAGAAACAGCACGCGTGCTGAATATCCAGGGGCGTGTTCTGCCCGCAACATTGGAAGATGTGAATCTGGTCGCGGATGTGCGGTTGCCAGGAGAAAACCAACCGATTACGGTGTACGGAGAATCGCAAATCAGCGACGCGGGTGGGTATATCGAGGAGTTGCGTCTCAGCCCAACCAATATCGCAGCCTACAATGAAAGCGTCGAGGCCATTCTCGCGGCGGATTTGATTGTGATCGGACCAGGGAGTTTGTTCACCAGCATTCTACCCAACCTGCTAGTACAAGATATTGCCGAAGCACTGCGTGCGACCCGTGCCTATACGGTGTATGTCTGTAATGTCGCCACGCAGCCCGGCGAGACAGAAGGATTCACGGTTGCCGAGCATGTTCTTGCACTGGAGAAACACGTTGGACGCGGCGTCTTCAAAGCGACGCTAGCAAATAATGTCTATCCCATACTCAACGCCGGTGACAATACCCATTATGTTCCGCCCGCCCCGGAGCATCATGAGATTTTGCAGCGTTACGAAATTCGCTATACCGACCTGACCGACTCAGAACGTCCCTGGCGACACGATCCACAAAAATTGGCGGGTGCTATCATTCAGCTTGCTACTGAAGAACGGTCAGGCCTGGCCGTGAGCAGAAAAACCGTTTCCGAAATCATGGTCTGATTCAATCTGTCGAAACAGTTCAAAACACGTTAGGATAGCAGCGCACAACGCGCTGATACAAGTATCTAAACAAGGAGTATATCATGGCAATTCGTGTAGGTATCAATGGGTTCGGACGCATTGGTCGTCAGGTTCTGCGGGCAGTCCGTGAATATTATCCTAATGACGTAGATGTGGTGGCATTCAACGATCTGGGCAACCTTGAAACGATGGCCCACCTGTTCCGTTATGACTCCAACTATGGCCGTTATGAAGGTAGCGTGGAAGTCAAAGATGGTAACCTGATTGTGGATGGCGACGTTATTAAGGCGTTGGCGGAAAAAGACCCCGCTGCCCTGCCCTGGAAGGAACTTGGCGTAGACGTCGTGATCGAAAGCACCGGGCGCTTCACCGACCGCGAGTCGGCCTCCAAGCACCTGGCGGCAGGCGCGAAGAAAGTCATCATTTCCGCTCCGGCGAAGAACGAAGATATCACCATCTGCCTGGGCGTGAACGAAGACGCCTATGATCCCGCCAATCACCATATCATCTCCAACGCCTCCTGCACCACCAACTGCCTGGCACCGGCGGCGAAGGTGATTAACGATCAATACAAAATCGTGCGCGGCTTGATGACTACGATTCACAGCTATACCAACGACCAAAATATCCTTGATCTGCCACACAAGGACCTGCGCCGCGCTCGTGCCGCTGCGCTCAATATGATCCCCACCACCACTGGCGCAGCGAAGGCTGTGGCATTGGTGATCCCCGACCTGAAGGGCAAATTCGATGGTTACGCCGTCCGCGTACCAACCCCCACCGTCTCTCTGGTGGACTTCGTGGCCGAAGTTGAAACCGGCACCACTAAGGAAGAGATGATCGCGGCTTTTGAAGAAGCGGCCAACGGCAAGATGAAGGGCATCCTGGGTGTGTCACATGAGCCGCTGGTTTCCGGTGACTTCAAGGGTGACCGCCGCTCCAGCATTATTGACGTAGGGTCGTGCCAGGTGATGGGCGGCAACATGGTGAAAGTTGTCACCTGGTATGACAATGAATGGGGTTATGCCAGCCGTGTCGCTGACCTGATTATCCTGGTTGGTGGCAAGCTGTAAGCCCAGCCCAGCACACATTTACTGAGGCGAGGTCTGATAACCTCGCCTTTTTCAAAAATGGAGAACTAACATGAACAAAATGACTGTTCGTGATGCGTCTTTCGCCGGCAAGCGTGTCCTGGTGCGGGTGGATTTCAATGTGCCGCTGGATGGCACAGCGATTACTGACGACACCCGCATACGGGCTGCTGTACCAACCCTGAAATACATCCTGGAGCAAAAGCCACGCTCGGTGATATTGATGTCTCACCTGGGACGCCCGAAAGGCGAACCCAATCCAAAATACTCACTTGGCCCGGTAGCTCCGGCGCTGGCCGCCTTGCTCGGCCAGGATGTCCAGTTCGCCAATGATTGTGTGGGCGAAGCAGCGGAAACAGCCGCAGCTAATCTACCAAAGAGTGGCGTTCTGCTGCTAGAAAATACCCGTTATTACAAGGGTGAAGAGAAAAATGACCCGGAACTCGCCGGGAAAATGGCAAAACTGGGCGACATTTTCGTAAATGATGCTTTCGGCACAGCGCACCGCGCTCATGCTTCGAATGTTGGCGTTTCATCGCATCTTCTCGCTGTTGCCGGGCTGCTGATGGAAAAGGAAATTGATTACCTGGCAACTGCCCTGGAAGCACCAAAGCGACCATTTATCGCTATTCTGGGTGGTGCGAAGGTCTCCGACAAAATCGCCGTGATTGAAGCGCTGCTGGATAAAGTAGACAAACTGCTGATCGGCGGTGGTATGGCGAACACCTTCTTCAAAGCACAGGGAATCGCTATGGGCAATTCACTGGTCGAAGCAGATGCAGTTGAGACTGCCAAGAGTCTGCTGGAAAAAGGTGGCAATAAGCTGGTGCTGCCGGTTGATGCCATTATTGGCGACGCTTTCCAGAACGACGCCCATACTCAGGTTATCCCGGTTGAGGGCGGTATCCCCGATGCATGGTCAATGTATGATATTGGCCCCAAGACGGTTGAACTGTTCGGCAAAAGCCTTCATGGTGCGAAGACGGTTGTCTGGAATGGGCCAATGGGCGTTTTCGAGATGAGCTGCTTTGCCAAAGGCACGAATCTGGTCGCACAGCTTTTAGCGGACGAAACACGTAACGGCGCAATCACGATCATTGGCGGAGGCGACTCGGCAGCTGCTATCGAAAACTCCGGCCTGACCAACCAGATAACCCATATCTCCACCGGCGGCGGCGCCAGCCTGGAAATGCTGGAAGGCAAAACCCTGCCTGGTGTTATCGCCTTAAAAGATAAGTAAGGATAGCCTCATGCGTAAACCAATCATTGCCGGGAACTGGAAAATGTTCAAAACTCTGTCCGAATCAGTAGAATTCGTACAGGCACTTGCTCCTCGGCTTGCGTCATTTACCTCCGTTGAACGGGTGGTTTGCCCGACTTACATCGCGCTGGCACCGGTCGCGGAAGCACTGAAAAACACGGATATTCTGGTCGGTGCGCAAAGTGTTCATTGGGAAGCCCAGGGCGCATTTACATCGCAAATCGCGCCCACAATGCTCCAGGGGTTGGTGGAATATGTCATCATCGGCCACTCAGAATGCCGCGCTTATCTGAGCGAAACCGACGAGACTGTAAACAAGAAAGTGAAAGCGGCGCTGGCCTATGGGTTAAAACCCATTGTCGCGGTGGGTGAAAGCCTGGCGCAGAATGAAGCTGGAGAAACCGAGCAGTTTGTCGGCGGGCAGGTGCGCGCCGCGCTTGCAGGCGTGGATGCCGCCAATATGGCAAATATCGTGATGGCCTATGAACCCATCTGGGCAATCGGCACCGGCAAGAATGCAAGCGGCGAAATCGCCAATAGTATCATTGGCGGCACGATTCGTGCTACACTGGCAGAGCTATATGGAAACGACATCGCTCATACCGTCCGTATTCAATACGGCGGCAGCGTCAAACCAGATAATATGGTTGAGTATATGAGTCAACCAGATATTGACGGTGCATTGGTCGGTGGAGCTTCGCTTGAGGTGGACGACTTCACAAAACTGGTAGAGGCGGCGGCACAAGCCAAAGGAGGCTAAAGCTGCTCGAAATTCAGCTTCTTACTCCCTGGCTGCTGGTTGCCGGATTACTTTACACCTTACGCCGGTTACAAGTCTGGCTACATCAGCACATTTTCAAAGTCGGATGGTTGGTTTTGAAAAGATACGAAACCACCACCATCCTCTACTATGCCTTTTTCCTGCCAGGGGTCTTCCTCTACGAACTCAGCTATTGGTTGATGGCCGGTTTGCTCAATGTTCGGGCAGACCGGGCCATCGTCTGGCCGGAAAAACAGGAAATCGGCGAGCTGAAACTCAATTTTGTACAGCTTGCGCCCAAAGCCGGTCAACTGCGCACCGCCATCATCACCATAACCCCATTCATCACTGGCCTGCTACTGGTTTCTGTTATCTCTAACAATATCCTGAATGTGCAGGAGTTCCTCAGCCTGCTGAATAACGGCTACCTCGTAGACCTGACAGCGGCGATCAACCAGTTCACTTCTGCTCAGGATTTCTGGTTGTGGCTTTATATCACCTTCGCTATCAGTAATACATCCATGCCCAGCATGAAAGACCTGCGCGGTCTCCGGGGTGTCATGATTGCCGGCGGGGTGATTGTGGGCATCCTGTTTATGTTGGGGGTTGGCAACGAAGCAATTGTCACATTTCTGGCAGGAACCGTCACGGATGTGCTGAACAATCTGGCGGGAATCCTAGCAGTGATTATCGGTGTTGACCTGTTTATGGTGGCCGTTCTGGGAACAATAGAAGCCGTTATTGAACGTATCACCGCGGATAGCGCCACATTCGAAAACGGCAAGATGGTCACAATGAGCCGGGCAGAAATGCTGGAAAAACGCGCTAAAGACCGCGAGAAAGCTGCACGGCGGGGCACAGCGGCAGCGGCACCACGGCTATCCATCTACCAGTCTCCGCTGCCTATCCCAGGCCCACCGGGTAAAGAAGCACCAACCCCAGCCTTCGAAATCACACGTGAACCAGGGGCGTTACCGAGCGCCACTGCTCCTATCCGTGATGAGCCGTCCGTCATTTCCGGCTCAATTGCCGGAGTGACAAGCGCCCGCCCATTCGCATCCCCGTTTGCCACGTCTCCTGACAATGATGAAGCCGAGAGAACGGATTAGGATGATTGTGATTCAGCCCGGCGTAACCGGGCTACCAGGGCAAAACCCGCCGCAATCAGTGCCAGCATAATACCAAGCGCTGCAAACTTAAACAGGCGGCTTTCCGTAACGAGGGTCAGGACACCGAACACGGCACAAAAGAAGTAATAGGCCAGCACAATCTGACGCTGGCTGAACCCCATATCCTGCAACCGAAAGTGAATATGCCCACGATCCCCGACAAAAGGGTTACGGCCTTTACGAATGCGATTCATCGCCTGCCAGGCCACATCCATCAGCGGTAGCCCCATCACGAGTAAAATAGCGGCCATCTTCGCACCGCCGATGATGCTGAGCGTGCCAAGGGCATACCCCAAAAAGTATGCCCCGCCACCCATAAAAATACGCGCTGGATTAAAGTTATGCAGTACAAATCCGAGTGAAGCACCCATCAAAGCCAGCGGCAGCAGGCTGACACTGGTCTGTGCTGGTTGCACGATAAAGGCACTGTTGACGAACAGCATCGTCCCGGCGATAAATGCCACTCCCCCAGCCAGCCCATCCAACCCGTCAAGGAAGTTCACGGTATTCATCATGCCGACCAACCAGAAAAGGCTCAACGAAACCGTGACAATATGCGGCCAGGCATCGGTCTGCTGCCCGGTAAAGGGATTGTTGAACATCTCGATGAAGATTTGGAAAGCAATCGCAATACCCGCCGCGAGGAACTGCCCCAGAAAGAGCGGAAGGGCTGAAAAATTAAAGAGGTCATCCAGCAAACCAATACCGAAGATCACGATGCCACCCAGGACGAACCCAATCAGGCGGATGACTTCATAGGGGTCGAGGCGTTCCACGGGAAGAAGTTGTGCGATCAGCACGGCAATCATCAGTCCGCCAAAGAGCGCTGCGCCGCCCATTTTGGAAACGCGCCGCCGGTCCGCCTCATTGATACGACGACCACCGAACGAGGCTACAACGCCCCACCGCCGCCCCAAATAGTCGAACAACGGCACTAAGACCAGCGTCACGCTCAATGCCAATGAAAAAACCAGCACAAACGCACCTATCGCGCCCATATCGCCTCACTGACCCGGTCAAGTGCCAAACTGACGGTCACCTGCATCCCCTAAGCCGGGAACAATAAACCCAATATCATTCAGGCGCTCATCTACAACGGCCACATGAATAGGCACATCAGGATGCGCCTTTGTCAGCGCCTCGATTCCTTCCGGTGCGGCGATTAGCCCGACGAACTTAATACGCTTTACTCCCCATCGTTTGAGGATATCCACCGTCGCAACGGCAGAGCCACCTGTCGCCAGCATCGGGTCCAGCACAAGGCATATTTGTACCGTCGGTTCAGTCGGCAGCTTGTTATAGTATTCCACTGGCCGCAGCGTCTTTTCGTCGCGGTACAGGCCAATATGCCACACCTGTACGTTGGGCAGCAGTTCCATAACACCTTCTACTAGCCCTAATCCGGCCCGCAGGATCGGCACTAAACCAATTGTATCGTTGGTCTTATGCCCCTGCGCTTCTCCCATTGGCGTCGCCACCCTATGCGGCGCAAGCTCCAAGTCTTGCGTCGCCTCGTAACACAGCAGCAGAGCCAGTTCGCGCACTAATTCCCGAAACGCCCGGTGATCGGTACTCACATCACGCAAAACGGTTAGTTTGTGCAGCACCAGGGGATGAGTCGAGACGTGAACCTGAGACATTGCAACTCCTTTCGTAAGAACAACCAAAGCCGCGTAATTGTATGCCGGATAATCGCCCCTGTCAAAGCAGCCTTTGCGCCCCTGCCCCCGTCCTGTATACTTAGTCCTGGCCTTGTTTATGCAATTTGCGGGAGCAATTTCATGTCCGAAGAGGGACGGTTAGTGGGTGGCAGCCGCCGCCGTGATGACAACGAGAATATTGCGCTGCGCCCGCAACTCCTCAAAGACATTGTAGGGCAGAATCGAGTACGGGATAACGTACAGATTCTCATTGAGGCCGCCAAAGGACGCAATGACACCCTCGATCATGTGCTGTTTCATGGCCCACCTGGTCTCGGCAAAACGTCGCTGGCGCATGTCATCGCTAATGAGATGAATGTCAACATTCGTGTGACTGCCGGGCCAAGCATTGAACGTGCCGGGGACCTGGCCGCTATTTTGACGCATCTCAAGCAAAATGACATCTTATTCATTGATGAAGTTCACCGCCTGGGTAAAGCTGTTGAGGAAGTCCTTTATCCGGCGATGGAGGATTTCAAGCTAGATATTGTTATTGGCAAGGGGCCCGCTGCAAAGAATGTGCGGCTCAATCTGCCCCGTTTCACCATTATCGGGGCAACCACCCGTCTGGCGCTGATGACCGCCCCGCTGCGAGATCGCTTTGGCGCCCAGTTCAGGCTGGATTTTTATGAACTGCCTGCGATAGAGTTCATCATCAACCGGGCGGCGAAGATGCTCAAGGTACAAATTACACCAGAAGGCACAACCGAGATCGGACGGCGGTCACGCGGGACACCGCGTATCGCGCTGCGTTTACTGCGGCGAGTGCGGGACTTCGCCCAGGTGCGGGCGGATGGCGTCATCACAGGTTCCGTAGCCGGAGAAGCTCTGGAAATGATGGATATTGACCACCTCGGCCTGGATGACATTGACCGCCGCATCCTTCAGATTATCATCGAAAAGTATGCCGGAGGACCCGTTGGTCTGGAAACCATCGCCGCCGCAATAAGCGAAGACAGCAGCACAATTATGGATGTCAATGAACCGTACTTGCTGCAACTCGGCTTCCTGGCACGCACGCCACGCGGGCGGGTCGCCACCGCCCATGCTTATGAGCATCTTGGCATCTTCCACGAGGATACCAGCACTGAAGACATACCCGACCAGCCATCTTTATTCTGAGGCCCTCACATGGATTTACAGTCAATAGGCCGTTTCCTGCTGTTCGTCGGCATCGGACTAGCCGCGCTGGGCGGCGTACTGATGTTAGCAGGCAGGCTGCCTTTTCTTAGCAATATGGGCAATCTGCCTGGTGATATTCGCATCCAGGGAGAGGGCTTTTCCTGCCTGATACCTGTTGTGAGCATGATTCTCGTCAGCGTTATACTGATCGTTCTCTTAAACATTGTGATAAGGTTAATCAACCGCCCATGAAAGTGTCCGATTTCAACTACGATCTACCTGAGTGTTTCATCGCTCAAACCCCTGTTGTGCCTCGAGATTCGTCTCGCCTGATGGTGATGAACCGGCAAACAGGCCGCCTGGAACATCGTGTATTCCATGACATTGTGGATTTTATCAATCCGGGGGATGTCCTGGTACTCAACACGACCCGCGTAATTCCGGCGAGGTTGTACGCGCAAAAAGCGGAAACTGGCGGCGCGGTGGAAATCCTGCTGCTCCGCCAAGTGGATACGACGCGGTGGCAGGCACTGGTCGGCGGCAGGCACATAAACCCTGGCGTCCAGCTGACATTTGAGGACAGCCCATTAACCATAACTGTAGAGGAAGAGTTAGACGGCGCGGAACGCCTGTTGAATTTCTCAGAACCAGTCAGCCGGTTTCTGTATGACATCGGCTATACCCCGCTGCCTCCCTATATCCATACCCAGCTAGATGATCCTGAACGCTACCAGACGATCTACAGCCGGCAGGAAGGCTCAGCAGCAGCCCCAACCGCCGGACTACACTTCACACCGGAAGTGCTGTTCGCACTGAAGGAAAAGGGTGTTATTCTGGCTTACTGTACCCTGCATATCGGTCTGGATACGTTCAAACCGATTCAGGCTGCTGACGTAGAAGCGCACCACATTCACAGCGAATGGGCGGAGCTTTCGCCACAAGACGCGCATATAATCAACGAGGCCAAACTCGCCGGAGGAAGTATCATTGCCGTTGGCACGACAACAGCCCGTACCCTGGAGAGTGCTGCCATCATCAGTGCCGGGGGCGACCCAACTCGTCCTGACGAGCTGCCGGATATGTGTCCCTGGCGGCCGGTGGCGGCATTCCAGGGAGATACCCGCCTGTTTATCTATCCCGGTTACAAGTGGCGTGCCGTCCATGCTCTAGTGACGAATTTCCATTTGCCGAAGTCTACCCTGCTGATGATGGTCAGCTCATTCAGCAGCCGGGAACACATCCTGAATGCTTACGAAGTTGCCAAGCAAGAGGGCTATCGTTTCTATTCACTGGGGGATGCGATGTTCATCAGATGAGCAAGTGGGAAAATTCTACGTTGACGCCCCTGCCCCGCCAGCATATAATACAATCATTACCCTGCTAGTTAGGGTATTCGTCCTGTTTACCACAATAATCACAGCCAATTTTCCCCGTCGGTTTGCCCAGGAATGGTGTTGGCGCAGGGACGGTGGCAAGTGAAGATTGGAGACAATCACCATGTATGCAATTATTCGTACTGGTAACCGCCAGTACCGGGCAGAAGTTGGCAAACTGCTCGAAGTTGAAAAACTACCTTATGCAGTAGATGAAAGCATAGAGATTAACGATGTTTTGTTAATCGGAGACGGTGACAGCACACTCGTCGGCCAGCCAAATGTCGAGGGTGCCGTCGTGAAAGCCACGGTGGTCGAGCAGTTTCGCGGTGCAAAGATCATTGTCTTCAGGTATCGCCAGCGCACCAATTACCGCCGCAAGACCGGGCATCGCCAGTATTACACCCGGCTGCGGATTGATGATATTGTTGTGAAGTAACGCAGTCAGGGAGAAATGAACAATGGCACACAAAAAAGGTGGCGGTTCAAGTCGTAATGGCCGCGACAGTAATGCCCAACGACTGGGCGTGAAGCGTTTTGGTGGGGAGTATGTCATCCCTGGCAATATCATTGTCCGTCAGCGCGGCACGTATTTCCACCCAGGTGAAAACGTAGGCCTCGGAAAAGATCACACGATTTATGCAGTAACCGAAGGCTATGTAGTATTTGAGCGGATGCGTGGGCGCAATGGGCAAAAGCAAATCAGCGTCTATGCCGAATTGCCGGTAAAAAAGTAACACTCTAATCCATGCTGCTACGCTACCTGTGCAGGATAGGCGCAGGCCGTAGCGAGAAAAAGGACATCACCATGAAAGAAGCTCTGCACCCTAAATGGTATCCAGAGGCAAAAGTGACTTGCTCGTGTGGCAATACCTGGATCACCAGTGCAACCGTGCCAGAAATCAAAACTGACATCTGCTCAGCCTGTCATCCCTTCTATACGGGCGAACAACGTATTGTTGACACAGAAGGCCAGGTTGACCGCTTCCTGAAGCGCCTCCAGGTACGCGATAACCTGCGTGCTGAAGCGGACGCGCGTGTTGCAGCACTCACCTCCCCTGACCTGCCATTGGCGGAACTCGGTGTTCAGAAGCGTTACCTGACAATTCTGAGTGAGAGTGGTATCAGCGTTGCCGGTGAATTCATCGCCAAGCTGGAAGAGGGTGGCGATAACGCATTGCTGGAAATCCCTGGGATTGGTCGCAAAATTCTGACCGACATCAAACGGGCACTGCGTGACCGGGGCTACGATCTGCCGCTGGCCGAAACCGCCGAGTAGCACTTTTCATCACACACTGTAGAGGCAGGCATGAGTTGTATCATGTCTGCCTCTATGCTTGTCTAAACACGATCAGGGGGAAACATGCGCCATCACACTGGCCGGGTTGAAGTTATCTGCGGCAGCATGTTCTGCGGCAAAACCGAAGAGTTGATTCGCCGCGTGCGGCGTGCCGCCATCGCCAAACAAGCTGTTCAAGTGTTCAAGCCTACGCTAGACAACCGCTACCATATCCAGAATGTAACCAGTCATGACGGTCAAAACTTCGAAGCCCAGACGATTACAGAACCCTCAGAAATCCTCAACCAGCTGAAACCCGAAACAACTGTCATCGCCATTGATGAAGTGCAGTTTTTCAGTAGTGATATCGTGGGGATTGTGGAGACACTGGCGGACAAAGGGCTGCGCATCATTTTGGCCGGGTTGGATATGGATTTTCGTGGTGAACCCTTTGGCCCGATGCCGCGCTTACTATGCGGGGCTGAAGAAGTCACCAAATTACACGCAATCTGCCTGATCTGTGGTGAACCTGCCAGCCGCACCCAGCGGCTCGTAAACGGGGAACCTGCTCACTTTAACGACCCAATTATTATGGTGGGTGCACAGGAAACATACGAGGCACGCTGCCGCGAACATCACATTGTCCCTAAAAACTGATAAGTGATGAGTTTTCGCATCATTAGAAAATTATCGTTACACTCAAAAAATACTTTGCAAAGCTAAATACATTGCGGTATAGTTCTCCGACCTGCATCTAGCTTACGAAGGGAGTATCGTTATGAGTGTTTCTAGCGCCAGTTTCTCAACCCCTGCGCAGGTTGCATCCAGCCCCAGTCAATTTTGGTTACGCAACCGCCGTTGGGATCTGGTCTACATTGTAGTCAGTGTATTGGTAGTTCCCCTGCCTTACATCTTCTACTTGATCGGGGTCAACCAACTGAATGTCAACCCGGATGTCAGCCGCAATGTTGTCAATGGCTTTGTAGCTATTGCTGTCGGTGGCCCGCACATGATGTCCACTTTTCTCCGCACAGGATTGGATAGTGACTTCAAACAACGCTATCCGATGTTGATCCGTTCATCCATCATCATTCCTATCGTCGTCGTGTCTCTGGCCTTCCTGAACCTGACTCTGCTGCTCACGATTTTCTTCTTCTGGGCGATGCTGCACGTGCTGCACCAGGTTATCTATGTGGTGGAACTCTACAATCACAAAGAGCATACATTGGTTCGCGAGGGATCAAGCGTCAAATTCTGGTCGCGTGCTATTGACTATGCCGTCATTCTGACATGCCTGTTCCCCATCGCCGCCTATAAAATCAGCCAGGGTTCTTTTGAAATCGGCACGAATGATCTCACCAAGGTGATCCCTGATTTATTTGAAAACCAGTTGGTTTTCTTCGCGGCAGCCGGTGTATTCATCCTGGCCGCGTTGGCATATATCGTGAAGACTGTCAGCGAATACCGTAGCGGCACGATCAACTGGCCTAAGACGATTTTCATCACACTATCGGTCATCATCTTCCTGCCGCTGCCCGCGTTTGAAAACCTGGATACAGCCTTCCAGGGTGCAAACATGTGGCACTCCTTCCAGTACCTGGCATTAACGTTCTATATCATTAAGATACGGCAGCAGCTTGGCACACTGGATAAGGATGCGCCTGTAGTCGCGCGCTTCAGCAAAGGCAAGGACTCGCGTGGGTTATTCGGCCTCAGCACACTACTCCTGGGCGGCCCGGTAGCCGTATTTTTTGTAGTCTACGCGCTGGCTGCGATCATTATCCCTGATATTGACCCCAACCGGCACTTCGACACGGCCTACTATACGGCAATTCTATCGTTCCTGTGGATCCACTACTACCACGACCACTTCCTGTTCACCAATTTTGAAGTCCTGGATCCTGCTGTCCAGAAATAGTCCAGGCATATACCCAGACAAAAACGAGGGGTACGCTATCCGTATCCCTCGTTGCATTCTAACCCGAATTCACAGATTACCAGGGGCGATGCAGAAGCGTCTTGTCATCTGGTAGTGGCCGCCGTCGGATTTCGATACGCTGGAAAGTATCAATACTCACTTCCAGCAAACCCTCATCAAAAAACCAGAGCGGCGCACCTTGCCGATCTACCCGCACATGCATGGGTTCTTCATCCAACCCGACGACTTCAATCTTCATTCTGGTATAGGACGGCGTATATTGACCGGCAGCGCGGCGGTTAATGATAAATCTACCGTCCTCATCCCAATTACAGGTGACATACACCCAGCGATAGGCCCCCTCTTCATACGCCATACCTTCGCCATCGTCCTCGTACAAGACGGTTTCGCCATCACCGGGATAAACACGCAGCAGCAGCGTATCCACCACATTTTCGCCCACATACTGCGCTTCCGGCCAGTGTGGAAGAGACGTCCCGGCTCGAACAAACAGCGGAACACGCTCAAGTGGTGCTGGCACTGTCACAACCTGACCGCCCTGCAGCAGTTCATTCGTCCAATAGTCGTACCACTCCCCCACCGGCAGATACACTGACCGACGCACTACACCCGACTCCAGTACAGGCGCGACCAGCACCGCATCGCCCAGAAGATAACAATCGTCCACTGCACGAAGATCAGGATTCAAGGGTTCAAGGGTGAACACAGGGCGAATGACCGGCCAACCATATTCTTTCGCAATCGCCACGAGTGAGTACAAATACGGCAGGAAGCGATACCGTAAATCAATTGTCAGGCGGTTAATGACCTCATACGGCTGTCCGAATGACCAGGGTTCTTGCGCATGGGTATTCATTCCGGTATGGGCGCGAAAATACGGCATTAAAACCGCTGCCTGCAACCAGCGTGTGAATAACTCACCCTCCGTATCTCCATCGAAACCGCCAATGTCCGGCCCGGTCATAGGTGCGCCGGAAAGCCCCATATTCATTGTCATGCTCAGGCTGAGGCGCAAGTGATCCCAGGTCGAGGAATTATCCCCTGTCCACGAACTGGCATAACGCTGCGCCCCCGCAAAGCCGGCCCGAATCATATTAAATGGCCGCCTGTCAGGATGATGCTTGCGCAGTGCTTCCTGTGAGGCACGTCCCATTAACAAGCCATACACGTTGTGATTTCCCTGGTGATCGCCCCCCAGTCCATCTACATCGTGGGCCACATAGTCAGGCAGCGTACTGGCACCATCTGAGGTAAAGATGGCCGGTTCGCACATATCATTCCAGATACCATCCACTCCGGCATCCAGCAAGGGGAGAAACTGCTCCCCCCACCAGCGACGCGCTGCCGCACTGGTAAAATCGGGGAAATGAGATGCCCCAGCCCAAACCGCTGCCGTCACCGGCTCGCCGTCGGGGTGCTTGAGGAACACATCTTGTTCGACGCCGCTCACATAGACGGGGTAATCCGGGTCTATCTTAATGCCTGGGTCAACAATCACTACAACTTTAAAACCCTGCCTGTGCAACGTGGCGATCATCTCAGGTAATGCGGGAAACCGGGTTCGATCCCAGGTAAACACCCTGAAACCAGCCATGTAATGAATATCGAGATACAGTACATCGCACGCAATACCCCGCTTACGAAACTCGCCGGCTAAATCCAATACGGCCTGCTGTGGGTAATAGCTGAAACGACACTGCTGATAGCCGAGACTCCAGAGGGGCGGGAGCGTAATTCGCCCAGTTAGCTCGGTGTAACGCGCTAAAACACTGTTGACATCGTTCCCAAAAAACAGGTAATAACGCAGTTCTCCTACCTCTCCCTCAAATACCAGTGCATCGTCGGCGCCCAGACCGACATCCACCGTACTACGACTCGAATTATCCCAAAATACACCGTAAGCGCCGTGTGCATGGACTCCCAGGTAAAATGGGATGCTGTAATAAAGAGGGTCATCATCGCGCCGGAAACGCGGCGGATCGGTATTCCACAGTTGATACTGTCTACCCCGGAGATTTAGACCGACGGCCCGACTTCCCAGCCCATAAGCACTCTCATCCGGCCGCAAGCGGAGTGACAATCGCACCGCGCCGTCTTCGCGCCACTGCATCCCAGGGAAGTCCGCACAAATCACCTCATGGGATGGTGTTTCCAATTGCAGGCGAAATGACAGTTTTTCCACCCGGCAGATCATAGCCTCTGACTGCATTTCAACTGTCACCGGATGGTCAATTGCTTCAATTGGGACTTCCGACCAGTCCGCCTTGCTGACCGCATACGAAAATGGTGGGAAAAACTCCGCATGTTTGTCAGTCTGCAAGCGTACCCGCAAGCAGTCCACTGCCACCCACTGCAATTCTACATTCCCCCTCTCGCACATGAGCCGGACACCCCGCTCATAGGCAGTCACGCGCTTCACGCCACCCAACTCGTTCCAAGGAGGCAACCGGCGCCGCTTTTTAGCGGCATATTTCTGGTCATAACGACCCAGCGCTTTTTCAGTCGTTTTGATGTCATCAACCAGTGACTTGCCAGCCAACTCGTAGAAAAATCGAAGGGGATCTTTTCTTGCCATTTTTTAAGCCTTGCTTATGAAAAATCTTGAATTACCCATTGCATTGGGTCAACCGGCACGCCATTGACCCATAACTCCCAATGAAGATGCGCTCCCGTCACCCGGCCTGTCGCGCCAATTGTACCGATCACCTGCCCGGCCGTTACAAAATCACCCACATGCACATATTGTTCCGTCTGGTGCCAATACCCGGTATAAACCCCCCAACCATGATCTATGATGGTTGCATTACCACGTACATTCAAGGTATCCGCCAACACCACCGTTCCCGAGGCTGCCGCTAAGACCGGCGTGCCGGGCGCACCGGCAAAATCCGCGCCGCTGTGAAATCGGTCATATGCACCACCATTATAGGATCGGCTTGTTCCAAAGGTGGAAATCAAGGGGGCCGCTGCCGGCAGCCCCATCGGGCCGGTAAAGTAACGAGTCGGGGTGAAGCTCGTCGTCATAATTCGCTGGAGCAGGTCTTGTTCGGCAGTCTCAACCGCCGGATCAAGCAAATCGCTCCGATCTGAGAGCAGTGTTATTTCCTCACTGCCATATAAACCAGGAATAATCTCCAGATTCGTGACAAAATCTGCCCGCTGGCCGGACTCATCCGTAACGCTCAGTTGTAGCGGATAAACCCCAGCCTGCGTAAAAACCGGCACGCCGACCAAAATGGTATGAAGGGTGTTGCTCTGCTCAGATGATGCTGCCAGCGCCCGCCCCAGAAACGTCCCAGTCAGGCTGGTTGGCACCGCCGTTGTCAGGCGGAATTCTCCCGTTTGCCCCTCAACCAACAGGAGCGGCTCCATCGTTAACCCAGTCATCGGCGTGGGTAAATCCAGTGCCAACTGTGGCGGTTCAATACCGGGAATCACCAACTGCTGCCCAACATCAATCAAGGTAGGATCGCTAATCCCATTCGCACTGGCAACAGCATTCACCGTCAGACCGTAACTGGTCGCAATCCGAAACATGGTCTCACCCGGCTGCACGACGTGAATCACATTCACCGGGGGAGCAGTTTCCACAGCAGCCTCCGGCACTAGCGGGGTTGGTTCGACAGCAGGAACAATTGTCAGAATTTGTCCGACAAAAATAGTGTTCACATCCACCAGACTACTATAAGCGGCCAGTTGGTCTAGCGTGAGGCCATACAGCGCCGCGATACTTTGCAGGGTTTCTCCGGGTTGAACAGCGTGCGTTTGAGGCACAGCAGCAACTGTACCGGCCACCGGCACCAGCAACCGCTGCCCAACCTGGATGTTGCCTGGATCAACAATGCCGTTGAGTTCCGCAAGTTCATCAGTTGTCAGCCCATACCCTAACGCAATGCGAAAGAGATTCTCACCACGCTGAACAACATGAATCGTCATCTCGGATTGCGTAGAAGATCGTGACTCTTGTCCTACGACTACTGAGGCCGGCAGCACAAGCAGCGCGGTAAGCAACAAACCATACACTATACGATAAATCATCCAACAACCTCATCAAACCGCAATACATCACCTAACTCAACCTGTTCGAGAATATTGGTATTGGCTTCCAGGTAATACTGTGCCGGGGAGTTCGGCGCGTACATGGGTCTCCAGGGTTTCGCCAGGCACTTGTCCACAACTTTACCCGAAGCGTCCATCCACACCACACCAATACTGAAAAACATGAAAAACATGTGGATGGCAGTATGTCCCCGCCCTTCCCTATCGGTGATAAACAATAGCCCTTCATTCTCCGGTAAATGCCGCACCCACTGTAAACCACGAAAGTGGCACCAGAAACTCTGGCACCACTTAACACGAGGCAGAATTACATCTCCAGTTGTGGCATTTCGCAAAATACGCCACCGTTTACTCATGGAATTGTCAACACCTGCCCGACATACAACCTATTCGGGTCTACAATCCCGTTTACTTGAATCAAACGGGTCAGTGAGACGCCGGTACGCAGCGAAATGCGATACAGGTTATCACCTGCCCGCACAACATATGTGTTTGACGTTACAGGAGCGGGCGTGGCCGTAACTGGTACAACAACGGTCACAACTACCGGGGTGGGTGGTGTCCCCGCACCAGGAACGTTCAGGCGCTGCCCCACACGAATGACATTGGGATTCGCAATACCATTGAGCTGGGCCAGGGTGGTTGTCGTGGTATTAAAGCGTACGGCAATACGGAACAAGGTGTCGCCCGGCTGGACAACATAGACACTTGCTTCCTGGGGCGGTACGGCGATCACCACCGTTGCAACAAAGATAGGCGTCGGCGAAGGCGTGGACGTTGCAGGAGCAGGCAAACGCACCGGGATGAGCAGCGATTGACCAACCCGAATTAAGGCACTTTCATCTAACCCGTTCTTGCTGATAATCGCCTCGACACTGCTATCATACAGCCGCGCCAGTTCACCTACCGTGTCGCCCCGCTGGACCGTATGCACGATATTGTTGCGGAACACCGTATTATCCACTTCGCCAGGGATCGGGGTCAGGGTTGGGGTAAAGGTGTTGGTTGGGAGCAGCACTTCCGCTGTTGGCGTAGCGGTTGAGGTGCTGCTAGGCGTAAACGACGGGGTAAATGTGAGTGTCGCCGAGGGCGGAACCACCGTCAGAGTCGCTGTCGCCGAGGGCAAAACCGGTGTCAAAGTGAAGGTGGCACTCGGCAAAACCGGTGTCACAATCCCCAGGTCTCCCGAGGTAGCCGTCGCTGACGGCAAAAGAGGCGTCAAGGTAAGTGTCGGTGTGGCACTCGGCACAAACGGCGTCACCGTCAAAGTCGGCGTGGCACTTGGCACAAACGGCGTCTGGGTGAGGGTTGGCGTGGCACTGCTTATGGGCTGCGCGCTGCCCGCCACGACCAAAGACGTATCATCTATGTATACATTGGTGGATTTCACCGGTGAGGTAATCGTGCTGCGAATAAAGACCGTGACTGCATTGCCATTGGCGGGGGCTGTCACCGTATATTCGTTATATGCATCATACTGAATCACCGGGGATGACCAGACAATATTGCCACTCTGACCATCCGTACCACCAGTTGAATCAATCCCTACCTGGACAACCACATCTCCAGGGCGATCACTCAGGTTTACATCGTCGAAAGTCGTTGACCACACGTAGACAAATGCCGTAAAAACAAGACTATCACCCTGTTTGACACCGGATACTCGCTGAAAGATTCCGCCATCAAATGTTGCAAACGCAGTGAGAAACTGTTGGGCATCATTACCGCCGCGAATTCGCGAGACCCCTTGTCCGGCGGTCACGAAATCAGATGCCTTGTAGTATTCTGGTTGCACATTCTCCGAAAGTGATGCGCCGCCAGAAACATGCCAGGGAGACCAACCAGTTGCAACTTGGATCGTCTGGTCGCCGCCAATAGCCGTAAAACTGCCCTCAAAACCAGGGTTAGTGATTAGATTTGTCCCCTGTGCAAATGCGGGTAAGGCCATCAGCAGCAGAGCAACCGGCAGCCACACTAAGAATTTCAGGGTTATGCGTTTCATGTAATCCCCCAATGTGACGTGTTTTTGCACCATAAATAGTTTTCCAGGCATGAGTATATGCCATTCACTCCAATAAACACAGCTAATGATACTATATTGTCCGAGATCAGACCAAAAAGACATAAAAGAGATGTAAGGTATGGGCTGATAATCGCATCAAAATATTGTTACCAAAAGGCCTATAACCTTCGGTTTTTTTCAAGTCATATTCTATATTACTCCAGGAAAGCAGTATTAAATGAGTACTTCAACACGAACCGCACGGAGAAAACAACAGCAAGTCAACAAGACACAGCGAAAACTATGGATATGGGTAGCACTTGTGCTGGCCGGCTTGGGGTTGATTATTGCAGCAATCGCCGCAGATTCCAGATCATCGGGCAATGCGCCCAATTTCACCGCAAATACCTTGAGTGGTGAGACCGTCACACTAAGCGATTACCAGGGGAAAGTGGTTATGCTCAATTTCTGGGCGACCTGGTGCCCACCATGCCGGGCTGAAATGCCCAGTATCCAGGCCGCCTTTGACCAATACGAAGATGAGGGATTCGTCGTACTCGCCGTCAATAACGCCGAATCTGCTGCGCAGATCATCCCGTTTGCGAATAACCTAGCACTGAGTTTCCCGATTTTACTGGATACCAACGCGCAGTTGCAGCGAGTTTTCGGCATCCAGGGCTACCCAACCAGTATCTTCATTAATGCGGAAGGCAATATCTACGCCACACACAGTGGTATGGTCACGCCCGACCAACTTGCCGGATACATCGAGAGCGGCCTGACCGGTACCGGCTAAGCAATAAAACAGGCGCATCATAATCATTATGGTGCGCCTATCGTCATATCATTTCTGTTTTCTTGATGTGGGTGTAAGCTAAGCCAAGCGTTCTGCCAAAACTTTTTCGACACTCTGAAGCAGTTCTGCCGGGCCAAACGGCTTGGTAATGTAGTCATCCACTTTGGCGATATGTAATCCCAGTACTTTATCAATGCTCTGGGCACGGGCTGTCACGACAATCACCGGAATGCTGCTGGTCGTCGGGTTTGCCTTCATCCTCTGGTATACTTCCCACCCATCAATATCAGGCATCATCAAGTCGAGGAGCACCAAATCTGGCTGCATATCCTCAACCACCTGTAAGCCTTCAAAACCACTTGGCGCACCAATCACTTCAAACCCATCGCGGGAGAGAATTAACTTGACCAGGTCAATCATCTGTGGTTCATCTTCGATACACACCACCCGTGTTGGGGTCATGAGTGCAGTGCCTCCGCCAATGGAATTCTACTGTGCTGACAGATTATCAACCAACAGCATAGCATACTTTAGCAAACGCTGTCCACTTCACTTACAATTTTTTCAGAACCCTGAAAAACCTGTGAAAAATGTTTATTTTCAGTATAGTTAAGCTATTCGCACATCCAACCTGAAAACACCAATCAAGTGAATTATGAATATCGGCGTTTGTCAAATTGAAATACATCTCCCGGGCGCTGCATCGCTCAAAGAAAAGCGCAGCATTCTCAAATCCATGCTGGCACGTATACACAATACGTTTAATGTCTCAGCGGCGGAAACCGACCATCATGAACTGTGGCAGTCCGCCGAAATCGCTATTGCTGTGGTTAGCAATTCCAATGTGCATAATCATAAGGTGCTGACCAGTATTCTAGAATGGATTGAGGCGCATTATGACGTGCTTATCACACATCATGAGATTGAGGCCTTATAATTAAGAATAGCTGCTCCCACAAAGCTGTTTTATCCATTCCTGGCTCATGTGATCTCTTGGAGTCGCCTTGTGAATCTTCATGAATACCAATCAAAAGCCCGTTTCGCTGAATTCGGTATCCCCGTATTACCTGGCAAGGTAGCCAGCACCCCACAACAGGTCTATGAAATCGCTCGTGAACTGGGGGACAAGGTGGTAATTAAAGCACAAATCCCCACTCCTAATCGCGCCCAGATGGGGGGGATTCTCTTCGCTGAAAACCCGAAACAGGCCGAAAATCTGGCGAATAGCCTGCTAGGAAGTGTCATTGGCGGGTTAATTATTCGAAAAGTGCTGGTAAATCCAACCATCAGCATCAGGCAGGAAATCTATCTCGGCATGACGAATGACCGAACGACCAGTAAACCCATGCTCATCGCCTCACGCGAGGGGGGTCGAGACATTATAGAAGTTGCCCGTACATCACCCAGCCTAATCTTTCGAGACACCATTAACCCTTGCATTGGCCTGCGTGACTATCAGGTTCGCAGTATTGCCAGCAATATCGATCTTCCTAACGAATATTGGAAAACCTTCTTACAAATCACCTACAGCCTTTACACTTGCTTTGTTGCTAGCGATGCAGTCTTGGCTGAGATCAACCCACTGGTTATCACGACAGATAACCGTTTATTGGCGCTGGATAGCAAGCTGATTATTGATGACAATGCTCTCTACAGGCACACTGATCTGGCGGAAATGTACGATAATGACGGCGAATCCGATCAGGAAGCCCGCGCACGTGCTGCCGGAATCAGCTATGTCAGGTTAGACGGGCAAATCGGCTGTATGGCGAATGGCGCGGGTCTTGCGATGACGACCATAGATATGATTCATCGCTATGGCGACGAGTCAATCGGCCCAGCCAACTTTCTGGATATAGGCGGCGGCGCACAGTCAAAAACAGTTGCCACCGCACTCGGGATCATGCTGGCAGACCCCCATGTAAAGGTTGTTCTTCTGAACATCTTCGGGGGCATTACGCGCTGCGATGAGGTCGCAGGCGGCATTCTCCGGGCATTAGACGAGACTAAGGCCAATCTTCCCCTCATTGTCCGCCTGGCCGGAACAAACGCCAGCGAAGCACGCCAGATGATTGATAGTGCGCAGTTGCCCAATCTCACCAGCACTGCTACCCTGACTGAAGCTGCCCGTCAAGCCATCGCATCAGCCAAGGGGATGAACTAACCATGTCTATACTTGTGAACAATGATACGCGCTTGATTGTGCAAGGCATTACCGGGCGTGAGGGGAGCTTTCACACTGCGCAGATGATCGAGTATGGCACGCATGTCGTGGGCGGTGTGACACCGGGGAAGGGCGGTGAATGGGTGCATAGCAAGCCAGTCTTTGATACTGTCCAGAAGGCGGTAGACGCGACGGGCGCGAATGCCAGCATCATCTATGTACCGGCCGCACACGCAGCCGACGCTATATATGAGGCAATCAATGCGCAAATAGCGCTAATTGTATGCATCACCGAAGGCATCCCGATTCAAGATATGATGCACATTTATGAGTATATTCAATACACCAACAGCCGCCTGATTGGTCCCAATTGCCCTGGTCTGCTCATCCCCAATCAGGTAAAAATCGGCATCATACCGGGTTATATCGCCATACCCGGAAGTGTGGGGGTGGTGTCTCGCAGCGGCACACTTACTTATGAAATCGTTTACACTCTCACCCAGGCGGGCATCGGACAGACCGCGTGTGTGGGTATCGGTGGTGATCCGGTGATCGGCACAGATTTCGTAGATGTGCTGAAGATGTTTGAAGAAGACCCGGAAACCGAGAAAATCGTGATGATTGGGGAAATCGGCGGGCGTACTGAAGTAGATGCTGCGGAGTTTATCAAAGGTTACATGACGAAACCCGTGGTGGCCTTTATCGCCGGGAACAGCGCCCCGACAGGTATCAGAATGGGTCATGCCGGGGCGATAATCGAAAATGGCACAGGAACAGTGCAAGAGAAAATCCAGGCATTACAGGCGGCAGGAGTCCGCGTCGCCAGCAACCCAGAAAGCATCCCCGAATTGCTAAACTAAAAAGGCCGCTACCGCCGCACCCCTACCACCATGATAACATCCTCCGGCAGCCAGCCCTGTCGCCCGTCTGGCAAGCTGAAACGCACCCACCCCATGCGGGATTCCATAAGGCGAATTTCCGCTGCGGCATAGAGTGGGTACAATGGCAAGTAATCCATCCCTGGGCCGCTCATCGCCTGTGTACGAGAGGCAGTGATTACTGCCGCCGGGCGATTTTCTGTCACGTAGACACGGCTTACCAGGAGCATACTGCCAAATACCACAACTGCCCCCACAACGAGCAGTGGGCTGCGCAATGTCTCGCGCCAACGCCGCTGCACAGTAAACACGATCACCACCGCACACCAGATTGCCCATACCAGGCCGATGAGCGCCGCCAGTTCAACAATCTGTAAGATACCCGTGGTCAGTGCTGCCAGCCCTTCGAGAATACCGGTTTCATCGCTCTGAATATCAACTCGCTCAGCCCGTACAACCGCGATATTGGCGATCAAGTCCGCGTCACGTGGGATGAGCGCCTGCGCCCGTAAGTAGTATAGCAGCGCCCACCCCATATCCCCGGTTTGATAGTAGGCATTTCCCAGGTTGTAATACAGGCGGGCATCGTCAATAAACAAGTTTTCCAGCGTGCGATACAATGTAATTGCCCGGGCATAATTGCCACTTTCGTAAGCTGCATTCGCCTGGGTAAATATCGCGAGGGTATTATCGCCCTGTCCCACCCCCCGGCCAGCGAGCAACAATAACAATAGCAATAGCAGGCCTCGTCGTCTCATCCTGACCGCCACTCGCCATCTACCGCTGTCAGTGCTTCTACGGTATGCGCCACCAAAGCCTGGACGGTGCCTGTTTCCAATGGGGCAAATCGCCCTTCTTCAGCGCGTTCCAGACAGACAATAAGACGGCGTGCTGCTGAGTTGGAAACACTATTCGTCCGCATCATCACCTCCTGAAGTTCAGCATGTCCTTTGCCCAGCATAGTCACATCAGTCTTGTCGTACAGGTAGCTCAGAACCACTGCGCTAACCGCACCATAGGCCTGTTCTGACGGGAGCTTAAGGGCAGATTGCAACTCGTGTCTGGCCTTCGTCAGCGCTCTGGCCTGCTGAAGGCGCAGCCGGTTCTGTACCAACCAGCGCCGCCGATGATGCCATCCGGCAGCGACCAGAATACCCAGTAATGGTAACCCGAACAGAGGATACAGCCAGACGCCGTTATCCCTGCCTGACAATCGGTCATCCAGGCTGGCGGGAACAGGCTTAATGGGATGCAGTCCGGTCTCTACGGTGGCCGATTCACTGGAGGGTGATCCACCAGAGACAGGGTTTACCGGGATGATGTTTAGAGACACAGGCGCAGTACTGATAGAGCGATAGGTCTGGCTAACGGGGTCGAAAAAGTGAAGAGTTACAGCGGGGAGTACGTGCTCTCCAGACTCAGCGGGAACAAGCTGCCAGGAGAACGCTTTCACAGCCAGCGTCATCACATCATCAAGTGGGCGGTATACCGGCGACTCCATATACACGCGCCAATTCTGCGGCAAATTCAGTTGTGGAGGCAAGAGTTGTTCCACATTACCCGTCCCGGTCACCACCAGGTTGAGTATGATGGGTTCACCCTGGGCCACTTCATTGCGGTCTATAGTCGCCACCATATCAAACTGCCCCACCGCGCCGTTATATTCCTCTGGCGCACCTTCCGGCAGCGATTGGACATCTAGCAAGAGCGAATCCGCGGCGAGTGTCTCTTCGCCCCGAAACACAGTGGCCGGGAAGACAATTCCGGCAGATGAAATGGTTATGCTGCCGGCTCGCAGCGGGTATAACACGGTGCGAATCTCACGAATAACATACTGTCGTCCATCTAGCTGTTGGATCGTCTGTTGCTCGGCCAGTTCGCCGCCATACCAGAACCCCTCGAAAGAAGACGGCTGGTAACGGGTCTGCACCGGAAGGGCGACATCGGCAGCAGCAAAAAACCGCAGCGTATAGACGATACGCTGCCCGACAAAGGGAGTCACATTATCTACTTCGGCTTCAACATAGTAATCGCTGCCACCCTGTGCCACAGCGAACCCGTTCAGCAGCACCAGCCCTATGATGATACCGACAAACGACCTTACCCACGTCATTCGCTACCAGTCCCTCTGTGAGGCACCAACATTAAAAGGGGCAGAATCGGTTGATAGAACTGCAGGCAATATATGTTGGTTCTGTCCCGCACTGTCGAGTAACCTTTCTGCGTCTGCGGGGCTGAGAGCTTTTTCCGGCGCAGGGACAGCCGTAGAAGTCTCTGTGGCATCCAGGTTTGGTTGGCTGCTGTCGCCGGATTCAGGAGTCGGTGTAGCATCCCCCCCACGCTCATCAGGCGGTGGCATAATCTGGAGCAACGCCAATTCCAGGTTGTAACGGGCATCGGCGTCATCCGGTTGACGCAACAAGGTCTGCTGGTAGGCGCCGACGGCATCAGTGAATTGCCCTAACGCCATATACACATTACCCAGGTTATAATAGGTTCGTGCCTGCAGAGGTGTATCGGCGGTTTTTAAGGATTGTTGCAAAGCCAGCACCGCCAGTTGCAAATCGCCGTCCATTGCTAAAGCACTGCCAGCATTATAGTAGGGTACGGGGTCATCGGGCGCGGTCACCTGGGCTAACTGGTAGGCATCCACCGCGCCAGTGTAATCCCCCTGCCCGTACAACGCATTACCCGCGTTATTGCGTTCCGCCGGGTTTACGGCACAACCCGCCAATATGACGAGCACGCAGACCACCAGCCTTTGTCGTGTTTGCCTATGCAAAATGCCTGTCATCATGGGCTTATGCTGTCTCATTAAAAGTCGTTTCCGGCATCAACATCTCCACCGAAAGTGCCAGGAGCGAAAGCACAACAAAAATTCCGAATCGTTCGATACCGCGCCGCTCCGCCTGGCTTCCCAGTCCTCCATACTCCAGCTTACTCACCTCATCCGCCAGCGCCCGCACACTATCCGCACCACCATCCAGATACCAGTACTGACCTCCAGCACGGTCAACAACCTGCTGCAAAATCACTTCGTTCAACCGGGAGAGCGCCAGACTACCATCCGCCTCCGATTTGTAGCCGGTGATTTGCCCGTTTGCATCAAAAACAGGAATCGGCGCCCCCTCACCCGTGCCGCCAACGCCCAACGCATAAATGGTTATACCCTGTTCCCTGGCTTCAGCCGCTGCACGGAGCGGGTCTCCCTCAAAGTTTTCGCCATCACTCACCAGAATAATCACCTGTGTGCCAGAGCGTCCCCCCTCAAAACCACGCATAGCTAACTGGATAGCTGCATCAATCACCGTCCCCTGACGGGTCATAGACTGGGTACTCACCGCGTTCAGGAAGGATTCCGCTGCCCCAGTATCGGTCGTCAAGGGGAACTGGATAATCGCTTGCCCGGCGAACAGCACCAACCCTAATTCGTTGCCCGCCAACGCAGAAAATAAGTCCCGCACCGCAAACTTTGCCTGTTCGAGACGGCTGGGATTCACATCCTGGGCGTCCATACTGGCACTGACATCCAACACCACCATGACAGAGACTCCCCGCGCCTCGATGGCTGTAGCTTCAAAACCCCACAACGGACGGGACAAGGCGAAAATAAGTGCGCCGACTGCTACAAACCACAGTGCCAGCTTCACTACCCGCCGGGCGGATCGTATCGTAGTCACCAGGCCAGCCAGCTGGCCGGCGTCCCCCAGGGAATACAGCAAAGCCGTCCGGACCCGCCAGCGCCAGACGAAGAAAGCGGCGGCAAAAGGGAGGAGGAACAAAAGCGCCAACACAGAGGGAAGCATAAATCCATTCATGGCACGGCCTGAAACACACTATGCCGCAAGACACGCTCAAGAATGAGGGCGGCAAACCCAGTCCATAACAGCGCCCAGGCCTGCTCCTGCCAGCGCACAAAGACCTGTTTTTCAACATCACTGCGCTCTAATGCATCAATCTGCTCGTAAACCTGTCGCAAATCGGCGGCGTCTTCTGCACGAAAGTAACGACCATTCGCGGTGGCAGCAATCGCTTGCAACGTGGTTTCATCCAAATCACTTTCGACAGTAATGGTACTGCCGCTCGCATCCATAAACGGCACAAGCCCGGGCTTGCCCATACCAATCGCATAGACACGCATTCCTAAGGCAGCAACAGCCTGTGCCGCCGTAACCGGGTCGAAGTTCCCTGCGGTGTTCGCGCCGTCTGTCAACAGGATAATCACCTTGCTGACCGCCGTACCACTCCGCATCATATTCGCCGCCGTTGCCAATCCCTGGCCGATGGCGGTGGCATCACCAATACCCATCTCACCCGCTAAGCGCACACTTTCCAGGGAACGCAGCAGCGCCGGATAATCAAGGGTGGGGGGTACCATTTGAAAGGCATCACTGGCAAACACCACCAGGCCAATCCGGTCAAATTCCCGCCCGGATACAAAATCACCTATCACGGCTTTAGCGGCGCTAAGCCGGTTCTGTGGCTGAAAATCCAGCCCGGCCATACTGCCAGAAATATCCAACGCCAGTACAATATCCACGCCCTGCCCCTGGATAATCTCCTGAGACCTCCCGCTCTGTGGCCGTGCCAGACCTACAACCAGCAGCAGCCACGCCAAAAACCGCAGCGCATCCGGCAAACGCCGCAGCCTCACCCGCCACCCGACATGCAACCCATTCAATAAGCGGGTATCGGAATAACGCAATCCCGGCACAACCCACTCCCAACCAAACCAGTGGGAAACTAGCCACAGTAGTGGAGGAAGGAGCAAGAGTACCAAAGCCAAGGGATGTGCGAAACGAAACGTCATAGTTGTTTTTCGGCAGTGCTAGCCGCCCGGTCAACCTGTTCTATCCACTGATAAGCAGCACCCAATAATCGCTGAGCAGCCTTCATGCGAGGCTGCACTGCAGCGAACTTGACAAGATCGGCCTGCTCCAGCATGTGGCCGAGTTCACGCAGACGGCGCAGCGCCAGTTCGGGGTGAGTTTCCAATGCAGCCACTAATTCTCCTGTTGTCCATTCAGGCGCGGGCAACCCAAAACGCTGCCCCACATAGCCGCGCAAAGCATCCGCTGCCACACGATAGGACTCTGCCGCCTGTGGGTTATCGGCTGCTCGACGAATTCGGGTTAAGGCTGCCTGTGCCGCCGGATGCAGATCGCTAGCAACGACCACCTGCCTCAACCCTACCGTCGAACGATGCCACCAGGGCCGGCCCGCAAAAACGGCAATGACAAACCCGGCAGCGGCCGCCAGCACCAGTAAGGGCGATACATAGGGTAGTGAAACAGGTGGCTTTAGCGGGCGCAGCGTCAGGTCTTCTGATTCAAGTACACTCGGTACAGAGAAAAACGCTTTTTCAGCAATAATCTGCCGGGTCTCAGTCTGGCCTTCCAGTTGGTAATCCAGTGTCAAGCCGGGCGTTTCGTAGTCACCGGGCTGCCACAAAATTACAGTCAATATCTGCCGGATAGTCTGGCCACTATCACTGCTCACGATCTCTTTCTCGCCCACCGCTCGTACCGTGAACGGCGACCATTCTTCGGGAAAATCCGGCCAGTTCATTATCGCTCCAGCAGGAACCTGTACTGTCAATACCAGCTCTACCGGCTGCCCCACCAACGGCGCGAGGTTCTGTGCTACAAAGCGGGCACTCACCCCATCCTGTGCCGTTACAATTCCCGAAAATACAGACAGAATCGCAAAAACAAGCGCAAACCGTCCATAGTTCCACCGTGTTGGAATCAACGCCGCGCCCGCCCCTGAAAGAATCGAGTCAATGCCAACACATAATCGCCATTAGTTGGCACATCAATCCGGTCAACCTGGGCTTGGGACAAGACCATATCCCGCGCCTCACGGAAACGACGCGCACCCTGAATAAAATCCTCACGCCAGGCGCGCGATGCTGTATCCCCCCAGGCGATTTCGCCAGTTTCAGCATCCCGCAGCGCCACGAGGCCCGCCTCCGGCCAGGCGGCTTCCAGGGGGTCGCTTAACACGACACCGATCAGGTCATGACGGCGGGCAGTCAGGAGCAAATCCTGTGCATAAGACTCGCCCGCAGCCAGAAAATCTGACATCAAAAACACAATCGCCCGACGCTTAAGCAAGCGGTTTATTGTGCGCAACCCTACACCCAGGTTAGTTCCCGCGTGGGATGGTTGTGCCGCCATCAGGTCACGAATCAGACGCAATACATGATTATGCCCTTTGTGCGGCGCAACATACAGTTCCACCTGGTCAGTGAACAAGAGCAGCCCTACACGATCTTGATTGCGGATAGCGGAATAGGCCAGCACCGCCCCCAACTCGACGGCTGTATCGCGTTTCTGTCGGGTCTGCGTACCAAAAAAGGATGAGGCGCTGATGTCTAAGGCGAGCATCACAGTGAGTTCTCGCTCTTCAACATAACGCTTGATAAAAGGTGTTCCAGCACGGGCGGTCACATTCCAGTCAATATCACGCACATCATCGCCGGGTTCATAAGGACGAACCGTATCGAATTCGATGCCCCGGCCCTTGAAAATTGAGTGATATGCACCGGAGAACGTTTCATCTACCAGGCGGCGCGTCCGCAAATCAACGCGCCGAATTTTTCGCAGAGTCTCGGCTGTGAGCATCAGGGAACCGCTACCTTATTCAAAATCTGTTGGATAATCTGCGCAGACGTAACATTTTCCGCCTCAGCCTCAAACGTCACCAGAATGCGGTGGCGCAGTACATCTGGTGCGATCTGCTTCACGTCATCCGGTGTCACATACCCCCTGCCCCGCAGAAAGGCATGAGCTTTGGCCGCTTTGACCAGGAAAATTGTCGCACGCGGTGAGGCGCCAAAGGCGATTAAGGAACGAATTTCCTTAAAGCCGTTTGCTGCCGGGTCGCGCGTGGCGAATACAATATCCAAGACGTAATTCTTGATCTTCTCATCCACGTAAATAGCGGCGACGACTTCTCGTGCTCGCCGGATCACGTCCGGGCCAATGACAGGTTGCGGCGGCGGGGGTGGTTCACCAGCCATGCGCTCAATAATGACTCTTTCTTCATCACGAGACGGATATCCCACAACGACCTTGAGCATAAAACGGTCGAGCTGCGCTTCCGGCAGCGGATACGTGCCCTCTTGTTCAATCGGGTTCTGCGTTGCCAACACAAGAAATGGATCATCGAGTGGAAATGTCTGTTCGCCCAGCGTGACCTGACGTTCTTCCATCGCTTCCAGGAGAGCAGACTGCACTTTCGCCGGGGCGCGGTTAATTTCATCCGCCAGGACAATGTTGCTAAAGATTGGCCCAGGGTGCGGCGTGAATCCACCACTGGCCGGGTGATAAATCTGTGTGCCTACCAGGTCGGCAGGCAGCAGATCGGGTGTGAATTGAATGCGCTGGAAGCGGACGTTGATGGCCTGGGCCAGGGTTCGCACTGCCAGGGTTTTCGCCAATCCCGGCACACCTTCTATTAAGATGTGACCGTTACTCAGCAATGCAATCAGCAACCGGTTCATCAGCCGCCCCTGCCCCACGATTACTCGACCTGTTTCTTCCAGCAAGATCGGAACAAACCCCGCCTCCTGCCTGATATGCTCGTTGAGTTGTTGTACTGAGTTCATGCGCAGTTTCTATCAATTCTTCCTAGAAGATAATTGGATTAGATTGTATAATTTTCACAGAGTATGTGCTATGGAATTTACGATGGAATTGTTCTGGTATGGAAAAGTCGCCCCTCACGCGCTTACCAGCCACCTTATGAGGAGGCCTGTCGCAAATGAATAACCCTAAAACGCGAAGCACCCTGCTTTACATCTTTTTCGGTTTTATCATCTTCGTTATCATACTTGGCATTGCTGGAAACGGGAATGAACCGTCGCAAATCCAGTTTACCGAGTTGGTACAGCAGATACAAACTGATAAAGTGAATAGTATCCGGGTCGTGGGCGAGCAACTCTACATCCAATACAAGAACGGTTCGGAAGCGGTCACAAATAAAAGCCCAGAGCTTTCGGCAGAAGAACAACTCATCCAACACGGCATTACGTCCGAAGACATTCGGAGCATCAACTGGGTATTCGAGCAGCCTAACAATTGGCCGGCAGTCGGCTTCAGTATTATCACGACGCTACTGCCCATCATCCTGCTAGGCGGCCTGATTATCTTCATGTTACGCCAGGCGCAAGGATCCAACAACCAGGCGATGGCATTTGGCAAAAGCCGGGCGCGGATGTTCAACAGCGACCATCCGACGATCACGTTTGATGACGTCGCCGGAGCGGATGAAGCCAAAGAAGAATTGGCTGAAGTGGTTGAGTTTCTGAAAGAACCGGAGAAGTTCATCCAGCTAGGCGCACGCATCCCGAAAGGTGTGCTGCTGATGGGCAGCCCAGGCACGGGTAAAACGCTGCTGGCAAAAGCGGTTGCCGGGGAAGCCGGTGTGCCGTTCTTCAGCATTTCCGGCTCAGAGTTTGTTGAAATGTTCGTTGGTGTAGGCGCCAGTCGTGTGCGAGACCTGTTCACCCAGGCCAAGCGCCACAGCCCCTGCATCATTTTTATTGACGAGATTGATGCTGTTGGGCGTCACCGTGGTGCCGGATTAGGCGGCAGTCATGACGAACGCGAGCAAACGCTGAATCAAATTCTGGTGGAAATGGATGGCTTCGATACGGATACAAATGTGATTGTAGTCGCTGCGACCAACCGCCCCGACATCCTTGACCCGGCGCTGCTGCGTCCAGGGCGCTTTGATCGCCGCGTCGTCCTGGATCGCCCGGATATGCGTGGCCGGGAAGCAATTATCAAAGTGCATGTTCGTGGCAAACCCCTGGCGTCTAACGTTGACCTGACGGCACTTGCAAAGTCTACACCCGGTTTTGTAGGGGCGGATATTGAAAACATGGTGAACGAAGCCGCTATTCTGGCCGCGCGCAAGAATAAGAAGACCATTGGCGAAAATGACTTCCATGCCGCCATTGAGCGTATTATCATCGGCCCGGAGCGCAAGAGCCGGGTTATCAGCCAAGCCGACCAGCGGATTACCGCCTATCATGAGGCGGGACACGCTGTCGCCTCACACTACCTGCCTACCGGAGACCCGATACGGAAAGTGACAATTATCCCGCGTGGGATGGCGGCTGGAGTCACCATCTACCTGCCAAATGAGGATATGATGCACATGACCCGTTCCCGGCTCAGAAACCAGATTGTGATGGCATTAGCAGGGCGAGCGGCTGAGGAATTAGTATTTGATGAAATTACCACCGGGGCGGTGAGTGACCTGGAACAAGTCGCCAAACTGGCGCGAGCAATGGTGACGCGGTTTGGGATGAGCGACAAACTCGGCCCGATGATGTTCGGCCAAAAAGAAGAAATGATATTCCTGGGGCGGGAGATTAGCGAACAGCGCGACTATAGTGAGGCTGTGGCCGAAGAAATCGACTCAGAAGTACGTGCTATCGTGACCTGGGCTTATGATGAAGCCCGGCATATCCTTACCGAGCATCGTGACAAACTTAATGCGGTGGCCGAACGCCTACTTGAAGTGGAAACACTGGAAGCGGAGGAATTTCTGGCGGTCATGGAGGGTCAGCAGCACGTCATAGGGACTTCCGATACACACGATGGTGGTAACAAGTCGGCTTCAAAATCGGGCGAGAAAGGCAAAGTCGAGGAAAATGATAACCTGCCGCCGCTGGGAAAACCCGGCACAGCGCCCAGTCCAGCCTGACGCTGCGAATGAGCATATTGCGCATAATGAGAGCTGCCTCAGTTTGGCGGCTCTTTGTTTACGGGAAAATCGCGCAGAAGTTCATCGCTGTTGGATTAGCAGTACAGGTTGAATATAAGAGAACTGTCCCAACACATAGCACGCAGGCGGCAATGAGCACCAGGCAGCCACACCAGGCCACCGGCCCACCGGTCACAACGCCCGAAAATAGTTCGACAAACCCGATCAGAACGCCAAATGCTGACCCAATAAGCTGTAATCCAAAAAACAATATCATCCCAACAACACATAGCACCGCCAACCCGGCACCAAGTAGCAGCAGCGTTCCGATGTCTACATTTTGCAGGATGTCCATATGCACCTACCCTCTTAGTAAAATAGTGTCTGTTGAATCTATGGCCTGCAGGGGCCTTCGCTGGTATTCATCAACGCCCAGCCATCATTTTGGGCATAACAGTCACAATAGGCTGAGGCGAGGCTTTCTCCCTGCCCTTGCCATAACAAAAAACTCACATCAGTCTGAATACATACTGTCTGGTTGGCCGGGTCTGCAAAAACGGTTGGCCGCGAAAGGCCTACCCCACGCTGCTGCGCTTCCATTACCAACCAAACACGCAGTATTTGCGGAGGGGATTCATTCAAGGTGAGGGCAATTTCACCTTGTGTCGCCAGATAAAACAGTCCGCACGGTGCCAGTAACAGCAAAAACCACAGCACAAGACTGATAAAACAACTCGCTCGGCGCAGCGGTGAACGGCGGGCTGGTTGTTCCAGGGGTGTGGGGGTTGTCTGTAACGCTTCAGACATTCAGTGTCCAATCATCAGACCGCAGCATGGCAAGCCACCATAAAAATTCAAGATAAGTATACCCCGTTCCTGCCACATGCAATAGAAATCAATCCCCTATTTTATGGGGTTTTCGCCTTCATAACTGACTTTCGCCGGCAAACCGCATCCGAATCGCATCTTGATTATCATAGCTGACATGCACAAATACCGGCGGCGCGTCAGCGACCATCGCCAGGACGTGGGGCAGAATCGTCGGCAAATCTTCTACCAGGTCAAGACCCAGCAGCTGGTCGCGTGGCACCCAGTGAAGCGTCCCTTCGTCATTAGCGGTCACCACACGGCTGGGACTGATCCCAGTAAATATGAATAACACGATGCCGGTTGACTCTCCTGTATCAATGTTATAGACAGCCCGGAGTGTCACATTCCGCACATCCAATCCGGATTCTTCCAGAATTTCGCGCCGAGCGCTGGTGAATGGGTCTTCATCGCGCTCGATATGTCCTCCGAGGCCGTTAAACTGGTTAGGGAAAACCCGTTTGTGTGCGCCGCGCTTCATTAGCAAAACGTCGTCGCCATTCAGCACAAAGCATAAAGTTCGGGGGATGACCAACCAACGCCCCACAGTGGCACTCGCGCCCTGTTCATATACACCCATTCCGGTTTCCTTTCACTGTGTCTTTTTGTCCATCCGTAAATATCAGTTCGCTTCAGACAGCACTGGATTTATGCCCGATCTGTTAATGAATTTTCAAGACTAAAAAGTAGCGGTCTGGAATTGTTTCGCGCAGTAGAACATGCTACCCTATGGCTAACCTCACGCTCTATGCAGGGATCATTGATTTATGACCAACAATCACATCGGAGCACCGCCACCCGTTTTACGCATTGTCCCGACAAACAGCATCTCCCCACATGAAGATCACGACTCGCAGCGGGCGATGCCGCTCATTAAGCGACTTAAGCACGAGCAGTTCGTGATTAACCCCCCGTTAGTGGCACCAATGGATGCGAACCAGTACGTGGTGCTGGATGGTGCAAATCGTTACTATGCCTTTGCCCACCTGGAATACCCGCATATGCTGGTACAAGTCGCGCCCTATGACGGCGGCTATGTGGAACTCGGTACGTGGCGACATATCATCAGCGAATGGGATGCTGGTGAATTTGTTCGCCAATTAGAAGCCCTACACAAGATCGAGATCATTGAAGGGCAGGACAGTCGCGCCATTGCCCATATTCTGCTCAAGGATAGCCGCGTTCTCGCACTGCTCACACCGGTACAGGATACTCATGAGCGCAATGCCACGTTGCGCGAGGTGGTCAGCATTTACCAGCGAAACGCCACATTATACCGCACCGCACTCATGGAAATGGCCGATGTCTGGCCGTTGTACCCGGACGCGCTGGGTGTGGTGGTCTTCCCGGAGTACAAGCCAGCCGACATTATCGCCGCCGCCCGTTTCCAGGCATTTCTGCCACCGGGCATCACCCGCCATATTGTTCACGGACGTGCGCTTCGTGTCAACTATCCACTGGACTGGCTGCGCGACACCACGCGGACATTAGCAGACAAGAGCCAGCAGCTTGAACAGTGGATGCAACAGAAGCTTGCTGCTCGCCAGGTACGCTACTACGCTGAGGCCACCTATCAATTCGATGAGTAATTGGAGCTAAAGATATGCCACAAACCCCCGCCGAAGTCCTCAAGAACGCGGCCTTATACACAGACCATCAGGATTATGCTCTGGTCAAGCTGCCACCCAAAGCGATTACGGCTGCTGCCGGGGTCATCGCCCAGGTGGGTGAACCGTTCTGCGCCCTGTTGGTAGATAAAGATGAAGTGAGTCTGATACTGCCGGCGGAAGCCTGGGAGGATTTTAAGCCACGTTTACCCGGTCATCAGGTCAGCGCCCAATACTATCGGCTGTTGACGTTTGACATTGAACTGAAACTCGATATGGTCGGATTTATGGCGTTCGTCAGCAGGGCGCTGGCCGATGCAGGTGTTTCGATTTTACCATTGGCCGCTTATTCACGAGATCATATTCTGGTTTCAGCAGGGCAGTTGGATGCGGCGCTGGCGGCTCTCCAGAAGCTACAACAGGATACCTAAACCCTTACTATTGATTCCCTTCGACCAATATCTATAATCAAACTATGGAAATCAACCTCTTCAATAACACAGATCGCGTGCCGAAGCCTAAAAGCGAGGTTCGCATAGAAAGCATCACGATTACTCCGTACCCGGATCGGTTTCGCGTGCATGTCGCAGTAGGCGTCACGCCGTTTCAGGAGCGCCCTAACCTGCTGTTGGTGGTGCATGATGAGCAAGATCGCATTGTGAACGAACTCAATGTCATTGAAACGATGCACTATGATATGGAGTTCACCCTGCACTTACGCGGCAGGACAGACCCCGCCGGGGCGTATACTTTGACCATTGATCTCTTTTATGAGACACTCAACCCGCCGCAGGATCAGTGGATTGAGGCTTTTGTCATCCCACAATCTGATGATGAGATGGATGCATAATGCCGGGGCATTTGTGGCTGCCTTCTACGCTGGCACGAGAGATGGTGCTGCACGCTCGTGCAGATGCACCGCATGAGGTATGTGGCATTCTCGCCGGGCGAGGCGCATATGTTGAGCGCGTGATTCCGGTAGCCAACCGTGCTGTTGCTCCACACCATCACTACCAGATGGATGAGCGGCAGCTCACCGAAGTGCTCTTCACGTTGGAAGCGGGCGGCCTGGAATTGCTCGGCTTCTATCATTCGCACCCGGCAGGTGATCCAATTCCCTCCCCCACCGACATTCGAGAGGCACACTACCCGCGCACGGCATACCTCATCGTGGGATTACGCCACGCAGAGCCGCGCCTGGCCGCGTGGGAAATCAATCATGGGGATGTGCTGCCGGTTGAGCTGGTTGTGGGAGATGTAGCACCGCCAATCGCAGAGAACCGCACATTTTCACCCGCGCAAAGAATGGCAATTGTCGTAAGTATGATTCTCGCATTTCTGGCAGTCATCGTGATTTCACTCAGCCTGCTACCACCAGCACCAACTATTCCGTAGGAGAAACCTTCCGCTTATGCTCCCGATTTTCATCATTTGTGTTGGCCTGTTCGCAGGTGGTGTAGTGAATGCCCTGGCAGACGACCTGCCATATTACCGCCGCCCGAGACTCCCCCACTATCCCGATAATACACCGCGTCCACCTGCTGCCTGGTTGGGACTCACTGCATTCCTGCTGGGCAAACGGCAATCTCCTGCTGGGGCAAAGCTCTCATGGCGCTACCCACTGGTAGAAATCGCCTGTGCGGTGTTGATGCTCATCACGTTCATTGTCAAAGAGGCCAGACCCGGTGACATCAGCGACCTTCAGCTTGTATTCTGGTTGGCTTATATGGCAATCTTAGTGTTAATTACTATCACCGACATTGAACACCACCTGATTCTGTTTTCCGTGATTATTCCGGCGGGTGTCCTGGGCGTACTGGATGCGCTGCTTACCCCGTCAGAATATCAACCTGACCTGGGACGGGCGCTTCTGGGTGGTGCGTTGGGCTTTGGCGTCTTTTTCGTGATGCACCTGGGGGGCTATTTGTATGTTGCTGTGGTGCGGCAAACGCGGGGACGTGAGATTGCTGAAGTGGCTTTCGGCTTTGGGGATGTCATGCTCGCAACATTTAGTGGCCTGATTCTGGGCCTGGAGCCGCTGCTCTTCGCAATGTTTATCACGGTAGTCCTGGGCGCATTAGGGGCTATCATTTTTCTCGTCGCCAGCAGCTTGCGCGGGGAGAAAGATGGTATGTTTATCGCTCTCCCCTACGGCCCGTACATCGTCGTGGGCACACTGCTTATGTTGCTGTTTCGGGCTGAAGTACGGTTGTTGTTGTTTGGTTACTGACTACACGAAACCAAGACGGCGTTCAGATTTATCGGACAGACTTCTCAATGATGCCACCACCCAGCACGATATCACGATCATAGATGACCGCGCCCTGCCCCGGCGTAATATCTCTAAGGGGTTCGTCAAACGCGACAGATAGCCGGCTTTCCGCCAGAGGTTCGACCCAGGCTGGAACAGGCTGCGCCTTATAACGAATCTTCACCCCCGCACGGAACGGAGCAACAGGTATTTCGCCACTCACCCAGTTCACTCGTGCCGCAGTCAGTGTCTGCTGGCCGAGTTCATCTCGTGGGCCGACGATCAGTGCATTCCGATACGGATTCATCGCAATGACATAGAGCGGCTCAAGAGTGTGTACACCTAACCCCTTGCGCTGTCCAATCGTATAGTTCGCCAGTCCGGTATGCTCACCCAGCACTTCGCCATTAGCTCGCACAATCGGCCCCGGCATCATCACATCCGGCGCATAGTCACGCAAGAAGCGACGGTAATCATTATCCCCAATAAAACATAAATCCTGACTATCCTTTTTACTCGCTGTCGGCAGTCCGAATTTGGCCGCAATCTCACGAATTTCCGGCTTTGTATAATTACCCACCGGAAAGAGGGCGTGTTGTAACTGTGTCTGCCCAAGGACACTCAAGACATAACTCTGGTCCTTGCGCTCGTCAACGGCTTGGCGCAGCACAAACCGTCCGGCACCATCCCGCCCCAGGCGCACGTAATGCCCGGTCGCCAGGTAGTCCGCCTCAAGTGCCAGGGCATGTTCCAAAAGGAACTTGAAACGAATTTGCCGGTTGCATTCTAGGCAGGGATTCGGTGTCACACCATCACGGTGCTGGTCAATAAAGAACTCGACAATCGTATTACGAAATACGTCTTTGGTATCCACCACGTAAAACGGGATTCCAAGTTTTCCAGCAATGCGACGGGCATCAGCCATCTGGTCGGGCGTGCAACAGCGATTAGCGATACCGCCGCCAAAAGTTTCCTCGGACCATAGCCGCATCATCATACCCACTACGTCATAGCCCTGCTCGACCAGCAGCGCCGCCGCGACGGAGCTATCTACCCCACCGCTCATGGCAACCACGACCCGCGTATCTGCGTTATTACTCACGAAGTCATCTCTCGTCTCAACTTACGTACTGTCTCAACACAGTCCACAACAGTATCTACCGCGTACTCAATATCAGCTTCTGATGTCTGGCGACCAACCGTCAACCGCAGACCGCCGATAGCCTCCTGCTCATTATAGCCCATCGCCATCAGCACCCCGGATGGTTCTGGGTTGCCAGTCTTGCAAGCCGAGCCGCCGCTCGCGGCCACACCCTTCATATCCAAGTGCATCACCAATAGACTGCTATCTACACCATCAAATACGAAGCTCGCGTGTGCCGGGAGCCGCTGCTCAGGATGTCCGCTAAGCAGGGAATCAGGGACGCGCCGCAATATCCCCTCAATCAGACGGTCACGCATTGCCCGGTAATGAGCGTTGTTTTCATCCAGTTCAGCATAGGCAATTTCCAGTGCTTTTGCCAGTCCAACTATAAATGGTGTGTTAGATGTCCCAGCACGCCGGCCTTCCTCGTGACTCCCACCGCTCTGGCTGGGGATTAACTCTACACCATCCCGCACGTACAGCGCACCAACGCCCTTTGGTCCATAGAACTTATGTGCCGAAATACTGAGCATATCCACACCCAACGCCTCGACATCGAGTGGTAGCTGACCCGCCGCTTGCACTGCATCCGTATGGAACAGCGTACCCCGATTATGTGCGCACGCCGCCAGAACAGGCAGCGGTTCGACCGTGCCAATCTCATTGTTGGCATACATGATGGTCGCAAGGGCGGTATCCGGGCGCAGCGCCTCACCCAGATCCTCGACATCCACCAGGCCATTATGATCTACTGGAAGAATGGTCTGCTCAAACTCCATGACCGATGCCATCTGCGCCATCGTCTTACTAACGGCGCTATGTTCGATCGGCATGGTAATCAAGTGATTCCCCTTATTGTACTGGCGTGCCCACCAGGCAACACCGCGCAGCGCCAGGTTATCGCTTTCCGAGCCACCGCTGGTAAATACAATCTCGGACGGCTTCGCGTTCAGAGTTCGGGCGACGGTTTCCCGTGCAGCTTCAATTGCCGCCTCCGCCTGGCGGCCAAAGCGATGCGCCGATGATGCATTCCCGTAAATCTCCGTAAAATAAGGCATCATCGCTGCCATCACGCGCGGATCAGTGGGCGTGCTGGCCGAATGGTCAAGATAAACAATCCGATTAACAGGCATAGTTACCCCCTTTCAACGGCATTTTGTACATTTTAACCCACGCTCTGGCACACGTCAGTGCCTGATTTTCAGGCAACCTGAGACATGACTCTGCGCAGGAAACGGGATATTATAGAGAGGGGTTTATCTAAGACCCTGTTTATCTGTAGTGTTATTGACTGAGAACAGGCATCCCAGACAAAAACAGGATGTATGACTATACAGATAGATTCTAAACCCAATAACGAAACGCACTTGTAGTTCGTGTGTTCGTGAATCGTGAATGTTGAACTATTGCAGTCATAGAGGAGAATCAGCATGTCAGTTATTGAAAGTGTCAACGCCCGCGAAGTTCTGGACTCCCGTGGAAATCCCACAGTTGAAGTGGAAGTCTATCTGGTAGACGGGGCGCTTGGCACAGCGATGGTGCCCAGCGGTGCATCTACTGGCGAACATGAAGCGCTGGAACTGCGTGATGGCGATCAGTCCCGTTATGGCGGTAAAGGTGTTTTGCGGGCCGTGCAGGCCGTTAATGGTCCAATCGCGGATGTTCTGACCGGGGTGTACGCGATCAACCAAAAAGGCGTAGATGACCTTTTACTGGAACTGGACGGCACGCCAACCAAATCGAACCTGGGCGCGAATGCGATCCTGGGCGCTTCGATGGCAGTGGCCCGTGCCGCCGCCAACAGCGTTGGTCTGCCCCTCTACGCCTACCTCGGTGGGGTTCATGCCCATGTCCTCCCCGTACCGATGATGAACATCATGAACGGCGGCAAACATGCGGCCAACAGCACTGACTTCCAGGAGTTCATGGTGATGCCGGTGGGCGCGGAGACTTTCCGCGAGGCGCTGCGCTGGTGTGTGGAAATCTACCAGTCGCTCAAGAAAATACTGCATAAGCAAGGTCACAGCACCTCGGTCGGCGACGAAGGTGGGTTTGCGCCCAGTCTCGGTTCCAACCAGGCGGCACTGGATGTCATCATGGAAGCTATCCAAAAAGCCGGTTATACCCCTGGTGAACAAATTCGTATCGCGCTTGACCCAGCGGCATCGGAAATCTATAAGGACGGCAAGTATCACCTGGAAATAGAAGGCCGTACCCTGACCGGCGAAGAAATGGTCGAATTCTGGGCAGACTGGGTATCTCGTTATCCCATCATTTCACTTGAAGACGGTCTGGCCGAAAATGACTGGGAGAACTGGTCGAAACTGGTTGCCGCCATCGGTGATCGTGTTCAGATCGTTGGCGATGACCTGCTCGTTACCAATGTAGAGCGCGTTGAGCGGGCGATTAGAGAAAAAGCCTCTAATTCACTGCTCTGCAAGGTCAACCAGATTGGCACACTGACAGAAGCGATGGCCGCCAGCCAACTGAGCCAGCGTCACGGTTGGACAGTTGTGACCAGCCATCGCAGCGGCGAAACGGAAGATGCCTTTATCGCAGATCTGGCCGTTGCCATGAATTCCGGCCAGATCAAGACTGGCGCACCTGCGCGTTCGGATCGAATTGCCAAATATAACCAACTGCTGCGCATTGAAGAGCAACTGGGCAAGGCGGCTGTCTATCCTGGCTTGAAGGCCTTTACCAATCTAAACCTGTAATTATCCTGACCTGCTCCCTTACCTGGCCTGAATAAACGAAAGGATTTACCTTGGTAAAAAATCTAATCGACGGCAAGCGCACTAAGATCGTCGCCACCGTCGGCCCATCGTCACAGAGTGAAGACATGATACGCAATATGATTCGTGCCGGAATGAATGTGGCACGTATTAACTTCTCTCATGGCGCCCATGAAACGCACCGTGAAACGATTGAGCGGATACGCCGAATTGCCGAGGAAGAAAATGCGGTAATCGCTATCATGTGCGATATGCAAGGCCCCAAAATACGCATTGGAGTAGTTGCAAATGAGCCATTGGTCGTAGAATCCAATGACCAAATCATCTTTACGCTGGATAGTGTGCCCGGCGAAAACGGCGTTATCTCCCTACCCCATCCTGAGTTCATTAAAGACATCACAAGCGGAATGCATTTGTTGCTAGACGATGGCAATCTGGATTTCGTTGTCGAACAAGCATCACCCCGCAAATTAACCTGCAAAGTCGTGGTTGGCGGTCACTTGAGTTCCCGCAAAGGTGTCTCGGCTCCAACAGCTCGTCTGTCTTTATCAGCTATCACCGATAAAGACCGGGTTGATATTGAGTTCGCCCTGGCACAGCAGTGCGATTATATTGCCATGTCTTTTGTGCGCTCCCAAGAGGATATTCGTGAACTGCGCTGGCTGATTCGCCACCTGGGAGGCGAGGCCGGCATCATCGCCAAAATCGAGAAACACGAAGCGCTGGATAACATTGAGGAAATCATTGCGATTTCGGATGGAATTATGGTTGCACGCGGCGACCTGGGCGTTGAAACACCAGCGGAGGAAGTCCCCTACCAGCAAAAGCGAATCATCCATTTGTGCAACGACGCCAGCAAACCTGTCATCACTGCCACTCAGATGCTCAGTTCGATGGTAGACAACCCCCGACCGACCCGTGCCGAAGCCAGCGACGTTTTCAATGCAATCATGGACGGAACCGACGCAGTGATGCTGAGTAACGAGACAGCAGCCGGCAACCACCCGGTTGAGGCCGTTGAGATGATGGCAAAAATCGCAGTCATCGCAGAGCAGAGCATGTGGACGAACCGCACCACAATCCCCCGCTTTCATCCGATCAACCGTGAAGGGCGCGAAGCAATCTCCAATGCGGTCAGCCAGGCGACATACCAGATCGCCGACACCCTCAAAGCAAAAGCCATTGTGACGTCCACACTGACCGGGTATACCAGCCGTCTGGTTGCCAAAGAGCGTCCGCGCACGCCGGTTTTATGTGTCACACCCAGTGAAATCACGCATCGGCGGATGGCGCTGGTCTGGGGTGTTATTCCCCTGTTGATTCCACAGTTTTCTAGTATTGACGAAATGATTACGGCGGTGGCGCAAGCCACCCGTAAGGCAGAGTTGGTCAATCAGGGCGACAGCCTGGTGATTATCGCCGGGGTGCCATTTGGGGTTGGCGGTCAGACGAATTTTCTCAAAATCCATGTTGTCGGGGAACTTGGTGAAATCTAACAGGAGCAAACACAGCCAGTGGGCGTGTTACCCACTGGCACCCGCTGCCGGGTATGCCTCAAATATCCTCACCTTCAATGAATTCCAACGGTTCCTGCGATTGGCTCACCTGCGGTGGGGGATTATAGCTCCCTGCACTCGTTCGCGTGTAATCTTCAGCAGGACGCGGCGGGCTGCTGTAAGCGTGCGGTGTCGCCATAGCCGGGCGCTCAACAGGCTGATAGGCCGCAGTCTGCCCGGTTGTACAATGGGGGCAAAGATTCCATGACAGTTCGAGCGGTTTGCCGCAGCGGATACAGGCTTTCTTCAGACGGGTATGGCAGTGGGGACATGCCAGCCATTCCTCTTTCACACGCTGGCCGCAACCGGGACAGGTTGGTTTCTCCTCAATTTCTTGCAGCAATGCTTCTTCTTCTAGTGAACGCTCATACGCCTCGCTCAACGTCTCGCGGGGGCGCAATAAGAGATAGATAATGACGCCCGGCACGGTCAACACTGCGACCAGTAACGCCATGCCGATTTGTGCAAAGAAGTCTCGTGAACGCGCCCGCATATCACGGTAAGCCCAGAGCACCAGCGCCAGCCAGAAGGCCGCCAGAATGATCACGCCATAGATCGTTACCGCAGCAATAATATCTTCAGATAATCCCAGTTCCGTAAGTAAGTCGGCCATGACCTGTCCTAAACTCGTGTTTGACCTAATCGCCAGTATATCAGCCTGCTGAGGCTGGTGCAAAGTCCCTAAGTATCGATGAGCACAACCATGTTACAATTGCGAAAATCGCATCAAGGTAGATTTTCTATGTCGCCAAACGACAACGCATCAGAATACTTGACTATCAATAAGCTACCGGATACTGAACGCCCCAGGGAGCGCCTGTTGGCGCACGGCCCCAAAGTTCTATCCAATATCGAACTACTCGCCATTATCCTGCGTACCGGAACAGCACATGAAAATGTCCTGCGTCTTGCCGAGCGCATTCTGGCACATTATGGTGGGATACATGGTTTAGCCAGTGCGTCTCCGGGCGAACTCGAACAATTCAACGGCCTAGGACTGGCAAAGATTGCACAGATCGCCGCCGCCCTGGAACTAGGCCGCCGCGCCGCAACAACAACACCGGAAGAGCGCCCTCAGGTGCAAAAAGCTGCCGATGCAGCCGCCCTGGTTAATGATATGCGCGATCTGCAACAAGAGCATGTCCGCGTGATTCTGCTCGATTCTCAGCGCCGCATGGTCACTATCTCAACTGTTTATATAGGCACACTCAATGCTTCGGTACTACGTGCCGCCGAAATTTACCGAGAGGCTGTCACCCGCAACTGTCCGGCGCTCATCCTGGCACACAACCATCCTTCCGGGGATCCAGCACCTTCCCCGGAAGATGTGCAGGTCACCCAGTCCCTACTGGCAGCCGGAAAGCTGCTCGATATTCAACTTCTCGATCACATCATCATCGGCCAGCATAAATGGACATCCCTCAAGGAAATGGGACTGGTCTTCGTCGAATAATCTATTACCCGCCAGTATCGGCCTCCCCGTTATTCAGATGCCCGGCCAAAAGCGAAATTTCACTCACTGACACGTCATATTGGTGACCAGAAGCATAGAAGTAGACAGCAACAATATGCCTGGGTCGTGCGTTTGCCCCCAATAATGCCAACAGATTACCAGTGTCGTAGGTGTACCACGATTTCTCAAGCACCTGTTCATGCTCCAGGGTACAGCTATTACAGCGCTGCGGAAATGAAAGCTGCGGGTCTACATGGTAATAAAACCCATGAAACCAACGCTGCCCATCGCCCTCTTCGTCCAGATAATCAATGCGCAGCATCATCGGGCATTCACTGCCAGCGACCCCACAAACACTGAGCGATTGGTAATTGATCTTAAAAGTGGCTCGCAGCGCCAGATAATCGTATTGGCTCACGTCAAGTGTACTAGCAGGATTGATAGCCCGTGCCTGGCAGCGTGTCTCGCCGTTTTTGGTAGCATTATTAGCGCGGACCAGATGTAGGGTGGAACGCCCATCCTCTGTTTCCGAGATGAAACTGCCGCGCGGCAGGTCTTCCTGTGTGTTGGTACATGCCCAGGACAAGAGCATATCACCCGCTGATATGTCGCCCTGTTCGGGAGCAGTAACAACTGCATCCACGCTGGCATTTACCAGTAAATCCACATACCCCTGGCCGATTTCAACTTCGCTAACTTCCCCTGCATGAATTACACCGAGGCTTCCGGCAGGAACATGACGAGTCGTTTGCTCATCCGGCGCAATCAACACGACATCGCCATCCAGGTTTATCACACGCATACGTTCATCAGAAGCATCCACAAGATAGTGTCCGGCTGAACTGAAATAGGCCCGACTGCCCTGCGGTGAACGGATACTCAGCAGAATATCCCGTGATAGCCCGGAAGCGACAAAAATATCCAGCTCCCCCAAAAACGCTTCCAATTCAATACTATAACTGGTTGCACTCCACTCAAAACGCGGGCGCAAGGCACGCCGGTAAACCAGGCCTGTGTTGCCCTTAAGTGTCACCGCTGCAACCACCTTATTCTCTTGATAGGGATCATGAAAGAAGATCACAGCCTGAGAAGGGGCAACCGTCACCAGTTCATCGCTGTTGGATAAAATTCTTCGGGCCGCGACAAATTGGCCGTTGACTCCGCTGGAGCCACGCCCTACCCGCATCGTCGCATCTAACGGGACGACGGACTGAAACAGGAAATAATTCACACCCAGGCCGGCAATCACACACATGACACAGAAAAATGCGAAGGAAAGCAGCACTACCCCCCAGGCAAGTCGCTGCGAATCGAAGCGGCGCGGGGCAGCAATCTCTCCAGCACTGGTGACTGTTTGATTCAAAGATACACCCTCATGATAACAGCGGACACCGACTGCGTATTATAGCACACCGCTAACCAGTTCATGGCTAGTGCTGCACTCGACTTGCTCTCCCCCATCGTGCTATAATCATATCCAGAAAATTGCAGAATGAGTCACACAGTAAACGGAGCAATCAGCTATGTCCGGACATAGTAAATGGTCAACAATTAAACGTAAAAAAGGGGCAGAAGACGCCAAGCGCGGCAAGATTTTCACCCGTCTGGCGCGAGACATCACCGTTTCGGCACGTGAAGGCGGCGGCGATGAAAATGCCAACCCCAAACTGAAACTTGCTATCGCTAAAGCACGTGCCAACAATATGCCAAAAGACAATATTGAGCGTGCTATTATGCGTGGCACCGGTGGAGGAGACGGCGCTGAGACATTAGAGGAAATCACATACGAAGGGTATGGCCCGGATGGGGTCGCGTACCTGGTGGATGTGATTACCGACAACAAAAATCGCACACTCGCAGAAGTGAAACGGGTATTCAACCGCGCCGGAGGCAGCCTGGCAGCTGCGGGGTCGGTAGCCTGGCAGTTTGACAAAAAGGGCTATATTGCGCTGAAAGGCGAAAAACTTGACTTTGAGGAAGTCTTCATGGTCGCCGCTGAAGCCGGCGCTGATGATGTTGCCAACGAAGATGACGTGATTGTCGTCTATACCCCCCGCGAGATGTTCTCGGCAGTTGAAACGGCACTGACTGAGGCCAGTTATGAGGTTGACGATTCAGAACTGCGCTGGGTTGCCAAGAATGAAACAGAACTCCCGACGGAGAAAGCGATCCAGAATATGCGGTTGTTAGAGCAGTTTGAGGAACTCGACGATGTAGAATCGGTAGCCTCTAACCTGCTCATCACTGATGAACTGATTACAGCTTTCGAGACCGCTTGATGCTTTCATTGGGTATAGACCCGGGAACAGCGCGAATTGGTTACGGTCTGGTGCGCGAGTTGTCTGACGGCTCGCTCCAGGCCGTTGATTTTGGTGTGATTACTACCACACCCAATCTAGCACTGACCGAGCGCCTGAAGATCATCTACGACGAGCTGCTGGCGCTCGCACGCAAGCACCAGCCAGATCATGCCGGGGTTGAAGAATTGTTTTTCGCCAAAAACGCCAAAACAGCGATCACTGTCGCCCATGGGCGTGGTGTGATTTTGTTAGCATTGGTCGCCGCCGGGATCCCCATTGCCGAGTATAAACCAAACATGATTAAACAGTCGGTGTGTGGCTATGGCGGTGCGCCAAAACCGCAGATGCAGGAGATGGTCCGCATTTTGCTGGGGTTAGAAAAAATTCCGCGTCCCGATGACGCTGCCGACGCCCTGGCGATTGCCATCACTGATATTCACAGCAGCCGTTACAGCAGTATGGCCGACGAGGACTATTAGCATTATGATCGCCAGCATTGAAGGTAAGATCGCCGCGGCGCACCGGGATTACGTCGTAATCACAACGGGCGGCATCGGATACAAGGTATTTGCGCCCCATTCTACACTGGAACGCCTGGGTTCTGACCACGCCTTCCTGCATACACACATGATTGTGCGAGAAGATTCGATTACGCTGTATGGCTTCGCCACTACTGCTGAACGTGAGCTTTTTGAAACACTCATCTCGATCAGCGGGGTTGGCCCCAGGATGGCGTTAGCAACACTCAGTACACTGAGTATTGACAACCTGCGGAACGCAGTTATCAGCGAGCGCCCAGAAATCCTGGCGCGAGTGCCGGGAATCGGCAAGAAAATGGCGCAAAAGATCCTGTTGGAGCTCAAGGATAAGTTAAAAATCAGCACAGATGCTGTGATTGTGGATGTATTTGATGACGTAAATACGGACGTCATGGATACGTTGGTCGCGCTCGGATATAGTATCGTTGAGGCGCAAAGTGCGATACAATCGCTGCCAAAGGATGCCCCACAGGATATTGAGGAACGAGTGCGGCTCGCCTTGCAATATTTTATTTGATGTGAGTAATCTAGATGGGTTCTTCACTCCAGGAATACCCACAACGAGATGGGTTGTACCGCATATTACCGGATGGTGTAGCCGTTCACAATCGCTATGAAGACCGAATTATCATGTTGGATGGATTGACCAGCGAATTATGGCTGCGAGCCGATGGCAAGACGACCCTCGAAATCATCGCTCGTGACCTCGCCGGATGGCGAGATGAATCATTATCGCTCTTGCTGCGAACTATCCCTATGATCTCGGTCATTCTCAACAGTGAGGGTATCTTATTTCAACAGAGTGAACCTGCCACCTTGCCGTATCATCTCTCCCTTCCCCAGGAAGACCAGGATGTGGAGCAGATGCACGCCAGCATGGTGGCTTCCGGTTGGCTGGACGAGTGACAAAACACTAGTGGAGACTTTTTGTGATACCAGAACTTATCAATAAACGTGTTCCAGTGCTGGATAAGGGCTGGATTGAACTGACAGATTTGCTGCCTCATCCGAATACAGGCGTTTCCGGCGACCTGGCGATTGTGAACGCGGCACGGGTTTCATTCCTGGGGGAAAGCAAGGGGGAAGAAGCCGACAAGAAGCTGCTTTTCTACCTGCTGCGAAACGCGCACACCAGCCCATTCGAGATGGTCGAGTTCAAGTTCCGCATTCATGCGCCATTGGTAACGTGGTGGCAGTGGGTAAGGCACCGCACATGGAGTTTTAATGCCCAGAGTGGCCGATACGCTCCGTTTGATGAATCGGCCTTTTATATACCGGAAGTCTGGCGCTTGCAGGCCAAAGATAATAAACAAGCCAGTGAAGGGGAACTCGACCCGGAAACCAACCAGGCGCTCATGCAAAAACTGCTCGACCATTATGAACAGGGCTATGCGCTGTACCAGGAAGCGCTGCAAGCCGGGGTCGCTAAGGAGATGGCACGTTTCTTCTTACCGGGGTTCAGTGTATATTATACCTGGGTCGCAAAAGTAGATGCTCATAACCTGATGCACTTTTTGCGGCTTCGCATGGCCGCCGATGCACAATATGAAATTCGAGTTTATGCCCAGGCGCTCTACGACAACTTCTTCGTCCCTGCCCTCCCCTGGACGGCGGAAGCGTTTGAGAAATACATACTGAAATCGCCCCAGGATTAGCCGATGATTTGAGGGATAACATGATTTTGGGCGATTAGTAGCTGCCGCTAATCGCCCTGTTTTTCGATAGGTACTATTCGGGGAATAACTCAGCGCCAATTGCGATACACATCTGCTGGCCCAGGTTATCAATGGGGTAGACTTCCCAGGCGTAACGCTTATCCTTCTCGAATAAGTCAGCCTGGAAAGTGAATGTCGTCTCAACCAGATAATCCGCGAACAATTCTTCCGCCGACTCATCTATCAACCGCAGATAATAGCTTACTGCGCCATCTACTGGTGTCCAGTACACCTGGGGACTATTCCCCAGCACAAAAAACGGGGAAACATTCAGCGCCACATCCACACCAAATGCCGCGCATACTGCGAGCGGAGAAGGTGGCGGTGGCACGGTTGGGAGAGGCGCCGCCGAAGCCGGAACAGAGGTTTCGGTTGGCGCGCTGGCCGGTGGAGTCCAGGTCGGGGGCAGTGTCGCACGCTCAGGGGGCACAGTCGCAGTAACCAGCGTTGGCGGGGGTTCGGTAGGCTCGTCAGTCACTGTCTCCTGTATAAGGGTCGGAGCTAACGTGGGGAGTGCCTCAGCTCCTGGCTGGCAGGCCGCCAGCATCACCATTACGCCCGCTAATAATGAGAAAAAGATACGTTTCAACATCTGCCACATTCATCCTTCCTCAGTTCAATTTGCAGTAAGCTAATTAATAGCCTGGAGCATTGCCGCTGTTCAACCCCATAGTCAGCGCCCCGATGACTAATACGACGACCAGTAGACCAACCAGGCAGTACCACACTATCACACGACGCATAGGGGGTGTCTCTCCGATTGTGCCAATCATGAGCAACCACCCCAGGATATAGACCACCATGCCGACAAATACAGCAGCAATCGAGGGTAAAATTACAGTATCTGCATTGTAGAGGAACTGAATATATAAGGCATCAATGACTGGATTCACAGCAAATGTTGCGGAAACCGCAAACAACCCGACTATAAGAATACGCACGCCACGTGAAAGTTCTATGATCTGTTGCGCAGCCCTTTGACTGAAAGTCATCATTTCTTCAGCCGTTCTGGGGCGAGCCTGTTTCTTATGCTTCGTCATACTTGCGCTGCCATTGCATCACATTACCAACGGACGAGTCGGCATTCACCATAAACGCAGCAGAACGTTCAAAATACGTCATCATGACACCTCGCGCCGGTTCAGCAATACCAACAGTCTTTATTGCAGCCCGCATGTGCCCCAACCAACGATCCCGCGAATCAACATCAATTGGAAAAGGCGCATGACGCATCCTTAACCGAGGATGACCGCGTTCAACAGCATACCGGGACGGCCCACCGAATAATTGGATCAGGAAAAGAAGCTGCCAGTACTTGCCTGGCTCCAGGTCTTCCGGGAACATTGGGCGCAGTTTTTCGTCTGCAGCCACGCGCTCGTAGAAAACGTCTACTAACTTCTCAAATGTAGGTTCTCCACCCACCGCCTCGTAAATCGTTTGTTCTTGTTCTGGCATACCAACCACACTCTCAATCCATGCCGTTTATGATACCGCTTATAGTGCCATAGTGAAAGTGTGGCTGGACAATTGACGGCAGAACAGTACAATCACTGCGCTAAGTGTCTAATAACGTGCTGTTTTTCGTAAGGAGATAGGGTTATGAGTTTATTTCAGCGCCAGGCCGGGATAGTTATCCTGCTTGCGCTCCTAATAGTTGCTATTCCCCTGAACGCTCAGGATATGACTGAAGTCAGTGTTGTTGGGTCGAGTATGGTAATTCCAGTGCTGGAAACGCTCGTCGCTGATGCCGAAAGCACAATCACCCTGAATACAACTGTAACCGGGACAACTACCGGGTTCAGCCAGTTCTGCCAGGGACAAGCCGATCTCGTTGCTGCTAACCGCCCGATTACTGCTGAAGAAAATACAGTGTGCCAGGAGAACGGGATCGAATACGCGGAACTACTCATTGGCAGCAGCGTGGCCGCGATTATCGCCAGCCCCGATGTGGACTTCGTGACCTGCCTGAGTGCCGCTGACCTGGACGCGATTTTCGCTCCCAGCGCCGAAGCCGAAACAACCAACTGGAATCAGCTTAACCCAGAATATCCTGATGTGCCCTTGTCGGTTTACGCGCCACAGGTAGATTCTGCCGCTTTCACCGAGCTGGATCGCCTTGTAAGTGGTGATGGCCTGCGGGCTGATGCCAACTATGAGGCCACAGCCTCCATTCTCAGCAGTGTTGAACAGGGTACCGGCAGCATCGGAGCGGTACTACTCCCTGAAGCCGAATCTGCCCAGATTTTAATGGTTAACACCAACGATGCTGTTGGTTGCCAGTCACCTTCGGCGCAGACCATTGAAAATCGCCTGTATGCGGGTGGCAATATGCTTTTTGCTTATGTCAACCGCGCTGCTCTTCAGACTGAGGGACTGCAGGATCTGCTCACCCTTGTCACAGGGCCGGAAAGCGCAGAAACACTCTCCGGCCTTGGGTTGACCTCACCGAGCAGCGCCCTTTATGCCAACAATGTCGCTGCTTTAACAGGCACGGAGACCAGCAGCCAGTTTGTCACCGACAGCGCGACCTTCAACATTCCGGCAGATGTCAGCGGGTTCATCGGGATCGCCGGCTCGCCGGTGGCCCAGACCTATCTCAGTACGGTAACGCAGTTCTTTAGTGCCAGCTATCCTGGTGTCACCATAACGCCCACTCTGGATGGAGAAGCTGCTGGTTTTCGCCGCCTCTGCAATGGCGAGGCAGACATCGCCGTGAGCTACAACGGACTCCCCGAGGAGGCGCAAACTGACTGCGCGGCAAACACGATAACGACCCTGAACCTCGACCTGGGACGCGAAGTCGTTGTCCTGGTGGCAAATGCCAATACAGCGCATCTCGAATGCCTGACCACCGAGCAAATCGCCACAACCTGGGGTGCCACTTCTGGAGAGGCCGTAACTACCTGGAATCAGGTAGATAACAGCTTCCCTGAAATGCCTATCACGCTCTTCCAACCTACGTCTGGTGATAGCAGCACCGATCTGCTCATGATTAAATCTACAGGAAGTGATATACCAGCGCGACAGGACACCCAGATCAACCGCGACCCGCTGTACCGGGCGGCGGCGACAGCAAATGTAGAAGGCGCACTGACATTCATGAGTTGGCTGGATTATCAGAAGGTGCTGGCAAACAATCAGGCCAATATTCAGCTTGTCAGCGTGAATTCCGGCAGCAATTGCATTGCCCCCAGTGAAGAGACGATTGCCGATGGTAGCTATGCCTTCACGCGTCAGGCCCAGCTTGAGGTGAATACGGCGGCATTAGAACGCACCGAAATTCAATCATTCCTGTGGTACATGTTCACAGATGACAACTACGTTCTCTTTTCCAACGGCAATCTCACGGGTATTCAATTTAGCGACCTGCCTGTCCTCCGCGAGTCCCTGCAAGAGGCTTTCGACGCAGCCCTGGCAGCCGCTGCTGCTGCGGCCACTGCACCAGAAGCAACCGCCGAACCTGAAGTGACGGCTGAACCTGGCAACTAGGTCGCATCTCCCGAACCTTATGGATACCTCTACCTTACTGGTAGGGGTATTTTTATTCTCAATGGCTGTGCTATACTCTGACTGTTTTGGGCAAGACGTGAACCAACCACAAGATCGGAGCGAGATATGCGCGGCGAATTAGTCGCTTTAGATTTGGAAACCACCGGCCTTTCCGCCGAAAGCGACGCAATCATTGAAGTCGGCGCAGTTCGCCTTCGGGACGGCAAAGTTGTAGAGGAATTTGGCACACTGGTTAATCCGAATCGCCCGATTCCCGGATACATCACCCATATTACCGGTATTCGCAATGATGATGTGGTAGGTGCGCCCACGCTGGGGTCGGTATTGTCGCAATTGGTCGCATTCGTGGGGGATGCCCCGATAATCGGCCACAATGTCCGTTTTGACACCGGCTTTCTTCAGCGCCAAGGAGTATTCCGGACTAACATTCAAATCGACACGTACGAATTGGCTTCGGTACTGATCCCTCGCGCGCCGCGCTATACGTTGTCCAGTTTGGCGCAGCAGATCAATATTGACCTGGAAAATGCACACCGCGCCCTTGATGACGCCCGCGCGACAGCACTGCTCTATTGGATGCTGTGGGAAAAAGCGCTCACGCTGCCCTACCCCACCCTGCGCGAAATCGTCTCACTTGCCCAGGGACTCGAGTGGGACGCCCGATCCACTTTTGAAGCCGCGCTCAACGAAATGCAAGCAAACGGCCAGACCACAATCAACACTCCGGGTCTGTATCCCCTGTTTGATGTCAAGCCAGTTGAAAATCACCCACTGCGTCCGGTGGAACAGGTAAGCACAATTGATTCCGTCACCATTTCCTCCATTCTCGATGAGTCAGGGTTAGTCGCGCAGCGCTTGCCGAGTTATGAAAAACGCGACCAGCAGATCAACATGGCGACTGCCATCACCGAATTCTACAATGCATCCCGGCATGGGCTGATTGAAGCCGGAACAGGCACCGGCAAATCTATCGCCTATCTGATTCCGTCTATCCTCTGGGCGACACAGAATAACGAGCGTGTGGTGATTTCAACCAACACCATCAATCTGCAAGAACAGCTGCTCAACAAAGACATCCCCGGCCTTCAACAGATACTGGATATACCCTTTAGGGCGATCGTGCTGAAGGGACGCAGTAATTACCTCTGCCCACGCCGCCTGGAAATCGCCCGACGCCGCCAGCCGACTCATGTGGATGCGCTGCGCACTTTGGCGAAGATTCTGGTGTGGCTGCTGGAAAGCAGTACTGGGGATCGGGGTGAAATCAGCCTGCGTGGGCCGATTGAAAACGACACCTGGAGTCGATTGAGTGCTGAGGATGAGGGCTGCGGGCTGGAGCGATGCCGGTCACAAATGGATGGCGTCTGCCCGTTTTACCGCGCTCGAAAAGCCGCCGAGTCTGCCCATATCATCATTGTTAATCATGCCCTGTTAATCTCCGATGCGATGACGGAGAACCAGGTACTACCTCGCTATCGGTATCTGGTCATTGACGAAGCCCACCACCTGGAAGATGCCACAACGAACGCCTTAACCTTCTGGCTGGACGAGTCGACTCTGCAACGTCGTCTGGCTGACCTGGGTACACCCCAGCGCGGGCTGCTAGGTGCGCTGCTCACCAGCGCTCAGAGCGCAATTCCTCCGAAGGATTTCCAGCGACTTAACACATTTGTTGAAACGATTGCTCAGGCTTCCGACGCGATGCGGATTCACATCAAAGCCCTGTTCGAATCCTTGCGCACATTTTTCAGTGAGGCGGCCAACGGCGGTTCAAGCGAGTATTCGACGCAAATCCGTATCACAACCCCAACCAGGGCGCAAAGCGGATTTGAACATATCCAGGCACGCTGGCACACGCTCCAACAGTTTTTTGATGCACTGAGCGGGGCGATGCAGCGGTTGGCAGAAGCGCTGACCCGCCTGGAACAGTACAATATACCGGATTACGACGACCTGGTGAACAGCACCGCCAGCGCCGCCCGTTATCTCAACGAGGCAAGCAGCCAGCTTCACGCCTTTGTTGCTGACCCCGACCCCAACAGCATTTACTGGCTCAACGGCGGCCAGAACCTGAGCTATCTTTCGATTAACAGTGCCCCGCTGCATGTTGGGCCACTGGTTGAGCAGCATCTCTGGAATACGAAAGAAACGGTCATCATGACCAGCGCCACCTTACAAACCAACGGCAATTTCGATTACATTCAGGAACGTCTCTATGCCAGTGGCATTGCTAGCATGGATGTCGGAACACCTTTCGATTACGCCGACTCAACCCTGGTATTCCTTCCCAGTGATATGCCGGAACCAAATGACCGCCACCGTTACCAGCAATTCGTTGAACGCGGTATCATTGAACTGGCTGCGGCGCTGGAGGGACGCGTCCTAGCGTTGTTCACCAGTTATTCCCATTTACGCCAGACTGCCCAGGCCATCGGCCCACGATTAGCACTGGGCAACATTACTGTTTACGATCAAAGTGATGGAAGCAGCCGACAAGCACTGCTGGATGGGTTTAAATCTACCGAAAAGGCCGTTTTACTGGGTACAAAGAGCTTCTGGGAAGGTGTAGATATTCCCGGAGAAGCGCTGAGTGCGCTTGTCATCGTGCGGCTTCCGTTCGCTGTACCAACCGACCCGGTTTTTGCCGCCCGGTCCGAAACTTACGAATCTGCCTTCGACCAGTATACTGTTCCAGAGGCGATTCTTCGCTTCCGCCAGGGTTTTGGCCGGCTGATTCGTACCCGTTCGGATCGAGGGATTGTCACGATTTTTGACCGGCGCATCGTCAGTAAAGGTTATGGAATGAGTTTTCTTGAAGCCCTGCCCAAGTGTACTATTGAACATGGCCCATTGGATACATTACCAGAAACCGCTCGCCAATGGCTGAACCACCCTTAATGCAACCGGAGACTGCTTATGCGTACTCCCGCTGGGAAAGAATGCCGTCACTACTATCAGGATTTCCACCGAGGCCATAACATCCAGGAGTGTCGCCTGAACAAAGAGAATCCCGATTCTGCCCGATGGCGCCCTGAAGACTGCGCCCGCTGTCCCGTACCGGACATCCTGAACGCTAACGCCAGCCCTAATCTGGAGCTGACACTGACCATTAAAGCTGGGCTGCTCGGCTTTGGCAGACGGAACGAGGTCACGGCCACCTGCCTGAAGCATCAAACGGTCATAGTGGATCCGTACGTCGGCTGCCCGCAATGTAATGCCGAACGCCCCGGATTAGATATTTTTCGCCGCGCTCTGGAGGATGCAGACGATGATTAAAGCCGTTCTGCTCGATCTGGATGATACCCTGCTCATCAATCCCGATTCGACATTTGTCATCGCATACCTGGGGCAGATTGACCGCTTCTTCACCCAGCGCTGGGGGAAACCGCTTTCACGGGTACTGCTCAAGACACTCCATGCCATGAATGGGGAGCGGGATATGCGGCAGACCAATGACGAGGTTGCGCTGGATGTCATCAACCAGAGTACCGAGCGCAGCATTGGGGAAATACAGACTGCTTTTGAGGAATTTTATCACGAGGTTTTCCCTCAACTCCGTTCCTGCACGCAACCCGTATCCGCTGCCCATGACCTGCTGGCAACCCTGAAAAGGCATAACTGTGCGCTGGTTATCGCCACCAACCCACTTTATCCCGCCACAGCCGTCTACCAGCGGTTAGCGTGGGCGGGGCTGCCAGATACCCCGGAAAGCTATGCCCTGGTCACACACAGCGAAAACATGCATTTCACCAAGAGCCATGCTGCCTATTATGCGGAAATCGTTGCCCGTGTGGGCATTGAGCCGGATGAAGCTATCATGGTGGGTGATAATCCGAGTAACGATATTGCTCCGGCACAGCAGGCCGGTCTCAGTGTATTTCACATCACAGCGGAATCATCTCAGAGCAATATTCCAGGCGGCACGCTAGACGATTTCTACCGTGAGATTACCCAGGAAAACTGGTTGGATACGGTCATTCCGCCGGCCATCACCTCCTCAATGATCATCCCCGAACTTACGGGCAATGTCAGCGCATTATTCGGGATGCTGACTGATGTAAAACCACACTTCTGGGAGCAGCATCCTGACCCGGAAGAATGGTCCCCCATACAAGTGATTTGCCATTTGTTGGAAAGTGAAACCACGGTACAGCGTCCGCGCTTGGAGCAGATTGTCCAACAACAAAACCCCTTCCTGGCATCCCCGCAGTCGCCACCTGGCCCTCATCAAGCCCAGACCTGCGCCCCCAATGGCTGGCAGGCGGCAATACGCTTCGCCCAGGAACGTCAAAAGACGCTTGACTTTGTTAGAAATTTACAACAGGCAGACTGGCAACGCCCGGCACGTCACAGCATTTTTGGACCGACGACTCTGCTGGAAATGGCACACTTCACCGCACAGCATGATCGACTGCATATCAACCAACTTTGCCAGACACTCGGACGTTGCGAATAACAAACTTTCGTAACTATTTTTCCGGCGATGCGCTACAATGGAAAAGGATATTATCAGTTCACCATCCAGCAGAAATCAAGACACTCGTTCATTCAAAAAGTTTGGCATTTGACTGAATTCACCCGTGTCTAACTTTAATCGTACCGAGTTGAGAATGGGTTTAATGGCTCATAAAAATGGCACGTTGCCACACATTTTAAGTCTGGCCCCCCCCAACTGCCCGAACTGGTTTCAACAGGTAGTCACGCACCTTAGCCAGACTTACCATGTCACAAGCGCCACCTTGCAGCCAGATACCGTGCCTGTATTGACACAGGCGGGAATCCCAGATGTCGTCATTATGGCACTGGACAATCAGAACAGTATGATAAGCGTATCGGCGGAACTGCTCCGAAAGGCACAGCCTACCCTTCTACTGATTGGCCTCACCAACGCACTTACCGAAGACCTTAACACCGGAAGCGTGGACATGATTCTACCGGTTCACCCTTATCAGCTTCTGGAAATGCAGATTCAGACCATTTTGAACCTGCATACCCAGAACCGAACACTCTCGCAGCGAAACCACGAGCTTGAAACCGAAAATGCACAGCTGAACGAAACTCTGGCTCGTAGTCAGCGTGTCGTCTCGGAAATCAATCTGCTCAAGGATGCCATTGTCAGCACTGTCTCGCATGAGCTAAAGACCCCCCTGCTCCAGGTCAAATCATCGGTCGCACTGCTAGGCGAAAACGCGGGAAATACGGAGCTGTTGCTGCAGTATGCACAGGTGGCGGTCACGCGGTTGGAAGCAGTCATCAATAATATTGTCCGCCTGGCTGAAAGCCTGAATATGGATTCGCAGCACCTCGGCCCGGTGCTGATACGTGAATCAATTGACTACGCGATTCGCAACCTGCGCCGCAGTTGGGAACACAAAGACGACACGGAACGTATACGGATTGACTTGCCGAAGAGCCTCCCTCCTGTTCAGGCCTATAAGCAGGGGTTAGCTATTGCGCTGCAAATGCTACTTGATAACGCACTGAAATTCAGTGACGGCCCCGTGATTATCTCTGTACACAAGGCCGATGCTCAGATTCACTTTTCGGTAACGGACAACGGGATTGGCATCCCCAAGAACAAGGTTGGGCAAATCTTCGACTCGTTCTACCAGATAGATGCCACTTCCACCCGGCAGCGCGGCGGTATCGGTGTCGGACTGGCAATCGTCCGTTATATCATGGAGCGGCACAATACCCGAATTGAGGTCAAATCGCAGGAGGGCAAAGGCAGCACCTTCTCATTTGCCCTGCCGATTGCAGAGATTCGGCAAAAATAAGCGAACTGCCCATCCAGTGGCCGTTTTCCCTTTAAGCAGTGGTCTCAACCTTTAAAATTCACTTGTGCATTTCTTGACAAACGATTCGCCACATCTTATACTTGGCAACCGTTAAACTGGATTTTATATCCTCCAAAGTCCTGACCAATTTTGTCGTAATTTACCTGAATCTGCGGTAAGCTAATCTGGTATGCAAACTACACCCGGCCTGTACTGGGACACATCTTACGAGATTGTCCTGAGCTTGATGGAGCACTACGCCGCTACTGATGTAGAGACTATTGGTCTGGAACAGTTATGCCAATTGATTGTCTCACTCCCCAACTTCGCTGACGACCCGGCGCTGGTTAATGAGGGCATTCTCAATGCAATTTTGCGGGAGTGGTACGAGGAGGTCAATGCCTGATGAGTGAACTCGACTTGCGCGAGTTAAACAATACCGAATTTCCTGTCCCAGCAGATATGCAGGGAAACGTCGCCATCACCAGCTTAAGTAAGCTCTATAACTGGTCACGGCGTTCGTCTTTGTGGCCGATGCTGTTTGGCCTCGCCTGTTGCGCGATTGAAATGATCGCCACCGCCGCTGCGCGTTACGACTTTTCGCGCTTCGGGATGGAAGTCATGCGCGCCAGCCCACGCCAATCCGATCTGATGATCGTCTCTGGCACGGTCACCAAGAAAATGGTCGTGCCGATTGTCCGCTTGTATAATCAGATGCCTGAGCCAAAATATGTCCTGGCGATGGGCGCTTGTGCCAGCGGCGGCGGGCCTTTTAAGGAAGGCTATAACGTTGTTTCCGGTATTGATAAATATCTGCCGGTAGATGTGTATGTCCCGGGCTGTCCCCCCACCCCGCAGGCGCTCATTTATGGCATGATCGCGCTGCAAAAGAAGATTGACGGCCAATCTCTGGCGAACATGGATGATGTACCCTGGTATGGTGTCGGTCCTGCCGAGCCTGCTCCGGTACCTATCCTCGGCCCGGACATCATTGATCCGCGCCAGATGGACTTGATCCGCCGCCAGGCTGAAATGGCAGCAGCAGGCAAGAGTTTTGCCGTCCGTGCCCTTCCTGAGCCAATCAAAGTTGAAAAAGCGGCGCCTAAAGCCGCGGCGGCCAAAGCGGCGGTTGCTGCGACTGATGATCCCGCTAAAGCCGAGCGTTTGCGCAAACGAGAAGAAGCACTCGCCCGCAAACGTGCTGCTCAGGGTCAGAACGCCCCGGCTGCTGAAGCTGCTGGAGAAGCCCCCACCCCGGCACAAGCTGCGCCGGTTGCCGAAGCTGCCCCCTCCGAACAAGGTGGAAAGCCGAAGTTCGACAAAGAGGCGATGATGGCGAAAATCCGCGCAAAAAAGGCCAATAAGGGATAGTACAATATGACTGATAACGCTGTCGTAGAACAGACTGACACGAACGCCGCCATCGCGGTACTCAAAGAAAAATTCCCGGATGCCGTTCAGGACGACACCCGTGAGGGTTACAAAGGCATCATTGTAGACAAAAACAAACTGGTTGAAGTCGCCACCGCTATCCGTGATGAACTGGGCTTTGACTATCTTTCCAGTGCAACCGGCGTGGATTATCTGGGCATCGGCGATCATCTGGAAATGGTCTACCACGCTTACAGTACCAGCGGCGGCCCGGCCCTGGTTTTTAAAGCGCAGACACTACGCGATAACGCCGAAATCCCATCATTAATTGACGTGTGGCCGGGTGCAGATTTCCAGGAACGCGAAGCCTGGGATCTGATGGGCATTCGCTTCTCAGGTCACCCCAATCTCAAGCGAATTTTGCTCTGGGAGGGATTCAACGGCCATCCGTTGCGTAAAGATTGGAAAGAGGCTTACTACGAGCAGGATCATAAGCCTTTTGACAGCCGCTGGCCGGGTGGTCATGTCTTCCGGGCTGAAGAACGAAACGTATACGGCAAGAACGTCGCTTACCCCGATGATCTCGACCTGAGCACATTGACTGATGTCTCGGAAGAGTCCATCTATTCGGGCATGGGGCTGGGCGTTAGCGTCCAGAACCTGGGCAACAGTGAGCACCTGCAAACGGATCGTCTGATCGTCAACATGGGGCCACATCACCCCAGCACTCATGGTGTATTTCGCATGGTCGTCAGCCTCAACGGGGAAACGATCGAATCGCTCGAACCAGTTATGGGCTATCTGCACCGAAATCACGAGAAAATCGGAGAGCGGAACACATTCCTACATAACATGCCTTTCACGGATCGGTTGGACTACATCAGCAGCATGGGCAATAATCACGGCTATGCGCTGGCCGTTGAGCAGTTATTGAGCCAGGGCGCGCGCTGGACTCCACCGACGTATCGCGCTGAAGCTATTCGCGTACTGATGGTCGAACTCACGCGTATCGTCAATCACCTATGGGCGATAGGCTTCCTGCTCAACGATCTGGGTGCATTTTTTACCCCGGCACTGTATGCGATTGCCGAACGTGAACGCATCCTGGACTTCTTTGAAGCCACTGCTGGCAGCCGGATGATGTGCAATTACATGCGCTTTGGTGGCGTGTTTAAGGACATTCCCGAACGCATTAAGAGTGTGGCGAACCTGGTCAACGATATGGTGCGTGACTTTAACACCATGGATTACCTGACGGAACTGATTAATGAGCGACTGCCGCGTGCGGTGGACGAACTCGACCAGTTCCTGACCGACAGTGAAATTATCAGAACACGCACGGTTGGTGTGGGTTATCTACCACCCGAAATGGCGATTGCCTACAGTGCCGCCGGGCCGCTTCTGCGTGCCAGTGGTGTACCTTACGATATCCGCCGCGCTGACCCCTATAGCATCTACCCTGAACTCGATTTCGATGTTGCGGTACGCTATAACGGTGACATCTATGACCGTTACCTTATCCGCCTGGACGAGGTTCGCGAAAGCATCCGGATCCTCAAGCAAATCCTGCCACGCCTGGAACGCACGCATGGCGAGAATGTTTTTGGCCCGAAACAACACACGCCGCGTGTGCCACTCGGTGAGGCCTATGGCCGTGTCGAAAACCCGAAAGGTGAACTCGGCTACTATGTCGTTTCGGCAGGCGATGAAAAAGGGCCACAGAACCCCTGGCGTTATCACGTCCGCGCCCCAAGCTTCATCAACCTGACGGCGCTGGGCGAAATGTGCAAAGGCCACAAAGTCGCCGACGTTGTCGCCATTCTAGGCAGCATTGACATCGTATTGGGTGAAACAGATCGTTAAAATCGCGGGGCTTGACACAAGTCCCTTACTAGCACATATTCAGGAATAGCAAGCGGGGCAGCCTGATTCTCCCCGTACAATCTGAAGGAGCAAAAATGTACGGAAAAGGCATCGCTAAAGGCCTGTTCGTCACATTCAAACATTTTTTCAACACCTACGTAGACGATATTCGCTACGCCGGGCGCAAATACCTGCACCAGGAAAACTTTGAAGTTCGCCAGGGGTTGCGGCCAAATGGCGGCGCGTATACCGTCATGTACCCCGAAGAAAAAATCGCCGTCCCAGAGCGTTTCCGATTCATTCCCTTCCTGGTCGTGGAAGATGCCGACCACCCGGAACGTCCTGGTGAAGATTGGTGTACAAGCTGCGGTATTTGCGCGAAAGTCTGCCCGCCACAGTGTATCTGGATTGTGCGCGGCACGAACCCCGAAACAGGCCGCCCGGTTCCACAACCAGATGCGTTCTATATTGATACCGACATTTGTATGAACTGTGGTTTCTGTGCCGAGTTCTGCCCGTTTGATGCCATCAAGATGGATCATGACTATGAAATGGCGAGTTATGATCGCACGGCAGTGCATATTTATGACAAGAAGCGGCTCTCTAAGCCAGTTAGCTACTGGAAGACCATCGCTCCTACTACCGCCCTGGAAGAAGCAGTTGGTCGTGGGCAGTGGGAACACAACGACATCGCGAAAGTACTTAAGAAAGCCGGGCAGCCAACTACCGCGCCCACCATTGAAAATATGTGGCTAAAACCGGAACCACTGGCTGAAACCAAAGCGCCAGAACCGGCAGCGCCTCAAGCGATGCCAGCGAAAAAGGCAGCACCCTCCGCCAATAAACCAGCGGAGACAACAGCGGCCAGTGGGGACAAGAAACCCAAATTCGACAAACAGGCTATGCTCGCCAAAATTCGCGAGAAGAAAGCCAACAAGGAATAACAAACAGTGAACAGGGGCGGCCAACACCGCCCCTCTTAATTAGCGTATCCGCCTTGAAACCCGGGAGGTGGCGATTGTGACTTCTGACCAGATACTCCGCGTACATCTTATTACTCTGCTACAAGGCAAAGGCGCTCACCTGACGTTTGAAGATGCGCTGGCGAACTTCCCTATGGAACACATTAACACTCGCCCACCGAATGTCAGCTATACTCCCTGGCACCTGGCGGAACACCTGAATATTGCACAGTGGGATATCCTGGAATACATCCGCAACCCGAAACATGTCTCCCCACAGTGGCCGGTTGGATACTGGCCGTCTCCCGATGCCCAGGCCGATGCCATAGCATGGAATAATACACTCCAGGCATTTCGGGATAACTTACAGACACTTATCGAACTGGTCACAAATCCGGCGACAGACCTGTACACACCGATTCCGCATGGTTATGACGGCCATACCATTCTGCGGGAAATCCTGTTGGTAGCCGATCACAATGCCTACCATATCGGCGAGTTCGCCATCCTCCGCCAGGTGATGAATAACTGGACCTCATAAACCGAAATGTGACTAAAAGCCCTGCATAATTTCTCTTATCTGCGCTATAATTATTTTATTGTGGACAAAGACAAAACATGGGAGTATGAATGAGCAATCAACAAGAACAAGTGATGGCTGCACTCAGCACTGTCATTGAACCAGAGCTGCATCGCGACATCGTAAGCCTGAACATGGTGCGCGATCTTGCGATTGAAGACGATACGGCGCGTTTCACAATTGTCCTTACGACCCCGGCCTGCCCGCTCAAAGATGTGTTTGTGCGGCTATGTGATGAAGCCGTGATCGGCAAAGTAGACGGTATCGCTAAACTGGAGATTCGCTGGGATTCTCAGGTGCCGACAGATCGTAAAATTCACGGCCTGCTCGATGTGCCGATGCGCAGCTTGATCGCGGTCGCCAGCGGCAAAGGTGGCGTTGGCAAAAGCACTGTTTCGACCAACCTCGCGGCGGCGCTGGCCGAAGCGGGCGCACGGGTCGGCCTGATTGACGGCGACATTCTCAATCCCAACCTGCCGACCATGACCGGCCTGGGATATGGCCGACCGCCCGTTATTGATGACAAAATGCAGCCGATGGAAGCTTATGGCTTCAAATTGATGAGCACCGGATTCCTCACCACACCGGATAAACCGATGATTCTGCGCGGGCCGATGCTGCACAGCGCGATTCGCCAGATGTTCACTGATGTCAACTGGGGGCAGCTTGATTACATGATCGTTGACCTGCCGCCCGGCACGGGTGATGCGCCCCTTTCCCTGGCGCAATCCTTCCCGCTAACCGGGGCGATTATCGTCACGCAACCGCAGGACGTGGCCGTTTCCGATGCGCTCCGCAGTCTGGCGATGTTCGAGACACTGAATGTTCCTATCCTGGGTATCGTGGAAAATATGGCTGGTGATTTCTTTGGCGAAGGTGGCGGAGAGAAACTGGCAACCGAACGTGGTGTTCCCTTCCTGGGGCGCATCCCGCTTAATGCCGAGGTTCGTAAGGGTGGAGACTTTGGCCGTCCCATCGTAATCGTAGAGCCAGAAAACCCCGCTGGTCAGGCCTTCCACAAGTTAGCGCAAACAGTGGCGGCGCGGATTAGTGTGATGACACTGCAAGCTGCCGATGTCATACCGCTCAATATCATCGGCTAACAACAAGTCAGCTGAAGAGGAAAACAAAGAGGGGCAATCTTAGTGCTGCGTCCGGTAAGTTTCGCAAGAACAGGCGTAGGGACGGCATTTTTGCCGTCCGGCGGACACCCAGAAAAGTGTCCCTACGAATCTGCTGCTTCGTTACTTAATTGATTTACCGGATGAAGCACTTAGTGAGACTGCCCCTCTTTAAATTCAACCGGAATCAATTTATCTGAATTCAGCCAAGAAACAGTTTTTAAATGGCCTGTTTTCTTCTGTTTTTCAGGAAGATTCAGTCATCCAGCCCCAGCACCTGAATATCGTCGCTGCTGCCCACCGGATTATAGCGGCCTATCAGCATCCAAAACAGAAAGTTCAGAACCAACGCGACAACAAACCCAATCTGAGCCTCAGTATGCAGCCCCCAGGATGCCGCGTAACGCTGAATCAGAATACCGATCACCAGCATGAACAGCGCGACAACCAGGCGCCGCCGCTTCTCCGCCCGCTGCACCATCAGCATAATGACTGTGAAGCTCCCCATCAATAAAATGAATGAACCCCAATCCATAAATTCCAACTGCCTTTTCACACCTGAAGTTAAGATTATTATACCGCCTTCCAGAAAGCAGTGAACAGAGCATTCCCTCGATTTGTGCTTCGCGGTGGCATTTATGTACAAAATTCATTAAAATGAGTCAAGTTCTTCTATTTTCATCAGGCTCGATTTTCCTTCACGCTTATTTGGAAAGTCGCTTCACCAGTTCACCTGTGTCAGGAGTGTAATGCCATGCTTGACATCAACGTTTCTATCGAACAGCAAATCACCCTCGTTGAAGTGAGTGGACGTATTGATAGTATGAATGCGCACCAACTCGGCGAATCCCTATCCGGGGAAATCGACAACGGCCATATTCAATTGGTACTCGACCTTTCTAGAGTTGACTACATGAGCAGTGCCGGGCTGCGCGAAATCGTATCCGCGCTTAAGAAAGTACAGGGGCAAGGTGATGTGCGTCTGGCACAACCTTCTCCAAGAGTCCGTGAAGTACTCGAAATGGCGGGATTAGATAGTATATTTCGCATCTTCGCTACCCAGGCCGAAGCGCTGGGGAGTTACTAAACACCAGTTTCTATTTTCCGCAGATGAGTGACCGGGAAGCGTACGATGAGCCAAGAAACGCGAATAAGAATACCCGGCCTATTAGAGCAAATCGCGGTGGCCTGCGAGTTCGTTGGCAGTGTCGCTCAACAAGCCGGCCTTGATGAACGCGCTGCTTATCACTGTCAATTAGCGGTGGATGAAGCCTGCACGAATATTATTGAACATGGCTACCAATTCAAAGGCGGAGACAAGGTGATTGACATCATCTGTCAATCGGATGCCCGCGCCTTCACAATCATCATCGTGGATGACAGCCCCGCGTTCAACCCACTGATTCGCCCATCACCCAATCCGGCTACTCCCCTGCACGAGCGCACAACCGGGGGGTGGGGCATCTACTTTATCAAGCAGTTAATGGATGAAGTCCGGTATACATGGCAAGGACGCAACCAACTCATAATGGTCAAGCGCAGACGCACGTAAAAAGCAACGGGATTACCCCCGCTGTAATCTACTGCGAACGCCAGCCATTGATGTTATTCAAATCGAGCAAGTCGGGTGGTGGTAGAAAGTTGTCGCACGCCTGAGCGGTCTCAGGCAGATCGGTACGCGCCGCAACCAGAGGTGTCTCCGGGTTAAAGTAATTCCAGGCAGCCCGTGAAACCCCTTCCACCAGCGGCCATAGCCGGTTAAAGTCCTGAAACTCCGCCTGTTCCCAAAGGTAGACAGCAATAACGTAGTTGCGTCCATTAGGGGGATAGACGATTCCAGCATCACCCACCATATCGGAAATCCAACCATTTTTATGTGAAATCCGTACACCTGCCGGTATCCCACCCTGAAGAAGCCGCAATAGATCATTGGCGCTCATGAGTTCCAACATCTGGCGGCATTCTGTCTGGGTAAATTCGCCATCGGGGTAGGCCGCCATCAGCCCAGACCCGTAGTTGGCGCAATCATACATCATGGTGAACATCGTCCCCATGTCTTCGGCTGTGGTCTGGTTATAAGGATCGGCGCTGGTATTAAAGTTAGCATTCGGGCTGGTCTGGGGCGCCGGAACCGAACCGAACTGCTGCCCCTCAATTCCTAATACAAACGGCGCAGTGATAAACGTGTTTTCCGCGCCAATATACTTTGTATTCTCCACCATATCCTGGAGGCCGGCAAATATATCACGCTGCCCGCCACTACGTTCGCCAATAATCTCCATCATGAGATTAGATGATGAGTTGTTACTGCACAGGAGCGAATTCGCCATCAAATAGGCTTCATCCTGTGGCACAGGGAACCATAAATGCCGGAAGTAATCAATCAGAATCTCAATTTTCGCGGTGCTAGCTGCGGAAAAGGCGACATCGCCCAGGATATTGACTTCCTCTCCGGTGGTCAAATCGATAATAAACACCGAACCCACTGAGGTTTGCCCATCATAGATAAAGCCCTGAGAGTCAAGATAGGCAACAATCATTGCGCTGAGTGTGTCAATGTTCCCACCTTGTGCGACTGCCTCAATAATGGGAAGCTCAACAACCCGACTATCCGGTCTGCGCAATGCCGCATCAACCAGGGGGATTGCACTATCCACGTCCAGAACATAACCGCCAGAACCGGAACGCAATGTCAGGGTTTGCAGGTCAAATTCCGCATCACCAGCCGTGCGATTGTACCGAGTAGCAATATCGCGCAGATACTGCTCCAACAGGGTCTGCTGGTAGTCTGCCGAAAGAGGAATATCTATCACCGCCGCAGCTTCTCGCCCAAGGAGATAGTTGATGAAGCGCAGCCAAAAACTGGCTTCCACATCCCGCGTAGACCGGGCGGAAGCCAGCATTACCTCATTATTGCTGCGAAAACCCACAACTGAAGGATCCAGTAGAATCGGATTCTCACGATAGTACAATACCACTGGCTGGTTGTAGGCTTCATCCAGATATGAAGTCGCTTCTCGTGGCAGCAGATTACCAACCCGCACCCCTGCCACCGACACATCTGCCGGGAGACGTTCCTGCTGCTGGCTAAATCCAACTAATTCGATCACAAACATGGCAATTGCAGCTAGAAGCATCAGCACTGACACGATCTGAATGATGGGCAGTCGGCGACGTTTACGCTGCCGTGTCCCTAATCCGGTTACAGTCATCGCGTTGAGTCCGCTACACTTATCACATCTAATGCCTGCTGAACAGCCCGATAATGAAAATCATACAACCGGGGCAATTGTGAAACGTCCTGCCATTTGTAACCCAGCAGCTCACGACTCACTGCTCCAATCGGGTTTTTTGGTGTACACAAATACGCGTAGTCCATGTGCGAGCGTCCGGTGAGTTGCATTGCCACCAGCGGCCCGACCTCAACCTGCAACTCCAGCTCTTCCGATAATTCGCGAACCAGCGTTGTATCCGGGGCTTCGTTGTGTCCTACCCACCCGCCGGGCAATCCCCAGGGATTATGTGGGTGAAATACGTGATGCACCAGAAGTATGCGCCCCTGATCATCGAAAATCACCGCAACGACACCGGCGGAAAACTTGGCCTGCCGCCAACGCCATAAAAAATAAGCCAACGTAACTAACCATGGCATCCGGCGCAGTATCATAGCCAGGCGGTGCATCAATGGTCTGTCATTCATCACGATTCGCTGCAATTCACTTATCCCAAAACCAATTGGTGCACTGCACACTGTCGCTTAGTGTAACCATCGAACAGAGTGGCGTCAACGCTGAACGACTTAAGCCCTGCATTAACTCTCATCTTATTGGGCCTTCGATCAGCGCAAAATGCCGAATATGCTATACTAACCAATGAGCATAAATCGCATTATTTTCGCATGCATAATCGGTATTTTCTAAGACTATACGGTGGAAACACTTATTCGGTTCCGTTTTCAATCTCATTTGGCGTTCGAGTTTCGGTCAGGTGAAATACTTTGTCCAGTGACTTCCTAAACATCTTTGTACGACCGCCCGGCGATCTCCTCTTCTTTCTGGCAGTGATCGCAATCAGCCAAATGGGGCTATTCATGGCGTGGAGTCGCCATCTGAATTTTCAGTCCCATCGTGACTTAGGTCGGTATGTGTTGGCATCGCTGGGTATCACGGTTGCCTGGGTTGTTCTTATGCTCGGCGCCATGTTTGCCCTGCTGACTAACCAGGATGCTCTTACAATCATTCCGCCCCTTGAGCGTGCGGTGAATGTGGTTGCCATTCTCCTGTTGACCTGGGCATTCCTCACAGCTGACCACACCCGGTGGGGGCGCACCCCCAATATCATCCTGCTGCTTTTCCTGGTGATTGTCGTATCGGGCTACACCATCACTGCGCTGGAATGGCCCGGACAAGTCAGCACGATTGATTTCAACCTGAGCGGCCTCGGCATCGCCTGGACATTCACCCCCGCAGTATTAGCATTTCTGGGCATAATTCTCACAGTGGTCTACTTCCGTCTTATCACTGATGCCCCACTCAAACTGGTATTTTTCACGGTACTCCTGCTGGGTTACGGCGGATCAATTCTGCAAATCACACAGGGCAACCTGATTGAGCATTATTCCGGCCCGGCGCGACTTGCATTCCTGGGTGCGCTCATTCTCGTACCTGCCATTATTTACCGGACGGTCATTCGCAACCTCGAAGGGGATGTACTGACTGCAACTGGCGAGCTGACGCCGTTGCCATCCGAGTCGCACGCGGAACAGCCAGCCATAGGGCTGCGCCAATCGCTGCTGCCCACCCCCGCGAATGTACCTACCATCTCACCAATCCAGCGCGATTCGGTTCATCTGCTGCGTACCCTGGGTATGATTCTGGAGGGTGCAGCCCCGTCAGACATCCCGAAACGGGTTGTTACTACGGTTGTGGATACCTTAAAGGCCGATGTGGGGGTATTGCTTACTCTGCAAGATGCCAACTATGCCGACATCTCATTTGCATACAACCGCGTATTGGACACACCGATTTCTGCACTGGCATTAAACCTTGAACAGCAACCCACACTGGTGAACGCGATTGAGCGCCAATTACAGCGCCCCCTATATCCCGATAGAAATCTGGATGAGTTGAAAGACCTCTATACCCGCCTGGACGTTGAGCAGGTTGGCCCAGCATATTTCCAGCCGCTGGTCAGTGGCAGAGAGTTAATGGCTGTTCTGATCATCGCCATGCCCTATGCCGGTAAAGAATTGGAAGACTCAGAAAGCGAACTGCTTAAAGGTATGGCGATTATTGCGGGGAATCTGCTTTCATTGAGTTATGCCGCCCGTGACGCCCGCCTTAAAGCGGAAGAACGCGCTATCCATGCAATGCTCCAGGGGACATCATTGGAAGATGTGCAAGATGGCACTGTACTGGCGGCCCACCAAGAAATGCAAGCCAGCCTGGCCTTCTCTCGCGAGCAAGTGAGCGAACTAACCCAGCAAATCACGAAGCTGCAAATCGAACTGGACCATGAACGAAGCCGGATTACCCAGGTACTTGGCGACACGGAAGAAGGACTGTCGGTTTCACAGCGCATCATTGCCCTCAATGATGAGCATCAGACTCTGCGTGAAGAGCGTGACCGGTTGGCAGCCCGCCTGCAAGAGGCCGAAACAGCACTGGCCGGCGCGACAGCTTCTGGCAACGAGAGTGTTCTCAGAACAATGATCGAGGGCCTGAAACGCGAAAAGACGGACCTTGACTCACAGCGCCAACGTCTGCAAAGTGAGTTGGAAATGCTACGATCCGGCGACCAAGCGGTCATACTACCACAGGCCATGCAAAATATGGCTGACCAGATGGGACAGGAAAAAGTTCTCCTGGAACAGGAGCGTGACCAACTTCAGCACAAACTCAACGATATTGAAACGCAACTCAAAGCGCTGGGTATTGAAAACACGGAAGATGGTCTTGCACAGATTATCAGCCAATTGGCGGAGCAACGTGCCAAACTGCAAACACGCAATGACGCCCTGGCCCTGGAACGCGATGCGTTACTCAAAGAGCGAAAACAGCTTGAAACACACCTGGCTGAACAAAAAGAACGTGAAACACGCATTCAAACCCTACAATCCGAAATCAAGAATCTGGCTGCAGACCGCGAAGCCTTGACCCGAATGCGAGACCAATATCGCTCAGAACGGGATGAGGCCGTCGCCAACATGAGTGCCATCAAACAGCACCGCGCCCGCCTCTTAGCCGAGGTTGCCGGGTATCAGATGGAACTTAGTGAAAACCAGGAAGATCAGGTCAAACTGCGCGAACAGGTGAAACAAATCGACCTGCAACGGCAGGAACTCATTTCGGAACGGGATCGCCTGGTTGCCGAAAATCAGATGGTTTCTACCGAGCGTGACCAGCTTATGGCACGCCTGGACGGCGATCGAGACCGGTTGAAACAGCTGGGCGAGGATGGTGTCAGTTCATTGACCCGGATGATTGAAGAAGTCTCCCAGCAAAAAATGCAGCTCGAACAGGAATTACGACAGACGCAATCCGCTCTTGAGGCCGCCCAACAGCGTGCCAACGTTCCACCACCAGCCAATAATGTCATTGCGCCCGCTGTGATCGGCAATCGTGACCAGGTACTGGGAACAGTTCAGGAATTGCGCACGCCTTTGACTTCCATTGTCGGTTACACCGACCTCTTGATTGACGAATCTGCCGGAATCCTGGGGGAAATGCAGCGTAAATTCCTACAGCGTATCGCCGCGAATGTCACACGTCTTACATTCATGCTGGATGACCTGACACGCATGGTGGCACTGGACGAAGGTAACATGAGCTTGGTGCCTGAGCCGGTAAACATCGTTGAAATTATAGAAGACGTCCTTACACTCTCAGCCGCTCAGTTCCGCGAAAAAGGGCTGACACTTAGCTTTGACTTGCAAGATGATCTTCCACCCCTGCGGGCTGACCGCGATGCCGTCGGGCAGATTGTCACAGAACTACTTACCAATGCTTATCTGGCTTCCCCCCCTCACACGCGGGTCTATATCTCTGCGCATCGCCAGGAGGTTAAGCTAACACACAGCAAAACCTTTTCCGAACCGAGAGACAGCATTCTGATTTCAGTGGAGGACAGCGGCGGTGGTATTGATCACGAAGACTTACAGCGGGTTTTCTCACGTAAATATAAGGCGTCAAACCCATTGATTCAGGGTTTAGGTGATACGGGGGTTGGCCTATCCATCGCGAAATCGCTCGCCGAAGTCCTCAATGGCGCATTATGGTTAGAAACCCGCCCCGGCACTGGAAGCATCTTTTATGTCGCCTTTCCTGTCAGCGCAGAGTTGGAGGTTTAAGACACTTTAATGCCACGCGACATTGGAAACGAAATTGTCGTCGCCATCGCAGCGATTGGTATTTTAGCCTTCGCATTTGTGTTCGCTATCGTCCTGTCTCTTTCTAACATACCAGATGCCGACCAGACGGCAACGGCCAGCGCAATGCTACAGCCAACCCGCACCGGAATTGTTCTAGTGGCATCTCTTTCGGCTACCGAGCGGTCACCATCCACCACGCCACTGCCACCATCGGCCACACCACTACCGATTGTGAGCCAGCAATCGGCGACCCCCAGGCCAGTTAGTACAACCGCTCTGCCTACGGCGAAACCTTCGGTAACACGAATACCAACACAGACTCCTAGCCACACTGCCACCGCTACCAACACCCCGCCGGCCACTGCCACGCAAATCCCCTCAGCAACGCCTACAATCATGAGCGTTACCGAGAGCCTGGGAATTCTGCCAACTCCAACCGCCATGACAAGTCCTATAGCAGCAGCGGTTTCACCCGAGCACTGCACGCCACCATCGGGCTGGGTGGTTTATGTCGTCCAGGCTGGTGACACCCTATTTTCTATCGCACAGGCCAGCGGAAGCCGCGTTAGTGGGCTACAAACAGCCAACTGTTTAGAAAACATCAACAGCATCTTCGCTGGGACACTGCTTTATGTCCCCCGGCAGCCACAGGGCCGCAATTTCATCCAACCGCCCTACTCCGGAACACGACCAACCGGGACACTGGCTGTTGAGGGCTGCACCTATGAAGGAGCGCGGATTACCAACCTGAGAGCAGGCCAGACGATAAGCGGTCTCATTACGCTCGTTGGGAGCGCCACTGTAAATGATTTCTGGTACTACAAGATCGAAATACGCCCCAATTATGCCGATGTATATAACTTTTACAGCCGGTCAGAAGCGTCTGTCACAGTGGGAACACTGGGTATGCTCGACACCAGGCGGTTTGACCCGGAGGTGTATTGGGTACGACTCACTGTTCTGGCAAACAGTAGTGAGGTAATCCCGACTTGTACTATCCCGGTCATCATTAACAATCCTTGAAATTCACCGTCCGGTGTCTTGAAATCCGCGTTCACCAAAGAAGCGGGAAATTCCCAAAAAGGATATAATAAAAAGGGTAAATTTGGGGATTTCCGCTTTTATGGTTGAGCGAACCGAAAATCGCACATTCCGCATTCTTGCTTCAAGTGAAGAAGGAAGCAGTAGTTCGTTTCAATTATCTGGCACCAGCCCGGTGACGATTGGTTCATCGCGCCAAGCGGATTTCCAGATAAGCGGGAAATACCTGTCACGCCACCATATGTCGGTCAGCCAGATTAACGACTATGTTCAAGTCATTGATCTGGGCAGCAAAAACGGCACTTATCTCAACGGAAATCGTCTGGCAGCAAATCGCGGCTATGTATGGCAACCGGGCGACACACTGCAAATCGGCTCGGTTACACTCACGCTGGAAGTTGTTACTGCTGGGGAAACACCCGCTCATTTCGAGCTGAAAAGCAGTGCGGCGCGTCTCAGAGCAGGCATCCCATCTCGATTGTCACTGGCGTATGAAGGTATACAGAGTGAACATGTCTATTTTGAGGGGTATGCTTCCGGCGCAGGACTGGCGTTCTTGCTCGATCCATCCGAAGCGACAGCACAGCCCGGCACAACCACTTCCATACAGGTAACCGCGCTGCCCAACCGTGTGTACTTCCTGGGCGCAAGCTTGCCGGTTGAGTTCACGGCTTTCACGACCAGCGGCCTGTTTGACCGATTGGAAACCAGCGTGCAGATTCGCCCGCCTTACCACCTTTGGGCGCTGCTACTGTTATTTCTTGCTGCAACGATATCGCTGCCAACGGTGATTTTGCCGCGCATTATAGGTGAAATCACGCCCACGCCACCGTCTCCTATCGCGGTTGTCCAGCAGATTACCAGTACGCCATTTCCGACAGAAACGCCACCTGGAACATCAACCCCGGTTGTCTTTGATGATTCGGGAATCCTGCCAACCCGGACGGTTATCGCCACCGCAACGCCCACTGCAACAGATATCCCCGTATGTGTCTCACAGTGTGCCGCCTACGGTTGGCCGAATCAGGTTGTTCAGCCGGGTGATACTCTCTACAGTTTGGCACAGTCGGCTGGGGTGAGCCTTTCCCTGGCCGCCCGAGTCAACTGCATTGATGATCCCGATTCGATTTATGCAGGGCAAAGCATTTGCTTACCTTGTTCGGATGCAGATGCGGATGGAGTCTGCGATGCGGTTGACAACTGCCCATCAGTCAGTAACCCTGACCAGGCAGATAGCGATGGCGACGGATTAGGCGATGCCTGCACCCCACCATTAAGCCTGGAATGGGATACCTTGCCGCCCAGCCTTATGACCGGCATGATATGTGATGGCATCCCATCGAATGCCCAGGTTATGGTTCGTGCTGTAAGTGGTTTTGGCATTACCCGGGTGACAGCGGAACTGGCGATAGAGGGGCGCGATACATCGCAACCAGTTGTCTCTAGCGGCGGGGCTGGCCTATACACGTTCGGCGTGCAAATTCCGGGCGATGTCCCGGCAAGCAGCAGCGGTGGCACTGTGCGTGTTACGGCTCAGGATGCAGCTGGTCGCTCAGCTACCCTCAGCACAACTTTTTCACTCACCCGCTGCACCCCGCCGGCCACTGCCACACCAACCGGTCTGGTATTAAGCTGGGTCGAACGGCCCCCGGCGCAAATGACCTTCGACAATTTTTACTGTCCGCAAAACAGCAGCAGTTCGCCGGTTACAGTACGGGCGACAAGCCAGGCGGGTGTCGAGTCGGTAGCCGCCACCGTTCGCTTTGGCGACCAGGACTTCCCCTTACAGGTCGAAACACTCAGCGGCGGGCGCTATACATTCACACTTGACCTGGAGGATGCCCAGTTCAGCGGAGTTTCTGATACAAGCGGCACAATTACTGTGACAGCAGCTGACAAACGCCAGGAACAAAAACAACTTACTGCTCAATTCAATATCGTAACCTGTAGTCTGGATGTAACCTGGTCGCAACAACCTGGCGGGATCGTCTCTGCGGACAATGCACTTTGCCCGTCTACCCCATCATCAGTCTCAGGCACTATCACAGTATCTGTTCCCAGTGTGGTTGATGATGCCGGAGTCACTGCAAAAGTGAGCGGCGGGAGTCTGAATCAGGCATTATCCGTAGTGCCGCAAGGGAGCGGACGCTACAGCATCATGTTTGATCCTGGCGGGCTGGGTGTTACATATACTGGCCCTGCGATGATTCAGGTTACGGTACATGACCAGCGAAATAAGATCTACACGGTTGACACGAATATCGAGATACAGGACTGCACACTCAGTTTTGATTGGGAGACCTTACCAGATAGCGTTATAGCAGGCAGCAATGCCACCTGCCCCGCGAATCCGGAGCGCACCAGCGGCACTGTGCGGGCGTCGTTGCCAGAGGCAGTCAACAATGTCTTGGCAGTTATTGATGTTGAGGGGGCATCGTATCCGCTCATTGTACGCCCAGGTATCACCGGGCCAGGGTCGTACGGTGTGGATATTGATGCGTCCGTGCTACCACCGGTAGACTCAGCAACAAACACCATTCACTTTACGGCAGTGGACATTGCAGGTGGGCAATACGACTTAATCACAACAATTCGTATTGTGGACTGCCGGGGCAATTTAACGTGGATTATTCCTCCACCGGCGGAAATGGCGCTGACGACCTGTCAATCCGTGCCATCACTCGGCTATGTCGTGCGGCTGCAAGCGCAGATACCGTCTTTAGTACCACCGGGTTCAGTTACAGCGGAAGGTCGTGATTTCTCAACTACCCGCGCTGTCGCTTACTCGCCGGTCACATCCCCTTCTCAGGGCGTGTTTGAGTTTGCAATCAGCCAGGTGCCTTCCGGCACCAGTGTTGGACACAACATCGTTGTACGTGCCTTCGCGCCTGACCACCGAGAAACGGCCTTCATCACTACCCGCATTGTTGAATGTCCTGACCAGCCGGCAAGTAACAACCAATCATTAGCGCCATCTGGCCCACCGGATGCCAGCACAACGCCCGCCCCAACGAACACACTTATACCGACCAGCACAAACCCGCCTCCAACACCTACCCATACTGCTGTGCCGCCGGCTACTCATACACCAGTACCGCCAACGGCTACCTATACTCCACCGCCGACGCATACTCCCACTGCTACGCAGCCACCAGAGGAAACAGCAGAAGTGACACCTGTGCCAGACACAACGGCAGAAGTAGAATGAGCTACTGAGCAGGATAGGCCAGTCATACGAAGTAGAGGAGTCTTAAGTCGTGGTTGTGCCAGACTTCACCAATGTTGATCCGTTAATTAACCGAACTATTGAAGGGTATCACTTCATCAAACGCCTGGGTGAAGGCAGTTATGGGTTGGTATATCTGGCACGCCATCCACGTATCAAGGAACGTTTGGTAGCGGTGAAATATATTAAGCTGGGTGACCCAAAAGAAACACGCACTGTTGAACGAGAAGTCGCTATCCTGGCGAGGCTGCAACACCCTAATATTGTAGACATTTACGACACGTACCGCTTCGAACATTACCAGTTGATTGTGATGGAGTTGATACGCGGCGGCAACTTGCAGGATGCGCTAAATCAGATTGGTGGCTTACTCGACCTGCGTGCTTCCCTGGAGATGATCGAGAATCTCGCGTTTGCGCTAGGGTATGTCCATGACGCGAATATCCTGCACCTTGATCTGAAGCCCGCGAATGTCCTGCTTGATCCGGTTTCCGAAGGCCAAATGGCACGCTTCGTGCTGACGGATTTCGGTATTGCCCAGATCGTCAACCCTGAATCTTTGCGCTCAACCAGTGTCGTCGGAACACCCAAATATATGTCACCGGAACATTTCGGCTTTGGTAACAACAAGCCAGATCGCCGTTCCGATATTTACTCCCTGGGAATTATCCTCTACCAACTCATCACGGGACATGTCCCATTCCAGTCACCACAATTGCTGGAAATCCTCAACCAACATGCCTACACACCAGCCATACCGCCATCGCAGGAAATACCGGGTATCCCGCCCACACTGGATCACATCGTACTGAAAGCGCTGGCGAAAGACCCGGCCGAGCGCTTTCAATCGGCCAGTGAAATGGGCAGCGCTTTACGCGAACTACGCTTTGGGCCAATTTCCACTATGCAGATGGATACAAAACGGGTTGGTGGCGCGGCGCTTGGCGCTATCGCCCAGGCAAACGGCATAATTATGACGGCACTGGACGAACGGTATCCGCCAACGCGCACGACTCGCTTCAATCTGATGATTATGAAGCCCGATGGCACCCAGGACGCTGTCGGCTTCGAGAAAACTTCCGTCATCATTGGACGAGAAGAAGGCGTGGATCTGCTACTCGACCAGCACACCGTTTCGCGCCGCCACGCCCGTATAGATTGCGACAAGAGCGGGAATCTATATATCACTGATCTGCAAAGCGCTAACGGCACGTATATAGATGGTGTGCGGCTTTCCCCGCAGGAACGAGTCCTGTGGAACATCAGTCAGTTTGTGCAGATACGGGGTTTCCTCTTACAAATTGCCGACCTGGTCAGCAGCCAACCAGAAGCAGATGCCGGGATATTCACCGCCGACCAAATAGTGAACCTGCTAAATGAAGTACACAACCGCCGCAACAAGCCGGCTGTCCATGTGCAACTCTCTCCGGCGATTATCTATATAGAGCCGGGCAAACCACAGTATATCCAGGTACAGGTAACGCCCGAAAATGCGCCGCTAGCGCGTTATGAACTGCGTGCAAAACCAGGGCCGGGCATCTCTGAAGCCTGGTACACGTTACCGGCAGGGCAAATTGTGCGCCCAGGCGAAACCTATACATTTGACTTTATAGTAAGCGCCCCGCCAGTCGGCACCGTGGGTGGCAAAACCCACGAGATCGCCCTTGAGGTCCTATCCGATCAGCCCGAAATTCCTAGTGCAATCCAGATACTCAAGGTACGCATTGTCGCTATGACGCGGTTTGCCGTCGCACTGCGCCCCAGCGAGATTTCGCACCACCGGCGCCGCCGTGCCGAACTCACGGTCGCAAACTACGGCAACCAGCGCGAGACATTCACCTTTGAAGTGCAAGCGCCGGATGTCCTCACTATCACGCCCGAAAAACCCCAGCTCGATGTGCTGCCGGGCGAGGAGCAGGTGATCAGGCTGAAATTCAAACCAGCGCGTGACGCCCGACAAAATCGGAGCCGTCTCGTCTATAGCCTGACCGTACATGCAGCATCGGGCATGGTCGAACGCTGTAACGGAACGTATATTTTTCGAAAGCAGCGGCGGATACCTTTCGGCACAATGTTTGTGTGGGCAATTGTTGTCCTTGTCGCTGCCCGTCTGGTTTTTTATGGCGTGTCCCTTCCCCAACAGGTTGGCGAAATTCGCACCCTGATCGAAGGTCTCGTGAAATGGATTGGCGGATAAATCTGATGATGCGTGATGAAAACCCTTTGATTTACCAAGTCACAGCCACCCATAGCGACGGTAAAACGCTACGCATCAAACTCAGTAGCAAGCCGTTGCTGATAGGGAGCAGCAATACCGCTCATCTTATCCTGAATGGTCTCGATATTCTACCTATTCATGCCCGCTTGCTGCTTTCCACTTCCGGGCAAGTCTTGTTGACGAATCTTGGCGAGGAGGACTCAATACGATTACAGGGCGAGCCTGCCGAATCACTGACACCGATCAACTGGAAGCCCGGCGCAAGCGTCAGCATCGGTAGTTACACGCTCGAACTTGACACACTGGAGATCACCGGCGCATCTATCCAGCGGGAGCATGTTCACCCAGCAGCGGTTACACAAGACAATGAGCAAATTGTTCCGCCGAGCGAAGTGTTGATCTACTGGGGCGAAGACGAGCAAGAGGCTGTATTAGGAACCTGGCAGCTATCTGATGAAGCGGCACCGCCTACACCGCCCGAAGTGGTGACTGAACTCCCCGAAGAAACACCATTTCCCCCACCGGAGGATATGGTACTATCGGAAATAGCAGAGGAAACCAGCATAACTGCAGATGAAGAATCCGCCGCAGGACAACCGGTACAGCCCCCGGAATGGGAAAGCACTGAGGTCATGCCCGCTTTCCCGCACGCAGAAACACATAGTCAGGATACCCGGCAGCACATCCCCGCCGGAGATGGCACACTGCCTAAGGACTGGCAAACCGGCGGTCAACTGAGCGCCCAGATAAGCATAAATCCAGTGAACATGGCAGCCGGCGAACGAGTTCGCGTACCGATATCGGTTCGCAACCAAGGGGAACAAACAGCACAGGTACGACTTATTGTCGCCGGTATCTCACGACAGTGGGTGGAAATGAATGAAGTCATTGAACTCACTCCCGGCGAAACCAGATCTACAGAGTTGGTCCTTCATATTCCTCAGGATGTGATAGCCGCATCATTCGATTGCGGACTACGAGTCTATGATCGATTGAATGCTGATGACTACACGCTACTGCTTCCATTTCAGATTGTCCTGAAACCGCAGCCTATCCTGACTGGCTGGCTAAATCCGCGCGAGGCACGCTATCCCGAAAACACAATACTGTGCCTGCAAAATCATACTCTGGTTGACGCGGACATCTTTATCGCCGGGCATACATCCGATAAGAGGGTGTTTGTTGTACCGGGGCATCCTCTGGTTCAGTTACCTCCCGGCCAGGTCGTGCAAATACCCATCCAGATTCGCGTTGAACAGCGCTCCTGGCTGCGTCAACGCCGTGCCAGATTCTCACTTTCTGCCGCACACAGCAGCCGTGCGCCACTTGATTTTCCCGGTATGGTGCTGATCCCATCGCGTCTGCCGCTGAACTATATCTTACTCGCTGCCGCTTTCGTGACAATCTTGGGTATCGCATTCCTGGTGCTCACTCGACCAGTGCAAGATGCAATCAGCATCCAACAATCACCAACAGCAGCGCCGACACTGACAGACGTTATACCACCCTCATCCCAACCGGCAGCCCTGCCGTCACCAGCACGCAGTCTGGTTGCCACGAGCATACCTACTCTTAAACCATCACCCACACGAACCCTCACACCCAGGATTGCAACTGCCACGTTGGTAGTGGAAGCTACCGGCATTCTACCAACACCCACGCCGGCCTTTTCAATCACGGCAACCGCGAATGTAAACGACCCGCGTCCGCCAGGCTGCATGGTGCCAATTCCAGCAAGCTGGCAGCCCTATACAGTGCAGCAAGGAGATCGTGTATTTCGCCTGGCAATGGACTATGGCACCACCGTAACGGAAATCGCTGCTGTGAACTGCCTGCCCAATCCTCGCTTACTACAGGTCGGGCAAATTCTGTTGCTGCCCAGCAGATAACCAGCAATATACTGACTTACTGATTGGTCTCAAGGTGCTCGATTGAAAGATGGAGTACCTGAATCACATCAGCCAGCCATTCTAGAACTTTGTTGCACGCACTTTCTACACCCATCGGACGATAATAGAGCATCATCCCCCGGTAGTCTTGTTTGTATTTTTCGTGGATGCTGTATTCATCTTGGCTGATTATTTTGCGGTTCTCTATCTTGCGGACCAGCGCCTGAATCGCCGCTTGAACTGTCTCACCCGATGGCGATGCAGTGATGCTTGTCACCGCTTCGTGAGTATCGTCAGCAATTTCCCTGAACCCCTGCAATTGGCCTTCGTACTCATAGCTTTTCGGGATAGTAATGGCCCCGGCGTCTTCTTCCAGTCGTGACGACATGCTCAAACATAAGGACTGAATAATTTGCAAGCGGCTGGTAGCTTCATGAAATGCTTGTGTCATCATATCCACCTAATACGATTACATTTGATCTATCTCTCATTTTATGATACCCCAAACTTCCTGCCGTTTGCCTAAAGCATTTCGATACATGGTGGACAATCTTCCTTGCGCTGATTAGAATAGCGTTGAAGTGAATGGTAGCTTACCGGATAAGGGCAGGGAAACTTTGGCTGACGGGCAGAAGAAATCAAAGTTATGGCGCATTGGCGGTTTTCTCATCTTTCGCATACTGCCAGTGGTACTGATTGCAGGGATCATTTGGTTCAGCTATAGTGCCGCTCAGGACATTTCGCGCCGCGTAGGTGAACAGTCAGAAGCCAGTCAACGGAATGATGGTTATGCCGCTACCGTTACCGCTATTGCCTCCACACTGGAAACGTATACGCCAACCTATACCACGACAGCCACCAACACGACCACACCTACCGATACTACTACCGCCACAGCGACAGGTGCGCCAACCGATACGGTGACGGCGACCTATGCCGCTACTGCCACAGTGACCAGTACGCCTACCGATACGGCGACGGCGACCCACACAGCAACGGCAACCACAAGACCAACTGAAGTGGCGATTTCAGTGGCGCAGGTATTCGTCACCAATACGCCCCGCTCGGCAGTGGTGACACTCCCGGCTTTGAATACCTTGCCACCCTCCCCTACCGAACCACCCAGCAGTACACCAACGCTGATTCCCACCAATACTGCAACTGATACACCTACAGCAACTTTCACTCCATCCAGTACGCCAACGCCAACTGATACACCAACGGAAACACCGCCACCGCTACCAACCCTGCTGCTCCCATCTGACCCGGACTTCAACCAAACAGCGCCCACTGCAATTCCAACCCGGATGGCTGCCATTGACCGTCGCGGTTTCGACTTGGTGAATATTTTACTCATGGGCGGGGATGATGAACTAACAAACGACAACGTCACCCGTACCGACACGATGATCATCGTTTCAATTAATCGTACTACCGGCACAGTCGCTATGCTCAGCCTGCCGCGCGACCTGTACGTCTATATCCCCGGTTGGACAATGCAGCGGCTTAACCTGGCATATACACATGGAGAGCAAATTGCCTGGACAGATGGCGGTTTTGGGTTGATGCGCCAGACACTCTTTTATAACCTGGGTATCAATGTACACTACTATGCCATCGTCAATTTGAGTGGGTTCAAAGAAATCGTGGACACACTGGGCGGCGTGGATATTGCCGTAGACTGCGCGATTCAGGATTACCCGCTGATTAGCGCTCCCCCACCACCAGAGGCAATTAAGGCCGAAGACAGCAATCTTTATACGCTGCCCGTCGGCTATTATCACATGGATGGTGGCAGCGCTTTATGGTATGCACGTTCCCGAAACAATAGCTCCGACTTTGACCGGGGACGTCGCCAGCAGCAGATTCTTCGAGCGGCTCTGCGCGAAACACGGGATACCGGGCAACTGGCGAACCTCCCCAATTTGTGGAGTCAGGGTATCGAGATTGTTGAGACGAACATCGGGTTTAACGATATGCTCGGCCTGCTGCCAATCGCACTCGGCCTGGATACCAGCAAGATTGAGAGTTTCACACTGGGGCGCGGCTACCATACCATCCCCTGGACAGCCCCAGATGGCGCAAACGTTCAACTGCCGAACCCGGACGCGATGGTTGAACTACTGAACGATTTCTACCAACCACCAACCGAGAGCCAGATCGTGATTGAAGGTGCCCGGATTGCTGTTTACAATGGCACGACGAATGCCAATTGGGACAGAGTTGCCGCCGAACGACTGGCATGGGATAGCCTCTTTGCTTTTGGAGCAGGCAGCGCTGATCGCACGGATTATATGGATACAATTCTTATAGACCACACCGGCCAGACCAAAGGTAGCAGCTTGAACGATATCGCCAACATCCTGAATGTCAGGCCAGAGAACATCGTCTATGACCCCGATCCCAATCGCACTGCCGATTTCGAAGTCATTCTGGGCAGCAGTTATAATTCATGCACATTCGGCGTCATCCAGGTTGATTAAGGGGGCAGCGGCACCATGAATCCGGTCTTGCGTTGGTTTGTACTGTTTTTATTGATCCTGTTGTCTGCCTGCACAGTAGATGAATCGAGCCAATCCACGCCTCCCCCCCCAATGACTCTGAATCCACCGCCGGAAATCACCCTGTCTGGCACATGTGACCAGGCCAACACCTTAGAAAGGTGGTTACAAACTACATCATTCGCGCTAAATGACTTCATCGCGACAATGAACGCAACCGCTGGTCAGGAACGCGCCGAGATGTATGGTAACATCCTCAAGTTGGCCGCGCTGCGGGACTCAACCGCAGTGGCTGCCGTACCGGACTGTGCCCTCAACACCCAGCTTCGGATGGTGGATGCCATGAATATAGCGGTAGGGACTTTCCAGGGGTACTTTAACGGTGATCTGGCGAGCCTGGGAACCATCATCGGTGATGTCAGTGCCCAGTTAGACCAGACAATTGCCGAACAAGAGGGTCTGATTGTGCGACTAGAAGGCCAGTTCACCCAGCAAAACAACAGCCAGTAACACGAAAGTGAAGCAGTGCGTTTGTTGATTTCCGCTCAGTTTGACGATGATATGGGTTTAGCAGTGCTATGCTAAAAAACTATTGTCAATGAATTGTGTAGACATCACCAGAACAGTTGCCTATTAACAGTGGGCATTCTATAATTGGCAAAGTGGTTCTTCCTTTCATTTGGATACTCGTATGGATTTTACACACGTCAAACTGACAGCGTTGGCGTCTTGTGCCGGTTGAGCAGCCAAACTCGGTCCCGGTGACCTGGCGCAAGTTTTGCAGCCGCTGACAGGATTGTTCCAACCCGAAAACTATCCCGATTTGCTCATCGGGCTGACTGCCCCGGACGATTCGGCTGTCTATCGCCTGAATTCGGAGCAAGCGATTATCTCAACCATGGACTTTTTTCCGCCCGTTGTGGATGATCCCTATGCTTTTGGGGCGATTGCTGCCGCCAATGCGCTGAGCGATGTATATGCGATGGGCGGTGAACCACTCATGGCGATTAATCTAGTCGCTTTTCCTGACGGATTAGGCTTGGAACTCCTGTCTGAAATTTTGCGGGGTGGCGCGGAAAAAGTCCGTGAATCCGGAGCAGTGATTGCCGGGGGGCATACTGTCACGGACAAAGAGCCTAAGTATGGAATGGCTGTGACTGGAATGGTTCACCCTGACCAAATTATCTCAAAAAGCGGTGCGCGTCCGGGCGATAAATTAATATTGACAAAGCCACTTGGCAGCGGCGTGATTACAACCGCACTCAAAAACAGCAAAGCCGAACCCGGGCATGTAGCAACCGCTATTGCCAGCATGAGCCGGTTGAACCGGAATGCCGCCCGTATCGCGCAGCGATTTGGCATTCACGCGATGACCGATATTACGGGCTATGCCCTGCTCGGACATGCTCATGAGATGGCACACCTGAGCAATGTGGATTTCCATATCCAGTACGCCAACATTCCCTGGTTGCCCGGCGCGCGACATTATGCCGAGCAAGAGCATTTCGCCGGGGGCATGTTCCGCAATATGGAATATTTCACCGAATGGGTAAACTTTGCGGAACCAATCCAGGAGGTTGAGCGTCTGCTCCTGTATGACCCTCAGACCTCTGGTGGTTTGCTCATGGCAGTTCCAGCGGAACATAGTCATGCGGTTTGCACTGCCCTGGCGGCTGGCGGCGATGAATCAGGCGTGATCGGAGAAGTAACACCTGGGAATGGGAAGATAATCGTTAAGTAAGGGTGGGGAACAACGCAGCCCAGCCCCAAACTTGATAAGCAGGATTAACCATCCAGCATAACAATTGATTTTTGGAAGGTAACCGGGATATGTCTCGTCAGCCCACAGCAAGTTATGGACTCTCAAACAGTCTATTTGTTAGTCGCAAGGCCGGTGGCGAATCCATTGTAATTGGTGGTATCGCTGAGGACACGAGCCGCTGGACACGGGTGCTGACTCAACGAGCAGCACAAATGCTTTGGTTTAACCTGACGCAGCTCCTATTCCCCGACAAATCGGACATGGTAACAGCAATGGTGATGACTGCCCCGCTCCGCAGCACAGACTTGCCAACGATTACGACTCACGTTACAGTAGACAAGCTCGACAATGGCAATTATGAGGTTACAGGCTGGGTTGGCAACCATGTCTGGTTGCTGCTACTTGACCAGATCGAGGCACGCCGGTTCTGGACAGCACTCGACATTGCGTTATACCCGGTAGGTTGGCAGGGGCAGAGCAGTAATACGAAGCCCTCCTAAAAATACCCTCATCTGATCTGCGAATAGTAGTTTGTTCCTGTTCACATTGTGAATGGGGGCAAAATGCAATAGAGGATGCGCATATATTTATTCGCTCCATAAAGGAGGAAACCGCATGAGTGTATACCCACCTCCCGTTCCCAAGCCGGCAACAGCGGGGAATGGTCAGGTTGTCATCGCCCAAGCCAGGGCAATTTATGTTAATCTCCGTACTGGTCCAGGCACAAATTATCAAGATATTGGGGATATTCGTAATAATACGATTCTTGTGTATTACCCTGCTTCGCGTACCACCAGCGGTTGGGTATGGGTGGAGCAGGTCAATCTGGCTGGTTGGGTCGCCACGAGCGTAATTAGTTTTGAAGCGATCACCGCCCCGGCACCCATTACACCTCAACAGGCCACCCCGTATGATGGGAAAATTGCAATCTGGCATTGGAAAGGTGATGTTTTACCCGAAACTTCGATTGAAGATGTTGTTCGTAATATCAAAATGGCAGCGCCGCATGTAACACAGCTCTGGGTGAAAACCAGCGACGCCACAGACCGCAGTGGGGCGCAGTGGCAAGGCTACTGGGATACCAAACGCGCCCTGGCTATTGATGGGCCGGAAAGCATTGATCGCTGGGTGGCTGTGTTAGAACGCTATGGCATGGAATTTCATGCCTGGTGTGTTCCCAAAGGCACGCACCTGGAAGCAGAAACCAATATCATTATTCAAACGTGCAAGCGCCCTGGCGTGAAGTCTTTAATTCTGGATGTTGAGCCATATGCCGGTTTCTGGCAGGGCGGGCGAGAAGGCATCCGCCCCTATATGATGCGCATCCGGCGGGCGATCCCCGGGGCATTCCATATTGGCATGTCCATAGACCCACGCAGCCACCACTTTGCCTCTGTCTACCCCGAGGAATGGTCACCGTTCATCAATAGTGTGCATCCTCAGGTCTACTGGGCGACTTTCCGCGAGACACCAGAAGACGCTCTTAAAGAAGCTTTTGATGTATGGGGACACTACGGTAAGACAATCATCCCGGTATTAGATGGGGATGCCAACCCTACTGACATGAATACTGCAATCACACTCGCTACCCAGCGTCACCGATCACCGGGGCTCAGCTGGTGGCGATTGGGGACGATCACCCCAGCACGCTGGCAGGTTATCAACCAGCCGATTAAACCCGGCACGCCAGTACCGACACCACTACCCACGCCGGAACCTGGCACAGATGAGATTGTTATAAAACCAGGTGATGCAGGGTATAACAGCGGTTCATACACCGGTCAACAGGAGTTCTTAAGTTTCCAGGGAACATGGGGCTGGGAAGTGAAGTACAAAGCAACAGAAGCCCGCTCCAGTAAAGTGTGGGTTGGTTGGTCGCCAGCACTTCAAGTTTCTGGTAAATATGAAATTGCCACCTTTGTGCCGGCCAGGCACGCAACTACTACCAATGCGCGTTTCAAAATCAATGGCGTTCAAGGCGCGGCCAGCGAAGTTATGGTGCCAATTGACCAGTCGCGCTATAGCAACCAGTGGATCACATTAGGTATATATGATCTGGATAAAAACAGCAATGGTGCTGGAACTGTCTTCCTGAACGATCTGACCGGGGAAACTGGTAAAGAAATCGCGTTTGACGCCATGCGATGGCGACGGGTGACTACCCCCTCCCCCATCCCCACACCAACGCCACAAGAAGGCTACGCTGATGGGTTCGACTCACCGGTTGGCACATTGGAGGAACGACGGGGCACAAAAGTCTGGCCGGGACAATGGCTGGATGCCAGTCCCTTTGCCCGGCTGTATTTCGTTGGGACATCCAGCGAGTCCTACCATACCGGGGCGGATTTGAACCTGCCCCGTGACGCAGATGCACATGACCCGGTCTACGCCTCCGCCAGCGGGGTTGTGGTTTTTGCGGGCAAGCTGCCCGTGTGGGGTAATGTGATCGTCATCAAGCATGACCCGTTGCAAGATGGTCGTGTTATCTACAGTCGTTCTGCCCACGTCGAATCAATGACTGTAAATGTCGGAGATCGAGTTCAGCGGGGACAGCAGATCGCTAAAGTCGGTAACGCGTATGGGCGTTACGCCTACCATCTGCACTTCGACCTCAGCCCAACGACGATTCTGGAGTCTCAGCCCCAGCACTGGCCGGCTAAAAACCTGAACAATCTGCTGGCGAACTATATTGACCCCCGATCCTTCATTGAGGCTAACCGCCCCAAGTAAAGTCAACACTTCCATAAGTGAACAAAAAACGCCGGACACGATGCCCGGCGTTCTCTTTTGATTGGATGTGTCTGACCGCTAAAACAATCCCCAGTCGTTGGCTGCTCCCTCTTCCATCATACTAGGGTCCCACATCTCCATGCCCATCTCTACGGTTGTTGGGCGCTGAAGATAGTTCTGAGCCGTCCGCCGTGACTGTTCCAGAAGTTGAGGAGCATAAGGGCAGAAAGGCGTCGTCATAATCATCGTGAGGTGCCCCCGGTCTTCCATAATTTCAACCTGACGTACCAGGCCCAACTCGACGATGTTCATACCAATTTCCGGATCAATGACCTGTCGAAGCGCTTCGCGCAGTCCTTCTTCAGTCACAGGAGTTTGTTCGGCCATAATCGTATTTTCGTATCCTTACGTATCACAGAAACTTTCTGGAATTGTAACACACCTCCACGCCCAGGTCAATTTTTATGACCTGTATCTGAATTATTTGAATTGATGATGGATTTGAGTTTAACCAGCACTAAGTTTATACTCTCGCTAGCTGAAAATGAGGCATAACACAGGGTTTTTCTGATATTAATCATAAATATTGACAGGTCTATCCCTTCCTGCTATACTCAGCGGTGATGTGTACCTGTGGGTACAAACAAAAGTTAACAGACATTAAACATCTTGAGGAGGTCTCGCCGTAATGGGCGCAGCATTGGAAATCCGTAACTTGCACGTCTCCGTTGAGGACAAACCGATTCTTCGGGGCGTGAATCTGACAATTAAGCAAGGTGAAGTTCACGCACTCATGGGGCCAAATGGCTCCGGCAAGAGCACGCTGGCAAATGCACTGATGGGTCATCCCGCTTATGCAGTCACTGCCGGGCAAGTGATCTATGATGGTCAAGACCTGCTCGAATTAGAAGCCGATGAACGTAGTCGCGCCGGGCTATTTCTGGCATTTCAGTACCCGGTCTCAATCCCGGGCGTTACCCTGGCAAACTTCCTGCGCCAGGCCATCAACTCCCGCAAGAAAGCCGAAAACCCGGAGAGCAAAGGCATCTCCGTCCCCGAATTTATCCGTCTACTTCGCTCCAAAATGGATTACCTCCAAATGGATCACAGTTTTGCGGGGCGCTACCTGAACGAAGGGTTCAGCGGCGGTGAAAAGAAGCGTGCTGAAATTCTCCAGATGGCAACCTTAGAGCCGAAAATTGCCGTATTGGATGAAACCGACTCTGGTTTGGACATTGACGCGCTGCGAATTGTATCGGAAGGCGTGAATCGCCTGAAAGGGCCTGACCTGGGTGTACTGATCATTACCCATTATCAACGCATTCTGAACTACATTAAACCAGAGTTTGTCCACGTCATGTTTGAAGGGCAGATTGTAGAAAACGGTGGCCCAGAACTGGCCTTGCAGCTTGAGGAACATGGCTACGATTGGATTCGTACGAAACACAGCGCTGCTCAGTAAGTTAGAGACGGAGAACATCGAGAACTATGGCTAACGATACTGTTAGAAGCGATAAAGAACTCACACTACAAGAAAAGGCACTAAAAGATGTACGTGGGTCGTATGAGGAAACCTACGGTTTTTCCTCGCCAGACAACTACACCTTCAAGAGCCAAAGAGGGCTAAACCCTGAAATTGTGCGCCAGATCAGCATGATGAAAAACGAGCCGGAATGGATGACGGCATACCGACTGAAGGCGTATGAAATCTTCTTGAGCAAGCCGATGCCTCAGTGGGGCGGCAACCTGAACGACATTGACTTTGACAACATTTTCTATTTCGTTCGCGCTTCCGAGGGAGCGGGTCGCAATTGGGATGATGTGCCAGTGGAAATCAAGGAAACGTTTGATCGCCTGGGCATCCCGGAAGCTGAGCAGAAATTCCTTCAGGGCGTGAGCGCCCAATACGAATCGGAAGTGGTGTACCACAGTATCCGCAAAGACCTGGAGGCCAAGGGGGTGATTTTCACCGACATGGATTCCGCTCTGCGCGACTATCCTGACCTGGTGAAGGAATACTTTGGCACGATTATCCCATCGGCGGATAACAAGTTCGCGGCGCTCAACAGCGCGGTCTGGTCGGGCGGTTCGTTCATCTATGTCCCTCCTGGTGTGCATGTCGAAATGCCGCTTCAGGCGTATTTCCGTATCAACACCGAAAACATGGGGCAGTTTGAGCGGACATTGATTATCGTGGACAAAGACGCCTATGTGCACTATGTCGAAGGCTGTACTGCACCCACCTACAGCTCAGAGAGTCTGCACAGTGCCGTTGTGGAAATCATCGTCAAGGAAGGCGGACGCTGCCGTTACACAACCATCCAGAACTGGTCAAACAACGTTTATAACCTGGTGACAAAACGGGCCGTAGCCTACAAGAATGCCACCATGGAATGGGTAGATGGCAACCTCGGCTCACGGCTTACGATGAAATACCCGGCGGTTATCCTGAAAGAAGAAGGCGCACACGGTGAAGTGCTGTCTATCGCCTTTGCAGGCAAGGGACAACACCAGGATGCCGGTGCGAAGATTACCCACGCAGCGCCCAACACGACAAGCCAGATTATCAGCAAGTCCATCAGCAAAGATGGTGGACGTGCCAGCTATCGCGGGCTGTTAAAGATCATTGATGGTGCGGATAACTGCAAGAGCAATGTGGTTTGTGATGCGCTGCTCCTGGATGACCACAGCCGGTCTGATACCTACCCCTACATTGAAATTGATGCGAAAAAGGTCACCATGGGGCATGAGGCTTCGGTTAGCAAGGTTGGTGAAGACCAGCTCTTCTATGCGATGAGCCGAGGGCTGAGCGAGGATGAAGCCAACGCAATGATTGTCAACGGCTTCATTGAGCCGCTTGTCAAAGAGTTGCCGATGGAATATGCCCTGGAACTTAACCGCCTGATCCAGATTCAGCTTGAAGGATCAATAGGTTAATTACCCACCCATACGACGATACGATCGGGGCAGAGTCATTACTCTGGTCTGATACTGATGTACTGAGGAGAAAGAATCTGTGGTTGTGAGAAGCCGTAGGCGTTCGCTTGAACCCGTCACGCCAGGGTATACCCGCGCTGATGTCGAAGCGATCAGCACTACTAACAGTGAACCCGAGTGGCTGCGGGAAAGCCGCCTAGCAGCCTGGGAACTATATGAAGATTTACCGATGCCCAGCCTGCAAACCGAGGAGTGGCGGCGTACCGATTACCGGCATATCCGCTGGAATGAGGCGGAAAAACAGGTTCGCGCCAACGGGGCGACCCTGAACACGGTCCCGGCGGCTAACCGTGAGCCGTTGATTGGCGACGCACAAGGCGGATTACTCGTTTTTGTGGATGGCAAGGTCGTCCACAATGAACTGGCGGAAGAACTCGCCCAGCAAGGGATCATTTTCACCGATCTGCAGACGGCCTGCCGGGAACATCCCGACCTGGTACGTGCCAATCTGATGACCAAAGCAGTACTACCCAGTGATGGCAAATTCGCGGCCCTGCACGCGGCGCTGTGGACACATGGTGTTTTCCTGTATGTGCCGCGCAATAAGGCCGCCGAACTGCCTCTGCACGTGATTAGCTATAACACACATGCCGGGGCCAGTCTGGGGCATGTCCTGGTGGTACTGGAAGAGAATTCCCAGGCGACGATGCTCGTAGATTATTCTTCCACAACCAGTGAAACGCAATCCGCGTATATAGGCGCAACAGAACTGCTGGTTGGGGATGCTGCTAACCTGCAATATGTCAGTCTGCAGGACTGGAACCGGGAAACCTTTGAATTCAGTCATCAACGTGGCCGTGTCGGGCGCAATGCCAATCTGGATTGGATTGTCGGCAATATGGGCGGCCGGCTGGTGAAAGCCTACCTGGAAATCGAACTGGATGGTATGGGCGCGAATGGGCGCATGTCGGGCTTCTTCTTCGCCAACCACGACCAGCTTTTCGACCACGACACCCAGCAGAATCATAATGCACCGCTGACAACCTCCGACCTGCTATTCAAGGGAGCGGCGCGGGATACTGCACGGACGGTGTGGCAGGGTATGATTAAGTCTCTACCCCAGATGCAGAAAATTGATGGTTTCCAGGCGAGTCGCAACCTGCTTTTGAGCGAAGATGCGCGTATGGATGCCATTCCCGGATTAGAGATTGAAGCTGATGATGTGGCCTGTTCACATGCGGCTACATTCGGTACACTGGAAGAAGAATCTGTTTTTTACCTCATGGCACGCGGTATTGACCGCCCGACTGCTGAACTCATGGTAATTGACGGTTTCTTTGATGAGCTACTCCAGCGTATCCCATTTGAACGGGTGCGGGAACGTTTGCAAGCCGCGATGGAAAACAAGATCATCGGGTAGCACGTCTTCATTCGTGAGTCGAGTCAAGGCGCGTCTGATGATTACGTATCTGACGCGCCTTTGCTGTTTAAGGATAAATCGATGTCTACGACACACCGGGCATTCCCCTACGATATTGACCGGGCACGGGCCGACTTCCCTATTCTGAACCAGGAACATCACCCCGGCACACCCCTTATTTACCTCGATAACGCCGCATCGAGCCAGAAGCCATTGTCGGTCATTGAGACGCTTGATGACTACTACCGCAGGTACAATGCCAATGTCCACCGGGGTATCCACAAGCTCAGTGAAGAGGCGACTGTGGCCTATGAAGCGGCGCGAGTGAAAGTCCGAAAGTTCATCAATGCGGGTAGCAAACGAGAAGTTATCTTCACACGTGGGACAACCGAGAGTATTAACCTGGTTGCCAATAGCTGGGGCCGCGCCAACCTGAAGCCAGGTGATGTGGTACTTTCTACGGTGATGGAGCATCATTCGAATATCGTTCCCTGGCAACTTCTGGCGGCTGAAAAAGGGTTTACTCTGAGGTATGTGCCGATTCTTAGCGATGGCACATTGGATATGGATACGCTCAGGCACGAGCTTGCAACACAGCCAGTCAAATTCGTCACGATTCTGCATATGTCGAATGTGCTGGGAACGGTCAACCCGGTAGCAGAAATTGCCCGGTTAGCACATGAATATGGGGCGCTAATTCTGGTAGATGGGGCGCAGAGTGTCCCTCACATGCCCGTTGATGTGCAGGCGATTGACGCGGACTTTCTGGCCTTTAGCGGACATAAGATGGTCGGTCCCACCGGGGTAGGCATTCTCTATGGCAAGCGCGACCTACTGGAAGCCATGCCCCCATGGATGAGCGGCGGGGACATGATTTCTCGTGTGACGCTAGAGGGCAGCACCTGGAACGATTTGCCGTATAAGTTCGAGGCAGGGACGCCCAGCATCGCGCAGGCTATCGGCCTGGGAGCGGCAGTGGATTATCTGACCCAGTTGGGCATGGAACAAGTTCAAGCACACGAACATATTCTCACGGAATATATGCTGGAACGACTGGCGGAAGTCCCTGGTGTCACACTCTACGGCCCGCAATATAGCATTGATCGGGGCGCAGTGGCGACATTCCGCTTCGCCGATATTCACCCCCACGACCTGGCACAGTTATTGGATGCCGAGGGAATTGCAGTTCGAGCGGGGCATCATTGCGCGATGCCATTGCATGATTATTTGGGGGTTGGCGCGACAGCCCGTGCCAGCGTATACCTGTATAATACACCAGTGGAGATTGACGCATTGATCGAAGGGTTGTATAAAGCAAAGAAAGTATTTGCTGGATAACAGGAACATCCCCTATGGAAGATATGTACCGCGAGATCATTCTCGATCACGCTAAAAATCCCCGGCACGCTGGTATACTCGAAAGTGCGGATATTGAGTGCGAGGAACACAACCCATTGTGTGGAGATCGTCTCCATCTAACGATGCGGGTGGACGAAAATGACCGTATTACTGATGTCGCCTGGGATGGGGACGGTTGTGCGATCAGCCAGGCGGCAGCCTCAATGCTGGGCGAAGAAATCATCGGCAAGACACTGGATGAAGTCCGGCACATTGATAAAGAGCGTATCCTGGAAATGATCGGGATTCCGCTATCGATGAACCGCGTCAAGTGCGCCCTGCTTTCCTTGAAAGTCCTGAAAATCGGTGCATATGGGCTGGCAGAATGGCGCAAGTCTGAAGACGAAGAAGAGGATATCTAGTAGAAATTATGGCTGAATTCATCACTGTAGCTACTATTGATGAGATCCCGCCCGGCGAGCGTATGGTTGTCGAATTAGGGCGGCACTGGGTGGCAATTTTCAATGTAGATGGCACATATTATGCTATAGAAGACGTCTGTACACATGATGATGGCCCTCTGGCAGAGGGTGAACTCACGGGATGTATCATCGAATGCCCCCGACATGGGGCGACATTCGATATCACAAACGGGAAGGTGCTCACCGCCCCGGCCATCGTGGATGTGCCGACATACGCGGTACGAATTCAGGGCAATAGCATCCAGATTGCGTCGCGCTGAGGCCAAGCGAAAAGAAGAGGCACGGTGGATTGCCGCATAAGTGATGTCGCTGTAACTACAGCAAGTGCAGCAAATTGCTGTAAACGGGGTTATTCTGGCGGAGATTTTTGGGGCATTTATGTCCTGGGAAAAACGTCACATGATGTACCCTGGTTATCATAGTACAATCTGGATGAAAGAGGGTGAACATTTGTGAAAAGCTTTGTTCACTTTTTCGACGGATAACAGGAAAAGCGGCGCGAAAACACGTCTTTTCAGCCTTGCGGGACACATTTGTATCGGCTATACTCAACACCAGTTCGGGGTGTGGCGCAGTCCGGTAGCGCGCTTGCATGGGGTGCAAGAGGCCATGGGTTCGAATCCCGTCACCCCGACTATTAGGAACCTTCTACAGCAACCGTGGAAGGTTTTTTTGTTCCTCAAAGTCCATCCATTGCCCTTTTTTGACTTCCCAGATACGGATACTTGCTGCTTCATAACGACCAAACCCCGTATCTAAATGGTCTAACTTCTTATGTTCCTCTTTCGTAACCAAACAAGCGATAGAATCTCTCAGCAAGATAGCCTCTACATTCTTTTGATCGTTCATGCTGTCCTCGACGATATACTTACGCGGTCTGACATGCTCATGTCGAACAAGTAGCGGGCGAAGTTTCAGGACATTTCCAAGGCTGCCCTCCCGCTGGACAAGCTCATAAATTCCTTCACTCCAATATGGAACACCATATTTGCCATTGGATTCTGTAACCATCCAAATACACGAACTCATGAAACCACGTTTATGCACTTCCAGTGCGTCTGATGCCAAAATCGCTTTTGCGACAATGATAGTACTCTCGATGATTTGTTCCGATGTTGGTTTCTTCATAGTGATTCTCCTGAAGTATCCCTTGATCGTGATATACTGGTTATTATAGGTAAAGTATGGGTGTATACAGACATAAGGTTCGGCCTTCACGACTATTTTATAACTACCCCGACGAGATTAGTCTTAATTCCGCCCATCTATAATAATAGACTTTCTCAATTCCTTGACATCTGGTATATCCGCGCTATGCTTATGCGCATGTTGAATATGATGCCCTACCCCACTCGCACAATCCGTCGTCGCCGTACTGCAATCGAGTCCGGCGGTATGGGTGTGTATTTGTAACCTGACGAGTTCTACCTACTTTTACCCCGGACAACCACATCATCCGGGGTTTTTTATTTACACTGTCAAGCCTTCGTCAAGCAGGCACATTGGAGGAATATCATGTCGCAAGAAACAATCAAGAAAGTGGTATTGGCGTACAGCGGCGGCCTCGATACGTCGGTTATCGTCCCCTGGTTGCGCAATAATTACGATGGCTGCGAGGTCATTTGCTTCTGTGCCGACCTGGGTCAGGAGGAGGAACTGGCGGGGTTGGAAGAAAAGGCGATTCAATCCGGGGCAAGCAAACTCTACATTCGTGACCTGCGCGAAGAGTTTTTGACCGATTTCGTCTTCCCCACGATGCAAGCCGGGGCGGTTTATGAACGCGAATACCTTCTTGGCACGTCGTTCGCCCGGCCTTTGATCGCCAAACACATGGTTGAAATTGCCGAGCTGGAAGGCGCGGACGCCGTTTCGCATGGCGCAACAGGCAAAGGTAACGACCAGGTGCGCTTTGAACTCACGGTGATGGCGCTGAACCCCAAACTGAAGATTATCGCGCCCTGGCGGGAATGGGATATTCGCAGCCGAGAAGACGCGCTGGCGTATGCCCGTCAGTACAATGTACCCGTATCGGCTACCGAGAAATCCATCTACAGCCGTGACCGCAACCTGTTCCACCTGAGCCACGAAGGCGGCCTGCTGGAAAACCCCTGGAACGAGCCGGAAGAGTCAATGTACCAACTAACGACCAGCCCGGAAGCCGCCCCTGACAAACCAGAATACGTAGAAATCGGCTTTCTGCAAGGCAACCCGGTCAGTCTGAATGGGGAAGAACTACCTGCGGTAGATTTGTTCACGCGCCTGAATATGCTGGCGAGCATTCATGGTGTGGGGCGGGTGGATATTGTGGAAAACCGGTTGGTCGGCATGAAAAGCCGTGGGGTTTACGAGACGCCCGCCGGGACGGTGCTGCTCAAGGCACACCAGGCATTGGAAAGCATGTGCCTGGACAAGTATACGATGCACTTTAAGGACTTTATCGCCGCCAAATATGCTGAACTAGTCTATAACGGACAGTGGTATACACAACTGCGCGAAGCGATGGACGCCTTCATTCAGGTGACGCAACGCAATGTGAGCGGTGTGGTGCGGATCAAGCTATACAAAGGAAATATCATTATTGCCGGACGCAAGAGCGAATACAGCCTGTATCGGGAAGACTATGCCTCGTTTGGGCAGGAAGATGTCTATAATCAGAAAGACGCTGAAGGCTTCATCCACCTGTTTGGCCTGCCGCTGAAGGTCGAAGCGCTGCTGGCAATTGACGGCGGTGGTAAGAGCCGTTACCGCAAACCGGACTATAGCAAGTTCAAGCGGGACTGAGTGCGGTCACCCGAATCATTTGTGTTGGTGTGTTGGGGGCAAGGCATGGCCTTGCCCTACGGCCTACGGGACAAACTTCATTCCTGGTTACACCGAGGATGTGCCTCGAAGCCAATTTAAGGAGAAAATATGACGTTATGGGGAGGCGCTTTCAATGAGCCGACGGATGGTGACCTGCGTGCCTTAAATGACAGTATCGGCTTTGACCGGCGCATGTATGCGCAGGACATAGCGGGGAGCATAGCTTATGCCCAGGCGATTGCTCAGGCCGAAATTATCACCGGAGAAGAGTATGCAAGCATCGTTCAGGGATTACAGAAAGTCCTGCAGGAGTTCGAGTCCGGGACATTTACGCTGAAGCCGGGCGATGAAGACATTCACACCGCTGTTGAACGCCGTTTGACCGAGCTGGTCGGGCCTGAAGGCGGCAAGCTGCATACGGGGCGCAGCCGCAACGACCAGGTGGCAACCGACTTCCGCCTGTGGGTATTGGACGCAATCGAGGAGATAAAGGCGCGTTTGGTTGGTTTGCAGGTCGCGCTGGTTGAGCAAGCTGGCAAACATATCCAGACGCTAATGCCCGGCTACACCCATCTGCAGCCGGCACAACCGATCACTGCCGCGCACTGGCTGATGAGTTTCTTCTGGATGCTCGCCCGTGACGTGGAGCGGTTAGACGACTGCCAGAGACGGACATCTGTTTGCCCACTCGGTTCAGGGGCACTGGCTGGAACACCGTTCCCAGTTGACCGAGAGAAACTGGCGCAAGAGCTGGGATTCGCGGCGATTTCGGTGAATAGTCTGGATGGGGTGAGTGATCGTGACTTTGCCGCCGAGTTTCTATTCGGGCTGGCGCTGGCGGGGACGCACCTGAGCCGGTTAGCGGAGGATATCATTCTCTACAGTAACCCGCTGTTTGGGTATATTACGCTCAATGACCGTTACAGTACTGGTTCAAGCCTGATGCCGCAAAAACGCAATGCAGACCCGATGGAGCTGGCACGCGGCAAGACCGGGCGGTTGATTGGCAACCTGACCGGTTTGTTGACGACACTCAAGGGGCTGCCCAGCACGTATAACAAAGACTTGCAGGAAGACAAAGAAGCGGTCTTTGACAGTTTTGACACCCTGACTCGCCTGCTCCCGGTCATTACGGCTATTATTCAGACATTGCAACTCAATCCACACAAGATGCAAGCCGCATTGACGGAAGACATGCTGGCAACCGATCTGGCGGACTACCTCGTGAAAAAAGGTCTCCCCTTCCGGCAGGCGCACCTTGTCGTTGGTGAAATCGTGCGACTGGCAGTAGAGCAAAGTATGACTATCTCGCAGATTCCGCTGGACACACTGCGCAGCATGTCGGATTTATTCGAGGCGGATGTCACGAGAACATTCGACTTCCAGCAGTCGGTTGCCCGGCGTGCCGCGCCCGGTGGCCCCGCGCCTGCGGCAGTTGCCAAACAGATTCAACTGGCGCGAGAATGGCTAGACACACACGCAGGCAAATGATTTATGCAAAGTGCCCAAATACAAGCGGGCAATAATGACGAAATTTACACAGAATGGGGCAAATAATGGCGCTGGGCTTGACAGTTCACAGAAGGCTGGTTAAGCTATCGCCCAATTGTAGGTAGACAACAGGCAGAATCATGTCGAAGCAGTTTAATTCTATTGTTCTCACCAGCCTTATTCTTATTATTGTCCTCGTCCTTATTATTGGCGGGGTATAACGGCTTGGGTGGCGATAGAAAACCGTAACGGTGTGTAACAAAAGCCCCCAAGTCAGGGGGCTTTTTCATTTTCGGCAATAGATGGAGTTCTTGAGGAGCAGTTCGCATGTCCCCGCAGCGCCAGCAGCAGCAACCTGAACATCCGACCAGTCCCTGGACAGAGGCGTTCCAAGCCATGCCAGCGGCACAGACCGAACGACAGCATGACCTGGTGCCACAGTCGCAGCAACCTGATGACGCCGAAACGCAGGAGCCTACCCGCCACGCGCTTTCCGACATTTACAACCGCGGCTACTAGATAAGCCGCTTGTCACTGGGAAGCGCGTTTTCATTTGTGATTGGAGAGAGAGAAATCAGTTATGCCTGCTGAATGGATTTGGAAAAACGGCGAGTTCGTTGCCTGGGAGAACGCCACTGTTCACGTCACCGCCCATGCACTCCACTACGGTTCAAGTGTTTTCGAGGGTATCCGCGCCTATGCCACCGATAACGGCCCGGCGGTTTTCCGGCTGCAACCGCACACACAGCGTCTGCTCAATTCGTGCAAAATCGCCCGGATTGACGTCCCCTACAATAAGGACGAACTCAACGATGCTATTCTGGAGACAATCCGGCGCAACGGCCATGACGCCTGTTACATTCGTCCTCTCGTCTTCCGCGGTGCGAACAAGCTCGGCGTAGAGGGTCGTCAAAACCCCACCGAGGTCATAGTTTTGACACTTGAATGGGGACGCTATCTGGGGAATGAAGCAGTTGAACAGGGTGTGGATGTGCAGGTCAGCACCTGGCGGCGGCCTGCCCCTGGCACCGGCTCATCGCTGGCGAAAATCGGCGGTCAGTATGTCAACAGCCAGTTTATCAGTATGGAAGCTCATGATAACGGGTTCGCGGAAGGCATCGCGCTGGATGTCAGCGGCTTCGTAAGTGAAGGCGCGGGGGAAAACATTTTCGTTCTTCATAACGGTGTCATCTATACGCCCGGCCCCTGGTCATCCATTCTGCTGGGCATCACCCGTGACACGGTGCTCACCCTGCTCCAGGAGTTCGGCTATGAAGTACGTTACCAGCCGATTCTGCGGGACATGCTGTACCTGGCGGACGAGATTTTCTTTACCGGCACGGCTGCCGAGATCACGCCGCTGCGCTCCGTTGACCGTATTCCGGTCGGCTCTGGCACACGGGGGCCGCTCACCAAACAACTACAGGAAGAGTTTTTTGCCATCACGTCCGGCCAGAAACCCGATCGTCATGGCTGGCTGACCTATGCACGCCCAACCAAGAGATAACCAATAAAGGAGACTCATCATGCTGCTAACTGGCGCTGAAATTATTATGGAGTGCCTGCTCCGCGAAGGTGTCGAAGTTATGTTTGGCTATCCCGGTGGGGCGATTTTGCCAACCTATGATGCCATGACCAAGTACCCTCAGTTACACCATGTACTCGTGCGACACGAGCAAGGCGCTGCCCACATGGCAGACGGTTATGCTCGCGCCACCGGCAGAGTTGGCGTGGCGATTGCTACCAGCGGCCCTGGCGCGACCAACCTGGTCACGGGAATCGCTACTGCAATGATGGACTCATCACCGATTGTGTGCATCACCGGGCAGGTGACACGCGGCGCGATTGGGTCGGATGCCTTCCAGGAAACCGATGTAACCGGCGTGACGCTGCCGATCACGAAACACAATTACCTGGTGGATGATGTGGCAGACCTGGCCTATATTATCCGCGAGGCCTTTCATATCGCCCGTACGGGGCGGCCTGGGCCGGTTCTGATAGATGTCCCCAAGGATGTCCAGAACGCGCAAACCGAGTTTATCTATCCTGAAGGTGAGATTCGTTTGCCAGGCTACCGTCCACCAACACAGGCCAGCCAAGATGAAGTCAGTGCAGCACTTGACCTGATTAACAGTGCCCAGCGTCCGATTATCCTGGCCGGGCATGGGATTATGATGGCCGACGCGATGGCGGAACTACGCGAACTGGCAGAACGGGCGCAAATCCCGGTCTCGCTCACGCTGCTCGGCAAGGGTGCGATCCCGGAAAATCACCCATTGGTCACGCGCATGATGGGGATGCATGGCGAAGCGGCTTCAAACTACGCGATACAGGAAGCCGATCTCATCATCGCCCTGGGGATGCGGTTTGATGATCGTGTCACCGGTAATATCAAGACATACGCCCCGAATGCACGCAAGATTCACGTAGACATTGACGCCTCGGAACTCAACAAGAACGTCAAAGTAGATGTGGGCATTGCCGGGGATGTGAAGACTGTCTTACGACAGTTTCTGCCCGGCGTTAAAGCGGCGCAGCACCCTCAGTGGATCGCCCGCATCCGTGATTGGCAGGAAGACAGCAGTGAGCGCGATGTACTGCAAGTGGGCGCCGAAAGTAAGCTGCTTTCCGCCCAGGTCATTAACGACCTGTGGCATTTCACTGAGGGCAACGCGGTTACGATCACCGACGTCGGTCAGCATCAGATGGTTGAAGCACAGTATTATCCGCACCAACGTCCATCAACCCTCATTACAAGCGGCGGCCTGGGAACAATGGGTTTTGGCCTCCCCGCTGCCATCGGCGCGAAGTTCGGCAAACCGGATGAAGAGGTCTGGGCCATCGTTGGCGATGGTGGTTTCCAGATGACGTTGTGCGAATTGGCGACTGCGGTGCAGGAAAATGTCAACATCAACATCGCCATCATCAACAATGCATTCCTGGGTATGGTACGCCAGTGGCAGGAGTTCTTTTATGAGGAACGCTATCATGCCACGCCTATGATAAGCCCGGACTTCTGCAAACTAGCGGAAGCCTATGGTATCCCGTCTATGCGCGTCACCAGTCGAGAACAAGTGGAAGAATCTGTGAAGTTCGCCCGCAGCATCAACGGGCCCAAATTGATCGAGTATGTCGTGGAAAAAGAAGAAATCGTCTATCCAATGGTGCCAGCAGGCGCCGATCTCCATAATATGATCCGCCGGCCAAAGCCAGGGGAAGAGGTGAAGTCATGAGCGAACAATCATCCGAGAAATTTACAATCGCCGCACTGGTAGAGAATAAACCCGGTGTACTGAACCGCGTCGCCAGTCTTTTCCGCCGTCGCAACTTCAACATGGACAGCCTGACTGTGGGGCGCACCCATCGCCCCTTTGTGTCGCGCATGACGATCGTGGTAGATGGGGCGCGGACAGATGCCCGGCGAATCGCCGCAAATCTCTACAAACTCGTCAATGTAATCGATGTCAAAGTCGTCTCCCAGGAACCGCATGTGAGCCGTGACCTGGCGCTCATCAAGGTTCGTTCGGATGATGCCGACTCGCGTAATGCGCTGACGCTGCTGTGCGAACGCTACCCGGCACGCATTGTGGATATTGGCGCGAAGTACGCGATTGTCGAAATCACCGCCCCGGAGGATGTGGTCGAAGCGATGATCCGAGAACTTGACCCTATTGGTATCGTGGAAATGGTACGGACTGGCGTGGTGGCAATGGGACGTGGTACACGCATCCTCGATACGGAGTATGTGCCACAGCTCACCAATAGCAAAAATGGCAATCATCAGGCTTACAGCGTGTAATTAAGCGTCAAGCAGCACATTCCCTTGCTCGACTCCTCCTTCCCGCTCTTGCCCTGCCCTCAAAGTGGCAGGGCGAGATGTCGGGGGAGCAGCAAGTCCTATTGTCCTCACTAGAATCGGAGAATAACCTTACATGGCAACACTGTACTACGACAAAGACGCTGATTTATCCCTGCTCAACGGCAAAACAATCGCCATTATCGGCTATGGTAGCCAGGGTCATGCCCATGCGCTCAATGCGAAAGACAGCGGCGTAACGGTGGTCGTCGGCCTGCACGAAGGCAGCAAGAGCCGTGAAAAAGCTGAAGCTGATGGCCTGGCCGTTCACTCGGTAGCAGATGCTACCAAAGCCGCTGATATTGTGATGGTGTTGATTCCTGACACGAAGCAGGCGACTGTCTACGGCGAGTCAATCGGCCCGAACCTGAAGGCGGGTAGTATGCTGATGTTCGCGCATGGATTTAATATTCACTTCGACGAAATCAAGCCGCCGTCAAGCGTGGATGTGACGATGGTCGCCCCCAAAGCACCCGGCCACCGCGTCCGCGAAGTTTTCAAAGAAGGGGCTGGCACGCCTGGCCTGTTGGCAGTCCACCAGGATGCCACCGGAAACGCGAAGGCACTGGCATTGGCATATGCCCGCGCTATCGGCTGCACGCGCGCCGGGGTCATCGAAACCACGTTTAAGGAAGAGACGGAAACCGACCTGTTTGGCGAACAGACGATACTGTGCGGCGGCGTCACGGCGCTGATTCGCTCGGCATTCGAGACGCTAGTGAAGGCCGGGTACCAACCGGAAGTCGCCTATTTTGAATGTATGCACGAGCTCAAGCTGATTGTTGACCTGCTGTACCAGGGCGGGTTGAGCTATATGTGGTACAGCGTGAGTGACACGGCGGAATATGGTGGGTACGTTGTTGGTGATATGATCGAGGGGCTGGTAAAAGAAGAGCTGAGCGGCGTCCTGAATAAGATTCAGGATGGCAGCTTCGCCCGAACCTGGATTGATGAGAATAAGAACGGGCGTCCCAATTTTACGCCACGCCGTAAAGCGGAACACAGCCTGCTGATTGAAGAAGTGGGCGAAGAACTGCGGGATATGATGCCCTTCCTGAGCGCCAAAAAGATTAAGCAAGACTCGTAAGCGCGGTTACAGAGGAGAATTTCCAGAGATGCAACTCATCCGTTTTGACGATCCGGCAGCCTTTGCTGAGCGTGTTACAGGCTTTTTGGAAGCACGGGAAGCAGAACATAACCTGATTCTAGGGCTGACCACCATGGTGCTTACAACTGATGAGTACAAATTGCCGCCGTATCTGGCATGTGTGGAACATGAGGGGGCGGTCATTGCGGTTGCGTTTCGTACCCCGCCCCACAACCTGATCCTTTCGGAGATGGAGGCAGACGTTGAGGTAATTGATCTTATCGCGCAGGGCGTTCACAAGTTGTACAGCGGGGCACTGCCGGGCATTTCCGGCCCAAAGCGTATTGCCCGTGCCTTTGCCAGAAAGTGGGCAGCGCTGACACAGCAAGGTGTTCAACTGCACATGGCACAACGCATCTACCGACTGGATGAGGTGATATTTCCGACAGATGTGCCCGGCGAATTACGGCGGGCGACATCAGCGGAACGCGCATTGCTCATTGACTGGATAGGCGCATTCCACCAGGAAGCAATTGGAAATGTTGAACAAGCGTATACGGAGCGCTCAGTTGACAATTTTCTAACTTCCCAAAATCGTGGGCTGTATCTCTGGGTAGACGGCGGGCATCCGGTTTCAATGGCCGGCACGACCGGCCCTACCCCACATGGCATTCGCATTGGAGCGGTGTATACGCCACCGGAGTATCGCAAGCGCGGATACGCCAGCGCGTGTGTAGCGGCGGTCAGCCAAGTCATGCTGGATGGTGGGCGGCAGTTCTGTTTCTTGTATACAGATTTAGGCAATCCGACATCTAACCACATCTACCAGGATATCGGATACCGCCCAGTGAGTGATGTAGATGAATACCATTTTGGGGAGTAAGACGTATGGATGATGATGCTGGAGTTATAAGAAAGGGGGTGATCGTATGGCAGAAGATGGCCTTGCTGACCTTAGTCTCATAATCGACACTTCTAGCATAGAAAGGATCACCCGATCATGTCTGCACGTAAAATGGATGAAAACGTAGTCCGTATTTTTGACACTACTCTGCGCGACGGCGAGCAAAGTCCTGGAGCGACCCTGAGCAGCGCCGAGAAGCTGGAAATCGCCCGGCAGCTCGCCCGGTTGGGCGTGGATATTATCGAAGCGGGTTTCCCGGCGGCTTCCCCAGATGATCTGGCAGCAGTCCAGCGTATCGCCCGTGAAGTCGGCACGCTGGATGGCCCGGTGATCTGCGGGCTTGCCCGTGCCGTAGAAAGTGACATCCGTACCTGCTGGGAAGGTGTCAAAGATGCGGCACATCCGCGCATTCACACCTTTCTGGGAACATCGGATATTCACCTGCAATACCAGACCGGCATCACGCGGGAACAGGCGTTAGAAGCTATTCGTAAATCAGTCACACTGGCACGCAGCTTGTGTGAAGACGTGGAATTCAGCCCGATGGATGCCGGACGAACTGACCCGGCTTTCCTGGTAGAAGTCTGCACACTGGCCGTGCAATGTGGTGCGACAACACTGAATATCCCAGATACGGTTGGCTATGTTACGCCGCAGGAATGGCAGGAAACAATTGCCAGCCTGATCGCAGAAACACCGAATGCCGGCCTGGGGAGCGGTATCACCTGGTCGGTACACTGCCATAACGACCTGGGGATGGCAACAGCCAATACGCTGGCAGGCGTTGTCGCCGGGGCGCGACAGGTTGAAGTCACAATCAACGGGATTGGTGAGCGTGCTGGGAACACCAGTCTCGAAGAAGTGGTGATGGCGCTGCACACGCGCCCGCAGTTCTACAACCTGCAAACGAACATCAACACCCGCGAAATCATGAAAACCAGCCGGTTGGTGAGCAACTATACCGGGATCTATGTACAGCCGAATAAAGCGGTCGTGGGCAGCAATGCCTTTGCCCACGAAGCCGGTATCCACCAGGATGGCGTGCTGAAAAACTCCAGCACGTATGAGATTATGACGCCGGATAGCGTGGGACTGGCACAGAGCCGCCTGGTACTGGGCAAGCACAGTGGACGCCACGCCCTGAAAGCTCGCCTGCAGGAATTAGGCTACAACATTGAAGGGGATGCACTCAACCAGGTATTCGGGCGCTTCAAAGTGCTGGCCGACGCTAAGAAAAATGTCACGGACGCCGACCTGGAAGCCCTGATTGCTGACGAATTTCACGGGCCAGAAGAGATTTTCAGTCTAGCTGACATTCAAGTGACGTGCGGCACGATGGGAATGCCCACCGCTACCGCCAAGCTGAAGAATGCGGAAGGCGGGACATTCGTGTATGCGGCAGTTGGAACTGGCCCGGTGGATGCCTGCTACAAAGCGGTGGATGCCATTGTTAACGCACCAAACACGCTAATTGAATATAGCGTTCATAGTGTCACCGAAGGGATTGATGCGTTGGGTGAGGTGACGGTGCGTATCTCGCCACCCAATGACAGCCGTTCTTTCGGCGGATACGGCGCAGACTCCGACATCGTAGTTGCCAGCGTCAAGGCATACCTGGCGGCACTCAACCGGATGGTTGCTGTGATGGGATTGGGCGGGCATCAACCTGAAGGGGATGTCGCCACGATTAACATCGGCAGCAAGTAAACGGGCCTGTACCGCACAGCATTGGGCGCATGCGATGATTAACCCTTCGCCATCAATGAAGCAGCGTTCACACCGATAATGTTGGGATAAACTTGGGATAATTGGGATAATGACAGCATCGACTCCACGTACTTTGTTTGAGAAAGTCTGGGAGAACCACCTGGTTCAGCCCGAAACACAGGATAAACCGGCTATTCTGTATATTGACCTGCATCTCGTCCACGAGGTCACATCACCTCAGGCATTTACCATGCTGCGCGAACGCGGCCTGAAGGTACGCCGACCAGACCGGACGATTGCGACGATGGATCACAGTACACCAACCACCCCACGCAATACCGCCGGTATCATCCCGGTTATAGATACGATGGCTGCCGCACAGTTGGATATTATGCGTAAGAACTGCGCTGAGTTCGGCATTCCCCTGTATGATCTGGGGACAGAAAACCAGGGCATCGTGCATGTGATCGGGCCGGAACAAGGGTTGACACAGCCGGGCATGACGATTGTCTGTGGCGACAGCCACACGAGTACGCACGGCGCATTCGGGGCACTGGCCTTCGGGATTGGCACGAGCGAAGTCGGTCATGTACTGGCATCACAATGTCTGCTTCAGAACAGGCCAAAAACAATGGCCGTGCGCGTCAACGGGCGGCTTTCCGCCGGCGTGACTGCGAAAGACATCATCCTGGCTGTAATCGCAAAGATTGGCATTGGCGGTGGCACGGGCTACGTGTTCGAGTACATGGGTGAGGCCATTCGCGAGTTGAGCATGGAAGGGCGCATGACGATCTGCAATATGTCTATCGAAGGCGGGGCACGTGCCGGGATGGTCGCGCCGGATGATACGACGTTTGACTATATCGCCGGGCGTCCGCACGCCCCCAAAGGTGCAGACTGGGAGAAAGCTGTGGCTGGGTGGCGGGCGCTGCCCACTGACGATGGCGCGGTATTCGATAATGAAGTCATCCTGAATGCTGATGAGCTTGTGCCGATGATTACCTACGGGACAAATCCCGGTATGGGCATGTCTATCACCAGCGCCGTTCCTGACCCAGATAAGCTGAGCGATGTCAGCCAGAAAATTGCTCTGGACAAGGCGCTGCGCTACATGGACTTGCAACCAGGACAATCGCTGCTCGGCAAAGCGATTGACGTGGTATTCCTGGGGAGTTGCACGAACTCGCGCATCTCCGATCTGCGGGAAGCGGCGGCCCTCATCAAGGGGCGCAAGGTTGCCGACAGTGTGCGGATGATGGTTGTCCCCGGTTCACAGCAGGTAAAAGCCCAGGCCGAAGCCGAAGGGCTGCACGAAATTTTCCGTGCTGCGGGAGCAGAGTGGCGGGAAGCCGGGTGTTCGATGTGTATTGCCATGAACGGCGACCAGCTTCAACCAGGCCAGTATGCTGTCAGCACCAGCAACCGCAATTTTGAAGGTCGTCAGGGCAAAGGCGGGCGTACCTTCCTCGCCAGCCCGTTAACCGCTGTTGCCGCCGCCGTAACAGGTGTCGTCACTGATCCCAGGGAGTTGAGTAACTAATGGAGCCGATTCGCACATTCAATGGGCGTATCGTCGCCCTGCCGATCAACGATATTGATACTGACCAGATCATCCCCGCCCGTTTCCTGAAAGTGACGGACAAAGCCGGGCTGGGCGCGGCATGTTTTTCAGACTGGCGCTATGAAGCCGATGGTTCGCCTAAAGCCGATTTTGTATTGAACAAAGCGGACTATCAGGGGGCGGAAGTCCTCATTGGTGGGCATAACTTTGGCTGTGGCAGTTCCCGTGAACATGCACCCTGGGCGCTGATGGGGGCGGGTTTTAAGGCTGTCATCAGCACTTACTTCGCTGATATTTTCAGAAACAACGCGCTGAAGAACGGCTTGCTGCCTATTGTAGTGGATGAAGAAACGCACAAGCAGCTTATCAGCCTGGCACAGGAAGACCCATCCTCATCAGTCACGGTTGATCTGGAAACACAAACAGTTACGCTGCCCGATGGGCGCGGTGTTCCGTTTCCGATAGATAGTTTTGCCCGCCACTGCCTGATTAACGGCGTGGATCAACTTGGCTTTGTCCTGGCCCAGGACGACCACATCACCGCCTTTGAAAGCAGTCATCCGGGACGCGTTCAGACCGTTCCAGGTTAAAAGAGGTAGTTTGTTATGACCATCGCCATCTATGATACGACCTTACGCGACGGCACCCAGCGCGAGAATATTTCGCTTTCGGTCGCCGACAAACTCAAGATCACCCGCCTGTTGGATAACCTGGGGGTGGCCTATATTGAGGGCGGTTGGCCGGGGTCTAATCCCAAAGATGCGGCTTATTTTGAAGCTGTGCGTGATATGGAACTTAAGCATGCCAAAATAACTGCATTCGGCTCAACCTGCCGCAAAAACAGTGATCCGGCTAACGATCCTAATATTCAGGCACTCGTCGACTCACAAACGCCTGTTGTCACCGTCGTCGGCAAGACATCCATGCTGCATGTCACTGATGTACTGCAAACAACCCCCGATGAAAACCTGAGGATGATTCGAGAGAGTCTTCGCTATCTTAAGAGCCTGGGCAAAGAAGTCATCTACGATGCAGAACATTTTTTTGATGGCACAAAGCTGGATATGGAATATGCGATGGACACACTGGCGGCGGCAGTGGAAGGCGGCGCGGATATGCTGGTGTTGTGCGACACCAACGGCGGGACACTCCCCTGGGAAGTCGCCCGCTACGTCGAGATGGTGAAGCAGACGTTCCCGAATACGGCACTCGGCATTCATACGCACAACGACGGTGAACTGGCCGTCGCGAATACGCTGGCTGCTGTTGAGGCCGGTGTTGTCCAGGTACAGGGGACGGTGAACGGATATGGCGAACGCTGTGGGAATGCCAACCTGTGCAGTATCATCCCCGATCTGGAACTCAAGATGGGCTACCGCTGCCTGCCAGACCCGGAAAATCTACGTCATATTACGGTGCTGTCGCGCACTGTGGCGGAAATCGCAAATCTCGCGCCGGATAATCACCTGCCGTATGTCGGCAAGAGCGCCTTTGCACACAAAGGCGGCATCCATGTCGCAGCCATTCGCCGTAATGTGGACAGCTACCAGCATATAGACCCGACGAAGATCGGTAACGAAATGCGGATTCTGGTATCCGACCTCTCCGGCCAGGGCAATCTGTTAAGTAAAGCCGAGGAACTGGGGCTAGACGTCAGCAAAGCAGAGGCCGTCAAGGTCCTGGAAGAAATCAAACAGCTGGAACACCAGGGTTTCGTCTTCGAAGGGGCGGAAGCATCGGTAGCGGTACGATTGCATCGCGCAAAACCCGGCTATAAGGCGCTGTTTTCCCTGCTGGACTTCACGGTTATTGTCGCACAGCGCAGCGGCCAGGAAAATCTCTCGCAGGCGATGATTAAACTTGACATCAACGGCGACATTATCCACACCGCCGCCGAAGGAAACGGCCCGGTGAATGCGCTTGACCTCGCTCTACGCAAGGCGCTGCTCCCCTTCTATCCCCAGGTGGCTGACTTCCAACTGGCCGATTACAAGGTGCGCATCCCAGATAGCAATAACGGAACAGCGGCGATGACCCGCGTGCTGATTGACACACAAAACGGACACCGGCGCTGGAGTACCATTGGTGCGGGCAGCAACATCATTCACGCGAGTTGGCTGGCATTGGTTGACAGCATTGAATATGGGTTATCGGTGGCACCGGCTGTTCAGGCGGCGGCTGTCGCGGAATCACCGGATACGGGTAAGGACATGAGACACGCTAACAAGGAGCAACTATAGATGAAAGCTACCATTACCGTACTCCCCGGTGACGGCATTGGCGTGGAAGTGACGAACCAGGCTATGCACGTTCTATCGAGGATTGGCACACAGTACGGCCATGATTTCACGTTCCATGAAGCGTTGATTGGCGGTATCGCCATTGACAAAACGGGCACTTCGCTGCCAGATGAAACCCTGACAATCGCAGAACAATCCGATGCGATTCTATTGGGCGCAGTCGGTGGCCCAAAGTGGTCGGACCCGACTGCCCCTGTACGCCCGGAACAGGGTTTGCTGAAAATCCGCAAACATTTCGAGCTTTTCGCCAATCTGCGCCCCGTGAAGGCGTATCCAGCTCTGGCGCAGCATACGCCGCTGCGGGCAGAACTCTTGGAAAATGTAGACATCCTGTTTGTGCGCGAACTAACGGGTGGCGCATACTTCGGCCCCCGCCAGGAACAGGGTGACGGCGACAGTGCCTATGATACGATGCTCTATAGTGTGCCGGAAGTTGCTCGGGTAGCGCATGTGGCCTTCCGGGCGGCACAGGGACGGAGCAAAAAACTCACTTCGGTTGACAAAGCCAATGTACTGGCTTCAATGCGGCTGTGGCGGCGCACTGTGGGCGAGGTGCATGAAGATTACGGTGACGTGGCGCTCGATCATGTCCTGGTAGATGCCTGTACAATGTATCTGATGACCCGTCCGGCGAGTTTCGATGTGGTGCTGGCGGAAAACATGTTTGGCGACATTATCACGGATGAAGCGTCGGTGCTGGCAGGTTCGCTAGGAATGCTGCCATCAGCCTCAATTGGCGCGGAAAAATTCGGTTTGTATGAGCCAGTACATGGATCCGCACCAGACATCGCCGGGCAGGGTAAAGCTAACCCCACCGGGACTCTCTTAAGTGCCGCGATGCTTCTACGTTACAGTCTGGGGCTAGAGGAAGAAGCAATGGCACTAGAACAAGCGGTGGAAGCAGCACTGGTTTCCGGGGCACGTACCGCCGATATTGCGCCGCGTGGTGGCAGCTACATCAGCACTGAGGAATTTACACAGACGGTGATTGGTGCGCTCTAAAGTAATAGAAAGTCATATATACTGAGGCAAAAGTAAAATGGGCGATCCTCTTGCAGGGTCGCCCTTGTGTTTGACTACGCATAGACAATAGCTAGAGCCCTGCCAGTGCCTGGTCAAGGTCATTGAGAATATCGATGGTGTCTTCGATGCCGATGGAGAAACGCACCAGATTATCCTTGATGCCAAGAACGAGCCGCTCTTCAGTGGTTTTGTCGTAGTAGCTTACGATAGCTGGCTGCTCAATTAAGCTTTCCACCCCCCCCAGGCTGGGGGCGATGTAGGGGATCTGCATTCGGTCAATGAAGTTGCCCGTTGACCGCAAGTTACCGGCCACTTCAAAACTAATCACACCACCAAAACCCTTCATCTGTGCGGTAGCGGTTGCATAGTCGGGGTGCGACTCCAGACCAGGATACCAGACGCGCTCAATCCGAGGATGCGCCTCCAGAAAATGTGCTGCTGCCAACGCCGTCCGGTTCTGCTGTTCGACCCGCAGCGCGAGGGTTTTTAGGCCTCGCTCTAACAAGAACGCGGTGTGCGGATCGGGGATACCCCCTAAAATGCCCCGCGCATCACGCAACGCAGCAATACGATCCGCCTGTCCAACGACGACACCTGCCAGCAGGTCATTATGCCCGCCCAGGTATTTGGTAGCACTATGAAGCACATAATCAATACCCCAATCAAGTGGGCGCTGATTAATGGGTGTAGCAAAAGTGCTGTCAATCAGGGTTCGCACTTTATGCCGCTGCCCAATGTCGGCAATTCGTTGAAGGTCAGCTACACGCAGATAGGGATTGGTGGGACTTTCAGAGATAATAAAACGGGTTTTGCGTTTGATGATGGCGGCCTCAATGGCTTCATAGTCACCCATGGGCACAACCGAGGTTTCAATACCCAGGCGCTGCAAAAAAGTGAGGGCAAATTGACGGGTGCGGCGATAACAATCATCGGTCATGATGATATGCGACCCAGCAGGCAGCACCGACAGCAGCAGCGATGTAACTGCTGTCATACCGGAAGCATATAACACGGCGGCATCAGCGTTATCGAGTTTTGCCAGCTTGCGTTCAACCGAGTTTACAGTCGGATTGCCATAGCGTCCATATTCTTCGCGGTCGGCCCCTTCCCCCCAGATACTGCTCTCCTGGAAATCAATCAGTTCCTGAGTGTTGGCGAAAGTGTAGGTTGCGGTTTGAACGATAGGGGTATGGAGAGCATGAAAGGCCTTACGCCGCTGTTCACCAGCGTGAACGGCAAGCGTGCTGGATCCCTGCTGTGCCATCCTGTCAGACTTTCCATTTTGGGAATGTCCGTTTTGTATTTCGAACCCGTTTTGCCGTAACATCATGTGTTCTCCTATCACATCACACTGGCCGCTCAAACAAAAAACCCCGAATGGAGACAGTCCGGGGTTCGCTCTTGCAAACAAAAAAGACTTCGGGCTGAAGCCTTTGAGTTCGCATCCTGGTACCACGATCATACCAGTGATCGCTCTCATCTGTCAGAGCCACGTCTGCCGGAATTGGCACCTTCCCATACAGGGGGTTGCCGCGGTTTCACAGGGCCGTTCCCTCCACCGCTCTCCATGAGGAATATCGTATGCAGTTGTTAAGCTTAAGCTATGTTAACACAGAACATGATGAACTGCAAGAGAGCCAATCATGAATAACCAGACGAAAATCTATCAATACAGTTTACATACTTCACCTGCAGCACCGCCCCCCAAAGACACATCTCATGACACATAAATCTCCCTTGCCCCCGGCGAACAGGCCCACAATATGGTCACTCTAGTCAAAATTACCAGTTCCTTAACTTGATACGATGGTTTTATTCATTTAGATTTTGTTAGGTCTAGGTTGGGATAAGCCTCTAATCGCAGTATAATGAAAATAGGAATTACGCGGTTTGGTTTATTTATCCTGCTAAAGTTGCCAGATATGGTGTCTGACGCCAGTTAAGCGCGTAGCTTCCAGAAAACATAATACTAATTGGGGGTTTCAGGTCATTGGGCACCGAACTACATGTCACTATCATGAGCGGCGTGCTAGATGGGCAGCATTTCAGCTTTGACCGTGAGAATAAGGATGGTCATGTAAAAGATTCACGCTGGCTCATCAGCATCGGGCGGCACGAAGATAGGGACATCTATCTGCCAGATGATTTATTTCTTTCACGCTTACATGCCTACATTATCCGAGAAAACGATCAATGGCTGGTGCAGGATTGCGACAGCACCAACGGTTCTTTCCTGGAAGATGGGATTCAAGATAAACAGTTTACCGGCACGATACTTATCCAACCAGGGCAACTTTTTAAACTAGGCCGCACGTGGATGCGTATAGATGAGCAACAATAACCCGATTTTGTTACGTGACATTTTGATCTGGGCACGACAAGAATCACTTCATGCCCGCCACTATTTTTTAGGCGTGGAGCATTTATTTATCGCCCTGCTCCAGATTCAAGGCGGGTTAGCGCAAAGCATTCTGCAAGACCAAGAAATTCCGGCACAGTCCTTCATAAAAGTTATCCGTCGCAGGGCTGGTGCCGGGAATACCCAGGCTGCGTGGCCGGGGGTACGCTATACTCCGCGCATGAAAGTTATTCTGGATATGGCGAATGACATTGCACTCAGCAATAACCGCACCGAAATTACAGAACGCGAGCTATTCAGCGCGATTGTGATCGAAAAAGAAAGCCTCCCAATGCGCTTACTTAAGAGCATGGGGGCTGATCTGGCAATTATGGAACAGGCCGCACGCACGCGCACTCCTTTACTCGAACCTCAACTACCGGATGTCGGGATTGACTTCGGGCCTCATTACGATAACCACAACGAAATCCCGGATAATCAACTCGTCGTGCTGCGTCGCATGTTTTCGTCTTACGCGAAAATCCGTGTGGAACGCCGCTTAACCGGTTTCCGAAGTGCGCTCATCCTGGTGATTACACCCATCCATGCGAATAACCAGGAAGATGCTCCTGTCGTCGTCAAGATTGACCAGGTTGACAACATCCTTGATGAGGCGCAACATTATGAGGCTCACATCAAGAATGCGGCAGTCTTATACACGGCGCGGTTGGAAGAAGCCCCCATGATCCCTGAAAATGCAACCCTGGGCGGGTTAAAATATACGCTGGTTGCCAATGGCGGTATTATCCCACTCGATTTGCGGAATCGCATTCAGCGGGAGGGCACCGGGCAATTAGCCAATTTATTCGAGGAACTGCTCTATAATCGGTTTAAGAAATACTGGTGGGGACAAGCACGCCCGTACCGTTTTCATGTGTGGCAGGAGTATGATTGGGTGCTCCCTTCAGTTCTCACGTTGGATTTGCAAGTAGATGAAAACACGCCCTCCCACATGCATCTGCTGCGCATTCCATTCAGGCGGACATACCTGAAAAACACGCTCAAGAATCTCCAGCCCGGCGATCACGTTGTACTGGAAAATTTCACGGTACAGAAAGTGGATCATAAAAACAAAACACTGAAGCTGGCCCTCAAATATGGTGCTGAAGCGGAAAACCGTGCTTTTCGGATTGATGTGCGCCTGCCAGAAATAGACAATTCCTTCTATCGTGGCGAAATTATTGACCGGTTGGTTGGCACTGTATGGAAGACACGCGACGCGATGTTACTGGATGCCGTTCGCGCTCTGTCGCCAGCATTCAACCCGACCAGCATAAGAATCACGATTGGGCAATATGAGTTTGAAAATCCTCTGTATGCCTACGAAGATGTGCTTGATTATTTTATACGCGGGTCGGCCAGCCGGATTCATGGCGATCTGAACCTGAGCAATATCCTGGTCGGGCCGGAAAATGGCCTGTGGCTGATTGACTTTGGACATACCCGCGAGGGTCATACCCTGTTTGATTGGGCGGCGTTAGAAGTGAGCCTGCTTGGTGATGCAGTGATGTCGGCGGCTGGTGATAGTTGGGAATCAGCGATCAAAATGATGCGAGCGGTCATGATTATCAACAAATCCAAGCATCCGCCAGAATCCAATAACATGGACATCAACCAGGCGCTCAAGGCAATTATTACTATTCGGAAGATTGTGGCAACATGCCTGGCAAATCCAAAACACTGGGAAGAGTACTATGTTGCGTTGGCGCTGTGTTCACTGCGCGCGATCAGTTGGGAGACAATGCCGCTCGGTGGGCGCAGACTGATGTTTCTTGTGGCAGGGATGCTAATTCAAGAAATGAGTTCGCGGGTACAATTCACCACCAGTGATACCCCCTCACCCGATATTACCGAGAGTCTGCCGACAGTGCGCCAGCTAACAGAACTCAGCCTGGAAAACCGTAAACAGGTGATGCCAATCGAACAACCGGCGGCACCAACACCGATTCCATCTTCGTTCAGCACCAAGCGACTTGAGGACAGCGAGACCGCGAAGGCGCTGGAACGACTTGAGCATGAACAAGACTCTGATAAAACTCTCAAGTCGCCCCCTGAACCCAACCCATCGGAAGATATGGATTAGGGTTGGATGCTACACCGTGTCGAGACGGCCTTGTTTTCAGTGAAGACGATGTCTTAGAATCGGGCCAGGAAATCACCTACCAGCTCGTTTAATCCATACATCATTTGAGAAAGATTATGGCACAATCACTGACCCAGCTTTACGAAGAGAATCGTTCACTCATATTCGGGCATCGCGGCGCTAAGGCTGATGCACCTATGAATACTTTGCCCGCATTTGAATTGGCACTCAAGCAAGGTGCAGATGGCGTTGAGCTGGATGTACACCTCTCGCAAGACGGATATCCGGTCATTATCCACGATTTCACAGTAGATTTGACCACGGACGGAAACGGGCGGGCCGCCGATATGGCCCTGGCTGAGTTGAAAGAATTAGATGCCGGAAGCTGGTTTGGCAAGGCCTTTCGCAATGTGAGAATCCCTACCCTGGACGAAGTATTCGCAGCGGTAGGAGAAAAACTCACTATCAATGTGGAAATCAAGTCGAATTCACGGAAAACCACAGGTTGCGAGCAGGTTGTGGCAGACAAAATCCGACATTTTGGCCTGCAATCCAGTGTAATCGTCTCTTCATTTGATCCCCTGGTGCTGCGCCGTTTCCGGCGTATCATGCCAGATGTCCCCATCGGATTCCTGTACGATCGGGATACGCCACGCTGGTTGCACCCACTGATGTTCGGTCTTAAACATGAAGCACGTCACCCGCATTACACGATGATTGATACTGATTTTATGACGTGGGCAAAGACCAGGGGCTACCGGGTCAATACCTGGACAGTAAATGAGGTTGAGCAAGCCCGCAAACTGCGTGAGATGGGCGTGGACATCCTCATCTCTGATCATCCAGGGGTAATCCGCAAGGCGCTGTATGGCTGATATGTGGGGATGGGTGGTACAGTTTGGTTTCCGCCTGCTATATAACGAACTGGCATTCACCTATGATTGGGTCAGCGGGGTTGTGTCATTGGGTTCGTGGCGCTGTTGGCAGCGTACTGCCCTGCTCCGTTTGGGCGTCCCAGACGGCGAGTTAGTACTGGAACTGGCACATGGCACTGGAAGTTTGCAGGTCGATATGCTGCAAAAAGGATACAAGACGATTGGCTTCGACCTGTCGCCCCATATGGGGCGTATCGCCAGCGCCAAACTGAAACGCGCCGGCCTCCCAGCTAATCTGGTGCGCGGCGATGCGGCGGCTCTCCCCTTTCCAAACGAAATATATAAGGCGGTGATCTGCACATTCCCCACTGTGTTTATCACATCCCCAGAAGTCTTGCAGGAAGTTCACCGGGTACTCCAACCGGACGGACAGTTTATCATTGTGCCGGGTGCAGTCTTTACTGGCGGCGGTCTGTCCGCTCGCGGACTAGAATGGTTATATCGTGTCACCGGGCAGCGGGAAGACGCGCCATTCGAGATCGCGGACTTTTTTGAGGGTTTCGGTTTTGCTGTTCGTATAGTGCAAGAATCCTGCCATCGCAGCCGTGTAACCTTAATCCTGGCACACAAAAAAGGGACTGGCATTCGCTAAACCGCCATGCTATAATCTGAGGTAGATGGTGGCTGTAGCTCAGCTGGTTAGAGTGTCTGGTTGTGGCCCAGAAGGCCGTGGGTTCAAATCCCATCAGCCACCCCATTATGCGCCCGGCATGGGCGCTTTTGATTCGTGGCAATTCCGGCACACCGGGGTTATAAATGATAGACGATGGGGTAGATTTTTCGCCAAAAGGCCGCACAGTAACGGAGAGATTGCATGCTCAAGGTCGTATCTGTTGAACACATGCGCCGCATAGAAGCCGCAGCTGATGCTGCCGGAGTGAGCTATTCCACAATGATGGAGAATGCCGGCACTGCTGCTGCCCATCACATCGCGGATTACCTGGAATCCAGACGCCAACATACGGGAGAGCAGCGCATTCTGTTCCTGATTGGTACAGGCAACAATGGCGGAGATGGGCTGGTCGCCGGGCGGGTGCTGACACAGATGCATGACCAATACCGTGTAGCGTTTTACCTGCTGGCACAGCGCTCTGCTGTAGACCTGAACTTCCGGGCGGTGCAGGCAGCAGGAATACCCGTCACCTATGTAGAAGATGATAGTGATTTTCAGGCATTAATTGCGCTGGTTGCTAATGCGCATGTCGTTGTAGATGCCGTGTTCGGTATTGGCGTTCGGCTACCACTTCGAGGAAAATCGGCGGAAGTTCTGGAGCATATCCGGCAGGCACTGCAAAGGCGAAAGCGTACTCCGACAGAACGCATAACCCCAAACACTCCCGAATCCGATATGAGCCTGTCGAAACCGCATGTTATTGCCGTAGACTGCCCCAGCGGGTTGGATTGTGACACGGGTCAGGTGGATGAAAAAATAATCGCCGCCGACTCCACCATTACATTTATCGCTGCCAAACCGGGATTGCTGGCGTTCCCCGGCGCGGCTTATACCGGGCAGTTGACTGTCGCCACGATTGGCATCCCAGACAGCCTGCCCGAACTACACCAGGCAGGAACCGTGCTGGTAGACTGCGCACTGGCACAGATTCTGCTGCCAGAACGTCCACCAGACTCAAACAAAGGCACTTTTGGCAAGACTCTCGTCGTCGCCGGATCAACGAATTATGTTGGCGCAGCGGGACTATGCTCAATGGCGGCGTACCGCAGCGGAGCAGGACTGGTGACAGTCGGCGCGGTTGGGTCAGTTGTCAGCGCCCTCGCAGGCCGTCTTCTGGCACCAACATGGATGCTGCTGCCCCACGACATGGGCGTGATTGCGGCAAGCGCGGTGAGTGTCATTGCCAGCGAATTGGCGGGATACAGCGCCCTACTCTTAGGGCCGGGCTGGGGACAGGAAGGCACAACCCGCGATTTCCTGCTCAAACTGCTCGCCCTGCCCGACGGAATCAGGGATCCCCACAAACGGCACTCAATGGGATTTGCGGCGATGCGTGAGGATGCCACAGTTGAGCAAAATGAGGGGGCCGTTGCATCTTTGCCGCCCCTGGTAATTGACGCTGACGGCCTGAATTTGCTGGCTCAGATTAATCATTGGTGGGAACTCCTGCCGCCGCACACAATCATCACACCACACCCCGGTGAAATGGCACGACTGGCCGGAACAACTACCAAAACGGTGCAGGCTGACCGCGCAAAAATTGCTCTGGAAAAAGCGATAGAATGGCAGGTTATTCTTGTCCTTAAGGGAGCGCATACCCTGATCGCAGCGCCGGATAAGCGGCTCTTTGTGCTACCGTTCAAAACCGATGCACTGGCAACCGCCGGGACAGGTGATGTGCTAGCCGGTACGATTACCGGATTCCTGGCTCAGGGGATGTCCCCGGTAAATGCTGCGGTGCTGGGGGGGTATATTCAGGGCATGGCTGGGGAACTAGCCGCGCGACAGAACGGCAATTCACGCAGTGTCATCGCAGATGATGTTCTTAACAGCCTGGGAGAGGTGTTGACGGCAATCGAAAATTGCTGAGATAGGGACTCATTATTCCAACCCCATTTCTATGCGCCGCCGGCGGGCTGCAGCCTTGCCTTCCGCGATACTGGCGGCAACAGAATCAACCGGGGATATGACAGTCAAAGACTCACGAGTATGCATTCCCTCGGTAGACAGACGTTTCGCAGCCAGCAAACCAGGGCGTGGCAACCGGAACAAAGCCACAATGCCCCCAGTCAAGAGGCCGAGCAGAAACCCCGAGATCAACATCCCATCACTGTTCGTTTCCGGCTGAAGCCTCTCATTCTCCAGCATGTTCCCGTTCCTCCTGCGGCGTGTGACGAATTGCCCGGCGGATACCAGCCAACTCACGGATTAACACACGCACCCCGGCCAAGAATGCACCAATCTTGATAATCGGCTCTATCACCGCGTCACCTACGAAGCGCACAGTTCCTTTGGCGGCACTGGCGGCCTCCTGGACATCATCAAGAACAGGCCGGGTTTCGTTCTTGATGAGGTTCGCCAGGCGGGCGATTTGCATGACAAGAACAGCCAATGAAATCACAACCAGCATGACTTCCAGCACCATTGTGATGATAAATACGTCGCGCACCGCCTGAACCCAAGAAGCAGTCTGTTCAGCGCCGGTAGCCAAAAGTACCCCGATGATGAATACAAGAAGCGGGATGCCGACCAGTACAGCAGAAACAGCAATAACAATCCGTTGGAGAGTCCAGAAGCCGGGCTGCTTTTTTTCGGCGGCTATCTGCACTTCAGGTTGTAGTGTTTTATCTGGCATAGACACGTCCTTCATCAGCGTGAGCGTGAGACTGGTCGGGTTCGCTTTCGGGTCAAGAACTGGGCAACAATGAGAGCGACGAGTGCCCCCAACAAGGCCGGAAATACCCGCAGCATCCCGATTGTCAGGATACTAATCCCCAGGACACCTCCGAGAACGTGGCCGAGAAGGAAACCAACCCAACCAGCTAGAAGAAACAGGGCCAATCTTCGCGCATCCCCTCCTACAATAAGGTGAAAGGCAGCACCGCATAACGTCGCCAAAATAAAGCCAAAGGTTGCGGTTGGACCAGGCACGGATTCCTCCCAGAATCGTTGTTACCATTCACAGTTGCCACCTTGCCTGCACATGGTAAAATCGAATAGTTGATAGTGTAACACGAATCCGGTGTTTGAACAGGTAACTGGAAGCGGTTGGTTCTAATTTATGAATGTTCTCGATCACCGCATTTTGATTGATAATCGCTCCTCCGCTGCGGTTTGGCAGCAGATTAGCGATATCAGCAAGAACCCGGCCTGGCAAGTGGATTGCACAGGCATTTCGTTTTTGTCCTCACGTAAGAGTGGTGCCGGAATGCGCTGGCGTTATACCAGCCAGAGTAAGCGTGAGTATATCGTGGAAACCACCGCCTGGTATGATGGTGTCGGCTACGAATATACGATCGTGGACGGCGGACTTTACCGCGAATGCCGGGGACGCATCCGGCTTCAAGAAATTGCCGAGGGGACTATCGTTCGGTGGACGTTCAATTATGAAGTGAAAGGGGTCATCGGTGGCCTGCGAAACGCCCTCAACCACCGCCGCGCCCTCGAGAGAGACATGATTGACAGCCTGAAAAGCCTCTGGCGCTATATGAACCAGGTGGAATCCGGCAGCCAGGAGTTTGAGGCACGTTCATTGATGCGCGATGCGCCGGATTACGAGGCGCGTTCTCAATACAAGCCACGTCACCCATCCATGATACAAGAGCAGGCATCTGCCGAACCGAGCGTGCCGATTTCGCCAGTGCTCATAGACGAACCATCCATTCAAGAAGAGGATACCAAGCCGCACGGCATCCCACCCCAACTCTCTCCAGAAGATGCCCCGCTTACCAACCTGGAGGCGGAATCTGGAGATCTTGCAGAAAAACAGCCAGAACAACCGGTTTCTCCGCAGGATCAACAGGAAGTAGAGGCTGTTATTGCGCCGCCCGTAACGGAATTAGCAGAACTGCTGGAAGCACCCACAGTGTCGTCCAAACCAGAGATAAGCGACATTGTACCGCTACCACCCAGTGTTCCGCCTGACGCGCCCACAGCAGAAGTATCGGAAGCAGCACCGCGCCTGACATCCATCACGGATACATTGCCAGGAACCAATGCGAGTGCCGTTCCAACTCAATCACTGGGTGATCGCACAACTGAACAAGATATTCCGCGCATAGATACGCGGGAAATCAGTGTCTTTGAACTTTTCGGCCTGCCCAAACCAAGTGAGACGCAGGAAATGCAGCCCGTGCGTCTCGAAACGCAGACTGCCGATATTTCTGCCTTGCCGTCACTCATTGACCCACACGCACCAACCGTAGTGGATCATCCTCTGCGCCTGGGACTCAGACTGCTGCTGCGCCGTAGACATGCTAAAGTACGCCATCCATCTTAGCCCAAACAAAAAGACAGCGACGAAATGTGCTGTCTTTTAAATGTCTGACACTGCTTCTTATCAGTGGTCACGATCGACAACCAGGCGTGCTAATTCGATGAGTAAGTCTTTATGGGGTGAAGCCGACAGTACATCAAGGCTGGCAACCGCCGCTTGTTTCAGCATATTCGCCTGGGCATAACCTTCTTTAACAGCCTCACCTGCCAGCATCTTCTCTCTGATTGCCGCCATCGGGTCGGAAGGCTGTTCGGCAACTGCTGCCTGTCCTCCTTTAGCTTCACCGTTCACAGCATAGGCTACGGCGTAACCCCTCCCTTGCTGAATATCAATCCCCGATGTCTTTCCTAACTGCTCGGTATCTGCAGTCAAGTCGAGGACATCATCCACAATCTGGAACGCCAGGCCGACATTGAACCCGTATAGGCGCAGGGCTTCGACGGTCGTTTTATCAGCACCGGCCAGTTCCCCGCCCATATGTGCCGCCGACCGAAACAGCGCCGCTGTTTTGCGGGCGATGATGTCATAATATACCTGGCGCGAGAAATTGTTATCTTTCACTGCGCTGGCCTGGAGTGTTTCCCCTTCAACCAGTGCCACCGTCGCTTCTGAAAGGACAATATTCAAATCCTTGTATGGTGCCATCAGTTCATAGACTTTGGTGAACAAGAAATCTCCGGTCAGAAGAGCGAATGTCCGCCCCCACAAGGCATTCACCGAAGGTCGTCCACGCCGAATCACACCATGATCGTTAATATCATCATGAACGACGCTGGCCGTATGCACCAGTTCTACCGCCGCCGCTGCTGGTAGCACCCGCTCAATTTCTGTACCGCCACAGGCCAGGTAGCTAAGCAGCATCAAGCGCGGGCGCACCCGCTTTCCACCGGCCTCCAATATATGGCGACTTGCATCATGCAGCGTTTTTACATCACTGGCAACCGAATCGAGGATAACGGTTTCTAACGCTTGCATTGCCTGTTGAATCATATTACACCTTCGCGATTATGTTCGGAAGCTACATTTGTGACTTTCAGAACTAACTAAATTTATTTTACAAAATGCAAAACGACCTGTCAATAAGTGCGAAATTAGAATGAGTCAAACAAGATCAAGAAATGTTCAACACTAATTTAGAGCGGCGGCAAAGCCCATCTTACCGGTCCAGCTGCTGGTCATTCAACCGCAGCACCTTAGCGCCGTCCACAGCAATCCGTGTATGACGAGCCGCACTTTGAATACCCACCCTATCATACACATTTTTCATGGCAGTGGCGACCAATTCAGCAATTTTTTCGTCATCGCACACCGCACATAAAGTAGGCCCTGCCCCACTGATGACTAGGCCCAACGCACCTGCTTGTTTTGCGGCTTCACGAACTTCAATGAGCTTCGGCATTAAGTGCGCCCGTGCCGGTTCAATGATGCAATCCTGTTCCATAATTGCCGCCAGTCCACGCACGTCTGCCCTGTAAATCGCATCCACAAGCCGGGCAACTGCGCCCGTTTGTGCCACCATATCATGTAAGCTAACCGTTTTTGGCAGCACCGCCCGCGCTTCAGCGGTTGGCACAGCCACATCAGGCGTCACCAATGCAAGGTAAACCCCTTCAGGAACGGGGAGATTACGAATCTGGTCGCTGTTCGTGCCCGTAATGAGTGTAATGCCACCTAGCAAACTGGGCCCAACATTATCGGCATGATAGCCGCTGACAGCAGCTTCACCATCCAGACAGGCCGGTAGTAGTTCGGGCCGAGTCAGCAGCTCACCAAAGAGGGCATTCACGGCAACTGCGGCGGCAACTGCACTGGCAGCGCTGCTGCCCAAACCGCTTGCCAGGGGCAGATGTTTATGGAGGGTGATACCAACCCCGGACGAGACGCCCAGAGCCTTCAAAACACTGTTAGCCGCAATACAGGCCGTATTTTTCTGGGGGTCATGCGGCAGTTTACCGCCATCTCCCTCAATGGCAACGATGACAGCGCCCGACTGATCCCGGTGATCCACTCGTACCCTATCACCCGGCTCGCGCAGTGCTAAGCCCAGAATATCAAAGCCAACGCCTAGATTGGCAACCGTAGCGGGCGCGAAGGCTTCAGCACTGGCATTTGGCATATTCGGTGTTATCCTTAACTTTGCGCTTTCCTCAACCGGCTATGAGGTTATCATGACGAGCATATTACAATGTATAGATTGCAAGGGGCAATACCCAATTGATCGGGTGATGTATACCTGCGAAACCTGTGGCGGCCTGCTGGATGTCGTCCATGATATGGACTACCTGCGCCACACCGTTAGCCGCGAACTTTTTGACCAGCGCCTGGGTACATTGGAACATCCTTATAACAGCGGTGTCTGGCGTTATAAAGAACTCATCTACCCGGATGTAGAGCCGCACGCCATCGCAAGTCGCCCCGAAGGAAATACAAACCTTTATCCCGTTCCGCGCCTGGCAGAATGGGTGGGGGTGAAAACTCTCTTTCTGAAACATGAGGGTGAAAATCCTACCGGTTCGTTTAAAGACCGGGGCATGACCAGTGGGCTAACACAGGCGCGGGTACTAGGCATGAAGCGTGTCGCCTGTGCCTCAACGGGGAACACCTCAGCTTCGTTGGCTTCTTATGCGGCGTTGGGCGGGTTGGAAGGCGTCGTATTCTTCCAGGACAAGCAGATTGCCCTGGGCAAGTTGGCACAGTCAGTGGCCTATGGTGCAACTGGAATTCAGGTTTCGGCGGATTTTGACCGCAATCTGGAACTGGTACGGGAAGTCGCGAACAAACTCGGTATTTACGTCCTCAATTCGGTAAATCCCTTCCGATTGGAAGGCCAAAAAAGTATCATTTTCGAGATGATTCAACAGTTCCGATGGAAGACGCCCGACTGGATCGTTGTCCCCGGCGGCAACCTGGGTAACAGCTCGGCCTTCGGGAAGGCGCTAAGCGAATTATATGAACTCAAGCTGATTGACCGGATACCGCGAGTTGCAATTATCCAGGCAGAGGGCGCAAACCCTTTATACCGGAGTTTCCTTAAAGAGTTTGAAGAATTCGAACCAATGCACGCTGAAACACTGGCAACCGCTATCAAAATCGGCAATCCGGTCAACTACATGAAAGCTGTGCGCACAATCAATTTAACAGATGGCATGGTGGAACAGGTCAGCGACCAGGAGATTCTGGATGCAAAGGCGCTGATTGATCGCCAGGGTATCGGCTGCGAACCGGCTTCAGCCTGCTCGCTGGTTGGCACGAAGAAACTGGTTGAAAAGGGAATCATCAAGCCACACGAAACGGTGGTAGGCATTCTGACCGGGCATATTCTGAAAGACCCCGATGTCGTACTCAAATATCACAGCGGGACCCTGGCTGACATCAAAGCCGCCTACCCTAACAAACTGCATCAATCCGAACCATCGGCTGACGCGATCCGCAATATTCTGGAAATCACTGGCACACAATAGGCGAAACGACGGGGTAAGGTTATCGTTCTACTCCAGATAGGCCGTACCCACAGTTACTCATGGTAGACTCAGCTTATGAGAGTAGTCTATAGTTTGTTGGAGTAGTGTCGAGCTAACGAAAAATGACAGTAACCGCCGAGCATCAACGACTGGCCGACTCGCAAAACCGCACTGCTGACTGGAAAAACTGGGGCCCGTACGTTAGTGAACGGGCGTGGGGAACTGTACGAGAAGACTACAGCTCGGATGGCGATGCCTGGCAAGCGTTCCCACATGACCATGCACGTAGCCGCGCTTATCGCTGGAATGAAGATGGATTGGCAGGTGTTTGCAACCGTTTCCAGAATATCTGTATGGCTGTCGCACTCTGGAATGAGCGTGATTCAATTCTCAAAGAACGACTATTTGGACTGAGCGGCGATGAAGGCAATCACGGGGAAGATGTAAAAGAATATTACTTCTACCTGGATAACACTCCCTCACATTCCTACATGAAAATGCTTTACAAGTATCCTCAGGTAGCATTTCCGTACCGGGAGATTGTCGAAATCACTCAGCAACGCGGGCGTGCTGACCCGGAATTAGAACTGCTGGATGTAATTCCAGACGCCTTTCAGGAAAACCGCTACTTTGATATCTTCATAGAATATGCCAAGGCGGGCGAAGATGATCTGCTTTGTCGTGTAACGGCGATCAACCGCGGGCCGGAAACAGCACCCATCCATATCCTGCCACACCTGTGGTACCGCAATGTGTGGTCATGGGGCTATAATAGTGAACGCTCGGTCATCCAAGCTGCTGGCCCAGGGGAAGCAGAAACACAGCACCGTCACTTGGGGCAGCGGTGGTGGTATGTGCAGGCTGAAGAGCAAACTCCGGAACTCCTATTCACTGAGAATGACACCAATCGCAAACGCCTTTATGATCAAGATAACATAACACCCTATGTTAAAGATGGCATCCATGAGACAGTCGTCAATGGGCAACGTGCCGGCGTGAATCCAGCGCAAATAGGCAGCAAAGCAGCCGCGCATTTTCAGAAGTTGGTCGCACCGGGCGAGGCATTTGTCGTTCAAACACGCTTCAGCAATAAACAACAGCATAAGCCCTTTGACCAATTAGAGGCCATTTTCACCCAGCGCATCCAGGAAGCCGATGCGTTTTATGCCACTATCCACCCAGCACACCTGAGTCCCGATGAAAAACTTATTCAACGCCAGGCATTGGCCGGGTTGTTGTGGAATAAACAGTTTTATCATTACAGTGTTGAATTGTGGTTGAAGGGCGACCCAGTGGGGACACCAACCCCACCCCAGCATCAAGACGGGCGCAATCACGATTGGGGACATCTCTATAATCTGGATGTCCTTTCGATGCCGGATAAATGGGAATATCCCTGGTACGCCGCCTGGGATACGGCCTTCCAAAGTCTGCCGATAGCAATGGTTGACCCGGAGTGGGCAAAACGCCAGCTTATCCTGCTCCTGCGTGAGTGGTATATGCACCCCAACGGCCAGATACCCGCGTATGAATGGAATTTCAGCGATGTCAATCCGCCTGTTCACGCCTGGGCAGCCTGGCGCGTCTACAAGATCACACGCAATATCACTGGCAAGGCTGATACTATTTTTCTGGAGCGAGTTTTTCAGAAGCTGCTGCTCAATTTTACCTGGTGGGTGAACCGAGTTGACCCTGAAGGCAATAACATCTTCCAGGGTGGCTTCCTGGGTTTGGATAATATCAGTGTTTTTAACCGGAGTGCCGCCTTGCCTACTGGTGGCTTCATGCAGCAGGCCGATGGCACAGCCTGGATGGGAATGTACAGCCTGAATATGCTGGCAATCGCCCTGGAACTGGCCCGCGAGCATCCGGCCTACGAGGATGTAGCGACCAAATTCTTCGAGCATTTCATCTATATTGCTAATGCCATGCACAATCTGGGCGGTGACCACTATAGTTTATGGGATGAGCAGGACGGCCTGTTTTACGATGTGCTGCGGCAAAAAGAAGGCAACTACATGCCCATCAAGACACGATCCATTGTCGGGCTGATTCCCCTGTTTGCGGTAGAAACCCTTGAACCGGATTTACTGGAAAAACTGCCCCACTTCCGACAACGTATGGAATGGTTTATGCGTTATCGGCCTCATCTGGTCGAACATATCCCATCGCTGACGGAGCCGGGCGAAGGCGGACGGCGGTTACTTTCAATTCTGAATCGGGCACAATTGGAACGCATTCTGCGACGAATGCTCGATCCTGAAGAGTTCCTTTCCGATTACGGGCTGCGGTCAGTGTCGAAATATCACGCTGCCCATCCTTATGAATGGCGCATCAACGACCAGACCTATCGGCTGGACTATGAACCCGCCGAGGCCACTACCGGATTATTTGGCGGGAATTCAAACTGGCGCGGGCCAATCTGGTTTCCTTTAAACTATCTCATGGTGGAATCCTTACAGAAATATCATCATTATTATGGTGATGTACTCAAGGTGGAAATCCCCACAGGCTCCAGTCAATTTGTCACGTTGGACCAGGCAGCGACTCGATTGGCGCAGCGGCTCAATACGATCTTTCTGCGACAAGATGGGAAACGCGCTGTATTCGGTAATAGGCCGTACTTCAACCATCAATCGGAATGGCGTGATTACATCCCGTTTCATGAGTATTTTCATGGGGATACAGGCGCGGGACTTGGCGCGAGTCATCAGACCGGGTGGACAGCTTTAGTCGCCCGTTTAATTCAATATCATGCGGCAGAAAACGCTGAAGCGCGGTAAAGTTGAAGTAACGTTTTCAAACTACTTGAGCTAGAGGATAGCGCAGATTATGCATGTATTAGGAATAGACATTGGCGGCTCTGGGATTAAAGGGACGGTGGTAAATACCGAGACCGGGGAGTTCATAGATGAACGCTACCGTATACCCACCCCGCAGCCCTCTGTACCAGAAGCCGTCGCGGTGACACTATCGGAAATCGTCAGACATTTCAATTGGCATGGGCCGGTAGGTGTTACGTTCCCGGCAATCATTAAAAAAGGTGTGGCTTACAGCGCCGCGAATGTTGACCCGGCCTGGATTGGTACAGATGCTGAGATGCTGTTTCAACGGCATACCGGTTGTCCAGGCTGCCCGATGTTAATCATGAATGATGCGGACGCCGCCGGCATAGCGGAAATGACATTTGGTGCAGGGAAAGGGCATTCCGGGGTTGTCATCATCCTTACGCTCGGCACGGGTATCGGCAGTGCGATTTTTGTCAACGGGCAGCTCCTGCCCAATGCTGAACTCGGCCACCTGGAAATCAGGGGAAAAGATGCGGAACACCGCGCCAGTGATAAGATACGACAAGACAAAGAACTGAGCTGGAAGAAATGGGCTGTCCGCCTTGATGAAGTGCTGCAAAGGATTGAATTCCTGTTTTCCCCGGATTTGTTCATTATCGGCGGCGGTATCAGCAAAAAGCATGAGCGTTTCCTCCCCCTGCTGAACACACAAGCACCCGTGATACCTGCTGAACTATTAAACGATGCCGGCATTGTCGGCGCAGCACTGGCGGCATCCTGGACGGTCAACACTCATGAATCCTGATACATTCAAACAGCAGTCCGCAGAACACGCGGTCACTTTTGTCAAGTCGGGTATGGTTATTGGGCTTGGGTCGGGCAGCACAGCACGGTTGGCGGTCCGGCACATCGGGGAACTCCTGCGGGCTGGGGAACTCGCTGATATTGTCGGTATCCCATGTTCCACCACCACCGAAGCAGTGGCCCACGAATACCATATCCCGCTGACAACGTTGGAGGTGCACCCGGTCATTGATCTGACAATAGATGGCGCGGACGAAGTTGACCCCGCATTGAATGTAATTAAAGGCGGCGGAGGAGCACTCACCCGTGAGAAGATTGTGGCACAAGCAAGTAGGCGCGAGATCATTATCGTGGATGAAAGCAAACTCTCGCCTACACTGGGGACAGTTTGGGCCGTCCCGGTTGAAGTTGTCCCTTTTGGTTACGGGTCACAGCAGCGATACCTGGAATCACTCGGGGCGGTGGTTACACTGCGGCTGGACAAAAGCGGACAAACCTTCCGCACCGACCAGGGTAATATCATTCTGGATTGCAGCTTCGGGCCAATCACGCAACTGGTGGAATTGGCACGGCAGATTAAGCAGCGTACAGGAATTGTTGAGCATGGGCTGTTTATCGGCATGGCAACCGAGGTGATTGTCGCGGGGATTGACGGCATCCGGCACTTACGGCGGGATACTTGAGCAATTTTCCTGCGACAAATTTGAGACTGGACTAATCGAAAGGACAAGACAACATGCAGTTAGGGATGATAGGTCTGGGCAAAATGGGGGCCAACATGACGAAGCGTTTGTTGGCTGGCGGGCATCATGTCATCGTCACCGATCTGAACCCTGATGCAATTGCCGCCGCCACAAGAGATGGCGCGTCTGGTGCCCAAAGTGTCGCGGATATGGTTCAACAGATGGTTGCACCCCGCGCTATCTGGGTTATGGTACCTTCTGGTAAACCAACCGAAGAGACAATCACCAGCCTGATGAGCATGTTGTCAACCGGCGACCTTGTGATTGATGGCGGGAACAGCAACTACAAAGACTCGGTACGTCGAGGGGCGATGCTGGCGGAAAAAGGCCTTCACTTTGTGGATGCAGGAACCAGCGGCGGTGTATGGGGACTCAAGGAAGGATACAGCCTGATGGTAGGCGGCAGCGCGGAAGCCATCGCACTCATTCGCCCCATTCTGGAAACGCTGGCACCTGCGCCAGATCAAGGCTGGGGGCATGTGGGGCCTGTGGGTGCGGGGCACTTCACCAAAATGATCCACAATGGTATTGAGTATGGACTGATGCAAGCCTACGCTGAGGGGTTTGAAATTCTCCGCGCCAAGCAGGAGTTTGACCTTGATCTGCATCAGATTGCGGAAATCTGGCGCTTTGGGAGCGTGGTACGTTCCTGGCTGCTTGACCTAACGGCCAACGCGCTGGAAGAAGACCAGGAACTCGGCGATATTAAGGGATGGGTAGCGGATTCGGGGGAAGGCCGATGGACAGTACAGGAAGCGATTGACCAGAGTGTACCGGCCCCGGTGATTACGCTTTCGCTGATGGCTCGCTTCACCAGCCGCCAGGATGAAAGTTATGCCGCCAAGCTGCTGGCAGCCATGCGCAATCAATTCGGCGGGCATGCTGTCAAACGGGAGTAAAGCGTATGCAACCAGAGAGCAATTCACCAACAAGCATCGTGATATTCGGCGCATCCGGTGATCTCACCCACCGCAAATTGGTACCCGCTCTGTACAACCTGTTTCAGAAAAACAGGATGCCACAGAGGTTCAACATCATTGGCAACGCCCGTAGCCCGATGAGCCATGAGGAGTTTCGCGCTCACATGCGCACGGGGGCACAAGCTTTTTCCGGTGACACCTTTGACAGGGCGAAATGGGACTCATTCGCTCCACACTTGTGGTATCACGCTGGTGACGCCACCAAGCCAGACGACATGACCTTCTTGCAGAAATTCCTGGCTGAACGAGAAGATACTCACGCAAATCGGCTCTATTACCTGTCTGTCGCGCCATTCCTGTATCCAACAATTGTGCAAAATCTGGGTACAAGCCACATGGCGGAAGAAGATGGGGGTTGGCGTCGAATCATCATTGAAAAGCCCTTTGGGATTGATCTGGCTTCGGCTAAAGCACTCAACGGAATTGTTCACAATGTCTTCGATGAAACTCAGGTTTATCGAATTGACCATTATCTGGGCAAAGAAACAGCTCAAAACATCCTGTTTTTCCGTTTCGCCAACACAATCTTTGAGCCGATTTGGAACCGGAACTATGTGGAAGACGTCCAAATAACTGTTGCAGAAACGGTAGATGTGGGCCATCGTGCCGGCTACTATGACAAAGCTGGTGTACTGCGTGATATGTTCCAGAATCACCTGCTACAACTGCTGGCGCTGGTGACAATGGAGCCGCCTGCCTCTTTCAACGCCACCGCACTCCGCAATGAAAAGGTAAAGGTTCTCAGTGCGGTTCGGCCGGTAGATATTCAGGGTACAGTACGGGGGCAATACGAAGGCTATCATCAGGCTGAGGAAGTCGCACCCAATTCACAGACACCTACTTATGCCGCGCTCCGGTTGTACATTGATAATTGGCGCTGGCAAGGAATCCCGTTTTATATGCGTTCTGGCAAGGCGCTGACCGCCAAGACGAGCCAGATTCGCATCCGCTTCCGACGTCCACCACACCTGATGTTCAATCTGCCGGAAGATGGTAAGGCCTTCGCTCCCAATACCCTTTCGATATGTGTACAGCCTGATGAAGGTATGCATTTATCCTTCGAGGCCAAACTGCCCGATTCAAATTCCGCCACGCGCTCAGTTGATATGGAATTTCACTATCGCGATTCGTTTGGGAAAGTCGCTATCCCGGAAGCCTATGAGAGACTTCTACTGGATGCCCTGCTGGGCGACGCCTCGCTATTTACACGCAGCGACGAGATAGAGGTTCTGTGGGGGATTATTGACCCAATTCTCAAGGGGTGGGAAACTCCCGAAGCGCCACAGATTGCCGCTTACCCCCGTGCGAGTTGGGGACCGGAAGCCGCCGATGCGCTGCTGGCACAAGACGGTCATCATTGGGGGCAGGGTTGTATGCACGAGGATCAGCAATGAGCGAGATACGCATCCTGCCTGCCGGGGAGCAATTAATGCAAGCGGCAGCTGATATGGTCGCCCAATTGGCGAAACAGGCTATTATTAAGCGCGGGCGCTTCAGTCTGGTGCTGTCTGGTGGATCAACGCCACGCGCGCTGTATCAGTTGCTCGCCACCAGTCCTTATCATGATGAAATTGAGTGGGCAAATGTGCATGTTTTCTGGGGAGATGAGCGCTGTGTCCCCCCGGACGACGCTGAAAGTAACTACCGAACGGCGCGCGAGTCGCTGCTCGATCAAGTGGCTATCCCCCCGACCAACATTCACCGGATATGCGGTGAATTGTCGCCAGAGGATGCGGCTAAGGACTATGCTCAAACATTGATGTCGTTTTTTGGGGCCGGTATTCCGCAATTCGACCTGGTTTTGCTGGGGATGGGAGACGATGGTCACACTGCCTCGCTGTTTCCGCACACTGCGGCGCTGGATGAAACCCAGGAATGGGTCGTGGCTAACCATGTACCGCAAAAGGATGTGTGGCGCATCACCCTGACTTTGCCGGTAATCAACGCGGCGCGACAGGTTATGTTCCTGGTCGCAGGCGCACCAAAAGCAAAGCGGCTGCGCGAAGTCCTGTATGGACCAAGGCAGCCGCTTGATCTACCTGCTCAGAGCGTCCAACCAACGAACGGTAATCTCCTGTGGCTGGTAGATGCAGCAGCAGCCAGTGCCCTGCCTCACACGTAATTACTCGTGCGCCTATCAGCTTGCGGGTGTCGCCACAATGACGATGCGGCGATTATAGTCCTGGCGAGTGGCATCGTAACCACTGGCCGTGTCGCAGGTAATCAGTGTTAACTGGTCGTGATTCGTTGGATACAGCACGCTGAGGTCTGTATAATCTACGTAAAGAATGCTATCAATATGATAGATGTGTTCAACTCGACCATCAAATACAATAATCGTGGCCCCTTCGTGCAATTGGCGTAAATTCGCAAACGCGCCGCTCCCCAAATCCGGCATTCTTGCATGAGCCGCCAGCACAATATTGCCACTTTGCCCCAATTCCGGTGTGCCTTCCAGATGACCTATCTGACTTTCCCAGGGGTCAATCACCCAACTGGAATCCCCTAGCGGAAACTCAATAATAGGTGCGGAGACGCGAATACTAGGAATCATGAGTGTGGGCGCAGCGCCATCATTCCCGCTGGCAAAGAGCGCACAGGGCACAAAAGTAAGCAGTACAAGCAGAAACGCCAAGGATACAACCTTAAATAGTTGAGACATAATTGTGTGTCAACCTTTTTAAACGGAAACATCATTGATTAGACAACACAATTATAAGAGTCAGCGAATGGTAATAAGCCTTAAGAAACGGCGAAGTTTACTGATTGTAACCTTTGCACTCCCTTACTACTATCGCCTACAGTGAAGCTCCGTGTCGTGTCCGCAGCATCTCGGCAGCGCGTTTAGCCTCTTCCCTGGTGTCAGCCTCCGACCATCCCAACGACTCGCCCACAATGGGCGCAAGTTCAGCCAGCAAATCAGAAGTCACCTGCCCCAGCATCGCCAGCAGTGACCGGCGCAGCAGGAGATCATCCAGGTGAACTACTTTCTCGCATTCGACTAAGAACCGTATTTCGCGGCGAGTGTAATCCGGTTGGTGATGCAGCGGTTCATCTTCACCAGCGGCGCAAAATGCTGCAATCTCGGCGGCACGAGTGCCATAACGAGCAAACAACACCGCAATACGCTCGTCCGAAATATTGGTTTGCTGCTGCGTGACGGCCAGCCACTGTTTTTTGCCGGCATCGCTGTGGGGGTATTCCTTGCCACCGCCAATTGGCATGGTTTCTGTACCAGCGCGGCGGGATTTGCCCAGCAGGGCCAGCAATTTATCCGCAGTTTGTTCGCCAAAAGCGCGGAAGCTCGTCCACTTGCCACCGACAAGCGAATAAACTGGAAATGCAACTGAATCATCAGGTTCGGTAATGCGAATAGTATGGTCACGGCTGATCTGTCCGGCGGTGGCGGCGTCGCTGGCAGGCAACGGGCGCACGCCGGTAAACCAGAATACCACATGCGAACGATCCACCTTAATGGTCGGGAAGACTAGGTTAATCATGCCTAAGATGTAATCCACTTCCTCATCGGTGACAGCAGCCGCGTCGGGATCATCAATGTGAATGTCTGTTGTCCCGGCCAGCACCTTATCCATGAGTGGGAAAAACAGGCAAATTCGCCCATCTTTGTTCTCGAAGAACAACTCATGCCCCTGGGTAGCGGCGTGGAGTTCCGGATGGTCAATGACCAGATGCGCGCCTTTTGTGCCTCCAATAAAGTGTGTCTGCTTGCCCAGAGAATGATTAGCGAAGTCAATCCAGGGACCAGCCGCGTTGACGACGATTTTGGGCTTAACCTGGTAAGTATCGCCCGTCAACTCGTCGCGCAGGGTGACCGTATCCCCCTCCCCACCCTGGAGTGAGACGTAATTTAACGCCCTGGCTTCCGGCGACAGCGCTTCGGCATCCGTTACCAACTCCATGCAGATACGCTCCGGGTACGGCATCCAGGCATCATAGTATGTGGCTGTTGCGATGACATCCCGGTTTAGCTGGGGCCGCTGCAAGAGCGACGGCGCACTCAAACGAAATGTATGGGTGGGCATAGTCCGGTAGGAACGCGCGAAAAAGTCATACATCATCAGGCCGAGCTTGATAATAATCGCGCCTCGCTCACCAGGTTTATCCCGCAGCCCAAAGAACTTGAGGGGCGCATTGAAGATGCCGGAAAACCACTTGAAAATCGGGATGGTGGTAGGGAGCGGCTTCACATAGTGCGGTGCGTTAATCAGCAGCCGGTTACGTTCAGTCAACGCTTCTCGAACCAGGCGAAACTCGGCATTCTCGAGATAGCGCAGACCGCCGTGTACCATGTGGGACGAACCGGCGCTGGCTCCGCCGCAAAAGTCGCCTCGGTCCACCAACAAAACATCCACGCCATTAAGCGCCATTTCTCGAAAAACACCAATCCCGTTAATCCCCGCGCCTACAATCAACACGGAGATATTGGGGTTACTACGCAGTTTTGCCAACACTTCTTGCCGGGTACTCATCTTTTGTCCTTATGCTTTGTATATCGTGCGATACAGCACGTCTAATGATTCTGAAGTCAGGAAGCCGTCAGCAGCGCCATTTGCCCCCACTTTAAAGGATGCAAATACCATCGCTTTGCGAATCGCTTCATAGGGGCTTCCAGTTTCCAGGTAGCCATGCAGAAATGCCGAAAAGAGTGCATCCCCCGCCCCAATGGTGTTGATGATCGGGCGAGTCTGCACCGCCGGCACACGCTCCATGAAATGATCCGCTCGTAATGATAATAACGCTCCTTGCACCCCCAAACCAATGACAATAATCGCGTTTCCGTACTGATTCTGCACACGCTGCGCCCATTCTTCCGGCGAACACGGCAGATGCTCGTCGCTCATAAACAGGATGTCTGCGTTAGCCATGAAATCGTGGTTATACGAATCGTTGAGGTTATCAATAGTATGGACATCGGTGGCAACCAGGACACCGGCCTTTTTCGCCTGCATCAGGAAAGGTCGTGAAAAGTTGATATTGCACAGGGCCGCCAACGAACACCCCGCCAGGGCTGCCTCAAACTGCTCCAGCGGGTAGTTTTGCTCCTGGATGTTCTTCAGGTCAACATTGATCTGCCGCCGTCCGGTTTCGTCATAGAGGATGACCGACTGCGGCGTTTGTTCAAGCGTATCCAACACGAATTGGCCTGGGATACTATCAGCGGCCAGGGAGTCCCGTACCAGTGTGCCGTTCGGGTCACACCCAATCATAGAGAGAAAATGCACTGAATCGCCCAGTGTCGTCAAGGCCTTGGCGAGGTTATAGCCCACACCGGAAACGGTACTGCGAATCCCGAAAAACGGATAACGCACCGGGTGATAGTGAATCGGGAATCCCTCAACCTTGAGCGTGGTTTCAATGTTGATGAGACCGGAAATCAGGATGGTCATCGTAGAGAACAGTCTCCTTCATGGGGCGTACACCGGTACACTTCATCTCGTTTGTTATCTGTGACGATGACAGAACGGCCATCTGTGCTCAGATATAGCTCATGAGGCCGATAAAGCCCACGAGGGTCTTGCGGGTCTACGATATACCCTTTTATCGTTTGGCGGAAAATCTCGTTACAAAATATTATTCCCCGCGCACATTTGTAAAGAACATATATATGCGCAGATGCAAAGTCAGCAAAATGGTATTCACCATCATCCGAAACCGGATAGTAGGAAAGCGTGTAGTCATTTCCCTCAAGACGGACGGTATGGACTCGTCTATGCATGTATTCTACGGGTTCAAATATCAGAAAAGGAAGCATCATACAGCAACAAGACGGAAGTAACAAAGCAATTCCCATCCAAATGCTCTGGCGCTTTAAGGCATATAAAACGGCACTCCCTACAAATCCATTCAGTGTCAGCCAGATTGAAACTGACTTCACACTCGCAACAAATCCAAAGGACAAGAAGATATTCGGGTCAGGCATTCCAGCCAAAATCAGAAGGGAGACGACATGGCACCAAAGAAACAACCAGGAGAGCACAAATACCGGCAGCCACTTATTATCCCGGAGAAAGTTTAGGCTGTGAGACATATTGAGTGTTACTCCGCCCAGCCCTTCGCCCGTTCGACGGCACGCCCCCACCCCGCATACAGCGCCTCGCGCTGGTCAGCGGACATCGCTGGTTCAAACGTCTGCTCGACTGCCCACTGTCGGGCAATTTCCTCCTGCGATGACCAGAAGCCTGTGGCTAACCCGGCCAGATAGGCTGCACCTAACGCAGTAGTTTCGGTCACGGCAGGACGCTGCACCGGCACGCCCAGAATATCCGCCTGAAATTGCATGAGGAAGTTATTCCGCACCGCGCCGCCATCCACCCGAAGCGTCTGCAGATCGAGGCCGGAGTCGGCATGCATGGCACGCACCACATCTCGCGTCTGATACGCGATGCTTTCCAGCGTGGCGCGGACAAGCTGTGCCCGACCACTCCCCCGCGTCAGCCCGACAATCGTGCCACGTGCATACTGATCCCAGTACGGCGCACCCAGGCCAACGAACGCCGGAACGACATAGACCCCGTCGGTACTGGTCACACTCTGGGCGATGGCCTCGGTTTCGGCGGCATCGTTCACGAGCTTCATCTCGTCGCGCAGCCATTGAATGGCGGCTCCGGCGATAAAGATGCTCCCCTCCAGCGCATAGTGGGTTGCGCCGCTTTCACCCACTTTCCAGGCGACTGTCGTGAGTAGATTATTCTTCGAGGCGACGGCCTGAGTGCCGGTGTTAAGCAGCATAAAACAGCCCGTACCGTAGGTATTCTTTGCCATGCCGCTGTCATAACAGGCCTGCCCGAAGGTCGCCGCCTGCTGGTCGCCGGCGATACCGGCAATTGGAATCGCTTTCCCGAACAATGCCGGGTCAGTTTCGCCGTACGCCATGCTGCTCGGCACAACCTGGGGCAGCATGGATTGAGGAATATTCAACCGTTTGAGAATCGTGCTTGACCACCAGTGTTTATGGATGTCGTAGAGCAGCGTCCGACTGGCATTGCTCACATCGGTGATATGCAACCTACCGCCGGTCAGCCGCCAGACCAGGAATGAGTCAATCGTGCCAAAAGCGAGTTCGCCGCGTTCGGCTTTTTCCCGTGCGCCGGGGACGTTCTCCAGTATCCAGGCCACTTTTGTGCCGGAAAAATAAGCGTCGGTTACCAGGCCGGTTTTTTCGTGAATGGTCTTGTCGAACCCTTCCGACTTGAGCATGTCACAGAATCCGGCAGTGCGGCGATCCTGCCAGACGATGGCATTGTGGATAGGCTTCCCGGCTACTCGATCCCACATGACCGTCGTTTCGCGCTGGTTGGTGATACCGATGGCAAGGATATCCTCTGCTGTAAGGTTTTGTCCAGCCAGCACATCCCGCGCCACTTTCCATTGACTCTGCCATATAGTCTCCGGGTCGTGTTCCACCCAACCCGCTTTGGGGTAAATCTGCGGGAATTCCTGCTGTGCTAGTGCCACGATACGACCATCCCGGTTGAACAGGATGGCACGGGAGGAAGTTGTCCCCTGGTCAAGTGCCAGGATGTAGTCTGCCATAATCAACCTTTCGTCAACAATATCATAATCTTCAGTAGTGAACGACATAACCGGCCCACCACAGTTCATCCTTCACTATTTCATCAGCGCCGCCAGCATGGCTTTTACCGTGTCCAATTCATCCTGAATGATTGTGTGTCCGATCCCTGGATACAGCCGCTTTGTCACTACCGCACCCATACGGGCCAACACTTCTGCCGATTCATTGACGCGGGATGCGGGAACATGGGCATCGGGTTCACCAGAGCCGAGGAATACAGGTGTGTGTTCCAGAGAACCGGAATAGGGACGGAGGGTCGCGCCGATCAATCCCCCGCTGAATCCTACGACACCCCCATAGCGCCGAGCATTCCCGGCGGCATATTCCAGTGCCAGGCAAGCACCCTGCGAAAAGCCAAGAATTATCACTTTTTCTGCCGATACCCCTGCTGTTTCAATATGCGCCAGAACGAACCCAACAGCCGCCAACGCAGAGGACAACCGAGGTTCATTTTGCGCGACTGGGCGCAAGAAACTATGCGGATACCAGGTATGTCCTTCAGCCTGTGGCGCGAGGTAGGCAAAACCCGGTTGGCCGATGTCCGGGATTAGCGAGAGGATACTTTCCGCTGGCGCACCCCGTCCGTGTAACAGGATGACGGCGGCAATGGCCTTCGCTAACGGCTCACCGGCAGCAAGTATTGGCTGATGCCGGTGTGGGTTGTGTGTGTTTCCATCAGTACTCATCGTTCACCCTCGGCGCAACCCAGTCAGGAACAGTGAGCGGCTGTAATACGCCCTCAATTTTCGTTCGATATGTCTCCAACCAGGGCGGGAGTTTCAGATTTGTGCCCAGACTGGAAACATCCTCATCCACTGAGAAGCCCGGCCCAAATGTCGCCAACTCAACAATATGCCCATCAGGATCATTGGTGTAAATACTCTTGAAGTATATCCGTTCCATAACCGGGGAAACACGGAATCCGGCTCGAATCAATTTTTCCCGGTATTCTAATTGTACATCTTCATCAGGAACAGCCAGCGCGAAGTGATGGGTCTGCCCGATACCAATCTGCGCCGGACGGTTTTTGAGCGGGTCGCGCTCAAAGTAAGTGATAACTGTGCCGGGCTTGCCCTCCCCCACTCCCCAATACCAGTGTGCTGAGTTGGGGTCATCAAAATTCGACGTCATCTTCACCCGCCGCATCCCCAGAAGTCCATTGTAGAAGGCATGAGTCCGTTCGATGTCTGCCCCAATCGCCGTGATATGGTGCATCCCATGTGACAGTGCCATGTCTGCGGTAACATCCGGCACGGGGACCTGCCAGGTGGTCGCCTGAATGCGGGTTTCATCACGATTGTTGACAATCATCTGCGGCGGCGGTTGGCGATATTCGCTCCCAATGCTTTCCGGGGATTCATCCACTGTCCAACCGGGGCCGGATGTGGCAATTTCAATGATAACACCATCCGGGTCTTTCAAGTAAATTGACGTGAAATAGTGCCGGTCTAAAGGGCCGTGCACATCAATCTGGTGATCGGTCAGGCGGCGTTTCCACTTCAGGAGGCCATTATAGTCCGCCACCTGTAGAGCATAATGATGCGTGCCACCTACCCCCCAGCGACCTTTGGGAACATGCGGCCACTCAAAATAGGTGATAGCCGATCCAGGCCTACCAGTTGCATCGCCAAAATACAGGTGATAACTACCAGGGTCATCAAAATTGACTGTCTGCTTTATCAACCGCAGCCCCAGGACACGGGTATAGAAGTCCGTTGTCCGCTGCGCATTGGCGCAAACCAGTGTGATATGGTGCAATCCTAAAATAGACATCATCCCTACCTATACAACTCACTCGAAACAGTCATCAACAAAATACGGAACACCCGAAAAGCATTATCCCGCCCCCGTCACCAGCAGCGCGGTGTAGACCGAAAACACAATCAACATTTGCGCCGGGCCATACGTCAACCATACGATATCTCCGATGAAACGAAAGCGCAGGTTATTGAACAACTGCGCTGCCAGAATCAGGTCGCTCAGTAAAAACAACGCAGCTCCTATGGCGAGCGGAGTAAAACCACCCGCCTGCAACGCTAACCCACTTGCAAACCCAGCGGTGCTGGCGAGGAAAGGGTGCCAAAAGCGATACTCGTAACCCATTTAATCTCGCCATTTTGCTTTTTGCCAATCTTTCGCTCTCACCACTCATGGTATATAAGAGCTAAAAAAGAACGGGCAGCACCAGCCCAAAAACAATAAGCATCTGCCCAGGACCATACGTGAACCAGACTACATCCCCAATGAAGCGAAAATGAGTGTTATTAAAGAGTTGAGTGGCGAGAATCAGATCGCTGACGAGAAATAGTCCCGCTCCAATTGCCAGTGGCACAAATTGCACATTTTGCAAAGCAAAGCCACTGGCAACCCCAACCGTTGCAGAGAGCAATAATGAATATGGCAAAGCCGCGAGGTGCAAAGTGTCATGTGCCCTTTCGCGATAGACCACAAAATACCATGCGCCCGCCCCAATAATAAGGCATGTAATCAGCGAAATCCAAAATGCCGCTTTCGCAGTGTAACTAAATTGAATACCCAAACTGACGAGGCCCAAAATGTATGCGATATGCCCTAGACCAAATGCAGCTATACCTCCAAATACATAATTGCCGATTGGAATGAGGTTAGCCATAAATATGTCGCCCATAAACCCAAGTGTCATTCCAAGCGCGATACACAGGGGCAACTGATTAATTCCATTTTGACGAGTGAACAACCACCAACTCCACACTGCAACCACTAATGTCAGTGACGAAACCATCCGTGTCCACGTCGGCATCCGGTGAGTATGTTCAGCGTTTTCTTTGCCAAAAGCAAAGCCACCAAAGAGCAAACAAAACCAGATAAGAAGCAAAGTTATCATCCAAATACGTTGCGGCTCAGAAACACCCAAAGTCATTACATTGCCCCTCCCAAGCTCGTTATGTCAAACCAGTGTAACTCGTTTCTCAGACTTTCAAATATATTGGCGAATATTTGGGTTGTTGCGAGCCTGGACACGCCTGCTACACTGATTGAGTGAGACCAGAGCGATTACACCCAGATATTCAAATCAGCCCAGAGGTGCTGACGTTCTATGCCCAGACCTTCATCAACCGCTGGGACAGGTATCCCAAACAACTAGGAGATGGCAAGTATGTCTCGGTGCAGTCTCAACCACTCACCTTCTCTCTGATTGAGCAGCATCTGTTGGGTAGTGTGACCCTGGGAGCTTATGCGCTCGATACACAAAGCCGTGCCAGATGGATTTGCCTGGATGCGGACGATGCAGCCGACTGGAAGGGACTCATTAAGCTATCCCGTACTCTTGAACGTTCCCGCGATCAAATTCCCTCCTACTTAGACCAATCGCGGCGCGGCGGGCATCTATGGTTCTTCACCGATCCGATCCCCGGCCAACTCGCCCGCCGCTTTGCCAAGCAGTTACTCACAACCCACAACCTCCCTACGGTCGAGATTTACCCCAAACAAGATGAACTGCGAACCGGGCCAGGATCCTTGGTGCGGCTGCCGCTTGGGGTTCATCGTGGAGATAGTCCACCGCACCGGTATCACTTCGTCCAATCGGATGGCACAACACCCCTTGCCCCCAACATTCGAGAACAAGTGAAGATGCTGGCTAATCCAAACCGGGTTCTGCATGGGTATATCGAACAGTTTGCGGCTCATATCCCTAAGCCGAAAGCGGTACTACCCTCCCCTGGTTTTAAGCGGGGCGCTGAGATTGTGGGCGATACCCCCTCCGAAAAGATCAAGAACGCGATCAGCGTTTACGAGTTTGTCAGCCAGTTTGTTGAACTGGATAAAAACGGGCAGGGTTACTGTCCGTTTCATGATGATTCGCGCATGAGTTTTGGGGTCAACCGGGACGGCAATTTCTGGCACTGCTTCGCCGGGTGCACAGGTCAAACCGTGATCGACTTCTGGATGCAGTGGCAGCACATAGACTTTACCCAGGCGGTACGTGAACTCGCTCAACAGTACTTGCCTCCCCTATCCTAATGGGTCCCTCCTTGGACACTGGTCTGAATGAGCTGTTCGCGTTCGTGCTATTGCGATGCGGTTTGATGTGCATGCCAACCATTTTCATGGACATTTCGCTTTTCGACTTCGCGCAAGTCCTTGACAGAGTTAGTCGAATTTGTCATAGTGACCTTATGTACGCGGAGTATTTTGGATTAGCTGAACTTCCCTTTCGCATCACGCCTGATCCCCGTTTCTTGTGGTACTCGGAACATCACCAGGAAGCCAAAAACAAGATCATCTACCAGATCAGCCAGAGTGCAGGGCCGATTTACTTGCTGGCTGATATTGGCACGGGCAAAACGACCTTAGCCCGTCGGATTGTGGATGAGTTGGAAGCCGATAAGGGTAAACGGGTGGTATTTGTCTTTGCACCCAAACTGCCGACCACCAATGCCTTTTTGCGCTTTGTCATGGACGAATTTGAGGTCAAAACAGATCGCTCCTATAGCAAATCGTTAAAAAACTTTGAAGAGTTCTTAAAAACTCAGTATCAACAAGGGGTTTCTCCTGTCCTGCTGGTGGACGAGGCGCAAAATATGACCCGCGATATGCTGCTGCTGATACAACACTTGTTTAACTTTAGTACGAACACCGAATTTCTTATTCAGATGGTCTTGTTTGCCCAACCCGAATTGCAACCCAAATTAGATCGACTGACATCTCTTAAAAATCGCTTGAATTTAGCACAACTCAGGGCATTCGATTTACCACAAACCAAGCAGATGATGCAATTTCGCTGGACAGTCGCGGGAGGTAAAGTGTTTCCGTTTGACGATAAAGCCGTGACCGAAGTTCACCGGATTACGCAAGGGGTACCCCGCTCTATCGTGAAATTAGCAAATGAGGCCCTCATCAAAACGGCCTCTGGCGGACAGCAATACATCACGAAAGCACATGTTGTAGCCGCCGCCGCAGAACTGGCGGTGGGTCAATTGTAATGGGAACGTATACCGATTTGCTCAAACTCAAACCTATACAGAAATCGCCTGAAAAACCATCGGGAGCGGTCATCGTAGCCGATTTTTCGCCAATCCAATCACACCACCAAGACAAAAACAAGCCTCTATCGCAATCTTCATCTCAACCATCAGCACCAAGCGGCGTGTCAATTGATGAACCCGAACGTACGGAAAGCCGTACGGAAAGCCGTTCGGGAAAACGAACGGTCGGGTTACCTGTAAAGCGTCGAACGAAACGCTATAGCTTCGAATTCTATGAAGATCAGATATGTACGTCGTCAAACGAAATCGGACACAAGGGGCAGAAAAATAAGAGAGACTTCT
>CALJKV010000105.1 GCA_937974245.1 uncultured Chloroflexota bacterium | reverse complement strand
GGCAGTTATTCCTGTTCACAATAACATACAAAACGCTCCTGGCCGTTGGTGAACAGGGGTACGTAGTACTCTTTCCCAGGCAGTCCTACCAACTAACAGTGTCTTGTTACACCCCAATCACACCAGCGCCACTTCGCGACCCGACCTAGCCGATTCATACAATGCTTCCAGAATGCGGACAGACGCCAGCCCCTGCCAACCGTCGGTAGGAGCTGGCAGCTCACGCTGGATGCTATCCACCAGGTCGGCCACCAGTGCCTCATGCCCCGCCGGGCCATCCAGCCGAACAGTGGGAATCACCGTGACCGGCTCCCCGGCGATTTCAGTGTACATCCGCAATGTGTCGTCGTTGCGATAGTTGGGGATCGTCAACACTGCTGTGCCTTCCGTGCCTTGCAGTTCCAGTCGGATGCGGTCATCCTGCGGCTGGGCATGTTCCGCCCAACTCGCGTGTAGGTGAATCGTCGTGCCGGTTGCCAACCGGATGAATCCCGCCGCGCTGTCCTCTACATCAAAACTGTTGGGTAGGATATCGCCGGGTTTTCGCCCCCGCGTTTTACGCGCCCCTGGCCCGAACAGTGTTTGTATCTCTCCGCTAACCGTTGTGGCTTCCGGGAAGCCGAGCATCCATAGCGACAGATCCAACACATGTACGCCCAGGTCTATCAATGCGCCGCCCCCGGCCATTGCCAGATTACCAAACCAGCCCGAACCAGGAATACCGATCTCGCGTCGCCACGTGGCATCCACCCGGTAGATTGTCCCCAACTGCCCGGTCTGTACTACGCGGTAGAGCCAGCGGGTATCCGGTCGGTAGCGGAAGTTATAAGCGACCATCAGACGGCGGTTATGCTGCTCGGCAGCAGTGATCATCCGGTGGGCTTCGGCGCTGGTGATTGCCATCGGCTTCTCACAGATGACATGCACCCCGGCTTCCAGCGCGGCAATCGAGGCTTCGGCGTGCAGGCTGTTGGGCAGGCAGATGCTCACAATATCAAGGTCGGCTTCGGCCAGCATGTTGTGGTAGTCAGTGAAGCGCCAGGCAACGTTCAACTCGTTGGCGGTGGTTTCCAGGCGTTCACGGTTCATGTCACAAACTGCCGCCAGTTCGACATCCGGGCTGAGGCGGTAACCATGCACATGTGCCTTGCCAACGCCCAAGCCGACGATTCCGGCTCGCAATGGAGTTATAGTCATGATAGATTGTTGCTCCGGTTTGAGGTGAATACGGACGATATTGGGATTCGGCGAAAGGATACCCCGGTTGCACTGCGTTTTCAAACCTTAAAAGTGCCGGGGGGCGCTATTCTCAGGACACCTCGATCAATATGGTGCAATTTCGCTTTGCATCCTGGCCTTTTATGGTCTAGGATTCGGGTGATCGCTAGATTAAAACTGGCAGGCCAATCACCCGCCATATTCCTTTACAGTTAGAAGATTACAAGGACTAATCATGAGCGTTGTATGCTTTGGTGAACTTCTCATTGATTTCGTGGCACTGGAACATGGTGTCACCGTTGGCGATGCGTCCGGTTTCCGCAAAGCGCCAGGCGGCGCGCCCGCGAATGTGGCCGTTGCTGTTGCCCGCCTGGGGCATGAATCGGCCTTCATCGGTCAGGTGGGGGATGACCCCTTCGGCCATTTTCTGTCGGATGTGCTGGTGGCTGAGGGCGTGGATACCGCCGGGCTGAAGTTTTCACAAGAGGCACGCACTGCGTTGGCCTTCGTTTCGTTGACCGCCGAAGGGGAACGAAGTTTTGTGTTTTACCGCCACCCCAGCGCCGATATGCTGATGCGGGCAGATGACGTGAATCTGAGCGTGATCCAGGGGAAAAAGATTTTTCACTTTGGTTCGATCACTCTGATTAATGAGCCGAGCCGGTCTGCGACATTGATGGCGGCGCAGCGGGCGCATACGGACGGCTTGCTTATTTCGTATGACCCGAATTTGCGGCTCTCATTGTGGCCGGATGCGGAAACTGCCCGGCAGGGGATGCTCACCGGAATCAACTACGCACACCTCGTCAAAATCAGCGATGAGGAACTGGACTTCCTCACTGGCGGGCAGGATGTGGCCCCCTTGTGGCGTGAACAGACTCAGATTATTGTGGTGACACGCGGTTCAAAAGGCTCCGAGGTGTATACCCGTTCCCAGCGCTATAATGTGCCGGGCTTCAGTGTGCCGACAGTAGATACCACCGGGGCGGGGGATGGCTTTGTCGCTGGGCTGCTGGTGGGTATTCTGGAAAACTGGGGCGACCATATCCAGCACCTGCCGCAGATTCTGCGCTTTGCGAATGCGGTGGGGGCGCTGGCGACCACGCAGTACGGTGCGATTCCGGCGCTGCCGGTGCGGGTCGTGGTGGATAACTTCATCAAGGGGCCTGGTTAGTCGTTTCAAGGGTAGTGGGGGAAAACAGCGGGCAGCCTTATTGAGCCGCCCGCCTCTTCACGCGATACCTTGTCCACAACACTTCGAGCTACACTCCGTCCGGGATAATCGCCAGGGGGGGATTATCGGCAGATTCTGTGTCGTCTGTGGAAAGTCCTATGATCTCCAGGATTTGCTTACGATCCAGGATTTCTTGGGTGAGCAGCGCCTGTGCCAGTGATTCCAGCTTATCCTGGTTCTCACGGAGCAGGTTCAGCACCTGGTCATATGCCGCTTCAACGATGCGCCGCACTTCAACGTCAATCCGCGCCGCCGTTTCTTCGCTATAGTGCCGGCCCTGTGAGAGCGAATAGCCCAGGAATGGCTGACGTTCATGGTCGCCGAAATTCAGCGGACCTATGTCCTCGCTCATACCAAATTCGGCCACCATGCGCCGCACCAATTCAGTCGCACGCTGCAAATCGTTGGCCGCGCCGGTAGTAATGTCCCCAATGGCGACTTCTTCCGCTGCCCGTCCACCAAGCAGCATATGAATCCGTGTCATCAGGTAGGTCTTCGAATAGTTGCGCCGGTCATCCTGGGGGAGCTGCGCAGTGACGCCCAGTGCCTGCCCGCGTGGGATAATTGTGACTTTAAGCACCTGGTCACCACCGGGAGTCAGCAGAGCGACCAGGGCATGGCCGGATTCATGGTAGGCAACTACCCGGCGTTCTTCCTGGTTGGAAAGCGGTGGGCTTTCCGTTCCCAACACAATCCGATCGAAGGCTTCCAGGAAGTGGCGCATCGAGATTTTACGGGCGGCCTGGCGGGCGGCGGTGAGGGCCGCTTCGTTCGCAAGGTTCGCCAGATCTGCACCGGAGAAGCCGATAGTCGCTTTAGCGATATCATCCAGGTCTGTATCCGTGTTGAGTGGTTTGCCGCGTGTATGGATTTTCAGAATGTCCAGCCGTCCAGCCCGATCGGGAAGCCCAACTGTCACTTGCCGGTCAAAACGGCCAGGCCGCAGCAGCGCCGGGTCCAACACGTCAGGACGGTTGGTAGCCGCCATCACAATAACACTTTCGTTCTGATCGAAACCATCCATTTCGGCCAGCATCTGGTTTAGCGTCTGCTCACGCTCGTCATGACCGCCGCCCAGACCGGCGCCGCGCTGACGCCCCACAGCATCCAGCTCATCAATGAACACAATGCTGGGTGCAGCGTCTTTAGCCCGTTTGAACAGGTCACGCACGCGAGACGCACCCACACCAACGAACATTTCGACAAATTCCGAGGCAGCGATGCTGAAGAACGCGACACTGGCCTCTCCGGCAACTGCCCGCGCCATCAACGTCTTGCCCGTCCCTGGCGGGCCAATCAACAACACGCCACGCGGGATACGTGCACCAAGCGCGATATACTTATCAGGCTCTTTCAGGAAGTCCACGACTTCCATGAGTTCACCTTTAGCGGCGTCCTGCCCGGCGACATCGCTAAACGTGACTTTCGGCTTTTCGACATTGTACTCACGTGCCTGGGTGCGCCCAAAGCCGAAAATGCCGCTCATCTGCCCCTGGGTGCGGCGGGCTGACCAGATAAAGAAACCTAGCAGCAGCAGGAGCGGCCCGAAGTTCAGCAGGAACAACAGAATAGCCGAAGACTCTACTGGTTGCGACGTGATCGAAACATCCTGGTCATGCAGCGCCTTGAGGAGTTCCGGGTCATCCAGTGGTAACAGGGTGGTTGTAAACTGGGTTGCTGTTTCCGGCGTGACACCCTGTGCCCGTTCAGATGAACCGGCGGGCGGGTAGGTAACAGGAGACTTGAAGACACCCTGTACTGCGCCTTCCTGGATGGTGATTTCCTGCACGTTTCCAGCGTTCACTTGCTGGAAAAAGAAGGAATACGAGACTTTAATAGTCTGGCTGGTCGCATTGTTGACCATGTCCGGCAGCCGCATAAACGACCAGGCAATTAACACGACCCACAACAGCGGCCACACCCAGCGCGGAATACGAAACTGCGGCTGGGGCGGTTCCGGTTTGTTGCCTGGTTTCTCATCATTTGGTTTTTGCGGAAATTGCATGGATTTATCCTGCTTTATCTATGCGGGGGGAACGAAATCAGGTTGATGCCTATTTAGCGTAAATGATACCACTTTTCCCATTAGAGTTATATATGCAGGGGCTATATGGGTGATTAATGGCAGCACTGGGCTGGAAAATCCCCCATAAAACTTGCCGCTATTCCCAAAATACACTACGCTGAATGGCATTCGCCTGTATGTGATATGAACCCGATGCGTGGATGCACCTTTAGCACGACCCGTCGAAGTCTTCGTTTATTTAGGCCCACCTGGTGTTTGCCGGTGCAAGAAGGATAATTAATGCTATGCACCATTTCATCACTATACTATCGGTTTACGGGGTAGGAAATGTTCTCATCTAATAGTGCCAAATGGTTGTTTTCATCACGGCCGGCTTTCCAAGCACGCGACATGGGAAAAACGCATAGCCTCGATTTTCTTGTGATGATGTCGGGCTATCTTATTCTGAGTGTGATATTCAACCATGTTCGTATCGAATACTATAATGCCAACTATAGCTGGGCCACACCACTTTTTCACATGAATTTGCTGGATGCCATCCTGGAAATCGTTAGGATGCCGCCGGTGAGTGGTTTCGTTTTTGTATCGGGCTTTCGTTTCCAGTACAGTCTTTTGCGCTATAAAACCTATGAAAGACCGGATGGACAGTTTCTGTACCGGAGGTATGTCCGCAAGCGCTTCAAACGCCTGATGATTCCGTATGCCATCTGGACATTGGTCTATCTCGTGATTGCTTATGGAATCGGGTTGGTACACTCTGTGACGAGCGGCGCAGAACCGCCCGTTTTTGTGAGGCTGGTGGACATCCCGGCATTAATAACCGGCTGGGGCCAGGTTGCTTACCAGCTCTGGTTTATACCTATGCTTTTCTTCAACATGGTAATTGTAATCTACATTCGTTTTGTTCTGCGGCGCCCGACCCTCAGCTACGCTCTGTACGGGTTGTTTCTCTTCCTGCAATTTGTAGCGCCACAGGTGAACGCGCGAGTAATGCCATACGGCGAATGGCTTGGGTATATAATTAACCTGGAACTCGGTATCGTTTGTGCACAGGTGTTTTATAAGCGAGGTGCACTTCCCTCTCTCTTTATGGTTGCATTGGCGTGGCTGGCGGTGGCAGTACTCCGCCTAATTCCGTTGCCAGCGCCTTTTCCGAATGTCTTTCGCGTTGCCGCCTATCTTATCAGCCCGCTTTTTCTGTACGCGCTGACTTTCAGATTGATACCATCATCAATACAGCGGCGGAATTGGCTCTATCAGTTAGGGAAAAATGTATTTCCGATTTTTATCATCCATGCCCCTTTTCTCACAGCATGGATTGTAACATTTTTCAGCAAATCAGGTCTCTATAATTTTTGGACACTGATCCCCATTGCTCTCGTCACCGCCTTCTCCAGCTTTACCGTCTACCGGTTCTTGTTATGGGTAGTGCCTAAGCGAGTGTTTGATAATATGTTTTAGATAATCTATATGCCATCTCTTCGATTCCGGCTTGTTCGCATTACCCCAATAGTCGTATTGATCGGTGCCGATGATCTGCATCTCGGGTACGCCCTACACACAAAACTTGCCGCTATTCCCAAAATACACTACGCTGAATGGCGTTCGCCTGTATGTGATATGACCCCGATGCGTGGATGCACCTTTAGCACGACCCGTTGAAGTCTTCGTTTATTTAGGCCCACCTGGTGTTTGCCGGTGCAAGAAGGATAATTAATGCTATGCACCATTTCATCACTATACTATCGGTTTACGGGGTAGGAAATGTTCTCATCTAATAGTGCCAAATGGTTGTTTTCATCACGGCCGGCTTTCCAAGCACGCGACATGGGAAAAACGCATAGCCTCGATTTTCTTGTGATGATGTCGGGCTTCCTGATCGTGGGTGTCGTTTTGCTTCATGCCCGCATCAACTATGATTTATCCGCCGGTTATACAAAAGACAGTCATTTCTATCAGGTGAACATGTGGTATGCAATCCTGGAAACACTCAGGATGTATCCGGTCAACGGCTTTGTTTTTATCTCTGCGTTTCGTTTCCAGTATAGCCTGCTTCGCTACAAAAATTACGAGGGCGAAGATGGACGTTTTCTATATCGCAAGTATGCTCAAAAGCGCTTCAAACGGCTCGCGATTCCGTATGCAATTTGGACGCTTGTCTTCTTGTTACTGGACTATGGGCTCTACTCGGTGCGCTCACCCATGACCCTGGCACAAATGCCAGTGCAACCTCCAACAGAGATTATTCTGAGATTGCTTACGCACGAACGATTAGTCGGCTACCAACTCTGGTTTATACCGATGCTGCTGTTTGTTATGCTGTTTGTGGTGTGGTTTCGGTTTGTTCTCAAACGACCTGAACTGAGCTATGCCGTGTTTGCCATGTATCTGGGATTACGCTTCCTGACACCGCAGCTTTTCACAGACCTGGGACCGTTAGCCGAATGGCTTATTTATATCATCAATTTTGAATTCGGCATTCTATGTGCCCATGAATTTTACGAGCGCGGCAGACTGCTATCTTTGCGGGTGATGTTCATCGTGTGGCTGGGTATCACTGTCCTGCGCTTCATCCCGCTGCCAGGCCCACTCCCGGATATGCTCTATGTGAGCGCAATGGTAGTGACCCCTCTTTTTCTCTATAGTCTGGCAGCGAATCTGATACCGCAAACTGTGTCGAAACGAAATGTCCTTTACCGGCTTGGCGTGCTCACCTTCCCGATTTTCATCATTCACGGCCCGTTTCTCACATCCGGGATTGTACAGGTCTTCACGCAAGTGGGACTCTATGACCTGTGGATTCTGATTCCAATCGCGCTGGTGAGCGTTTCGGCGAGCATTCTGATTTATCGGATTATGGAACACGTTGTACCATCCCGGGTACTCGAGTACCTCTTTTAGGGGATAGCCGATGGATTACCCCGGAGACTAACTATTTCCACATCAGTCACGGGTTATGTTAGAGGTATTGCTAAAGAATCTGCTCAAGCACCTGGTTTAATGGGTGATCGAGCCTATTCGTATCCTGTGCTTCAGGGGCGTTGAATCCATCCCGATAGTTGTAACCCTCAAAACTTGCCCGCCTCCCCAAAATACGCTACGCTGGAAAGTGCCTTTTTGTGGGCGAAAACGCCCCACACCACATTTTAAGTATATGTATTTTTGACAAATGAGGGATTTCAAAATGACTGACGCACCTTCACGCCCCCGGCGCAGACTCTGGCGCTGGTTTTTAGGCATTCCCATCCTGTTTTTATGTATTGTGATTACGGCCTTTGGTTTCCTGCCGGTACCGGAGGACACGCCGATACCACTGGCCGAACAGGGCGGTGGGGCGCGGCAAAACGACGCTTCCACCACTGGCCTGCAACTGGTTTGGCCGGAAGTCCCGCCAGCAGACGAGACTCAGGCGGCATTGGGTCGCCTGCTGTTTTACGATCCGGTGCTTTCTGCTAACGATGACCTGGCATGTGCAAGCTGCCATCACCCCGACCTGGGTTTCAGCGATGGCCGCGTGCTGGCGCAGGGCGCACATGGCGACGCGCTGCGCCGTAATTCGCCGTCGCTGTGGAATGTCGCTTATGCCACCAGCCTGTTCTGGGATGGCCGAGCGTCCTCGCTGGAAGAGCAGATGCTCGTGCCGCTGACCAATCCCGACGAAATGGCCGCTGATCTCGACACGATGCTGGCTCAGTTGAATGACATCCCCGAATATGTAGACCTTTTCTCCGGCGCATTTCCTGACGGCATCACGACGGAGAATGTTGTCACCGCCATCGCCGCTTTTGAGCGCACGCTGCTCACCCAGGACTCGCCGTTTGACCGTTATGCCGCAGGGGACTTTAACGCACTGACTCCGGCACAGCGGCGCGGCTTTAACGTCTTCCGGAGCGCGCAGACCCGCTGTTTCGAGTGCCATGCCTGGCCGACCTTCACCCACCATAACTTCCATGTGCTGGGTGTGCCGGATATTGACCCGAACAGCCCGGATACAGGCCGGGTCGAGATCATCAACGGGCCGGACGCGACTCGCGCTTTCCGCACGCCGGGACTGCGCAATGTCGCCCTGACCGCGCCCTACATGCACAATGGTGTCTTCGCCACGCTGGACGAGGTGATTGATTTTTACGAGGGGGGTGGTGGCCGGGCCTTCAATGTGGATGTGACGCCTGATGAATTCATTCACGGCTTCGACCTGACTGCCCAGCAGCGAAGTGACCTGATCGCCTTTCTCTACGCGCTTACGGACGAGCCGAGCGACCTGATCGCAATTCCGGACAGTGTGCCATCCGGCCTGCCGGTTGTCCAGCACATTGAGAACCCGGCACGGGAACTGGTGGACGAATCCACCGCGCCGCCCTATAACCCAGAGACGCGCGAGCCGCAGACGATCACCGTGAAAGCCGGCGAATCGATCCAGGCGGCGATAGACCGGGCGCTGCCGGGCGATACGGTGGAAGTCGAGCCAGGTGTTTACTATGAGACGGTCTATATTGATACAGCCAACCTGACAGTACGCGGCCTGGTTGACGGCGAGGAACGTCCCTGGTTAGATGGCGAGGGCGTGCGCAGCGATGGCTTCAACACCACCGGCGATAACTTCACGCTGGAAGGCTTTGGCGTGCGCAACTACATCGGTAACGGCGTGCTGACCACAGGGGCGGAACACCTCGTCTACCGCGACCTGATTATTGATAATGCCGGACTGTACGGGTTGTACCCGGTAGAAACCACCGACGTGCTGATTGAGAACTGTGTTGTCACCCGCATCGCCGACGCCGCGATTTACGTCGGGCAGAGCCGGGGGCCGATCATTGTGCGAAACAACGAGGTCTATAATAATGTAACCGGCATCGAGATCGAAAACAGCACCAATGCCGAGGTCTACGATAACCATGCCCACGATAACACCGGGGGCATCCTGGTGTTCCTGCTGCCGAACAACCCGTCAAAGGTGGGCTATAACACGCGGGTATACAACAACCTGGTGGAGAACAACAACCACGAGAACTTCGGTAATCCGGATTCCGTCGTCGGCCTAGTCCCGCCGGGTACGGGCATTATGATTATGACCGCTGATAGCACCGAGGTCTACAACAACACCATCCGGGGCAACCAGACGTTCGGGGTGGCTGTCACCAGCCTGTATATCCTGTATGACCGCGACACAGTCTTTGACCTGGGGCCGCTGCCGGAGAACAACTGGATACACAGCAATACCTTTGAGAATAACGGTTACGACCCGCAGGGGTTGGTGAAGGATATTGGCCTGGGGGGCGCGGATGTGATGTGGACAGGTGAGGGGTGGAACAACGCCTTTGATGAACCGGGCGCGAGTACATTCCCGCCGGTGCTGCCCGGGCGCAGCTGGCCCGACCCGGCCAAACGTGCGATCTGGCGCTTTTACGACATCCTGATCGGTCTGCTCCTGTAGCTGTTGGCGGCATACCTCACCCCTACTCTCCATCGCATGGCTGAGGAGAGGAAGAACCGGAGGTTCGGAAGGGGTGAGGTTATTCCTTCCGCTTCGCCTTCTCCCGTTCGATCAGCGCCTCAATCTCGTCCTGGTAGGGGAACTTGCCGATTTTGGCGGGGTCGTAGGGTGGCATCTCAGGATACGGCACGCCCAGCATATCCAATACCTTCTTCGCCCGTTCCAACGCCCACCACCAGATATAGGGCGGGCCGTCCGCCCATGCTGATTCGTAAGCCTTGAGCGCGTACTCCTGCGCTTTGTCTCGTTCGCCGGTGATGAGGCAGACTTCGGCCACTGAACTGTAAAGATCGTGGACTTCGGCTTTCATGGGCTGCGATAATGCTTCATCCGCATAGCTCCGCGCTTTACCCCTTTCGGCCTGTGCCGCATATACTCTGGCGAGTCTACCCAGGAACGTCGCTGTATCTGCTGATCCGTGTGTGCGCGCCAGCGTCAAGGCTTCCTCAAAATACCTGATTGCCCCTGTGAATTCCCCTGACGCCAGCATGACTTCGCCGCGCAAGCCTTTTACCTGGCGGTAGATATTTGCGTGATTCGATTGGATGGCGAAAGATTCGGCTGTCTCGATCGCCGCGCCCACGTTCAGTCCGCGATAAATGAGTGTTTCGGCACAGTATTTTTCGATATCAGCCTGCCAGAAAACCTCACGCGGTGGGTGTTCCTGGAGGAAAGCGTAGGCTTCCTCGGCCTTATCCCACTGACCGGTGTCCTTGTAGATGCCGAGCAGGAACAATGTGGACATGCTGATTTGATTATGGTTGTTCGTTGCCTGTGCCAGGGCCAGAGCAGTTTCGCGGGCACGCTGTGATAGGGCCAGTTGGTTGTCTTCGCGCAAAGAAATGGCGTAACTTTGCAGACTGATGATGAGATTGCTGGTGTCATCGCGGTCGAGAATAATTTTGAGTGCCAGCCCCTTCAGCGCCAACGCTTCGTTGTTCCGTCCGATATAGTAGAACATGCTCCCCAGCGTAGCGACGATGCTGCTCTGGTTGCCCGGCTCGCTCAGGCGGGGCAGTGTATCCGTACCGTCTGGGAAGAGTGGCGTGAGCAGTTCGATCACGGTGTAGTAGGCCGCGATGTTCTGTACCAATCGGTCACTCAGGCGACTATCGAAAAACCGTGCAGCCTCATCCCATTTCCTCGCGCCGACCAGCGCCCGGTAAATGGCGACGGTGTTCGTCAGGTCAGCTACCGTTTTCGCGCTCTCTACATCCTCCTGTGGTTGTGCCTCAAAATGCCCCCGGATACGCTCGAAGGTCGTCGTTTTCGTCTCGCCTTCCAGTTCATCAAAGGCCGTGCCGCGCACCACCGGGTGCATGTCGTAAGTATCCTTGTCACGCTCCCAGCGCAGCAGTCCGCGCTCTTCGAGTTCGGTCAGCAGTTCGTCAAACTGCGATAGCGCCCGCGTATATGCGGACGACTTCGGGTAGGCGGCAACCGCTCTTTCGTAAGCATCTTTGCGCTGCCTGTCAACTTCTTTATGCGCGTTCAGTATGCTTTCCAGTTGTTCAATTTCGATGTTGATCTCCTGCCACCGTTTGCTGTCTTGCGGGTCGCGCTGTTCTTCGCGCCGCTTTTCCAGGTAGAGCAAATCCAGGTTTCGCCGATTCCTGAGATACTGGTCAACCGGCAAAGCCCCTGAAAACTGTGCATAGATGGCGTCTTTATCTGGCACTGGCGGCAAAAATGGGTTAAACACTGTTAGCGTCTCGTAGGGGACGGCATCACCAAAGGCGGCGACCTGGCTCAGGAAGCGGCGCTGTGTGGTATCCAGGCCGTCCAGCGCGTATTGCAGGATGTGCGTCTGGCTCTGGCGTAAGTCGAAGTCACTCACGTGCAGGTTGCGTCCTTCGACGACATACCACCGGTCAAAGTCGCCCCGTGCCCGGCGGAATTTGAGCACCCGCCCGGCAACGAGTTTGACCAGCAGGCTGTGATGACCGAACTGTGCCATAAACTGCTGAAACTGGCGAACGTCGTCCACAGTTACCCCGGCAGCACGGGTCAACGTTAATGCGTCCTGCGGGTGCAGGCCGTTGAGGTGGATGTGGGCGACTCCTTTACTCAGGTTGCCGGTGCGGTCTTCCAGCGCCAGCGGGAGCAGGCGGGAACTAATCAGCACACGGGTTTTGTCGCAGGAGAGCAGACCGCGCAGGACTTCATCGTCTTTCGGGTCGGTGCAGGCGCGGATGTCGCGGTCTTTGATGATCGACTCGGCCTCCTCTACGGTGTCGTCACGCATCTGGGCGGCGTTCCAGCGATGGTAGGCCACCAGCGATCGTTCCAGGCCATCCAGCACCAGCAGATAACGCCCTTTTTGGAGCGCCAGCAGCAGGTCATGGAAGTTCTCTTTCATCCCCCGGCTTTTGAGCGTGTCCGGGTCCTGCCGGGTGACATATGCCAGCGCGTGGCGGACAAAGGCGCTCATATTCGAGCCGCTCTCGTAGAAGCTCCACCACATGATGCCGTCAAAGCCGAGCTTATCGGCGCGACTGTGTACCCATTCCCAGGTGACGGCGCTCTTGCCCATGCCGCCAATAGCCTCGACGATCATCATCGGGTTGTCAGACTGTGCCCACTTGTTCAGATGTTTGAGTTCATCGGCCCGCCCAATAAACTCGCTGGTCAGGGTATAGGGCGGGTCGGCGTAGAATTCCGGCGGAACAGGCAGCGGCGTCTTCTCCGGCACAGGGGGAGAATCCTCATCTATCCCGGCGATGGTGTAAGCTCTCTCCTTCACTGTCTCGCTGTGCAGTGCCTGGATCAATTGAGCACGCAAATCCTGGGGCGACTCAAAAAAGCCGACGACATGCTGCGTTGTGAGTTCTTTTTTCAGCGCGGTCAGCTTCGCTTTGCCAGTTTCATCCTGTTCGTAGAAAGTTTCTCCCTCGGCGGCAGTGGCCGGGCCGGGGTGGTCGTCGCGCATGATGAAGATCAACACCGGGATGCCTCGTTTCATGGCGTGGCGGTATTCCATCTCGGTGATTGAGATACCGTCCGGGTTGCGGGTGTCGTCGGGTATGTAACCGTAACGCATCCCAAAAATACCCACGTAAATCTCGGCGTCATCCACCAACCTCAGCGACTCGCTGATGGCGTCCCCCAGCGAAGCTGTCAGCGTCTCCATAATGATCGGGTGCATCCCGGAACGCAGGATCGCCTCAGTAGCTTGTTCCCGGTGTGATGGTAAGTTCCGCGAGGTGCTGCTCAACATCACGTCAATTTTAGGTTTTTTCACGCTTATTCGGCCTCGGCTGTGCGGTAGCGGTATACTGCAAAGTATATTGTACCGCGTACTAACGTCACCAACCCTTAATCTTGCGGAGAATCGCACCGTCTCCAGGTTTCTTTGTGGCGTGATTCCTTCCGCAATACAATGAGTGTGGCTCTGTGGCAACACCTTTGTCCGTCCAGCGCAGGAGAGAAACACAATGGCTTTTGAGGCACTCAACCAGCAAGTCCTGGATGAAGTCCGCCAGGGGATAATGGCAGCGCCTGTGGCACAGTCCTCCGGCGGTGGGGCGCGTTTCGTGGTTGAACTCCCGCCGGAGATGACGCCCGAAGCGGCGCGGCAGGCTGTCGCCAATGCGCTCAACCTGGAGGCAGATCAGGCGATTCAGATTGAGCCGCTATTTGAGGTCGCCAACCCGGATTATGGGATGCATCATTTTTGGGTGCTGACGCTGGCAATGGCGTCGCCCGACCAGGCAGGTATGTTCGATATAGCCTATGCCCTGCGCGATACCTGCGGCTTCGCAGCAGTAGACCCGGATGTACCGGACTCGGTGTACTTTCTGGCGCAGGAAGCCCCGCCGCCGGTGTCGCCTCAACTGGAGCAGAACGGCATCCCTGATAACGCCCCGCCGCCCAACTGGTCGCTCAAGAATATCCGGGCGGATCGTGCCTGGGCGCTGACGCCACCTCCTGGCGGCGCGACAAAGGGCAAAGGTATCGTCATCGCCCACCCGGATACTGGGTGGGCAGAGCATCCCGATGTAGACAAGGATGATCTCGACCTGGCGCGTGCCAAAAATATCCTGACTGGCTCGAGTGATGCCCGCAACCCGCTCAATGCGGAACTCGAAGGCCTTCTGCTGTATCCTGGGCATGGGACATCCGCCGCCAGCGTCGCCGTCACGCTGTTTCCAGGGAAGAACCCGCCACCCACTCCCAAGCCTGACCCGCAGCCGGGGTTAATCGGGCTGCTCGTGTCGCTCGTGCGGGTGCTGACGACTCTGTGGCAGGCGATCAGCAGTGTGCTGCGTCTACGGTCAGCCGCTACACCCCAGGCGGTAGCCTCAGCCGATGCTGATGTTCCACCGGGCGGTGTCGCGCCGGACGCGAAACTTATCCCGATCCGCTACTCGGATACGGTCATCGTCACCAGCGGCGTGAACCTGGCGCGGGCGATTCACTATGCGGCGTCGCAGGAGGCCGACATTATCCTGGTTACTTCCGGTGGCGTGGCGACCTCCTGGCTGGAAGCTGCTGTGCAGGACGCGGTCAACCGCCAGAACTGCATCATCGTAGCATCTGCCGGGAATGTAATCCCTGTAGTGGCCGCGCCAGCCCTCTACCCGCAGACCATCGCTGCCGCCGGGACGAACGCGGCGGATCGCCCCTGGTCGGATTCCGCTTATGGGCCGGAAGTCACCATTGCCGCCCCGGCGGAACAGGTCTGGCGGGCAACCTTCGATGGTGACCACAACATGGAGCCGAAGTTCTGGCCGGGCAGCGGCACATCGTTCTCCGCACCCAATATGGCGGGTGTAGCCGCCTTGTGGCTGGCGTATCACGGGCGAGACACATTGCGCCAGCGTTACCAGGGTCGGGCGACGCTGCACGAGGTCTTACTGCGCCTGCTGGAACAGACGCGGCGTGTTCCGGAATCGTGGACGGATGAAGAAAAAGCGAAGTATGGCGGCGGCATTGTGGATGCGGAGGCGTTGCTGCGGGCGCCGCTGCCCGACCCGGAGTCCTTTACACCGCCCTCTACCTGGCCTCCGCTGCCCTCTGGCGTAATCATCCAGCAGATGACGCAAAAACTGTCACTCAGCACGGTTTCTACCAAAATGTCGGCGGAGCAGTGAGCACTGGCAGCGGCTCTCAGCCTACCGATTGCCCGTTTTGATGACCTCCCGGTAAACTATGGTGGGGAGGTGATTCGTCTGCTGTACGCGCAGCACGCCCCTCAGCAGGGGATTGCTACCCAGGGAGTGGGCGCTCTGGCACTCTCGCGGCGGTTGCGGGCAGTGTTGGATGGATAATCCTAGGGGTTCGAAGAGTTTACAACCTGTTTTTTTATGGTTTTTTATAGCTTATGTCTTGCCCCATCTTTCTCTTACTGTTACATTGGTAGATGTGATATTACAACCCATGTTCGGATAATTGAGGGAGAATGTTGATGAAACGCTTGTTATTTGTCGTGCTGTTGCTGTTGCTCGCTGTGCCGGTTGTCTATGCCCAAGACGCAATTGAGCCCGGCCAGGTTGTTGTGGGTGAACTGACTGCGGATGTCTATGAACTGACTTACACCTTTGAGGGCAAAGAGGGTGAAGTCGTGATAATCGAAGCCGACCCGGTGGACGCACTGGGCGACCTGGATGATACGATCCTCATTCTGACTGATCCCAGCGGCGCGGTGGTGGTGGATACGACCGAGGCATTCAGTTTTGGCAGTTCTCTGGCGGCAGCCACCCTGCCGGCTTCCGGTACGTACACTGTGACAGTTACCCGTGAAAACGGCGCGGACGGTGAAAGTGTGGGTGAATTTGAATTGGCCGTCACCTTGCCGCAGTCTGTCACAGCCGATTCCCCGGCCAGCAATACCATCAGCAGCGAAGGTCGCAAGCAGTATTACATCGTAATGAGCGATACCGCCTTCAGCCTGAACTACGCCCGGAGCAACGGTGAATTTTACCCGGACGTGATCATCAACACAATTAACGAAGATGATGGCGACCTGAGCCAGGTGGCGCAGCTTTCCGGCGAGACCTTCAGCGTTGGCATGATGGGCTACTTTGAGGCCGGCACATTGTATGTCATCACCGTGCGTGAACGGTTCTTTGACTTCAATTTCAGTGAGGTGACAGCCGATTACGCCCTATCCGTCACCACAGCAGAATAACGCCCCAGTATAGTATGTGCCGGGCAGTTGAATACCCGGCGCTTCACTGAAAAGTCAGCACCCCTCAATCGTTCTTTGGGGGGTGTTTTACGTGGATTATATGCCTGGTATGAAATCACAATACCGCGAATTTCAGGTTTTCGCTCCCACCCCCATGGTTAGGTAGTGCATAAATACCTACGACTGCAGGGTAGAAAAGCACTGTGCAAACGGCTTACCCGACAATCTCCTTAGAAATTGCGGCGGAAAGCTGCGCCGCCACCAGTTCAAGCATGAGCACATTTTCCTGGCTGATCGAACCAGGCTGTTCACGGCAGGCCAGCAGCACCCCGTAATTGTTACTGCCAAAAATCACCGGGATGCACGCGGCGCACCCCAGCCGTCCCTTCGCCACCAGCGGGTGATTTGGGGAATCCGGTGGGTTGGAGATGCGGCTCTGGCGGTTCTGCTGGACCCAGGTCATCAGGTCATCTGGGTCTGCTGTTTTGGTAGCGACGGCTTTGATCGCGTTCGAGCCATCCTGTGCCTTCAGCACCAACTGACCGCTATTGTTGTCGTCACGGCGGTAAAAGGCCACATAGTCATAGCCCAGGTCTTTACAGGCAGAGACAGCGGCTTCCTGTTTGCCAATTTCACCAGACGCCTTACGAATCAGTTTCGCGAACTGGCGCACGGCGGGTAGACTGTCCGCCCGCAGTGTCTCCAGTTGCCGGTCAGACATCAGCCGGTTGATGCGCCGCACCAGGTCGTTATTATTGAACGGTTCGGTGCTGATCTCGTCGGCCTGGCCGGGCATTCCGAAATCGGCGTCCTCGTCCACCAGGACAATCAGCAGGCGCGGGTAACTGTGGCGCAGTTCCGCGACAAACTCAAAGATGTGAGCCAGCCCATTATCCAACACCAGAACATCCACATGTTGGTCACGATCTGCCAGGGCATTCAGGGCATCCCCGGTATCGGAAACCATCTGAACACGAAAGTTCTTCTGGGCTGACAGGCTCTTATAGTACCGGCTGGCGTGCTCGCGCCGGACAGCAACCAATACATCCACAGCATTCATCGTGGGCTTTCCTCTCGATCCATCATCTCACATACCGACTATCATAGCATAATCAGGCAGCAGGTTTTAAGCCCATACTCACACCATCCGTCCGACCTGATGTGCGGCGGCGGCCAACGTGAGCAGCACGAGCTGGCGCAGACCGGTAGCGGTAGGCTCGGTTTCGATATATTCATCCAGCCGGTGCGCGTTGCCCCCCCGGGTAATGCCAATCGTCACCGCCGGATACCCAGCAGCCAGCGGTACATTGGCATCAGTGCTGCCGATTTCCAGCGTGCCATGCACCCCTACCTGTTCCAGGGCGGCCAGCGCCCCTAGCAGCAGCGGGTGATCGTCAGCAATAGCGCCCGCCGGGCGATCCCCGACTACTTCCACTGACAATCGAAGGTCGGGTGTGGAGAGTCCTTGCACATAGCCCCGTACCTCGTTTTCCAGCGCCGCCAGCGCTCCCGGAGCTTCGGAGCGTAAATCAAGCCACAGGCTGGCATGGGTCGCAATGGCGTTAATCGTCTGCCCGCCGTCTATCATGCCGATATTATAGGTCGTGCGTGGCGTGTGTGCTGGATGGATAGACGCTATGGCTGCGCCCAGACGGACAATCCCGTGAATCGCACTGGGGCGGCCAAAGTGCAGCCAGCTATGCCCGCCATCCGTGTTCGCCGTGATATGCAGGCGGCGCACGGCGATTCCGGCGCGGTAGACATGGCCGAACGCCATGCCCTCGAGGTTAATCACCAAAGCGATATGGTCTCGCAGCACGGCGAAAGCGGCTTTCATTCCCCCCAGGTCGCCCAGGCCCTCTTCGCGGCTGTTTGCCAGGAACCACAGGTCACAGTCTGGCGTCCATCCCTGCGCCTGAAAACCCCCCGCCAGCGCCAGCAGCCCGGCCACACCCATGCAGTTATCCCCCAGGCCTGGCCCGTAGATGAGACCTTTTTCGCGGCGGATTGCAAGGTCGGTGTCAGCCGCGAACACCGTGTCGGTATGTGCGGAAATGAGAATGCCCGGCACGTCGTCCTGTTTACCAGGCAGTCGTCCCCACACATTATACACCGCGTCGGTGTGAATATCGCATAGCCCCAGGGCGCGAAACTGCGCCGCGACATAGGCCGCCCGTTCGCCTTCCTCAAATGTCGGCGCGGGTATCTGCTGGATGGCGACTGCCTGCTCAATAGTGGCTAAGGCAGCGGCTGGCAGCCAATTCCAATGGGTGTTCTGGGCAAAATGCTGCACCAATGTCTTCATGTCGTCCTCAAAAAATATCGGGCGGAGCGTCGTTAAATTCCGGTTAGAATTATGCCACAGTTTAGGCAGGCTGCCGAATAAAAGGCTTTCATCAACTCCAAAACATCGCTATAATCCCTGTTCACCTTGTTTTTGGTTAAACACCAATTGATCGGGCGATCATCCATTTTTCTTATACGCGTGTTCAGTCACAGAAAGCACACTTTCGCCATCGCTGTCTTGACGGACACCTAGTTCCCAGGGGAGGTACTGAATGGGGGCAACCCATGTACTATTGATCGGGCGCATTCAAGCCAGCCGCGCAGTTATCGCCAATACCCTGGAAAAACACTACGAACTTCGCATTGCAACCAGTGGCATCAACGGGGTGGCTTTGGCCGCCGAACACCGTCCGCAGGTTGTTGTCCTGGATGCAGTTTCAATGCGTACACCTGGTGAGCGACTCTGTAAAACATTACAGGAAAAATTACAGGATGTGCCGGTATTGCACCTGCATCCTGGCCCGGAAAAAACGGCCCGCAGTTCCGCCGATCTGCTCTTATTCGACCCCGTGACGCCGCGTAAACTGACAGGCGCGATCAAACGACTCCTCAAGGTAACCAATGATGAACTGGTTGCGTATGGGCCGCTGTGCGTCAACCTGACGCGCCGTATCCTCATGGTGAACGGCCAGGAGATCAAACTTACGCCCAAACAGGCTAATCTAATCGAGATTTTTCTGCGTTGTCCCGGCCAGACGCTTGACCGCAAGACTATTATGGAGAAGGTGTGGCAGACCGATTATCTGGGGGATACCCGCACGTTGGATGTTCATATCCGCTGGATTCGGGAAGCAATTGAGGAGAATCCCAGCACGCCGGTTTACCTCAAAACGGTGCGCGGTGTCGGCTACCGGCTGGAAATCCCTGTTGATGGCCTGCCAGTGAAATAGTCAACCTGTTACCTAAATACAAAAAAGCCGGCCTGAGAGCCGGTTTTTCATTCTAAATTATGGAGCAGATTCGGAAAATCTACTGTTGGGCTTCCAGCGCGGCGAGCTGCTTCATCAAGCGACTCTTACGGCGAGCTGCATTGCGTGGGTGAATTGTCCCCCGGCTGGCCGCCATATCCAGGTCGCGGATGGCAGTACGGGTTGCTGCTTTCGCCGCGTCCAGTTCGCCGTCGCCAATCGCGGTGCGGGCAGCCTTCACCAGGGTGCGGGCGCGGTTGCGATAAACACGGTTGTGCAGGCGGCGCTTTTCGTTCTGGCGAATACGCTTAAGCGCAGATTTATGATTAGCCACAAATACCTCCGGCCAAACTGACTAGCTAGGTGTGCTGAATAGACGTGCATTCTATCACATGGATTCATGCTTTGTCCAGCACGGTTTCCCGCGCTCCTGCGCCCCTCATTCCAGAATCTGCTGGATATGCGGTGTGCCGTAATCCGCGCCACCGGTAAATACCTGTAAATTGGGGAGAATCTGCGCTGTACCCTCTCCGTGCGTATGACCGCATAACACGGTAAGCTGGTGCTCCGGGTGCTGCTGCATGATCTCAACCAGGGCTTCCCCAGCGGCCTGGCAGCAAAAATGTGGCAGGAACTCATCATTGGAAATCTGTCCCTGATGCCAGCAGGCCTCTCGGAAGGGTGGCACATGTATCGCGCAGATTACGCGCGGGTAAGCCGCCAGCGCCCTGGGCAGCCACTGGCGCAGGTGTGCGGCGGTTTCATCGCCCAACAGGTGGAGTTTCTTCAGACGGCGGGCTTTGTCGAGCCGGTCAAAATCCTCAATCACGTAGTAATCGGTCATCTCCACCGGCGAATGTTCATAATCCCCGCAGCGGCCATCCGCCCAACCATCATGACCAATAAGTCCAAGCGTGTCGGAAAGACGTACGACGCCAGCCTCATTCAGCCAGGAGAGTAAGCGCGACTCACCGGCCTGCTTACCCACCGTGCCACGCACCCCAGCGATGCTGCCGCCGTAAAAATCGTGATTCCCCAATACAAAGTAGATCGGTTTTTGCAGCTTGTTTTCCAACCGCTTGAGGTAGAAAGAAACCTGTGGCGCTTCGCCAATATCACCAGTAATCAGGAAGGCATCGGCTTCACTCTCCTTGAGCATCGTGAAGAATCGGTTCATTGGCACCGGGGAAAGAAAATTCAGGTGGATGTCTGTCAGCCAGGCCAGGCGCATGATTACAGCCCGTTCTGTTGGCGGATACGCTGGAGGAGCGCAGCACTACCTCTGCTCACGAGGTCATACACGTAGTCGAAACGACCATCATAGTACGGGTCTGGCACTTCATCTTCGGCTACCGATCCGGCGGCGTGGGCATAACTTAGAAAAAGTTGGATTTCGGCGGCGCTTGTGTCGGCGTAGCGGCGCAAGTTGGCAAGATTCGATTTGTCCATCGCCAGGATATAGTCGAACTCGCTTAAATCGCGGTGGGCAACCTGGCGCGCACGTCCGTTATAAGGAATCGCGTGCCGTTTCAGCACGCTTAGTGTCCCCCGGTGCGCCGAGTCGCCCACATACCAGGCACCCGTCCCGGCAGAGTCCACGAATATCTGATCGCTTAACCCGGCCTCGTTGACCATATTCTGAAAAACGGCCTCCGCCATCGGAGAACGACAGATATTCCCCAGACAGACGAACAATACTTTAACCATACACATCCCTTTTTCGTTTACATTACTTGATAGCACAGCCCAACCACAGAGGGTGAACGATACCAGGTACGGGCTACTGTAATCATCTCCTGCAACTGTTGTGTACACATTTCTCGGCAGCTCAATTCCGCCGCCGCACAGAACAGGTCTACCGCCGTCTGCACTACTATATCATCCGCTTTGGTAAGGAGCGTCCAGAAATCGTCGGCGATCACATAAGCCGCCGGGGTACCCGGCTGGTCAGACTGGTATCGGGTGTCCAGTGAACGAATATCGTCGGTCAGATCAGCCGGAATCCAGTCTTCGCCACCGCTGATCGGCAGCGCGTCCGCCCCAAGGAAGTGGCTCGATTCACCCTGGCGTACCTGGGCTAGTGTTCGCAGTAGCAGCGTTGTCTGCGTGACTGTCCCCTGGTAACGGGTGACGATAAACCGATTGTAGGCCGAGGTGAACAACGCCTGCCGCGCCAGGCGGGGCGACTTGGCTTCCGGGTAGAGGATATGCAGGCAGTCCTGCGGGAAATCCCCCAACGGTGTCTGGGCGGGGTCATCATCGCGGTGCTTTCGGTTGTTTTGCCAGATGGCGGATTGGCGCAGATGCACCAGACGTGGCAGCAGCCAGTCTACACTGAAATCGCTGCTGTAGGTATCCTGCGGCGGGCGGCGTTCCAGGCGGGCGAAGGCAGTGATAATTGGGCGGCGTCCCCAGATTTCGTGTAATTGCAGCAAATCTACGACATCGAATACAACTTGCATAGCGTAGTGGGCTTTGCTCTCATAACAGCATCAACTGATGTTAGCGATTCAGGCGACTTCAGGCTCATCTCTGTCACGGCCCGGACGCCGGATGTGCTTATGGCCGATGTCCAGGTCATCCAGTGCGGTTTCGACATACTCGCGCACAATCATGTTTTCATCTTTCCCCAGAAGTTCAAGCAGCGGCCTGACGGCCCGCTCATCCTGGCTCCATCCCAGTGCGCGAGCAGCATAGCGCCGCACGTAGGTATCCTCATCTTCAAGGGCGGTTACAAGACCCTCGACTGCGGTTTTGTCCACTACCCAGCAGAGCGCACGGGCGGCATAACGACGTACATACGGGTTGCTATCGTGCAGTGCGACCAGTAGCGGCTGCACCGCGTCTTTGCCGCCAACCCATCCCAATGCCGTAGCAGCATGAACGCGCACATCCCCATCTTCATCCATTAGGAGTGCGATGAGCGGGTCAATAGCGGCTTCGCCATAATTGATTAACTCCATCACCACCGCTTTACGCACCGAAGCATCCGGGTCAATCAACTGTTCCTGCAAGTGTATGAACTCAGCACGATTATGCGCGGGCAGTTTTTTGTCAAGACGGGCATTTCCCTCTTCTGCCTGGAGGATAACGGCGCGGTTGAGGTAGTGGCGCGCATTCTTATAGTAGGGATCAATCGAAAGAATCCGCTGCAAGTCGTTGATGACCTGCACCGTATTGGGAACTTCGTTGAGCATTTCACGGATTGAACGGAAATATAGGCGCTCGATTTCAGCGACTTGAGACCGGGGAATCCGTATTTTATTATGCGGCTTGGACAGGGCAAACATCCGATCCAGCACCACGACGATCAGCCAAACAATCGTCGCGATCAAGATTGGCCGGGTGATACTAGTGGTCGGGAACAACAGCGATACACAGACACTGGTCACTAACGTGACACTGATGAGCAAGATGATAAAACGGCGCATAATGCCCCTTTACTTCTAGTCGGCACCACAAGGCTGTTGCGGAATCACCGGGACAATGGGATTCAAGCCCACCGCCCGCTAAACGACAGGCAATTTGATCTTTTAGGCGGCAGGTAAGTATGGTTCGCGTTCAGAAACTCCAGGAATCACACAGTTTGTGGCGGTTTACTTCGGAAAACGACTCCTCATGTTCTGCCACTGGTTAACGGCGTAACACCTAAAACGCAGGCCTCAGCATTCTTGTGGTCATCTTTTCGTTGATACGCGACTGACGAGCTTATGTCAGATCATCGTCCTGGGAATCTGTACCGTTGTATTCCGTGACGACGGGTTCGGCGGTCTCCTCGTCGGTAGGTTCTTCTACAGCAACCGGCACTTCCGATGCGACATCAGTTTGCGGCTCGGTGGGTGTTTCCGGTTCGATGGCTTCCTGACTCACCATTGTGATTTTGCCGTCAATAAAGGCACCCTCTTCGGTAGTCAGAGCGCCGGCGCTAATATCACCCCAGATACGTCCGGTACGGAGTAACTGGACTTTTTTTCCGCTGATATTGCCGCGCACGGCCCCGGCAATCGAGATATTGCGGGCGTTAATGTCGGCGTTGATTTTCGCGGTTTCCCCGACCAGGATATTGCCGGTGATTTCCAGTGTGCCGGAGAAGGTGCCATCCAAACGGACATTGGCGCTGCTCCTGAGCGTGCCTTCCATAATGCTGTTCGCCCCTAAGACGGTTTCGAAACCAACGGGCGTTTGATGTTGGACTGCTGTAGGGCGCGGCTGTTGGACTTCTTCGGTCTTGCGCGGCGCATCCGGTTCTACCTGGCGACGACTGCCAAAAAATGACATAAGCCCCTCGCTTGTCTTAATAGACGGTGTGTTTCAACTCCCTTCACTATACTCTGAATCGGAGCAGAACTCAATCCGATCCAGATTCCGAGGTTCTCATTCCACCGTTGACGCCGCATGAATAATCGTTACGATTGTGGCGGTGTTCCGAACCCGTCTGAAAGTCTCATTATTGCCACTCAGGTAGGGATACAATGGTGTATACCTCCGCGAGAAACTTCGCACTATGCAGGGTTCTTAAAGAAAATATTCGATAGGTGGATGGTTCAAGAATGAAGATTCTCGTAATTGGTGGCACGCGTAATATTGGTCTGACACTCATTCCTGCGCTGCTGGAAGCCGGGCATTCGGTCACGATGCTCAACCGTGGGCGCACGCCCGACCCCTTGCCACAGATCGTTGAACGGCTGCATGCAGATCGTACCGACACGACCCAGCTTCAGGGGGCGTTGGCGGGGCGTAGTTTTGATGTCGTGGTGGATAACTGGCTCTTTGAAGGCGATGAGGCGGAAACAGTCGTCAAACTGCTAGGTGGCCGGGTGGGTCACTATATTTTCATCAGCAGCGGGCAGGTGTACCTGGTGCGCGAGGGGATTGAACGCCCGTTTCATGAGGACGATTACGCTGGGCGGGTGATGCCGCCGCCTAAGCCGAGCTTCGGCCATGAAGAGTGGCTTTATGGGATGGGCAAGCGTCGGGTGGAGGATACTCTGGCGCGTGCCTGGGAGACGCGGCATTTCCCCTATACGGCGCTGCGGTTGCCAATGGTCAGTAGTGAGCGCGATCACTACAACCGGCTGTACGGCTATATCCTGCGCTTGCAAGACGGCGGGCCAATTCTCGTGCCGGAGACGCCGGATTTCCCGCTGCGCCATATCTACCGTGACGATGTGGTACGGGCGATTATGCTGGCAATCCAGAAAGGGCCAGGCGAAGGCCGCGCCTACAATATCTCGCAGGATGAAACGATTTCGCTGTCAGAATACCTACAAATTGTGGGGGACATCCTGGGTGTGACGCCCGATATTGTCACCGTCAAGCGGCTTGACCTGGAAGCTAATGGTTTCCTGCCGGACTGCTCGCCATTCAGTGAACGCTGGATGTCGGAACTCACCAACAAACGCAGCAAAACCGAACTGGGGATGGCGTATACGCCGCTGAGGGCGTATCTGGAAGCGATTGTCAATCATTATGTGGCGTCTCCGCCGCCACCACCGGCCAGCTACCGCCGCCGCCAGGCCGAAATTGACTTCGGCAGGTCGGTGTAAGGGCGTCCTAGCCCTCAGAAATCGCGAAACTTGCCGGGACATCGGCGGGCGCACCGTTGATTTCCAGTCGCACGCTCCAATTCCCTGGTGTGAAAGGCGCGTCGGTCTGGTCAATGTAGAACCAGATGCACTCCTGGTTGATCGGGAAATCCGGGACAAACGTATGGTAGGCGACTTCCTGTTCCTCCATGAACCAGTGCGCCCCTAACTCAGTCCCCGGCACGACATTGGTCACAGTTGCGACGACGTAGATACGCTCCGCCGCCGGGGTAAAAGTGGTCACCTGCCCGATAGCGCAGTCGTTATCCCCCACACCTGCCGCGATAACGACGTTGAAGAGCGCGGGTTGGGGTGCTTCGGTTGGTGGCAGAGATGGCGCGGGCGTGGCGTTCTCCGGGGCGGTTGAGGATGGCGGCAGCGGTGTGGCCGGGCTACCCGGATGTGGGGTGGTGGCTGGCTGAATCGGGCTGATATTTCCGCCGCGTGCGACCAGCGTTTGCGCCAGGCGCGTCCCCTGGACAGAAACTCGATTTGTGACTGTCTCAATGTATTCGACAGTCATCGCCATCCGGTCACTGCTGATCGTGGCGGTTTGATATACAAAAGCCATCTGTGTAACCAGTCGGTCGCGCTGCGCCACCAGTGTTTGTTCGCCGCTGCTCTGGCCTGAACAGGCGCTCACCGCCACCGCGACCAACAGCAGTCCCACCCATGTGATCCGCATCCGCCTTGACTCCCTTATCTCAACTCCATCCCGCTGATTATAGGCGAGAACTGCCGATAAATCCTGTAGGTTGTTGAGAAAATGGGTGGCATCTCGTGTGCAGACTCCAGCTAAACCCATTACAATAATCACCGTATAGCAGGTTATAAAATTGGAGATGTCCATGAAAGCTGATCTCGATCATTTGATGGCCGCTCGCGACTTGCAGGCCATCTTTATCCCCTGTACCGAACACACCAATCCGGTTTTGCACTACCTGACAGGGGTACATGCCTCTCGCGGTATTGCCATCAAGCAGCGAGGCCGCCCCGTGCTGCTGGTCATCAACCCGATGGAGATGGATGATGCCCTCAAAGCTGGAATCGAGACGTATTCGATTTACGACCTGGGCTGGAATGATCTGCGGAAAGAGGCCGCCGGAGTCAATGAACGTGCCGAGGCCGGATTATGGCGCAACTGCATCCAGCGCTTCGCGATACAGTCTGGCATAATCGGGGTGTATGGCGCGGGTGACCTGAACACCTATCTCGAATTTCCACGCTTGATGGCTGCTCTCCTGCCGGACTATTCGTTTGTGGGCGAGGTGGGTACGACACTGTTTGACGAGGCCTATATCACGAAAGACCCGTCTGAACTGGCGCAAATCAAGAAAGTCGCGGCGGCCACGAACGCTGTCTGGGCAGAGACCTGGGACTTCATCGCCGGGCATCGCGCCGAGCAGGAGACTGTGGTCGGTGCCGACGGCACACCGCTGACAATTGGTACGGTCAAACGGTTTGTTCGCCGAGCGCTGCTTGATCGTGACCTGGAGGATACCGGGATGATCTTCGCTCAGGGACGCGACGGCGGCATCCCGCACAGCCGGGGCGATGACACAGCGCCGCTCAAAGTGGGGCAGGCGATTGTCTTTGACCTCTTCCCGCGCCAGCCAGGCGGTTATTACCATGACTCGACCCGTACCTGGTGTATCGGATATGCTCCGCCGGAAGTCCAGGCCGCCTATGACGATGTGCTAGGCGCCTTCACGGTTGCTGTTTCCGCATATGCCGAACCGGGACAACCGGTTCATACCATGCAGGATGCTGTGCTGGACTTCCTGGAAAGTCGGGGACATGCGACAATCCGCAGCAAGCCAGGAACACAGGAAGGGCTGGTGCATGACCTGGGGCATGGTTTCGGCCTGAATATCCATGAACGCCCGCTCATCAGCCACCTGCAAAAACGCGACCAGTTCCAGGTAGGTAATGTGCTGACCATTGAACCGGGCGTATATTACCCGGAGCGCGGCTTCGGCATTCGCCTGGAAGATGCATTTTACATCGATGACAGCGGGGCATTGGTGGCGTTGACCGACTTCCACAAACAGTTGGTCATCCCGCTGCGGGGATGAAGATTATGCGCTCTTGAGGGAAAACTGAGTGGTTTTGGACATACGGATTCGATAGTTGAAAAACCATCAGTCAAGAGTCCTCAAGAGGATGAATTGATACGGTTGTTCAACCTGTTGGGCTGTGGTCATCCGTCTGTACTTCATTACCATTGCTATTGAAACGCGGAAAATGGGCTGACAAGCGCCTTCCCCGCTGATATAGTAGTCCATCATTGTCCACTTTAAGGTCAGGTACATCGTGAAAAACAGGGTAGCAGCCAATACAGATAGTGAGCGTAAGTTCACTGTCTATCATGTCTGGCAGAATATGGTGCGGATTATGCTGTGTGCTCTCGTGCTGGCTGTGAATGTGGCGGTGGTGACTGCTGCACCCCCGGCTCAATCCGCCAGTACCCCGGAAGTCACCGGTAGCGTGCGCGGACAGGTGACGAACGGCACAGCCCGGGGCGAAGTCCCGCCGGATTTGGCGGTGCGGCTGCTGGTCAGTACCGGGGCGCATACGCGGACCTTCGAGACGACCGTTGATGCGAACGGCGGCTACCTGTTTACTGGGGTCCCGGTGAGCGCCACCAACCAGTATGCTGTCGCGGCGCAGTACCGGGAGCGCATCTTTTCCGGCGAAGTCGTAACGGGTGACCCCGCTGCTCCGGATATGGTGCTGCCGCTCACGATCTATGAGCTGACGGAAGACCCATCGGTTATCAGCATCAGCAGCGTCGTGACGCAGGTTAATATTGTTGGTGACACGATGGAAGTGCGGCAAGCCTTCACCTTCATGAACGGTTCTGACCGTCTGTTGACCAGCAGCACCGAAGTTTCCACAGGGCACTTCGCCTCAGTAGCGGTCAAGCTGCCGCCGGGGGCGCAGGTCGTCCAGCTTGATGAAACCGGACGCTATGTCCTGGCTGATGACGGCACGACCCTGGTGGATACTGTCCCGGTGGTGCCGGGCGATGGACACGGTCTCTTCGTGATTTATCTGATCCCCTACGATAATATCAGCGCGATTATCGAGCAGGAAATCACCTACCCGCTGGACGGTGAAGTCCGTCTGCTGGTGTGGCCGACGACTCTCGAAATCATCACCGAACAGCTCACTTCAGGAGAGGCGGAAGTCCGCACTGGCATTACCTATCAGACATTCAGTGGCAGTCTGGCGCTCACACCCGGTGATGTGCTGCGCTATACATTGCGCGGCGCGGCATCTTCAGCGGCGGAGAATATGGTCGTGACGACCCGCTCGAATACCGTGTTGCCAATTCTGCTGATTCTCATCGGCGGCGCAGTCGCGGTGGTTGGTTCGGTGCTGTTTTTCCGGGGACGGAGGCCGCATGGGGAACCTGCCAGGCAGTACGCGATAGATATGCTGCTGGAGCAAGTTCCCGAGTTAGACCGGCTGCACCAGAGCGGTCAATTGAACCACGATGTCTGGCATCGTCAGCGCGGGCCGCTTAAGGCGAGACTAGCGACGCTGATGGGCGAAACCGACCCGGAAGATGAATAGAGTTGGCACACCATGCCGCACCGCAAGAACGAAATAAGGACGGCGCTAGAGTCGCCTCAATGCCATTATGACTGGTAACGTGTGTACCAGGTTACATCGTCACCAGGGGATGTAACGCGCTCCTGCCAGGACGTGGCGGCAGCCGCACACACCTCACCAAGTTCGCGCATCCGTTCGGCGGCGACGTCTGTCAAGAATGCGACCAGCGCGTCGCCCTGCAATTGGACCGCCTCTGCCCAGACTGCCCGCCCAACGATGACCCCACTCGCCCCAGCCTGACATGCAATTCTACTCTGACGCAGAAATGTTTCGTAATTCACGCCCGCGCTCAACAGTGCCCACGGGACTGAAGAGGCTGCGTCTACAGCCTGGCATGCCTTGAGCCATTCCGCTTCATCCTGGCTCTGTTTGGCATCTACCGGGAAGGGCAGTTTGAGAACATCTACGCCCATCGCGCTGAATGTCCGCGCGTTATTCACACTGACTTGCAAGAGTTCGGCGTTGGTGAGCGTCGCTTCCGGCGCCAGGGCATGCGGAATCGGCTCCAGGAATAACGGGATGTCATAGAGTTCACAATCGGCCATCACCTGGCGCACAAGAGCCTGTTTCTCAACCGCATTGGGCGCATCGGGGTGATACGGCAGCAGCAGCTTGACGCCATCCCCGCCTGTCAGCTTGATCTTTCTTACCGACCAGCCGGGAATAAAGTCTATCCGACTCAGGCTTGGATGGATTTCATAGGTCGTCTCCTCAAGCGGCGCGAGCACGCCGGTTCGGCCACTGATGACGTCAGACGTAATTCCCCGCCCGATACCATAGGCCGGGTCGGCCAGCACCGCTGAAGAATGAGGCGTGAGTGCGCTCAGAACCAACTGTTTGAAATCCATGAAAGCGGTATCATCAAATGGCACAGGCGCATACTGGTTGAGACTATCCAGCAGAATACTGCGGTGGTCAATTGCAATAATCACAAAATGACCACCGGCAGTAGCAGCCCGGCTGAGATGCCGGTATTTTCCCATTGTTATCATGTCGTTTTATCCACTTAATCCAAATAGACCTGCTGACTTGGTGCGGCTCTGATCCCAGGCGCCAACCCCGGCCATCCCGCTGATCCCCTGCTGGTAGACCGGGTTTCCCTCTGGCAGCGGTAGTGTTACTGTCCGGCCAATCGTCGCGCTCAGATACCCGGCCAGCGCCAGGTGCAGGGCGCGTTCGCCAGCGCGGGCAGGCGCAATCGGGTCACGCTTCTCACGGATTGCGTCGCGGAAATCGGCCCAGAGTTCGGTGAACGACCCGGCAATATTATCGCCATGTTCCGGCAGATTGGGAATAGCGTAATCGGTGCGCCGCCAATCCTTAACAGAGTACAGCTCGATGGGCTGATTGAATCCGCTCGTCTGGTATTCCTTGTACCGCATCCGTATCTGCCCACCGCTGCCGCTGACATCCACACCGCCTACCCCCTGTCCCCACCCCATGTTGATGAGTGTATAGCTGGACGGGAATGCCACTTGCAGCAGGGCCAGGTCTTCAACTTCTGGTTGGCGATGTGCGTAGTTAGGCGCATCTACAAAGGCGTTTACCTGGGTCGCCTCCTCTCCGGCCAACCATTCCGCCAGGTAGACGGCGTGAATCATGTCCATCAGCACGCCACCGCCCGCGCCCATCTTATGCCGCCAATCGGCCTTGTATTCCGCCGCGCCGGGGTTGTCAATCACGCCCAGGTAGTTCATGGTCAGCACACGCAGATTGCCCACTTCGCCGGACTCAATGAGCCGCTTGATGAGGCGGTATTCCGGAAAAAAGTGGTAGTTATGCACCATGCCGAAGGTGACTCCGGCAGTCTCGGCAGCGGCGCACAACTCGGCGGCGACTGCGGGGGTATCGGAAATGGGCTTCTCGCTCAGGACATGCTTGCCGGCGGCGAAAGCATCCAGCACGATCTGGCGGCGGAACTGCTGCGGGACGGTCACGACCACGGCCTCCACATCGCTCCGGGCGATCACGTCTTTGTAGTCAGCATACAGATTCGCGCCACTCAGGCCAAACCACGCCTGCCCGATTTTGCGGCGTTCTGGGGTGATGTCGGCCAGCGCAACGAGTTCGACATCGGGCAGCGTGGTCAACGCCGGGCGATGCCCGTAGCTCACGACGTTGCCGCAGCCGATTAACCCAACACATAAGGTCTTCGTCCCCATGATGTCTCCTGTTAATTTCACACGAAAGCGCATGTTTACGATGAATTTCCCGATTATAACGCGCTCATGAGTATCCACCTAAAGCCCGAATATTAGCGCGAATGGCAAAAATCGTTACAATTAGGGGCATTATCCGGTATTATGTCCTTACTGAAAAAGCGGGAATTTGCGTCATGGTTTTTGCTAAACAGCTTGATTTCCAGAGTATGTTGGATGGTCTCGGCCAGGGCGTGCTGGTCTTTGACACAGATAACCGCCTCGTCGCAGATAACCTGGCGGCACGCAATATCCTGGGGAATGACCTCGTCCTGATTCGCGCCCAGGGATGGGCCGCCGCCGTCACCCTGTTCAACACCCGCCTGGATGACCCAAACCAGGGTGTAGATATCATGCGCCAACGTGCAGAAGAATCCGCCCGTCCCGTGCGTTTTCATATCTTTCGCTCCGGCGAGTACGTGTCGTGCTGGGTGTCGGTGGTACATGGCGATGACGACGACCAGTACATCATGCTCACGATTGACGTGAACGATTGGACGGCAATCAGCGAACTTCTCGGCCACTTCCGCGATGAAGTCCAGGTTGCGGCCAACGCTACCAAAGGCCACACCGACCTGATTATCCAAAGTCTGCGCCATCTCAAGCCCGGCGAGACACTGGAACAACTCAGCCGCCGCGTGATCGGTTTCACCCATTTGATTGGCACGCACATGCACCGCCTGGAACGCCTGATGCTGCTGCTGGCACGGTTGGAAGCCGTCCGTACTGGCAGACTGAAGGACTCCGTCAACCGTGAGGCCCGCAAAATCTACCTGGCCGATTTCGTAGAGGATTTTGTCGAAGGGTTGGATGAAATCACGCTGATTGACCCCGAAACCGAAACACAGGACTATCGTTCCCGCCTGTCGGTCAGCATCCCGGATGATCTGATTATCCAGGCCTCGCCCCATCGTCTGACATCTGTCTTGCACGACGTTCTGCGGAATGCTATTATGTACAGTATGAAGGCCACACCGATTATGATCGCAGCCCATGCCTCCCCACACAATCAGCACGTGCAAATTGATGTGATTGACGAGGGGTATGGTGTCCGCGCTAAGGAATTTGACCGGGTATTCGAGTTCTTCCAGCGAGCGCGGCAGCCGCAGATTATCGGTGAATTTGGATATGGGTTGAGCCTGTATCTGTGTAAACATGAGGTGGAAGCCATGAACGGCAAGATTTGGTTCGAAAGCGAAGAAGGCGTCGGCACAACCTTCAGTTTCAAGCTGCCTGTCTGGACTGTGAATTCCTCCTCTTCTAGTCAGGCAGAACCATAACCATTATCCCCGGCCACCCCCTATCGAGGTATCTATAGCGCCTCGTCCTGGCAGGTCAGGGCAGGCGTTTTTGTTTTGGAAAGCAGGGGCGATGCAATACATGACACGCGGGATATTTGACGGGATCATTCTGGTCGTTATCATTATTGGGTTCGCGCTGGTCGTGGTGCGGCTGTACGCCGATTTTACGCGCCCCCTCCCGCCCGATGAACCCGATTACGAGGAGGGTGATACCCGTCCCAACCAATCTGTTGACGACTAACTATCTATCCGTAATTTCTCTTTCGTGTTTTACCGCACTTTTTCCAAGCCTTTGGTTTTCTCTCCCCATTGATGGAGCGAACACAGCGAGTGAGGTAAGGATGAGGTCAGCGAAACAAATTTACGGACAGGTTCTAATCAACATAATATCAGCCAACCTATCCAGCGCAACACTGCATGATGGAGAAGAAAACATGTTAGACATCACACTCATCCGGGAAAAACCGGAATGGGTCAAAGAACAGATTATGAAACTCAATGATGTGGCAGCCGCCGAGCGCGTTGACCGTATTATTGACCTAGATGCGCAGCGCCGCGCCCTCCTCTCGGACGGTGAGGTCATCCAGGCCTACCGCAATCGGTTGAACAAGCAGTTCGGACGGTTGAAAGGGGACAAAAAGCTGGATGATGCCGCTCGCGCTGTGGTTGCCGAACGGGTAACGGCGGCGGTCAATGCGGGCAACTATGAGGATGCTGCGCAAATCATCGAGACAACCGATACGACCGGTGTGGCGGATAGCGATGCCAATACCGCACTGGATGGTCTGATGACGGCGCTCAAGGCGATGGGCGAGCAGGTCAACAGGATCACCGAGCAGGTGAAAACCGTTGAAGCTGAACTCAGCGACAATATGCTGTGGGTGCCTAATCTGCCGCACGAAAGCGTACCGGTTTTCCCCAGCGATGAGGACAATATCGCCTGGAAGCCGGAAGGCGAAAAGCGAGAATTTGATTTCGATCCGAAGCCGCATTGGGAACTCGGCCCGGAACTGGACATCATTGACTTCGAACGTGGCGTGCGCCTGGCCGGGACACGTGCCTACATCCTCAAGGGGTGGGGGTCGCGGTTGCAGCGGGCGCTGACTTCGTTCTTTCTGGATAAGGCGCGGGAAAAAGGGTTCAGCGAACTGTATCTGCCGTTCTTCGTACAGGAAGATATGATGATCGGCGCGGGGCAGTTCCCCAAGTTCCGCGATGTTGTCTACTACGATGCCGATGCCGATGTATACATGCTGCCCACCGCCGAAGTCGCTATCACCAACCTGCACCGGGATGAAATCCTCGATGAGGCGCAGCTTCCACTCTACTATGTAGCACAGACGCCCTGCTTCCGCCGGGAACGCATGAGCGCCGGACGTGATACACGCGGCATTAAGCGCGTCCACCAGTTCGAGAAAGTCGAAATGTATAAGTTCACTACGCCGGAAACCAGCTACGCCGAACTGGAATCGCTCACTGAGGCTGCCTGCGATATCTGCCGTGCCCTGCAAATCCCCTTTCGCCGCCTGGAAATCGTGACTGGCGACCTGGGTTTTAGCGCCAGCAAGAAATATGATGTCGAGATGTGGGCACCCGGCTGCGGGGAATGGCTTGAAGTCAGCTCATGTAGCAACACCGAATCGTTCCAGGCACGGCGGGCGAATATTAAGTACCGTCCGGCGGAGAGCAAGAAGGCGCAGTTCGTCCACACCCTGAACGGAAGTGGCCTGGCGACCCCTCGTGTGATTATCGCTATTCTGGAAAACTATCAGCAGGCCGATGGCAGTGTCATCATTCCAGAAGCCCTGCGGCCTTACCTGGGCGGCGCGGAGCGGATCAGCAAATAAAATCCTTCAGTAATGCCGGTGACGGGCGACCTTCGGGGCGTCTGTCACCGTATTGCACCCCTCTCAAATGTCCCTATAATGAAATTTATCGCTAAATAATGGTAAGAGAGGGAACGATGAGTCGTTTGTTGCGGTTCTTTGTATTGATTGGCTTTGTTATGGCTCTGGCGGCGTGTGGTGGCGCATCATCCAGCGGAGGAGGTGACGCATCGGGGGATTCCAGTAGCAACGGGGATAGCGGCGCATCGTCTGTCCCTGCGGGTGATGACCCGGCAGCAGTGGCGCTGGCGCTGTTGGCGGCAGTCTATAATAATGATCAGGATGCCTTTGCGGCGCTCTCGTGCGCCGAACTGCAAGCAGGAATGGATGCTTTTGCCGGGGTGCAGCTCCCCGGTGATGGTACGTTCGATGTGAGCGGTTTGCAGGCCGAAGTCACCAGTCAGGATGATAGCCAGGCGGAAATCACTCTTACCGGCTTGGTCAAGCTTATATTGACGGTGGGTGGGCAGGCCACCACCACTGATGTTGACATCAACACAATCACGATCACCTTGAAGAATGAAAATGGCTGGAAGTACTGTGGCTGAGTAATTTCTCCTTCCCGCCTGATCCTCGTAACAGGTTCGAAAAAACCACGATCATGGTAGAATAGACAAGGGGTAACATACCCCTTGTTTTCGATTTACCGGGTCGAATAATGCCCGCTATGGCTGACCATTGACCGAGGATAACCAAGTGGAAAATATCCCACCAGAAGCCCCTGAACCCCGCCGCAGTCGGGCGCGAGAACGCCAGGAGCGGCGTCAGCAACGCCAGCAGACCCCAGTATCATCGCAAGGACGCCCTCCCCGGCAGATTGCCCCGGCGGGCAGTTTCAAGATGCCAGAGATTCACTTCCCGCAGGATCGGCGGATTTTCTACTTGATCGGCGGAGTTGTGGTGATTCTGGTGGTGATTCTGGCGCTGGGACGGTTCAAAAACAACGAAGAGCCGCTGCCACCAAATGCACTTTGGCTCGGCACGGAATGGACTTATGAGGAACCCGATGCGGCGGGCGTGCAAGCCCTGGTCGCTCGATTGCGCGAAAACCAGATTGGCACGGTTTACGCCTGGGTGAGCTGGTTGAAAGATGACGAAACCTGGGCCGGGCGGCGCGACCTCACCAACAACTTCAGTGAAGTTGAATCCCAGGTAAAAACATTTGTAGCGCAGTTCAAGGCCACCTACCCGGAGGCACAGCTTTTTGGCTGGCTGGGTGTAGCGTCGAATAAGAGCGACGGCACGGAACGTCTGAGCGAAGCGACTGTCCAGCAGGCGGTTTCCGATATGAGCCAGCGGGTAATCAATGAGTTCGGGTTTGACGGCGTATTCCTGAATGTTGAGCCGGTCTGGAATGGCGATGAGACTTTCCTGGACGTTCTGCGGACAGTGCGGGCGGACCTGGGCGATACCGCCTTGATCGCGGTGGCTGTCCCGCCTGATTGGAGTCCGGTGAATGTGGATATTCCCGTCCCGCCGCTGATCGTGCCCGGCACAGTATGGGAAGCTGAATACAAACAGCGGGTGGCACTGCTCAGTGATCAAATGGCGGTGATGGCCTACAACAGCGGTCTGACGAGCGCGGCCAACTTCACTACTGCCGATTATGAACTGTGGATGGCTTACCAGGTAAAAACCTTCGCTGAGGTTGTGAGTTTACTCGATACCGGTACAACGATTTTTATTGGTATCCCCACTTATCCGGCAGAACTGCCCGGCCATGATCCGCTAGTGGAGAACATTGGCTCCGCTATCCGAGGAATTCGTGTCGGTTTGCAGGAAGCAGGGGGCGCGGCGGCGGTGGTACAGGGTGTCGCCATCTACGCCGACTGGACAACCGATGATACCGAGTGGGCGCAGTTCAAGACGCTGTGGGTGACGCCGTAAAAGGGGAGTGTCCAAGGAGATCACTGAACGAGATAAGCCAGGTAAACGCAAAACGCAATCGGGTTGCTTCTACCTCCTCCCGATGCTGGCGCAGATTTCTGCTCGATAATAACCGGTACTGCCTTGCTCCAAGTGGAACGTGGATTTTCCCACAGGCTATCACAGTGTCAAGTTGTTAGCTTCGCTAATTTTGGCTCCTAATTCCTGGGAACTAAATCACCTCGACTAGCGTCACTATAGACAGCATTGACAACAATGCCTATGTGAGATGTGGTCTATACGCTAAGGAGTTGTGGAAATGGTTCAGCAAGTGCTCTCGAATTGGAAACAAAGTGGTTTAGTGGCGCTGGCCGTGCTGGCGCTGGCAGTTATGGTGGGTGTGCCGGTGCTGGCAGCCCCTGAGGCCCAGATTGGGGCAGCAATCCCAAATACAATTACGGTGACCGGTAGTGGCGAGGCCAGTGGTACACCGGATGTGGCTTATATCAGCCTGGGTGTGGACATCAGCAACGTGGATGCAGGGCAGGCGGTGACGCAGGCCAACGAGCAGATGAATACCCTGATGGAGGCTATCAGCGCCTTGGGCGTGGCGGTCACTGACATTCAGACGAGCAGCTTCAATGTGTGGCCGGAAGATCGTTATGATCCGCAGACGGGCACGCCGACTGGTGAACGGGTCTATCATGTCCAGAATATCGTCAATATCACGGTGCGTGATATTGCCCAGGTGGGCGCGGTCATTGACACCGGATTAAAATCGGGCGCGAACAGCGTGAATGGCCTGAGTTTCGGTATTGATGATACATCCACCCTGGAACAGGAAGCGCGGTTGAAGGCGGTGGAAGATGCTCGTACCCGCGCTCAACAACTGGCGGATGCCTTTGGTGTAAGTCTGGGCGCGCCGGTGGTGATTGTCGAATCGAGTGGTGGGGGCGTTATCCCTCAGTACGCGGCTGCCCGGCTTGAGGCTGCCGGCGGCGGTGGGCCATCAGTATCGCCGGGTGAACTCAGCGTGAGCATGGTGATTACTGTCACCTTCGCCATCGGCGGGTAATATCGCCGCCAGATGACACAATAGAACCACCTTCGGCTGTATGGTATAAGGCGGAGGTGGTTTTGATTCTTGCGTGTTGTGCTTTTGTCCCTATTCAGACCCAAAAAGACAGGACGCAAGAGGTCATAATGTTTTTTTGGTGATATTTCAGGGACACTATTCCTGTTATACCGCCGTCACCAGAATTGGGCTGCCGTTGGTAATCACCACCGTATGTTCAAATTGTGCCGACAGGCTGCCGTCCATCGTCTTGAGCGTCCAGTTATCCGGCGCGGTGAAGATGTGGCTGGCTTTGACCGAGACAAACGGCTCAATCGTAAAAACCATACCCTCTTTCATGATGGTTTTGGCTTTCTTGTTGTAGTAACCCGGCACACTCGGCGGTTCGTGCAGTTTACGGCCAACACCATGTCCTGGCAGGTCGCGGATAATCTTGAAACCACAGCGTTTGACATGCCCCTCCATCGCCTTACCAATATCGGAAATCGGCTTCCCGGCCGTAGCGGCGGCCAGCCCTCTTTCCAGGGCAGTCTGGGCGCAGTCCAGGAGCTGCTGCTGTAGAGCGGTAGTGGGCGGTACAGCCATGCTTGATCCTGTATCGGCATAATAGCCATCCAGCTCGGCGGAGACATCCACATTCACCAGGTCGCCCGCCTGGATAACCCGGCTTCCGGGGATGCCGTGCGCTGCTTCGTCGTTAATGCTGATACAGGTCACGCCGGGGAACTTGTAGGTGATGATCGGGGCGGAACGAGCACCATGTGACTTGAGGTATTCAGCACCAATGGCGTCGAGTTCGGCAGTGGTTATACCGGGGCGTACCTGCTCCAGCATGAGTTGGAGAGTCGTGCCAACAATCTTGCCGATTTTCATCAGACCGAGCAGGTCTTTCTCTGATTCAATAGACATCCGCATTCCTTAATAAATCGTCTGTATGCCCCCTACTCTAACACAAAAGCCCGCGAAAAATGAGTATAGGGCGCACTGCCCCATCTCAATCTCCCCGCCAGCAAGGATGACTTGTATGACCCCCACCTGGCCTTTCCTTCGGTCACCGCCAGCGGGGCGGAATTCGCACCGCCGATTCAACTCCCGCTCTGTTTGCGGGTAGGCGTATTAGGTGGCCTAGCGCACTGTTGCTACGACCTGCTCGAAGACTGGCAGGAATGACTCCCAGGTTGCTTCCGGGGCACGGGCGATGGCCGTGATCAGTCTGCCGTCTGCCAATTCGATTCCCCGTATCTCCACACTGAATCCCGGCTCGGTGAGAACTGAATTCTCTAAGGGGCCAACCTGTAAGGTGATGGTCGAGACTTCATCCGGCGCGACAAACACGACGGAAGGCGACGCGTCGGCGGCCCCAGTCACGACCCGCCAGCCGGACGGGTAATGGGCGGCGAAGGCGCTCGATTCGTACACATGATCGGTCACCACCACCGCCGGGCCTGGCGTATAGGCCAACTGGGGTGGCGTCTGCGCCGGGACACAGGCGGCCAGCAACACCAGGCAGGCCATGCAGAACATCAGGCGCGACAGAGGATATTGTGGGCGATTCATGGTGTTACGGCACGCGGTTAGGCGCGTCGGGATTATGCGCCATGTTACGGGATGCGCCATCGCCACACGAAACATACCCCGCCCAGGCAAACACCTTCCAGTCCCCGGCGGCGTCCTGCTCCATGCGCTGGTAGATACATACCCCACTGAAGCCTTTGTCCTCCGCGTAGGTGGCGATAATGTCCACGTCCCAGTTGACGCCATCGGGCGCGGCACGGCGGAACACGGCGCTGAGCATGTCGCCCCATTCGGGCGGTGTATAGGCGGCGATACAGGCCGAGACACTGGCATCCGGGCAATTGGCGGTGACATACGCCTGCATATCATCGCTGAGTAAGGCGAAGGCCGCTGTATCTTCCTGTTTGCGGATGGCTTCGACAAAAGCCACCGCCGCCGTGAATGCCGGATGGGTCTCCTGCGGGATCAGCGCCAGGGTAACGACCACCACCACGAGAATACTGGCGACTACGGCCAGCCCGATAACCAGTTTGCGTTTTGAGGGCATATTCCCTGAACCTGACTGAATATGATATGGTCAGATTATAACGGCTTGGCAGAGGGTTGCACACGGGGAAAAGAGAACGGGCCGCCCGGTATACAGGCCGCCCGTTCCGATAAAACCTAGTGCCACAACTTAGTGGGATGCGTGATGCCGGTTCTGTTCCCGTTCATCCGGCACGTACACCGCGCCAGGGCGGTGGCGGTAGAGGAAAAAGGCGAGCGCCGCCAGGAACGCAAGCCCGGTTGCCACCTGTGAACTGTTGATGGTCGTCCCCGGTAGATAAGCTACTTCCACACGGATGAACTCCAGCAGGAAGCGGATAAAAGCGTACTGGATGACATACAGCAGGAAGATGTCGCCCGTATGCAGGCGGTCACGGTAACGCAGGAAAATGTTGAGCAGGACGATGAACGCCAGCACACTCCACAGCGATTCATACAGGAACAACGGGTGGAACTTAGTCGTCGCCGCCGGGAAATCCACCGTACTGGTATAAGGGGCGACACGGTGTGCCGAGTCAATGGTGATGCCCCAGGGGAGGGTTGTCACGGTGCCATAGAGTTCCTGGTTGATATAGTTCGCCCAGCGGCCAATTGCCTGTCCCACAGGCAGCGCCACCGCCGCGATATCCAACCACGGCCAGAGTGCCATGCCTCCATCCGGGAAGGGTGTTGAATCCGACGCGAACCAGCGCCGCACGATGGGGATAAACGACAGAACGACAATAACCACCAGGAGCACGCCCACCCAGGTTGCCAGCGGGTTTTCGCCGGTGATGCCGGCAATCGCCACCAGGATGCCGATAATGCCGGTGGGAATCCACCACCAGCGCGAGGTGAAACTGGTGATTGGGTTATGCCAGCGGCTGAGGTAGAGATACGCACCCAGGAAGCCGCCCAGCACCGCACCGAAGATGCTCAGGCCGCCGCTCCAGATCGCCAACGGGCCATTTTGCAGGTCGCCAAAGTTCTGGAGGAACCATCCGGTATCCATGCCCCGTTCGATAAGCGAGACTGGTGGGAAAAGCACGAACCACAGCCGCGCCAGGATGATGCCGGGGATGATCGCCCAGGTCAGCGCGCCCCAGATATGTTCCGGGTCGCGCCGGTCACGCTTCGCCAGCCGCGCCGCGACAGTGGCCGCGATAATCATACCGATGGCGATTATCAGGCCATAGTAGCGAATTTGAAACTGCTGACCGAAAAGCGCCAGTTGAATATATTCGCTTTGAAAATCCATTTGCCAAGAACCTTTCTAAACTGCTGATACCAATCGAGTCGTCTGCTTGCGTCATGTTACACCTGCCCGTGAGCAGGCGGAATGCCCAGCAAAAATAGCAGGCACAGTATACCCGATTGTGCCGAATCCTACCGCTACCCAATTTGAGGAATTTTTGCCGCCCCGGTGTATTTCACTATTGGGCAGTGTCTCAGGCAATCCGTGCTGGGGGTAGTGGCTTAAGTGAGTGATCGTCTGTTTTCAACGTGGGCGCACGGGGGTGTGCCCCTACGAATCCCATCATTTTATTGGATTTCTTTCGAGACTTCACTTTAGGACCGATCCATAAATTCGTCACGCCTCTCCGTCATGTTTTTTACGAAATTGGCATGGTAATGGGGTTTGGGGCAGGCGCAATGGGGGCGGGCGCATCATGATGCGCCCCTCACCTTGGCCGATTCTATAGGCACATGACCGCCCGGTTTATCTCCGCGTTGAATTGTAAAACATAACGGAGAGGGGAGCGAAATCCGCAGATTCAGAAGGGGTGAGGTAAAGCATTACTATGATTTTCGGATAGCTGCTTCATGAGACAGGTTGCTGCATTTTACGGCCATGAAATGGTGTTCAGGGCAGGCAAACAGGGGAGGAGGCGGGGTTTTTTTGCAACAAAACGGATTTGTGCTGCGATTGCTGCGATTGCCGCAATCCTCCCGTGAGTGGTGGTGTACCTGTGCTGCAAAGTGCGTGACCTTGCTGCAAGAATGGTGAGAAACCGGATTCTGAGGGGTGGGTGTGGTGGTGTGGTAGTCGAATCAACATAACACGAGCATAGCACAAAACGGGTCAGAATGGTGAACATTTGTGAGAACATTTGTTCAGAGTTGGACGTTGAAAGTGCCGAGTGGGATGTGAAAGGCAGGCATGAGTCTTGCGTGCGGGTGGTCATCACGCCGCCAATCATCTGAAATGCACCCAACAAGCAGTGTGCTGAGAATGTGCTATCATTCCTTTAACGACGTTTCAATCCTTGTCAGGAGGTAGGCAGCATGGCAACTACACCGGGAATTGATGTCTCTCATCATCAGGGTAAGATTGACTGGAATAAAGTGGCGGATGCGGGCTATCGTTTCGTAGTAGTGCGAGCCAGCTATGGTGGGAAAACGGTGGATAGGCGCTTTAAGGAAAACTGGGAAGGCGCCAAGGCTGCCGGGCTGCTGGTGTCCTCCTATCATTTCATGCTGCCGGCCTTGCTGGACGACGCTTCCCCGACCCGACCACTAGATGCCTCACCCGAGGAGATTGCGCGTTTGCAGGCGGAACACTGGTTCAGCGTACTGGAAGGGCGCAAGCCGGACTTCCCGCTGTGCCTGGATGTTGAGACCGATGTGCTGAAATATACCGACGCTAACGGCAAGAGCGCGACTCACCGCGTTTCAGCGCCGGACATCACCCGGATTGTGCGTGAGTTCCTGCGGTTGATCGAGGCGCGTGACGGCAGACGGGCGATTATCTACACGAGCCGCAGCAAGTGGAACCGTTACATTGAGCGGTCAGCGGATTGGGCCAGGCATGATCTGTGGGTGGCGAACTATGTGAATGATCCGGCCACGACAACACCGGGTATTCCCGATGACTGGACAGGCTGGAAAATCTGGCAGTATGGTGAACATGGCAGCGTGCCGGGGGTTTCTTCGGTTAATACGGACATGAACATCTTTAACGGATCACTGGCGGAACTGCAACAATGGGCGGGAACTGCCGGGACAGGCGGCACGGGCACGCCCCCTGTGACAGACGACAGTGGCAGCACCGAGACACCGGCGGCGGGCGCGGCGCTGCAAGCCCGGGTCGCTGTCACCAGCCTGAACGTCCGCAAGGGGCCAGGCGTTCACTTCGATAAGGTCGGCACGCTCAACCTGGGTGACACTGTGACGGTGCGGGCGGTGCAGGGCAGCAGTATCTGGATCGAATTTGAGCCGGATAAGTGGGCTGCGGTGACGCTGGGCAGTCAACAGTACATGCGTATCGAAACGGCGGCGGATGGCAGCCTGCAAGCCAGGGTGACGGCAACCAGCCTGAATGTGCGCAAGGGGCCAGGCACGAACTTTGGTATCGCCGGCCAGCTCAAGAGCGATCAGGTGGTGACCGTGCGTGATCTGAGCGGCGGTGATGTGTGGCTGGAATATGAACCGGATAAGTGGGGCGCGTTGATCTTCAATGGTCAGCGGTTTATGACTGTGGTGGTATAAGGCGGGTTTGGATAATTGCACGGGGGCATCTAAGGGGTGCTCCCGTTACCCACCCGGCACCCAGACGGGGTATTGACCGCCCCCATTGGTAATCTGCTGCATATCGCTACCATCAGCGTGCATGATGAAGATTTCTTCCTGGGCGGTTTGCTGAGAAAACATTGTAAACGCCACATAGCCGCCATCCGGGCTGTAGGACGCGCCCCATTCAAAGCCGGGGCCGTCGTAGAGAATTGCCCGGTTTTCCCCGCCAGAGTCCATTACACCGATAGCGGAATGCCCCTCAATACCATCCTGATCTACCAGGTAGAGAATTGACTCGCCGTCCGGGCTGAACGTCGGTGACCAGTCTTTGCTGGTGCTGCCGGTCAGTGTTGTGAAGTCCTGGGTCTGCGGGTTAAATCGCCCGATGTCCCAGGTGCTGCTGTCCTCAGTGTCGCCAGTGGTGAACACGAGATAAGCACTGTTGGGCGCATAGCGGGCGTGGCTGTTGCGTTTACCGTTGCTGAAAACCAACTGGAGATCGTCACCGTTCGGGCGGATGCGGTAGAGGTCGAATGTACCGTCATTGCGCGTATCCGACGAGAAGATGATCCATTCGCCGTCCGGCGACCAGGCGGGAACCCGGTCAAAGATAGTGTTCTGGGTGATTTTTTGCAGGTTATTCTCGCAGCCGCTGGGGAGCATGTCGCAGTTGGCCGGCATGATATAGATGTCCCAATCCCCATCCCGTTCCGACTGAAAAGCGATCCAATCCCCATCCGGCGATACCGCCGCGTAGGATTCCGCTGCCTCGTGGGTGGTCAGGCGGGTTTCTTCTCCAGTAAGCAGATTGAGCTTATACAGGTCGAAGTTGTCGTCGCGCTCCGCAAAATAAATCAGTGTGCCGGAAGCGCCATTCAGTGCCGGGTTCGCGGTGGCTGTCGGGCGTACTCCCACCGGGGCGGGCGTGGCCGTGTCGCCAGTGAGGTTGGTGGTGGGCAGTAAAGCGCTGCGGGCGGCGGCGCTGGTGGGGTCAAGCGTAGGCGGTCCATCGGGGTCAAACGTGCTGTTTGCGACCACGCTGTCACTTTCGGTTGGCACGACCCCGGCACTACCGCCGCCCCCGGTCACCAATGTAATGACGATGATGGCGATAATCACCAGGACGGTCAGCAGGCCGCAACCGATCAAACCACCGACAACCGCGCTCATCCACGCCCCGTTTCCCTGTTTTCGCCGCCGCCGAGAGACCGGCCAGTTTGCCGGGATACTGCTGCCGGTTGCCATGCGTGGCTGGCTGACCGGAGGGGCGGAATACAACTGTTGGGAAAGCGGCGGGGCGGGCTGTGGGACGGGCGTCTGGACACGGGGCTGTGGGCGCGGCAATGAGGGCTGGGTATCGTGCATGGTGGTGACAACCCGGTTCGCGGCTCGCTTGAGTGCCTCCGCCAGGCCAGTGGCATGGGGATAGCGTTCATCACGATCTTTGCGCAGCGCCCGTAAAATCACATTTTCCACTGCCAGCGAAATCTCGGCGTTATAGGTGCGTGGGGCGGGTGGTTGGGCGGTTACCTGTAACACCGCAATGCTGTAGGGAGTATCGCTTTCGAAAGGCCGTCTTCCGGTGAGCATCTCAAACAACATGACGCCCAGGGCATATACATCACTGCGGTTATCGAGCGGGTGTCCCTGCGCCTGTTCAGGGCTCATGTAGCTGGGCGTGCCGACTACGCCCTGAGTCGTGATGCCCGCGCCCTGTTCGCCCAGGATACGAGCGATGCCGAAGTCGGTAAGGAAGGCGCCGCCGCCGTCATCGAGCAGGATGTTGCTCGGCTTGAGGTCACGGTGCAGCACTTTTTTGCCGTGAGCGTAGTCCAGGGCCGGAGCGACCTGTTCGATAATGCTGATGACCATGTCAAGGTCGAGCTGGCCTTGCTTGAGCAGGTCATCCACCGAGCCACCGGCCATGTACCGCATGACAATATAGGGGCGACCATCGAACTCGCCGTAGTCATGCACCGGCACAATCGCCCGGTGCTCCAACTGTGAGACGATTTTCACTTCCTGGTTAAACCGCTGTAAGTAGGTGTCATCGTGGGCGTATTGCGAAGGCAGCACTTTTACAGCAACAGTGCGGTTCATCATTGAAACCTGACGGGCGCGATAAACGGTCGCCATCCCGCCCCTGCCAATTACATCCAGGACTTCGTAGCCACCGATTTGTTTCCCGATCAGGTCATCTGTCGCAGGCATAAAGACGGCATTCCAGAATAGTTAGACTCTGCCACAAGTGGCACTAGGAGCATTATAGTGCAAACAAGAGGCGAAAAACAAACGGGAAACAGCCGGCTTCCCGGCGGGAGCAGGGCGCGTGAATCCGACTCTGGTATTTTCTCCAGACCCTCGTTATACTCATGCACATGATACACTTTTCGCACGGACTCCTATTTTCACTCACTTGCATGTCGCATGGTGGGGCGCGCCATAGTTCAGCGCGCCTGGTATCTGTGTAATATTTCGTCAAATTTCGTAATATTCGACGGTCAGGGGGCGCACCTCTGGCCGTTTTTGATTCAGTGCCGGCGGGCGTCTGCTGCCATCCATGGGAGGGAACAACAATGCATATTATTCAGATTGACCGCCTGACAGTCAACCATGCCGGACGCGAGATTTTCCGCGACCTCACCTGGGCGATCAGCGACAAAGAGCGTACCGGCCTGGTCGGGCCGAATGGGTCGGGGAAGTCCTCGCTTCTCAAGGCACTGGCGGGAGTCGTTACGCCAGAAAGCGGCGCGATTACTGCTCAACGGGGCGTCAGTGTCGGCTATCTGCCGCAGGATGTGACGCTTACACCGGGGCGCACGCTGTTGGAAGAAGCCCTGGTGATTCCGCCGGAAATGGCGCAAATTGAAGTCGAACTCGAACGGCTGGAAAACCGGCTGGCTGACCCGTCGGTTTATAGTGACGCGGGAAAACTCACGCGGACGCTGGCGCAGCAGGAAGCCGCGCTCGAACGGTACGCGGCGCTGGGCGGCCCGCAGCACGAATCACGGGTGAAAGACATCCTGGCACGGTTAGGTATCACCCCGGCGGATTACGACCTGCCGACGGATACGCTAAGCGGTGGGCAGAAAAAACTGGTCATGCTGGCGCGGCTTTCGGTGGAACTGCCAACGGTTCTGCTGCTGGACGAGCCGGATAATCACCTTGACCTGGATGCCAAGCAGAACCTGGAGCGGTTTATCGCCGCTTACCCTGGCGCGGTGGTGATTGTGTCGCATGACCGTTACCTGCTGGATGAAGTCGCAGGGCAGATCGCGGAACTGGAAAATGGCAGGCTGACGCTCTACCCTGGCAACTACACGGCCTATGCCAACGAGCGTGAGCTGCGCCGCCTGCGCCAGCAGCAGCAGTATCTGGCCCAGCAGAAAGAACTGACGCGGATCGAGACGATGATTCATATCTGGGAGCAGAAGGCGAAGGCCGACCTGAGCGAACGCCATGCGCGGCAGGCCGCCAGTCGTCGCAAGATGCTCAACCGCATGGAAGAACGTGGTGAGATCGTCGAGCGGGTGAATGAACGGCGGTTGATGGAGATTGAGTTGGATGGCTGGCGTGGCAGTAACAAGGCGCTGGAACTCAAAAACGTGGCGATGGGCTTTGGCGATGATTTGCTTTTCCTGGATGTGAACCTGCTCATCCAACACGGGGAGCGGGTTGGGCTGGTCGGGCCGAATGGCGCGGGGAAGTCGGTGCTGTTCCGGCTCATCCTGGGGCAGTTAGAGCCGCTGGAAGGCGAGATCAAGATCGGCCCCAGTTCGCAGATTGGATACTATTCGCAGGAACACCAGACGCTGGCGGCGTGGCTGGATCGAACCCCGCTGGAACTGGTGCGCGACATCAAACCGATGAGCGAGGGGGACGGTGTGGCCTTCCTGCTCAAGTTCCGCTACACCTACGAGCAGACGCGGATGCCGGTACGCTCCTTCAGCGGTGGGGAGCGCAGCCGCTTACAGTTGGCGTGCCTGATGCTCCAGAATCCCAACCTGCTGCTGCTGGACGAACCGAGCAATAACCTGGATATTCAGTCGGTGGAAGTGCTGGAAAGCGTGCTGGATGATTTCGAGGGGGCGGTGCTGGCGATTTCGCATGACCGCTACTTCCTCGACAGGGTGGCGGATCGCGTGGTGGAACTGGATAACGGGGCGCTGACGGCCTACATCGGCGGGTATACCGACTACCTGGCGGCGCGGAGTGGGAGAAGGTAGATTTGGGGGCATGATGTATCATGCCCCTACCTATAATGGTGATTTAAATCGGCTTACCTTATAGGATAATCCCGTTGAAAGATTGTGTGATGTTATGTGCCGACCTCCAGGGGATAGGAGAGAAGCAACCAGAAATCGTAAGGCTCCGGTTCTGCTCGAATGCCCTTGCCTTCGTCTTCTGCAATCCAGTCATTTACCTGCTTTGCCTCCGCGTAGGTATCTATCAAGCCATAGTGATTTGCGCGTATCCTGAACAATTCATTCATGTCTTTTTCCAGACCACTACAGAGCCATGAATGGGCAAAATCCTGATAACTATAGCTGACGACATCGTAGCCAAGTGGCTCACCGGATTGGTCTACTGGCAAGGCTTGTTTTACCCGTCTCGCAATCCCTTCATTGTCTGGTTCTTCCTCTAGCCATGCCTTGTGTAATTCCTTCGGGAGTCCAGTCCCGATGAGAAACAGGTTGTTCGTGTTGAGTTCAAAACGCCTGACAAATGCTCTGGCCGCCTCGGGCGAATAGAACATTGAAACCAAATCCATCCATTCACGATATTCCGTGCCACACCATGCTGCGAATTCGGCCAATCGGGGTTCAGGAATTCCAAATTCGAGTGCCGCCTCTTTATTGCCGGGAATCCAACCCCAGAGTACAGACAAGCGTCGTCCGCTAATGCAATCTGATAGGCTGATCAGATTCCCATTAGGCAGAAGTTCGCCGAAAGGCGGCGGCCAATCGGGACGTCCGGCACGTAGCAGGAAATATCCACCTGAATAGAAGTCTTGCAGATTAACCGTTTCCATATCTGTTCCTCGATAGGTAGATTAGGACGTGGTGTTCAATCAGGGAGTAAGGACTGTGCATTCTTCCAGAAAACCTTCATACCACAGAAGGCGATAGGAGTCGCCATTCGTAAAATCCACCTGCAAAGAGACTTCGTCGCCACCGCGACAGCAAACTACATCTTCCCCATTGTACAAGAAAACGTTGATTTGATACTCATTGTCAGGCTGAGAAGCTGACTGATACAAGGCTGCCAAACATGGAGTCGCGGTGATACGTCCACAAGAACCTGGTTGCTGTTCCAGGCATCGCCTAGCTGTGCTTATTGCGCTTTCTTTAGGATCATATGACGCCCACAAACTCAGCAGACCGTACAAAACACCACAAACGATGATACTAATGATGACCATGCCTATAAGCCACCGACGGCAACCACCTTTTGGCATATTTCACTTGTAATCTACTATTTCCACCGATTGCGTTAATCATCTATCAATAAGGATACACCTTGTGCAAATGCTGTACAATCTACACGGAATAGCCTGATGATGAGAGGGAAAACTGTGACGCCGCCGGTCAAAATCCGCAGACAGAACCGTCATAATCTGATGATCCGTGCCACACCGGATGGTTACGAAGTGTTCATCCCCCACTGGATGCGTCCCGAAAGCCGCGAGGTGCAGCGCTTTATCAAACAGGCGCTCAAACAGTTGGATGGCAGAATCCCGCCGCCACCGCCGGAGCAGACCAGCCAGGAAGCGATTCAGGCGATGGTGGATGAATGGGCGGCCCGAATCGGCGTTGAACCGGGGCGGGTACAGTTCCGCACGATGACACGTAAATGGGGATCATGTTCTATCCGGGGCAATATTACGCTTAACACGCGCCTGACGTGGCTGCCGCCGCACCTGGCGGAATATATCGTATGCCACGAACTGGTACACATGCGCGAGTTCAATCATGGGCAGCCCTTTAAAGCTATGATGACCGCCTACATGCCGGATTGGAAAACGCGGGAAGCGGAACTCAAGATACTGAACTTCTGGTAATACAACGTATTGAGCCTGCCCGATTCGGTGGAAGGCGGAAAAGTTGACAAGTCGCCTGAATTGAAAAGAAGGTAAAAAAACTCAACAGGTAGTAGGCTTTTCTTCCTAGAAATCGTTTTAATTCTGTAATTTCCTGAAACTCTTCCACTGCCTGAAAAGGCACAGATAGAACGAAGTTCCCCCTGAAAATAGCAGTTATTCTCTACCCCTTTGTTACAGACGTATGCCTACTTTTGGGGGCTGGTGAAGGGGTACTACTCTACTCCTATAGACCCATTTGTGAAAAACGTATATTGTTGCGAGGAAGTCAAAGTTTAATTGAGGTTTGCCCATGCGATCAAGACGACATCTCATGATTCTCTTAATTCTTGGCCTGCTGTACAGCGCACTTTCAGTCATACTGGTCACGCCGGCAGTGGCCCAGAACGCGCAGGCCGTCAGCAGCGAATGGACACAGGATGCCGGGAATGCCCAGCGTACCGGCTATATTGGTGAGGAACCACTCGAACCCTGGACTCTGCTCTGGACATGGAACGGTCCGGACGCAAACGGTGGCACGGGCGGACATCTATACAACGCCCCGTCGGAAGCACGCACGGTAACCGGGGGAAGTTATGTCTACGCCCCGGCAGGCAGCAGCGGCCTGTATGCTCTTGCTAAAGCAGATGGCCGTCAGGGTTGGCGGGTCACAGCGACCAGTTTTAATGCGACCCCGGCCTATGAAGTCGCCAGCGGCTATCTATTTGCCGGAGGCGCTGATGGTAAACTTTACAAGATTGATGCTCGTAACGGCAGCGTGGTCGCCATCTATAATGCGGGGAATCCTCTTAACAAGGCGATGCTGCTGGTGAATGGATTTGTTTTTGCTGTTACGGACAGCGGCCAGCTACATAAAGTTAACACAGCCAGTATGGCCGCCGCCTGGGTTTACTCCGCCAACGCGCCCATCGCCACCCCGCCCACTTACTCCGCCAGCCGGGATATGATTGTTTACGCCACGAACGATCTGTATGTGCATGGCGTCAACAATGGAAATGGCTCACAGCGTTGGCGTGTCAAGCCCACACCGAATTCCGCCGGATTTCCTAATGAAATGGATGGCATGTGGCCGGTGATTGCCGAGCAGCATGGTATTGTGTTTGTTCGGATGCGCCTCAATCATAACGCTGGCTTATGGGGTGGCCCCGGCACAGGTGGCATGTATCCCAATACGTCCAGCGAAACACGGACGTTTTTGCAGAATAACCCACAGCTGAAGAATCTGTTTGCTCTCAGCCTGGATACAGGCTCTGAAGCGTTTATCCCAGCGGTAGGATATGGTGGAGTGGAAGCCCTGGTCAACAACCAGCCTTACCTGGATGTTGGACCTGTGCCGGTGATTAAAGTTCTGCCTGACGGGAAGGAAGTCGCCTATGTGATGTTCCGCAGCGGTGCGAACAATCCGTCCGATGGCCGCTCGGACTCGCACTTCGGTGAGATGGTATTGGATAACCAGACGATTCCCGGCCTGGTAGCGGGAGATGTTCGGTTTGTCTCGTTCCCTAGTTCATACCTTAATATCACCGATGAGCAGACACCTTATTCAATGGCTGGTAATACGGTGTTCCGGGCACATTGGGGTGCCAGTGAACAGATGCGTATCACTGACCGTTCCAACAGCCGTGGCCTGACGTATAACAGCCCCATTACGTCCCAAAGGCTGCCATCTGTAATCCGGCGTATGAGTGCTTGTGGCAGCCCCAATACAACCACACACTGGACAACCTGCGGGATGAATCTGTTTGACGATGGCAGGTACTGGACCGGGCCAGGGTGGTGGGTGTACTGGAACGTACTCGATCCCCCCACACCGCATCGCAGCGCTTATAGTGAGGGTCTGTTGCCACGCTATACGTATACCAGCGGCGGCCTCATTGTTGTTGAAGGAAATGGGGGTGACCTGTTTGTACTTCGGCACAGTGGATCTGCGGCCCCGGCACCCACAGCGGTGCCGACTGTCCCCTCACAGCCGACCGCTGTTCCAACCAATCCGCCGCCACCTACTATGACCCCTGTGCAAAGCAGCGGCACCCCGCAGGTGACATCGGTGGCTGCCAATGCGCCACAAGTTGGGCGTTATGAAAAGTATGAAGTGACGTTCCAGATTAACAAGAGTTATCCGGCAAACTCCATGCTGCCCTACTACTACTATGACCCCAGCGACCCGCGTGGCGTGGATGGCATCACGATTGACGGCCATTTCATCAGCCCATCCGGCCAGGAGCAGGTCGTTCCAGCTTTCTATCATCAGCAGTACACGGGAACAGGGACACAGCTGACGGCGACCAACGTCTTCTCGTGGAAGCTGCGTTTTGCGCCACAGCAAGTCGGCGGATATAGCTACTATATCACCATCACAGATCGCAACGGCACGACACGACACCCGGCGAATGGTACGCTGTCGTTCACATCCACCGAGTCGAATCGTAAAGGGTTTGTGCGCGTCTCGACACGTGATTCTCGTTTCCTGGAATACTCCAATGGGGAAAGCTTTGTGCCGATTTCAAGCGGCCACCAGTGGTGGGCATTCGGACAAGGGCGCAGCCTGGAATTCGAGCGCACCTTTGAGGAATATGCCCGGTACGGGATCAACCTGACCCGCATCTGGGATCAGAATGATGGATATGGCCTGACTGTTGAAGGCCACTTTGATGCCTACAATTACCCGGATGATTTCAATCCGATAGATCGGGGAATTGACATTGGCAGCCTGCCCAAAGGCACGCAAATGAACCAACGTGGCAACTACGAGGAAGACCGCATCATTGAGGCTGCCGAACGCAATGGGGTTCAGATTATCCTGGGTTCGCATGGCGACCCATTCTGGATTTGGGATGCTTCAGTCATTAACGAAAGTTGGAATCCGAATCCGGTGGCGATGGATGACCCGGCTCACTTGCGCTACTGGCAGCGTAATTTCCGCTATCGGGTGGCGCGGTGGGGCTATTCCACTGCCGTCATGGCCTGGGAAGTCTGGAACGAACACGGGCATGTCCTAGCCAATTCGGGCGCCTATCGTTTCTACCAGTTGTATGGACAGTACCAGCTTCAGACCGACCCGTACCGCCATCTTCGCACCACGTCGCAGGGGTCACAGGCCTGGAGTCCTGATTTCTGGTCATCTTCAGCATTCGACATTGCCAGCTACCATGACTACATGATGATCTCACGTTATCCAGCTGAACTGACATATGATGCAGCCAATTTCGTGTACCGTTTTGCCCAGTGTTTGCGTACTGCAAACGCCCGCAACTGCGGACTGGGATTAGGGGACGGCTCGACCTGGAATGGCCCGGCGAAGCCGATTTTCTGGGGCGAACTCGATAGCGGGACAACGCAGTGGAATCAGGCCAATATCAACCCGAAAGCCACGCACGATGTACGCTGGGCAGGATTGTTCTCCCCGATTGGCATGGCCCCGATTGATTGGTATTGGGATCAACAGTCGGCGGCATTCATCGCCACCAAACATGCTGAAGCAGGTATCGCCAGTCGTTACTTCCAGGGCGTGGATTATGCCGGGCTGAACTTCACCTATCTTTCCACCGACGATGTGCGGAATACGTCACAATCCATTGCAGTGAGCAACGCAAAACTGCGTGTGCTGGGGATGCGGGCGGCGAACGGGGCGCAGGCCTTTGCCTGGGTACAGAATCGGGATAATGCCCGCTGGGATCAGGGTGTTAACAACAACCCGCTCAGCGCGACCTTTACCATTAATCAGATGGCAAGCGGTAATTACCGGGTCGAAATCTGGGATACCTACACCGGACAGGTGACCGATGGCGGAGTTGTTGCCGCCAACAATGGCGCGGTGACGGTGCAGGTGAATAACCTGACGAAAGATGTGGCGGTGAAGATTATTTCCACGACGCAGCAACCACCTGCCACGCCTGTTCCGACGATGACGATGGCACCGACGGCTACTCCACTGCCAACCGAGCCACCGGTACAACCGACGGCCACTCCACTGCCAACCGAGCCACCGGTACAGCCGACGGCCACTGTGCTGCCCACCGAGCCGCCGGTACAGCCAACGGCTACGCTGCTGCCCACTGAGCCGCCGGTACAGCCAACGGCTACGCTGCTGCCCACTGAGCCGCCGGTACAGCCAACGCTGCCCCCACTGCCCACTCAACCGCCAGTTTCTGAAAGCCCAGGGCTATGGCTCGCGGTTTCTCCGGCACAGGCCAATGTGGGCGAGACGGTTTCGATGCAGTTGAACCTGAACAATGTGAGCAATCTTTACGGCTTGCAGGTGGACTGCGCGGTGGATCCGGTTATCCTAGGTGGCATGGCTCACCAGGGTAGTGATGGGTTCAATGACGGCAATGGCCTATTCATTGACCAGGGGTATCAGGCTGGAAATGGTTCCTGGAGCGTGGCGACCACCCGCATAAAACCCAACGGTCCCATTGAGGGCAGTCTGACGGCTTTTAGCCTGACCTACCTTGTTCAGTCCGCCGGTGTCACGCCGATTAACTGTAGTGTGTTGGGTGTGGACTCCCTTGGACGTGATGTCCCGCTGGAAATCTCCAGTACGCTTTTCACCGGGATTGATAACAGGCAACCAACGGTTGAGCCGACGCAGCCCGCAGTACCGACGGCGCCGGTTGAGCCGACACAGCCCGCAGTACCAACGGTGCCGGTTGAGCCGACACAACCCGTAGAAACGGCCACGCCAATAGTAACGCTTGTGCCGTTCCCAACGCTGCCAGTGGAAACCCCGACACTGCTGCCGACGGTCACGCCACAGCCACCGACTCCGGGCGCATTAAGTACCATTATGGGTATGGCGCAGATTCCGAGCGCGGACGATCACTCCGGTGTGACGGTTGGTATCTACAGCAGTGGCACGGTGGAACTGCTGGTCGAACTGACCACCGGGGCAAGCGGCAGCTTCCAGTTTACGGATGTCCCCGCCAACACGTATGTGCTGATGCTGAAGGCTCCGCAGTCGCTGACACTGGCTTATCTGGTGACAGTAACGGGTGATGGGCAGGTACTTGACCTGGGTCAGGCGATCCTGCCAATGGGCGATGTGGACGACAACAGCACAATCAACGTGCAGGATGCGGCACTGGTTGGGGCGAACTTCGGTCTGGATAGTGTGCTGGTGCCGAATGCGAACTTGAATCGGGATGCTCGCATTGACATCCGTGACCTGGTATTGATCGGCTCGAACTTCAACCTGACTTCACCGGTGACGGGCCAGTAACAGATTATCGGATTACGCTTGAGGGTGGCAGGCCGTAGCTTGCCACCCTATAATTTTTAAAATCGGCTGTAGGGGGAGTTCGTTCTACGGGACATTGTGCCCGGCGGAAGCCTTCCAGATGGTGAACCACTGCTGGCGGGTGAGTACCAGCGACTCAGCCTCTACCGCAGCCCGGACACGCTCCAGTTTGCCGGTTCCCAGTACCGGCAGAGGGTGTGAGGGGAGCGCCAACAGCCAGGCCAGCGCCACCTGATCGAGCGCCGCGCCGCCCAAAGCCGCGCCAATCTCCTCAATGGCATTTCGCAGCCGTGTTTCCTGTTCCCCAGCGCCAACGAACAGTGCGCCGCCGCCGACTGGCGACCATGCCATCGGTGTAATGCGATGCTGTTGGCAGTGGTCGAGCGTGCCATCATGCAGGGCATCCATGTGCATCACCGAAATTTCCACCTGATTTGCGACGAGCGGGAAGTCCAGCCGGGATGCCAGCAGGTCAAGCTGGAACGGCGTGAAGTTTGATACGCCAAAATGCAGCACTTTGCCCGCAGCCCGCAGCCGTGTGAAGGCTTCCGCCACCGCATCGGCATCCATGAGCGGGTCGGGGCGGTGGATGAGCAGCAGGTCAATCCGGTCGGTATGCAATTCGTGCAGGGAGTTTTCCACGCTGGCGAGGATGTGCGCTGTACTGGTGTCGTAGTGAGGCAGATGGTGTTCCGGGCGGTTGGGCGAAACCAGCTTGATACCGCACTTTGTCACGATTTCGATCCGGTCACGCAGCTCTGGGCGGATGGCTAAGGCTTCCCCGAAGAGTGTTTCGCAGGTGTAGCGGCCATAAATATCGGCATGGTCGAAGGTCGTCACGCCCATATCCAGGCAGCCCTGAATCCAATCCGCGATGGCGGCCTTGTTCATGCCCCACTGGTTGAGGCGCATCATGCCGGGGATGGTGCGGGAAAAAGTCGGCCCCCCGGCGGCCAGTTGAATACGAGATGAAGTTGTCATGGGTCTAATGCTCCCCTCTACCCGTGCCGCCGCATGAAGCGAGCGATACGTTCCAGCGCCTCTTCAATGTTCTCCAGGCTAGTAGCATAACTGGCGCGGACGAAGCCCCGGCCACTTTCGCCAAAGGCATTGCCGGGAATCATCGCCACCCGCTCCTCTTTCAGCAGCGTCTCGCAGAACTGCTCGTCACTCATGCCGCTGGCCGTGACACTGGGGAAGGCATAGAACGCGCCGCGTGGCTCGAAGCACGTCAGCCCTAATTCGTTAAAGCCACCGACGATGGTTTTCCGCCGTGTGTCATACTGCTGGCGCATGGATTCGACGTCGTCCTCGCCATATTGCAGCGCTGCCAGCGCGGCGACCTGTCCCATTGTGGGCGCGGACATGATGAGGTACTGGTGCAGCTTGCGGATTCCCGCCATGATCTCCGGCGTGGAGACGGCATAGCCGATGCGCCAGCCGGTCATGGCGAAGGACTTGCTCACGCCGCTAAGGACAATCGTGCGGTTGTACATGCCTGGCAGTGAGGCGAAGCTCTTGTACTGGATGCCATAGATCAGGCGCTCGTAAATTTCGTCAGAGATCACGACGAGATCGTGTTTCTCGGCGATGGCGGCGATTTCCAGCATCCGTTCCCGGCTGAGGACTGCGCCGGTGGGGTTGTTCGGGTAGTTGATGAGGATGGCTTTGGTGCGCGGCGTGATGGCCGCTTCGAGCATCGCGCCGGTGACCTGGAAGTTATCTTCCACCAGCGTTTTCACCGGCACGGGGACCGCGCCGGTCATATGCACTGCGGCGGCGTTGGAGACGAAACACGGTTCCGGCACAAGCACTTCATCGCCGGGGTTGGTGACGGTCTTGAGCGCCAACCAGAACCCCTCACTCACGCCTACTGTCACCAGTATCTGGTTATCAGGGTTATAGTGCAGGCCGTACAGCCGCTCAATATAGGCTGAGATGCCTTCCCGCAGTTCCTGCGTGCCGGAATTCGAAGTATAGCGTGTCTGCCCGGCACGGAGCGACTCGATCCCTTTGTCAATGATATGCTCCGGCGTGACGAAATCCGGCTCACCGATGCCGAGGGAGATGACCTCATCCATTGTTGCGGCGATGTCGAAGTATTTGCGGATGCCGGAAGGGCGTAGCTGTTGAACACTGTCAGAAATAAAATTTCGCATGTTGTCAATCCATTGATTCGAGCAAAAAGGGGGGTTCCCCCTTCCGCCAGCTCACTTGATTACCCTGATTGTACCATTTCGGCGGGGGTGTATCCACACAGTGGCAGACCACTTACGGAGTGATGTTTAGTCACAGGCAAGGCAGGGCGACTATTGTCACAGCAGACTCATTCTCCCTCAATTGCATGGTATTCAGTCATCATTCAGGAGCGCACTCGTATGCTCGATGTGTCCATCATCATTGTCAACTGGAATGGCAAAGACCTGCTCACCCGCTGTATCCAGGCGGTGCAGTCTACGGTGAAACAGGTCGCTTATGAAATCATCGTCATTGATAATGCCTCCAGTGACGGCAGCCAGGCGATGGTGAAACAGGGCTTCCCGGATGTGATCCTGATCGAAAATAGTGAGAATGCCGGTTTTGCCGGCGCGAATAACCAGGGCATGGCGATCGCCCAGGGGCGCTACCTGCTGCTGCTCAACAGTGACGCCTTTGTGGAGGAAAACACGGTAGACGGCATGGCGGCTTTCATGGACGCGCATCCCGAAGCGGGTATGGCGGGCTGCAAGCTGCTCTACGAAGACAGAAGCCTGCAATTTTCCGCCTACCAGTTCCCGACGCTGAAAACGGAACTGTATATCGCGCTGCAACTCAACGCGCTGTTCCCGAAAAGCCGCGAGTTCGGCCAGTTCGCCATGACGTGGTGGGACTTCAACGACGTGCGCGAAGTCGAGGCGATTATGGGGGCGTTCATGCTGGTGCGACGCGAGGCGTACACGGAGGTGGGCGGCATGGACACCGGCTTTTTCATGTTTTCCGAGGAAATTGACTGGTGTATCCGCTTCAAGCGGGCGGGGTGGAAGACACTGTATAACCCGGCGGTGCAGGCCGTTCACCTGTGGGGTGGCAGCACCAAACGCATCCGGGAGGAAATGTTCATCCAGTTGTACCGCAGCAAAGTGCAGTTTTTCCGCAAGCACTACGGCACGGTTTCGGCGGGACTGCTCAAGGGGATTATCGGTTTTTCCTGTCTGCTGCGGATCATCCCCGGCGCGGTGCTGTACCGCGTGCTGCGCCGCTCATCCGGGAGTGAGAAGATGATGCTCTACCGCAGCCTGCTGGCGAACCTGGGGAGTCTGTAGGGGAAGATGCGCCCTGGCTCATCCCATCAATCGTCTAACTTCTGGAGCATCTCACGCGCCTGGTTTCCGGCGTCACCATTGGGGTCAAGCTGAATAGCCTGTTCACAGTATTCTCGCGCTTTCGCCAGGTCTCCTTGAAAGCGTGTAATTTGTGCCCGATCATAGACAAATCGAGCTTTATCCCCGGCAGACGCGAGTTGATTCGTATCAATACCGCGTAGTATCGCTTCAGCGGTTGCGAATTCACCGTAATGCGCCATCACAACCGCAAAACCACTATCATCTAGGGGGCTAAATTTAGTCATCAAGCTCCGGGCAAAATCATAATACTTACAGGCTCGTTCGGCCTCTACTTCCCGTTCCACATAAACACCAACTAACTGCCCATACCCGGTTGCTCCTGCCGGATAGGCGTCAACGGCATACTCCGCGTAGCGCAGCGCATCTTCGTAGCGCTTCTTCCGACGCATGACAAGGCTGAGCATGGTGAGTGCGAAACCAATGGCCTGGGGATAGTCATTCTGCACCGCGATGAGTCGCTGAATCCATAGCTGTTCAGCGCGCTCATAATCACCACTATAGAATACTATGGCGGCTCTAGAATGCAGCCAGTATGCGGACTTCGGGGCCAGGCGCAGTAGTTGATTATTCTTCTTCAAAGCGACATCGTACTCGCCCACTTGAAAGTGAGGATGCACGTAACGAAGAAAAATCCGCCATTCGACCTGTCTTAACACTCGACCTGAGAAAAATACGAATATGATTGCCATCACGAAAATATTGACAAGGAACGAAGATAGGATAGGGAAAATGTCGAACAAAAATATGATCAGAATGGTAATACTGATGTACTGATCAGCATTGAAATAACTAAACAAAGTGGCGGGCAATTTCCGTCTATCCCAGTCAGATAAACGCAGCCAATTGCGCCCAAAACGGAGGATCCACGCCACAACAATACCTGCCTTGATGCCCCACCCGACCACGAAGGGAACAGCCTGTTGGGGGGCGACAGCAAGATCAGCAAGGATATTCGCAGGTGTAATAGGGGTTCCTTGTGCAAGATAGCTTCGTAGAGACAGGACGCCAATGGATGCAAACAGCAAGAACACTGTGAATTCAATCACCAGACGCACGGTTAGGAGTGGGATATATAAAACCTGATCGCTGGACAGCACAAGCCTGACAACCCTGCGTGCCCGCAACTGTTGTGGCGTATTGTAGAGAATGCTATAGCAGATTATAGAACACAATGCTGTCAATATGACGATCTTAAAAACAACTAAACTAACTAACCAGAATTTAATACTCAGAATACCTGACAGAACAAAAACTATTAGAGCTGGAACTTGGGTACGCTTGAACGATTGGTCGAGGCTGGCTTTTCGCTGCTTCTCGTGTTCCAGGTACTCGCGCAGGTCATCAAGGTTTAGGTTGTCACGCATTTTTCCTCTGGTTTGTAAATTATGGGTACGAGACAATGTTAAGGATGCACTAAAGTTATTTTGCAGCAATATACTGACAGAATCATTATACTGTGGCGATTTTGCAGAAACAAATCATTATTGTAGTGGAGGGGGATAGAGGAGACACCCACGAGGGGCATCCCGCTGATTATCTTTGGAAGTAGCCGTTACAGCTAGTTCTGCGGATCAAACGGATGGCATCCAGCTATGCTGGTTGTTGTAGACCGCCTACGACTTCCCCCCAGCCCATCTCTTCGGCGCACGTGATCCGCTACCGGATAAGCCGCTTCCGCCATCGCTTTCACACGGGTCAAGGGTGCGTTGATTCACAAAGTTTATGTGTTTTCAGCCGGGCGGTGGCGATACCGGATTGGCGTAAACAAGGTGAAAACGTCTATGATTATCTTATGGAAGCCGGATACTGGCTTGATCTTCCGGGCGGAATGAGATCAGACCTGGTCTGGCCTGACGCCTCGCTGTTCTATTCATGCGCAAAGACGGTTAGAGAAAATAGGACGCACTTTTTGAAACCAATAGATCCGATTATTAGATATTTTGAGAGGGTATGATGAAAAACAACAGGATAAAGATACTGTCCATTGATGGAGGCGGCATCCGGGGAGTCGTCCCGGCGATGGCGATGGCTGAAATTGAACGGCGCACCGGCAAGCATATCGCAGAACTCTTCGATCTGATTGCCGGGACATCAACCGGCGGTATTCTCGCATTGGGCATGACGAAACCGGATGCCGATGGCAGACCACAGTATTCCGCTGAAGATGGCGTGCGGTTGTATGAGAATGAGGGCCATCGTATCTTCTCACGTTCTGCCTGGCAGCGGGTGCGTACCCTGGGAAGCCTGGTGGATGAGAAGTATCCTTCTGCGCCATTAGAGGAGGTTTTGCAGGAATATCTTGGCGATGCCCGCCTGAAAGATGCCGTAACGGATGTTCTCATAACCAGCTATGAAATCGAACGTCGAATTCCCTGGTTCTTTCGGAGTTGGCGGGCAAAAGAACGACCTGACTATGATTTTCCTATGACCCAGGTTGCCCGTTCCACGTCCGCTGCACCGACGTTTTTTGAAGCCAATAAAGTCGAAACTGAGGATATTGGTGAATACTATGCCCTGATTGATGGTGGTGTTTTCGCCAACAATCCAACTATGTGTGCTTATGTTGATGTCCGTACTCGATTCCCGAATGTCAGTGATTTCCTAGTTGTTTCCCTCGGTACCGGCGAACTGACCCGCCCGATCAACTACAACGAGGCAAAGGACTGGGGATTAGTAAACTGGGTGCGTCCACTCATCAATATTCTGATGCAGGGGGTGACTGCGACGGTGGATTATCAGATGCAGCAGATGCTGCCAAAAACAGCGGGTGGTGAGCAGCGGTATTACCGTTTTCAAGCTCAACTGGTCGAAGGCAGCGATGATATGGATGATGTCAGCCGCACCAATATTCGGGTCTTGAAACTGATAGCCGAAGAAATGATTCACCAGAATAGCGCGGCTTTCGACCAAATGTGTGCAGCCCTGGTTGCCGAGTAGAAAAATATGCCTGGCGATACATTAAGGGAGTTGATATGGAAATCACAAAAGATACCCGCGTATCAGAAATTTTAGAGGAATATGGCGATATTGCCCCCGTGATGGAAGTGTTTGGCGTCCGCCGAGTCGGGCGCTATTCCGTTAGAAAACTCATTACGAAAGCCCTCACTGTTGAATGGGCAACCAGAGTCCATCGCGTACCCCTCGCTGAGTTCATTGACATTCTAAACAAGGCGGTCAGCGGTGGTCATGAAGTCAAAACTGAGTTAGGGTGGGCTTAGTTACAAGGCGAACGCCCGCCAGCGGTGGACGATGTGTAACTATGTTGAAGGACACAGGAGACACCCACGAGAGGTGTCTCCTGTGCGATCAGGTGGAATGCTTATCTGCTTTGGACGTCATACGGGTAGGGCAGGCGTTTGTCGCTGGCTGTGTTGAGAAGTTCCATCTGGTCGGTGCTGAGTGCCCAGCCTGCCGCGCCGAGGTTGTCCTCGAATTGTGCCATTGTGCGGGCGCCGATGATGGGTGCGGTCACACCGGGGCGCTGTAACAGCCAGTTGAGCGCCACCTGTGCTGGCGATTTGCCGGTTTCTGCCCCTACCGCCAGCACGGTGTCAATCACTGTCCAGGTATGCTCGTTGTTATAGACGCTCCACGTTTCGCTCCAGCCCATCTCTTCCGCCTGCTTGACCCGCGTCCCGGCTTGCGGCCCGGTCATCTCGCGGCGGTATTTGCCGCTCAGCCAGCCGCCGCGCAGCGGACTCCAGGGGATGATCCCCACGCCCTCATTCAGGCAGACCGGCATGAGTTCCCATTCGAGTTCCCGATCCAGCAGGTTATACAGCGGTTGCAGACAGGTAAACGGCTCCCAACCCATCTGCTGGCTGAGGTCAATCGCCTTTTGAAGCTGCCAGCCGGTGAAGTTGCTCGCCCCGATATAGCGCACCTTGCCGTTCCGTACCAGGCTGTCGAGCGTGCTGAGCGTCTCTTCCAGGGGAGTGCTTCGATCCCACATGTGAACCTGGTAGAGGTCAATATAGTCAGTATTCAGCCGCCGCAGGCTGGCCTCGACGCCCGCCAGGATGTGTTTACGGCTTAACCCCACGTCGTTGGGTTTATCGCCCATCGGGAAGCGCACTTTCGTAGCGATCACGAAGTCATCACGGCGCTGCCTTCCCAACCAGCGCCCCAGGATTTCTTCAGAGATACCCTGGGAATACACGTCCGCCGTATCTATGAAATTACCGCCAGCTTCTACGAAGCGGTTGAGCATGGCGATGCTGATTTCTTCGGTAGACTCGCGCCCGAAGGTCATCGCACCCAGGCAAAGTTCGCTCACCTTGAGTCCGGTCTTTCCCATTGAACGGTAGTCCATTGTTCCTCCTTTAAACAACCTTGAAAGCGGATTTTACCGTCTGTAACCGCTGTTTCCAACGAGGGGTGGACTTATAGTCTTCCCGCAGAATGCTTTTTATGTCGCTGATTCACGGTAGTGTCATGGGCGTGTGACGGCGTTTCAACATTATCCAGGAAGTCAGTCACCCCCCTGATTTAGGGGTGGGGAAGTGGCAGACCGTGTGCTATAATAGAACAGATGTTTTAATCAACATGTCAATCGCCCTATGCCTGACCTTGCGTTACAATGGTAGTTGTCTGTTTTCAAAGGTGCGGAAATTCCTTATTAAACTCATTTCGACGACCCATTTTGCCGTGCGATACGGAGTCCCTTATGGCCTATAGCAAGATTGAAAACCTGGATGATTGGTTCCCGCAGAGTTCAGCCATGTATGCCGGCGCCGTGCGTCTGGGTGTGGTGGTCGGCGGTTCTTTAAGCAAGGGGCTGCTCGTCAAGCTGGATCGCGGGCAGCCGATTGAGGAACTGGCCGTCGGGCGCTATGTTGTGGTGCATGGCGCATCCGGCAAGCGCTTTTTCTGCATGATTACCGACATCGCGCTGGATAATACTAACCCCGCCATCCAGAACAGCCCGCCCGATATGGCCGATGCGTTTTTGCGCGATGTGTATATCGGGACAACCGCCTATGGCCTGGTATCGGTTGCGCCGATGCTCTCGCTTGACGAGGAAAATACCGAACCGAAACCGGTCAAGACCATCCCCAGTCACTTTATGCCGGTGATGAATGCTACTGTGGGCGATGTCAACGCCGTGTTTGGCGATGAAGACGCCGGTCACTTTAACGTCGGTGCGCCGTTGGAACTCGAACAGACGCAGATCAACCTCGACCTCAAGCGGTTGGTTGAGCGTTCGGTGGGGGTGTTCGGCAAGAGTGGCACAGGCAAGAGTTTTCTCACGCGGGTGCTGCTGGCCGGAGTGATTGCTCGCCAGCAAGCCGTCAACCTGATTTTTGACATGCACAACGATTACGGTTGGGAAGTTGCCGACGAGCGTGGGCCGAAGGCGAAGGGACTGGCGCAGTTGTTCCCCGGCAGGGTGACCATTATCACCCTGGACTCCGAGTCTTCACGGCGTCGCAATGCCCGCTTTGATTTTGAGGTCAAACTTGGGTTTGATGAGATTGAACCGGAAGACATCGCCATGCTGCGGGCGACGATGAACCTCTCCGACGCGATGATTGATGCGGCCTACACGATGCGGAAACGCTGGGGAAGAAACTGGATTCGGCGTCTGCTCCAGGATGAGGTAGATGACTTTAACGACATTGTGGAGAACACGAACATTGGCGGTGGCACGTATTCCGCGCTCCAGCGGCGGTTACAGCGCTTTGAACGCTGGGACTTCCTCTCACAAGAGACGGTATCCGACAGTGTAGACCGTATTATCAGTCTGTTGGTGGAGCAGCAAAAGAGTGTTGTGCTGGAATTCGGGCGCTATGGTAACGAACTGGAAGCGTACATCCTGGTCGCCAATTATCTCACGCGGCGTATCCACCGCCAGTATGTGGAGAAGGTTGAGAAGGCGCTGGGCGACGCGGCCCATGAACCGCCGCAATTGCTTATCACGATTGAAGAAGCACACAAGTTCCTTGACCCAGCCATCGCCAACCAGACGATTTTCGGTATCATCGCCCGCGAACTACGCAAGTACAATGTGACCCTGTTGGTTGTTGACCAGCGCCCCAGCGGTATTGACGAGGAAGTAATGAGCCAGATCGGGACGCGGGTGACTGCGCTGCTCGATAATGACCGTGACATCAACGCAGTGCTAACCGGCATCAGCGGAGCGCAAAGCCTGCGCGAGGTACTGGCGCGGCTCGATACCCGCCAACAGGCGATCATCATGGGTCATGCCGTCCCGATGCCAGTGGTGGTCAAAACGCGCAACTATGACCAGGCTTTCTATGAGGCCGTCACGCGGGGCAACTATGGAACTGGCGGGGACGACACAACTGACCGCACCCGGAAACGATTGGGCAGCGGGGACAAAGAACGCCGCTTGCGGTGATTTGCGGGCGGGTAGGTAACAAACAAACGGAGTATTCAGGGCGACTCACCGATGGGGTCGCCCTGAATTAAAGAACTACGTAAACAGTGGCGCCAGCACCCGTGAGTCTTCAATGGCGGCGACTTGCTCTTCTTGTGTCATGGGTGTGAAGTGCGCCCCGGCCTCCAGCACATGCGGCAGCAGGCGCACATCCCCGGCGCTGGGGATGCCTGTCACGCCTTCCTGTGAAAGGGCGAAACGTACTCCCTGGGTAATACGTTCCGGCGTGTCATACGGCTGATACCAGGTGTTGTACTGTTTTTCCCGGCCGCTCCAGGGGCTTTTCGTGACAGCCTTAATAATCTGTACGCCAACATCTTTCTCCACGCACAGCTTGAGCAGGCGTTCCGCATCGCGCCGGTAGTCCGGGTCGGCGTACAACCGGGGGTGGATGGGGAACATGACCGTATCGAAGTCAAAGCGTTCGAGCGCCGCCACAAAAACTGCCGGAGATTGCAACCCGTGCCCGGTGATGCCCAGCCAGCGTGTCAACCCTTTTTCGCGCGCCTCTTGCAGCGTTTCAATCGCGCCGCCCGGCCCCATCGCCGCGTCGAGTTCCTCAAAAGTCGTGACAGCATGAAGCTGGTAGAGGTTGAGTTTGTCGGTATGTAGTTTTTTCAAGGAACGTTGAAGTTCCGCCCAGGATGTGGCACGTTCGCGTTCCTGTGTTTTGCAGCCCAGGAAGAACTTGTCCCGGTGATTTTCCAGCCAGGGGCCGAGCCGTTCTTCGGCCTGCCCGTACTGTGGCGCAACATCAATATGATTAACGCCATAAGACAGTCCCAGGTCGAGCGCCCGGTTCGCGGAATCCTGGTCAATCTCCGAGAACGCTGCCGCGCCAAAAATAATCACGCTGCTCATGTGGCCGGTACGGCCCAGTCGTCTCTGCTGCATAACAATCCTCACTTTGCTTCATGCTATATCCGATAAATCTTTGGGATAGTGTAGAGCGGCACGCTTGCCGTATGCTGGACAGGCAGAAACCTATCCCGGATGTCTGGTTAATGGCGGAAGTGGATGAAAATACGGCCAAAGTTCTTATCGTCTTTTTCGACGCGGTGGTAAAGGGCGCGGATATGTTTCTGGTCAAGGAAGCGCAGCACGCGCTTTTTGAGCTGGCCGCTGCCTTTGCCGGGAATGATCTCCACCAGTGCGATTTTCTTCTCGACGGCTTCATCCATCATGCGCTGGAGTTCCGCTTCGATCTTGTCGCCCTTGTTATAGATGTCGTGTAAGTCCAATTTAAGTTTCGCCATAGGTCGCCTCTTTGCTTTACTCTTATTCCAGCGCCGCGATGAGTTCGTCCGCCGTACCTTCACGCTCGATAATGCCGCAGACTTCCAGCCGCCGCACCAGGTCAATCCAGTGTTCACGGCGGGGATCGTTCGCCAGCGCCGGGCGTAATATCGCCACTGCCGCCTCGATGTCGCCGGCGTTATCCGCCAGCGTGACGGCTTGCCAGAAGGGAAGCTCTTCCAGTTCCGGGGCGGTTGCCCGCGCCTGTGTCCACTGCGCCAGAGCCTCGGCACGATGCCCGGCACGGAAAGCGCGATCCGCCCGGTTATCGAGAATCTGCGCCCCGGCCAGTCGCACCAGGCGTGTGAGTTCTTTCACCGGCTCGGCATGTTCATCCACGCGCACGTCATACAGGGACATCCAGGCCGGGTCTTCCTTGTTGCCGGAGACGATTTTCAGCGCCGCCGACTGCATCCCGCGAATGTCGCCGTCTTCTTCCTGAGCCGCGATCAGCGCCGCGACCATGCGATCCGCCAGGTTGCCGGAAGCGCTCTCGTAAGCGGCAACCATCGCTGGGATCACCGTGTCACGGGTCATCATGTTAGCCTGCACTGAATAGCCCTCCCCAGCATGATGGGCAGCGTGAGCGATACAGCCATCGCCTGTCCAGGCCGCCGAACGCCCCTCAGCATCCACTACTGCCAGCTGCCGCCGGTTGGCCCCTTCGTCAGAAGCCACCAGCGCCGCGACGACACGGGCGGCGGGAACACTCTGCTTGAGCATCTCCATGCCAATCGGCCCAAAACTGATATTAGTCAGGGACTGCGTTGCCAGCGCCCCCACACCCGGCAGCAGCCAGGGGACTACGCGCCCGACGCTCATCTGGTGGGTTTGCACCGCTACACCCAACCACCCGGTTTCCGGGTCGCGGGCGACAATACTATAGGTGCTGAACAGTTGGGTATAGTGAAAGCGCATGGTGCTTAACCTTTCTTATGCTACAAAACCTTATGCACGGATTGTACCCAACTTTGGGCGATCCACGACAGACCATCTAGTCGCCCGCATCCAGCGCCGCCAGCAGCGCCGCGCCGGTCAGCCCCTGTTCATGGGCAGCCAGGGCGTCGTTGACGTGCAATCGCCACTGACGCGCTGTACTGCCTTGCAGGATGACGAGCGTGAGATAGCCGGACATTGGGCCTGGGGTGGTATCGGGCGGGAAGTGCGCCAGCACATCCAGCGCGTTCGCTACCTGCCTGCCGAGCGCCTCATCATCCAACCCGGCGTCCATTGTGAGTGTTATATCAAAGTCAGTTTCCATCGCCGCGAAATACCCGGCTACACCTTCTCGTCCCGGCACACAGTTCTCACCAAAAGCCGTCGCCTGGATTTCAACATCGGCTATTCCGGCTGCAATGAACATGGCGCGGATTTGTCCGGTCAGTTCGGGCAGCGGCTGAGTCGCCCACTGCCAGCCGCATTCGATGTACTGCGCGGTGGGGAGGGGAGGAGCGGGCGTGGGGAACATCAGCGCGGCCAGTGTCCCGGCGGCATTCACCCCGGAAAGCCCGGCAGTGCTATTTCCCCAGGTAGGGGTGGGCAGCGGAGTCGTCGTGCCCTGCCACGTAGCGATCACTGCGGCTTCCGTCGCCTGGAATACTGCGCCTTCAGTGGGGCCATAGCTGGCGGCAATGTAGAGGAACTGATACCGGCGCAGAGCGTACAGGGTTGGGTCGTAGGGTGGCGTTGGCGAGGCTGTGCCTGTCACGGTGGGGGAGGCGGTAGAAGCGAAATTCCCCAGAATAGGCACTGGCGTGAGGGAGAAGGCAGCCACCAGGACGATAATGAATGCCATTCCGGGCACGATAAGCCGAAAGACGTGGCGGGTTTGACCTGGTTCAAGCATGGTGACACCACCTTTCTAGAATCGGGTTACAGTTCCGGTTGCCATGTCCAGGTATTGCCTTTGGGTCTTACGTATCCGTAGCCGGGAAACGGGAAGTGAAAACCGAACACCCGTAAGTTCTGCTCCACGGCCATTTTCATCAGCTTGCGGCGGGAGGCCGGGGCGACATCCGGCAGTGAATCGAACACAGGCGACCAATCCGGGCGTTCGGCGTGCAGTGGTTGGTGCAGCGCGTCGCCAACATGCAGCATCTGCCCGTTGACGAGCAGTGCCATGTGGCCGGGTGTATGTCCCGGCGAGAAAATTGCCCTTATCCCTGGCACGATTTCGGCATCGCCTTCGACAAACGTAAACAAGTGCTGGATATCCAATAGGTTTTTGCGCAGGAAAGGAGCACGTTCCGGCGTGCGGCGCAGCAGGTCGTCCGCTGTCCAGTAGTCCCACTCCTGGCGCTGGATGATGTAACGGGCGTTGGGAAAAGCGGGCGTGCCGTCCAATGTGGTGTTGCCGCCGATGTGGTCGCCGTGCGCGTGGGTGATAATCACGGTGTCAATGGTCGCCGGGGCAATGCCAGCGGCGGCCATATTGGACATAATCTGCCCGTCGCGTTCCGGCCCGTTGCCGGTATCCACCACGACTTTATGCTGGCCGGTCTCGATAACCAGCGGGTCAAACCAGGACGGCACCGCATCGCGTGTAAGGCCATTGGCGGCTAATACCGGCTCCAGTTCGGCGGCGGGGACACTGCCGAAAAAAATGCCTGCCTCACGGGCGAACTGCCCATCGTTTACGGTGACAGCGGCGAAACCGCCAATTTGAAAACGGTGAAATCCGGTCATCACATTACCTCACATTCATCTCACTTACGGTCAGAGCGGACAGTGGAGACAGCCGTCTTGCCGTTCACCACCTGTAACAGGGGATATTCCCGCTTTTCGCGCCTACTCCCACCAGAACGGTAGGAGAAACTGCGCCGAACCGTTATAAATCGCCCGCAAATTCTCGTGGAGATAGCGCAGTGCGGCGGCGGGATCGGCTTTTTCGGCCAGTTGGGGCGGCAGTGGTCTGGCCTTGCCCTGATAGATTGCCAGTGGCGTATCTTCCGGCAGGTGTGCCAGTTCCCGCGCTTTTTTGAGCGCCGCATCCAGCCCGCCCAATTCATCTACCAGCCCGTGCATTCTGGCCTGCTGTCCCGTCCATACTCGGCCACCACCCACAGCATTCACTGCTTCGGTGGTCGTCTTACGGCTGTGTGCCACACGCTCGGTGAACTGGTGGTAGGTGTGTTCGATTCCGGCACGCAGTTTGGCGCGTTGGGTATCGGTGATCGGACCGGTATCGCCGTAAAGATCGGCATTCGCGCCGCGTGCGAACTGTACTCGGTTAACGTGCAGGCGATCCCACAGTCCATCGGTGATAATCTTGCCGCTGATGACGCCGATTGAGCCGGTAATCGTCCCTTGTTGGGCGACAATCCAGTGCGCGGGTGTGGCAATATAGTAGCCGCCGGACGCCGCTACACTGTTCATGCAGACTACCAGCGGGCGGTCTTTCGCCAGTTCATCCAGCGCCGAGGCCATCGCTTCTGAAGCCGCCGCCGACCCGCCGCCGCTGTCAATAAACAGGATGACCGCCGCCGCGTCCTGGTCTTTCATCAACGCCCGCACCTGGTTGACGACGGTGATGTCGCCCATACGTTCCCCGCCGATGATGGGTATCGGGATGTCTACCGGAGGGCGGCCACTTTCACCCTGGATAATCATCCCACCCACGCGCAGCAGCGCTACATAGTGGTCAATGGGTTTGCGCCACTGGCGAAACAAGTTTTTTTGCGCCTGTTTGAAAGTGATGATATGTTCGCTCTCCAGGCGGCGGTGCAGCCCTTCCTCGGACTCGAGGGCGTCCACATACCCGGAAGCAAAGGCATTGTCGTCCAGGTGGGGCGCGTCGTCAATCATCGCCCGTACCGCGTCGGGGGTCATGCGGCGGCCTTCCGCGATGCCTCCCACAATGATGTCAAACTGTGAATCGATCAGCCAATTGAGTTGCTCGCGGGATTCGGGCGACGGTTCGCTGCGAGCGAAGCGATCAAGAGCGGTTTTATAGGGGGAAATCGCCACACTTTCGGCCTGCACGCCGGCTGCGCCCAGCGCGTCTTTCAGAAAAACCGCCTGATTCAGCAAACCGACAGTGTTGAGTGTGCCGCCGGGCTGCAAGATGATTTCATCGGCGGCGCTGGCGATAAAATAGGCCGCGTTGTCGTAGTCCTGAGCAAAGCAGATGACCCGTTTACCGGACTGCCGCAGCCGGAGCAGGCTTCCACGCAGCGTTTGCAGGTCGGCCAGCGTCATATTGAAGCCGCGTAAATGCAGGATGACCCCTTTGGGACGCGGGTCACGCCCCAACTGCTCGAAAAAGCGATCCAATTCCAACAGGCTGAGCGTCGCCGCGCCTAAGACGCGCCGCTGCCACCAGGAACGAGGTTCCGGCAGCGGAGGCAAGGATGCCGGCAGAGTCAGCGACACATACTCAATTTTACGCCGCCGCCGCCGCAGATTGCCCAGGGCGAACGCGCCGCGCCGCAGCCAGCGCAGCGGATTGATGGCGCGAACGATGGAACGGATTGTTTGCTTCATGGTGTGTGATGCCTTTGCATGTCCTCATAGACGGCTTCCAGTGCCGCCGCGATTTGCGACCAGGTAAAGTGTTCATTGACGAGCCTGCGGGCAGCGATCCCCATCTCCTGCCGCCGCGCTCCCTCTAATAATACCAGACGCAGCGCCCCGACCAACGAGTCTACTTCCGGCTCGACTTCGAGTCCCGCACCGTACTGGGCGACTTCCGGCAGGTAACACTCCGGCGACACGATGGCGGGCAGCCCCGCCGCCAACGCCTCCAGCACGACCATCGGCAGCCCTTCGCCAACAGCAGGTAGCGCGAAAACGTCCGCCGCCGCGAAAGCCGCCAGTCGCTCTTCTCCGCCCACGTAGCCGGTCAGAATGACCCGTTCATCTACAAACGGCTCGATCAGAGCACGCCCGCCTTCGTCCGGCCCGGCGATCACCAACCGCGCCTCTGGGATGTTCGCCTGCCGGAAGGCTTTAGCCAGCAGGTGCGCCCCCTTGCGGGGATGCAGCCGCGCCATGAACAGGCAGACCGGCCCATTCCCCAAGCCGTAGCGAGCGCGAAAAGTCTGGCGTCCCGGCAGGTTCTCGTATTCTGCCGGATTGACGCCGTTGGGAATCGAGCTGAAAGTTGCCGGGATACGCCGCCGCCCGAAAGCGGGCCACAGCGTTTTGACCGCCTCGACCTCCGCCGCTGTCAGACCGATGACATGGTCGAAGCGCAGCGCCACCGCTGAACTCAACAGGCGATCCCAGGCAGCTTTCACCCGGCTGCGCCCTGTCGTAAGGGACAGCGTACCGTGTGGCGAAAGCACCAGCGGGATTCCCAGGCGGGCGGCAACCGGTGTGACCAGCAGATTTTCCACGGTGCGGAATTCGTGGCAATGGACCACATCTATTCCGTCCAGCAGATTCCGGGCGACCTTATGCATCCTGCTGGGTGTGGAGAGGTTCAGCTTCCCCCGCAGCCAGGGAGAGAGATTCGGCACGCGCACGACTCGCACGCCGTTAAGCATTTCATCGTGCGGGCCGGGGTAGCGGCGGGATTGGTGGAGTGCATCAGTGGTCAGTACGGTGACGGTGTGACCGCGCCCCGCTAACGCCTGAGTCATGCCTTCTACGGAGCGCACGACGCCGCCGAAGGCATACGCCGGGGTATAGTAAGGGGTGATGTGCAGAATATTCATGAGCGCCAATGTGGATTATGCATAATATCCGCTTGTTCGTTACAATAGTAATTGAATAGACCTGTGCCGGTAGAAACCGGGAATGCTCATTTGATAAAATATTATGTCTACTTTATCTGGTCAAGAAAAATCCCAATCTGATATGGCGAATTTTAACCAGCGCGTGACAACCGCGCTAATTGGACTTCCGATTGCCCTGCTGGCAGCCTACCTGGGTGGCTGGCCGATGACCATCCTCATCGGGCTGATTGCAGCGATTGGCACACTGGAATTCTGTGTTCTGGCGCACGGGCAGGACATTCAGGGCAGTGCAATTGTGGCTGTGCCCACGACGCTGGCGGTGGTGCTGGCATTCCACCTGGGTATCCCGGCGTTGTGGGTCCTGGCGCTGGCGCTGGCGGTTAGTATCACTTTCCTGCTCGAAATGCTCCGACATCCCCGGCAAATCCGCCGCAGCCTCCTGCAAACGGGTATGACGCTGGCGGGGGTGTTATACATCGGTTTCCCCAGTGCCTTCCTCATCGCCATTCGGGGGCTGCCGGACGGCCTGACCTGGCTGATGGTCGTGCTGGCGCTCACCTGGGGAACGGATACGTTCGCTTATTTCGGCGGGAGACGCTTTGGTAAGACGCCGCTGGCCCCGGTGCTTTCCCCCAAAAAGACAGTCGAAGGGGCGGTTATCGGGGTGATTGGCGGGATAGTGAGCGCATTCATCTTCCTGGCGGCGGGGGGCAAAGTATCACTCCTGGCACTGGTGATGATCTGCATCGCGCCCCCGGTGGCGGTGATGGGTGATCTGTTCGAGTCGGCTATAAAGCGCTTCTTCCACATTAAAGACTCGCATCTTGCCGGACTGGATATTTTTCCGGGTCATGGCGGCGTGCTGGATCGAATAGACGCCCTGGTGGTTGTCACGACATTATGCTATCTTTTCCTCTCGCTGATTGGTGTCGCACTTTAAAACCACGCGGACGAATGTGACGGTCATGGAACGACGACAATACAAGTATTTTGACATGGTGATGGCACTGTTCGTCACCGTGCTGCTGTTGAGCAATCTCTTGAGCAGCGCCAAGATTATTGACCTGGGCGCGGCGCTTGGCCCGATTGCTCTCATCTTTGACGCCGGGACGCTGGTATTCCCGATTTCCTACATTTTCGGGGACATCCTGACGGAAGTCTACGGCTACCGGCGGGCGCGGCGGGTGATCTGGATGGGCTTCGCCGCTACCGCGCTGATGGGCTTTTTCGTATGGCTGGCGGGTGTACTGCCGGGTGAGGCTGAGTGGCAGGGATATGCCGGGCAAAGCGCCTATGATGCCATCCTGGGCGGGGTAAGCGGGCTGGTGGTTGCCAGTCTTGCCGCTTACTGGGTGGGCGAGTTCAGCAACAGCTATGTGATGGCGAAGATGAAGATTGCTACCAAAGGGCGCTGGGTGTGGGGACGGACAATCGGCAGCACGCTCGTCGGGCAGGCGGTAGATACCCTGTCGTTCTTCCTGATTGCGACGGCCTTAGGCGTGTTCCCCCCGGAAATCCTCGTCAGCCTGATCGTGACCAATTACATCCTCAAGGTGGGGATTGAAGTGGTATTCACGCCGCTGACCCTGCAGATTATCAAGGCGCTCAAACACGCCGAGCAGGAAGACTATTACGACTACGACACGCGCTTCAATCCCTTCCGTCTGGAAATGTGAGGCTCTCATCACCCATTATGCTGATCGAATCGGTAGACCAAACGGTTACGCCTGTTCAACGCGAACAGGTTTACCGGCGTAATTTCTTATTTTTCCTGATGGATGGCACCCTGTTCATGGTGGCGATCAACCTGATCGGTACAACGACGGTGATTCCCGACTTTATCCGCCACCTGACGAATTCAGAAATCCTGATCGGGCTTTCCAGCAGCCTGTTTGATATTGGCTGGCTGCTGCCGCAGTTATTTGTAGCGCGGTACGTGGTGCGGGCGGCCCGCAAGAAGTGGTGGTTTGTCGGGCCGAATATCCCGGTGCGGTTTGTTATTCTGCTGTTTGCTATCCTGATTGTCGTCCTGGGGAAGGAACGTACCGGGTTGATCCTGGCGGCGTTCCTCATCTGCTACGGTATTGCGGCGGTAGGGGATGGCCTGGTGGGTGTCCCCTGGGCCGATCTGACCGGGAGCAGTCTGGACGGCCGTTGGCGGGCGCGGTTCTTCGGCATTATGTCCGCCCTCACCGGCCTGATTATGCTGGGGCTTTCCCCGCTCATCGGGCAGATTCTGAGCGACTCCGGGCCGGAATTCCCTAACAATTATGCTCTGCTCTTTGGCGCTGCCGGGGTGCTGTTTGCACTGTCCATCCTGCCCACGCTTTTCATTCACGAACTGCCGGGGGGCAAGGCGGTTAAGGAAGTCCCGCCGCTGCGCGAGTTCCTGCCTGACCTGGGGCGCGTGCTGCGGCACGATTCGTCATTCCGGGCAATGGTGATCGTGCGGATGTTCTCCAACCTGTTTATCATGGCCGGGCCGTTTTACATTGGTTTTGCCACGACCCAACTCGGTTTGACCAGCGCGACGGCGGTTCCGGTCTTCCTGGCGATGCAGACCACCGGCAGTGTGACCGGGGCGCTGCTGTATTCGTGGCTGGGCGCACGCCATAACCTGCTGTATATCCGGCTGGCACTAGGGGCGGGGCCGCTCCTGCCTATCAGCGCCCTGCTGGCGAGCGTCGTTGGGCCAGTCCCACTGTATGCTGGTTTTTTCATCGCCGGGCTGGTGGTGAGCAACCTGTTTATGAGTTATCTCAACTGGGTTGTGGGGTATGCCACGCCGGATAAGCGCCCGATCTACGCCGGGTTGTTCAACACCGTTGCGGCTGTTACCTCGCTGATTGCACCGCTGCTGGCCGGGACAATTGCCCAGTCGTTAGGGTACGAGGCGTTGTTCGTGGTGGCACTGCTGATGGCGTTGATCGCGTTATTCGTGACGGTGCGCTACGTGCGTGACCCGCAGCCTGCTGCCGGTGTGGAGACTCTATAAGTCGTATTGGCGGTTATCAGGGCACACGACACCTATTCAACACACGGGATAACCGCTGAAAGATTGATCGGATTCGTGCCATCGGCATCCACCACCCAGATCGTGCTAGTAGATTCGTGATGGATACGAAAAGCCACCTTTTGTCCATCCGGCGACCACGCCGGTAACCAAATTGATCCCACAATTTCTGATGTCAGGTTAATCAGATTTCCGCCGTCGGCATCCATCCGCCAGATGTCGTTTCGTTCTTCTCGGTCAGACTGGAAGACAATCATGCTGCCATCCGGCGACCAGATCGGCCCATAATTATATCCATCATAATCTTCGGTTAGGTTGACAACCTCGAAAGTATCGCTGTCTATCAACCAAACATCCATATTGCCACCAAGCTCAACGGCATGGGAAACCAGGATGAGTTGATTAACCGGTGACCAATCCGCCCTGATGTTAAATTTAGTGTCATTCAATAGCGTTATACCCGATCCATCTACATTCGCAATAAGCACCCTGTCATTGTCATAGGTTGTCAAAGCAATCTGTTGTCCATCCGGCGACCAACTCGGCCATTTATACGCTTCGTCACTGGCCGCTGTGATGTTTGTTCGCTCAAAAGTCTGCATATTGACCACCCAAACACCACCTTGCAAGAGCGGAATCGCAAGATACTTTCCATCGGGTGACCAGGCCGGACTTGCGGCAGACACCATATCACCTTCGCTCAGATTCACAAGTTTCATTCCATCAGGGTTCACCACCCAGATACTGGCATTACCGAAAGGTCCTGATAAGAAAACGATCCATTGACCATCCGGCGACCAGACCGGGTTAAATTCATTAGCGTCGCTTGTATTCGTAATGTTTTGGAGATTTGTGCCATCGGCATCCATGACCCATATATCCGAGTTGCCCGATCTCCCGGAAACAAAAGCAATGCGCTGGCTGTCCGGTGACCAGACCGGATTGGTATCCAGCATACAGGCTATTTCGAGTTCAAGTGTGGGCGGCGGGGGTGTGGGCGTCATTTCCTGTGCTATTGCCGTTGTGGGTAGAAGAATCAGACAGACAAATATTAACGTTGGCAATAGAGCCAACCGGAGCAGATGATGATGGAGGCGGAAAGCATCTTTCTGATCGCTGATGCTGAACGTATCAAGTGAGGCTATATAACGGGTTATCACCGGACGTTATCCTGTAAACAAGTGACCAAGTAGTGTTAGAAGTTACGCATCTGACAGAAAATAAGGGCGCAATCTTTGCACCCTTACCGTTTACTTCACACTTATAGCTTCTGACTCAAGACTCAACACTATTCTGCCCGTGCTTCTAAAAATCCAGGTCATCCAGGTTGAGCGGGCCAGTGCGCGGTTTGTGCTTTACCACCCGGTACATCACGGTGAAATCCTCGCGCCCGCCATTCTTGCGCGGGGGGAGCGACTCACATGCGAAGTAGTCCTGCACGAGGGCATACGTCGCTGAGCTGATGAGGACTTCGCCTCCCTGGGCGTTTTCCTGGAGCAGCTTGCCCAGCCCCATCGCGTCGCCCAACGCCGAAAACTCTTTACGGTCATTGCTGCCGACGTTGCCCATCACTACCATACCGGTATGCACGCCAATGCCATAGAACAGGCGTTGATCTTCCGGCATATCCTCATGCAGCGCCAGCAGGTCATAACGCATACTCATGGCGGCGCGGACAGCACGCAGGGCGTGGTCTTGCTGGGGGTTGAACTGGGTGTTGAACAGGCCAGTGACAGCATCGCCCAGGTATTTATCCACGACACCTTCGTACAGATTGATGGCATCGCTGGCGAGGCTCAGGTAACGATTAATGACGCGCATCAGCTCTTCCGGCGCTAACCGTTCGCTGAAACTGGTAAAGCCGCGCACGTCCGATTGCAAGACGCTGATCTCGCGCTGCTGGCCTCCCACGTCAATTTCATCCAGGTGGCGGATGTTTTCGACCAGCGCCAGCGGCATATAGCGGCTGACCAGGCCAAAGCGGGTCTCATGCTCTTTAATGTCGGTCAGGTCGTCCACCATGATGACGACACCCTGCCCGTTCCCGCCGGAATCGCCTTGCAGCGGACTCATAATCACATTCCAGATGCGCGGCCCCAATCCGGTTACAACCGTTTCTACCTCGTGTATTGCCCGGCTGCCGGTCTGGAATACCTGGGCCAATGTCTGGTGAAAATCGGCGTCATACGGCGGGAACACTTCATCCAGTGAATGCCCCAGGAGCGCCTCCTGGTTCTGGGCGAGGATGTCTTCCACCGCTGCGTTGACATAGCTAACCACGCCATGCGCGTCTATCGTGATGATACCGCTGCTGATAGACGTGAATATGTTGTTCATCATGTCGCGCAGATCGGTCATCTGCTGCAATTGCTGGTTGAGGTCCTCGAACAAACGCGCGTTCTCAATAGCAACTGCCGCCTGCTGCGCGAATGCGGTGAGCAAATCCAGTTCCTGCTGCTTGAACACGCCGGACATGATGCGGTTATCGCAGTAAACGACACCGATGATCTGAGAACGGACTTCCAGCGGCACAGCCATAATGCTGCGGAGTTGAAAACCGACGATGCTCTGATGTCCCTGCCAGCGGCTGTCCTGGCTGGCATTATCGGTCAGGACTGCTTCGCCAGTATTGGCGACCTGATTAACAATCGTCGTGCTGACGCTGAATTCATCCTTTGATAACTGTTCCCGATCCATGCCGCGCTGCACCGGGTATTCCATTTCGCTTGTGAGCCGGTTCTTGAGGCCGATATAGCCCCGTTCCGCGCCGGTCAGCCGGATGACGGTGTCCATCACCTGATTCAACACTTCGTTGGTGTCGAGCGACGAGTTGATGAGGGAAGCCGTAACCGTCAATGCCCGGTACTGCCGCAACTCGGTCAGGGAATGGCCGAGGTTATTGGCGAGTTTATCGAGGTGGGTACGCAGCATCTTCAGGCTATCGAGCGAACCGGACGGCAGATTCATCCCGCGGGTTCGCAGGATATCACGCTGGTGACGCAGCAGGTCAATCAAATCGTTTGCCCGCTGGCTCAACTGACGAATCTGCTCCTGCGAGGTAATCTCCGCTTTGCGGATTTTCGCGGTTTCTTCCAGGGATTCAGGATTAAAGTCGTTAAACATTACGCTTTATAGACCTCGTAGATAGGTGTGAACTGCTGGCGTCCTTTGGCTTTAATCGCCTGGCGCTCTTCAAGCTGAAGATGTTCCGGGATACCCTGTGTCAACCGTTCGATATACCCCCGACAGTCCTCACTGATGATAATCTGGCCCGGTTTGGCGTTCTCCAGGATGCGGTGGGAGAGATTAATGGTATCGCCTAACGCAGTAAAATCGCGCCGGTTGATGCTGCCCACATTTCCCAACGTCGCGACACCGCTGTGAATCCCCACCCGGTAGTAATGTGGCTGGGGATCAATGCCGTGTTTGCGATACAGGTCTTGATAAGCAGCCCGCATGAGAAGCGCCGCTTCAATCGCCCGCAGGGGATGATCGGACTGTGGGTTAAATTGTGAATTGAATAACACCATCACTTCGTTACCATTGTACTTATCAACGATACCGTCAACGGCATGAATACAATCGGTGGCGACAGTCAGGTACTCGTTAAGCATCTCCATCATCTGGTGTGGGTCCGTCGGGAAGCTGTAAATCGTCCGCACATCCACAAACATGCAGGTGACTTCCCGCCGTTCGCCGCCCAGGTCAATCTGGGCGACCTGGTGGATGTTGGCGATCATCGCGGGGGGAAGATAGCGTCCCATGATATTGAGTTTTTCTTCCCGTTCCTGCTGTTCAGTCAGGTCATCCAGCACAATCGCCACGCCCTGAATGGTCTGGTGCTGCGAGTCTTTGAGTGGATTCAACTTGAGGCTAAGCGCCATGCGGCCTTTGCCGTGCAGGACGGCTTCACCCTTAATGGTCTGTGTCTGGTCACTTTGGAGTACGGTTTGCAGATGTTCATCAAAATCGGCGCTTAATTTTGGCAGTACGGATTGCAGCGAGTGGCCGATGGCCTGTTCCGCCGAACACGCCAGAATATCGGCAGCCGCCGGGTTAAACGTCGTGACCTGTCGTTCAGCGTCAGTGGTAATCACGCCGCTGCCAATCGAGTCAAAGACGTTGCCCATTAACTGGCGCATGTCGGTGATTTCCGCCAGGTTGGACTGCACCCGCGCAAACAGACGAGCGTTTTCAATAGCGACGGCGGATTGGTTGGCGAAGGTCACGAGCAAATTGAGTTCACGGTTACTAAAAACACCGGTACGCAGCCGGTTGTCCACATACACAGCGCCAATGGTTGTATCTTTATAGGTGAGCGGTACGCACAGCACTGATCGCAGCGATATAGACGCGACGCTCAGGTTATCCTGCATACGCGGGTCTTTATAGGCATTGTCGGTGAGTAACGGCGTACTGGTTGCTAATACCTCATTCAATACCGTGCTGCTGCCCTCAAAGTTCACGCCACTGGTGGCGCTGTATTCGGCATCCAAATCGCGGCCAACCCGGAAATCGAGTTCGCCGGTATCGGTATCGCGCAGGATGATATAGCCGCGCTCCGCCCCCACCAGCTTAATCATCTCGTCCATCGCACTGGTCAGCACGGTGTTCAGATCAAGCGAGGAATTCACCAGGGCGGAAGTTGCCGCCAGGGAACGCAGTTGCAGGAGTTCGGTTTCTTCGCTGGCAATCTTGCTTTCCAGACCGGCCAGGTCTTCGTCAATATTCTGGAGATTATGTTCGGTGCCGGGGGGTAAGTCCATGCCCCGTACCCGCAGCATTTCCTGCTGGTTATGGAGTGCCGTCATCACCTCGTTCACGGCGGTGCGCAGCCGTTGAATTTCGGACATCGGCATCGTTTCACTGGAGTTAAAGTTCGTCATAATGTATTGGCTACTCTAAAATGCTGTATGGTAAGGTACATTATACACCCCACACCGGGGTTTAGCGCGACAAAAAGGACTTCGTTAGTCGGAAATCTCTAACCTTAAGCTAAACATTGCACGAAGAACGGTGTGAGCAAGGTGCCGTGAGGTTTCATCCCCAATTGCAACCACAGTAAAATGTAACCCTAACAGGAACATAAATCCGATTATCCCCCGAGGCACCTTAAAAATACCTGAATTTTCGCGCGGTGGGACAAAACCCGACCTATAATCGCTCTGGTGCCGGTTGATGTATTTTCAAACGGATGCTAGTATTCCGGCAAGATTAATCCGACGGGCGCAGGGCAATCCGATATGATTGTCCGCGGGAGCGCACCAATCTTGGATCAGCAATCTGTGTTTTCGGAACACTCGGCGCTATATTCTGTATTCGCCACATATCGCAACAACCTCTCCAGCAAAGGGCAAAAGCGTACCATGAGACAACTAACTCTATATTTCCACTACGCAGTACAAAACTTACGTCGTAGTGGCCGCTGGACGATCTTTGCCGTGTTCTGTGTGGCCGCCGGTGTTGCCACGATGGTCGCGCTGCGGACACTGGGACTCTCGATCACAGACTCGCTGCTGACCAATGTGCGCGGCTTTAACCATGGCGATATTAACATCAGTGTGGTGAGCAGCACTGGCCCTTTTTCATTCACATTCCAGCGGGGCGAAGACGAACCGGACGTTTACCGGAATAATGAATTGGAGAACGTACGGGGATGGGCGGAACAGTGGGGTGCCCGGATCACGGCTTATGCTTTTGCGGGGAATATCCAGATTACGGCGATTAACGACGATCACGCCAACCGTCCCCAATTTACCAGCACTTTCTTTATTGATCCACAGACCTTTGAAATTGCCGGGGACATCATCGCTGTTGACCCGGCGGGCGTTCGCTTGCGGGACCTTTTTAGTGGGGGGCCAGAAGTCGTTGTCAGTGAGAATCTGGCTCAACCGCAGGGGATTCATGTGGGTGACCAGGTGCGCGTGAGTGGGACAGAAACCCTCTTCACAGTGCGCGGCATTGTTCCGACCGAATCTGAAGCCAGCATTAATAATCTGCTCGCTTCCTTCTTTGGCTTTGCTTATTTTGATGCCCAGCAAGCGCCAACCATGCAGCTTACCTCACGCCCGAACACCTTCGGCATCGTGCTGCCTGAGGGCGCGACCGGCGCTGAAATTGAAGCAGCGGCAGCCAGCGTGCAGACTGCCGGTGTGCGAATCGCTAACATGCACACAACACCGCAGCTTCTTTCCCGTAATCAGGAACTGGCGGATATCGTAGGTCGTTTCATTGTGATGATGGGGTTGGGGGCGATGCTCATCGGCGGCGTGGGGATAATGAATACCATGCTGGTGATGGTTGGGCGGCGGACTATGGAAATCGCTTCGCTCAAGACTTTCGGTCTGAAGGGACACCAGGTTGCGGGACTGTTCATCGCTGAGGCCTTCCTGATGGGCTTGATGGGCAGTTTTGTGGGTATCATCGCCGGCCTGCTCATGAGCCGGGGAGTCAACGAGTACGGCGCAGCGTTTTTGCAGCAGAGGATTCCCTGGCGACTGCATCCTGAAGCGGTTGTTTATGGGCTGGGGCTAGGGATGATTGTCACGGTGGTGTTTGGAGTGCTGCCCGTATTATCGGCTACCAAAGTGCGTCCGAATATTATCTTGCGTCCCAACGAGGCCCATATCCCCCGCGCCGGGTGGATCCAATCACTGGTCGCTCTGGGAGCAGTGGTGCTGGTATTGGGGTTGATCGCCGGGCAAATCCTCGGCCCAGTGCTGCAAGACCTGATCGGCATACGAACCGTGCTGGTATTTGTGCTGGGGATTCTCGGGGTCGCGGCAGCTTTAGTGCTCCTGGCTGTTCTGACAGGGATTTTCTGGATGTTGGTGTGGGTGATTGGGCGGCTGCCAAGCTTCGGGAGTGCCGGTTTGCGGCTGGCATTGGCGAACCTGAGTACGCGGCGGTTTCGCACTGCGACAACCTTGTTGGCACTGACCGCTGGTATGTTTGCATTAAGCAGCATTTCATTTGTCGGTTTGGGTACGCGGGATGTGGTGCGTTTCCAGTTCAGCGAGACGCTCGGAGGCAATATTATCACGGTGCCACTGCTGCCGGGTGATTTCGGACAACCTCTGATTGAGGCGCTGCTGCGTAATCTGCCCGGTGTCGAGCATATTTCGACATTGAATTTTAACAACTCGTATATCCGGCAGGTAGATGGAGAACCTGTTAGTTTTGAAGGTGTTCGTTATGGTGTGCGCCTGACCATACTCACTCGTAACAGTGATGTCACGATTCCCAATGGGCCGGTGCTGGTCGGGCGTGACTTGCAGCCGGAAGATCGTGGACAGCCGGTGGTGGTGCTGTCTCAACAGGCAGCAGTGGAATCGTTATTGGAAGACTATACCCTGGAAGACCTGGGAATCACGGTGGGGTCAACCATCAGGCTGGCGATTCGCGGGGGGGAACGCGACTTTGAAGTGATCGGTATTGTGGGGAACGCCAACGGCCTGGCGCCGAATATCGCCGGGGCGTATTTGCCTCCAGATATCCCCGGTTTGGAGGCGGATCGCGAAGTTACGATAGCGATGGTTGAACCCGACAAGATAAACGATGTGCTGCTGTCGCTTTCAACGACGCCGTTACTGTTTGCCATTGACGCGACTTTTATTGACAGCCTGCTCAAACGGCTGATTGATCAGTTGAGCGCGATCCCGATTGTAGTGGGGCTGCTTTCGCTACTGGCAGCAGCAGTTATAATGGCCAACACGGTATCGCTGGCGACCCTGGAGCGGCGGCATCAGATCGGTATCCTGAAGGCGGTTGGTCTCAAGCGCAGCCGGGTACTGAGCATCATGCTGCTGGAAAACACGGTGATAGGGCTGCTCGGTGGCGTGTTGGGGGTAGGCATCAGTATGGCGGCAACCGGCTTCCTGACAGCGTTTGGCACGGGCGTCGTTACGCCGCTGCCACCGGGGGCAACGACAATTGCACTTGGGTTGGTTGTGGCGTCAGTGTTGATCGCGTGGTTGGCGACATTTCTGAGCGCACGGGTGGCGATCAGCGAGAAAGTCACCGCCGTGCTGCGCTACGAATAGCTCCTCGATAAACTGAACTGTGCGCTGTCAAAAGAGAGCCGATTATCCGTTAGCGCCACGTTTAAACGGGATGGCTCGCCCAACTGCTTGACTGGTGTGAACAAAATGCCTGTTCGGTGCGTTATCATAGGTAACATAACGTAAACCCAACAGGATGTGGAATGCCATGACTTCGCAAACCGAACCTCTGCCAGCCGAGGCCGTTGACTCATCACGGTCGCGGCCAGCTATTTTACGTCCCCTGGAAAATCGCAATTTCGTTCTTGTGTGGGTGGGGGAAAGTATCTCAATTTTAGGCGATCAGTTTCATTTTGTGGCGCTCTCGCTGCTCGTTTTGCAGCTCACCGGGTCAGGGTTGGCGTTAGGTACGGTGCTGGCTGTTGCCGGTATCCCGCGTGCGGCACTCATGCTGCTGGGCGGGGCGTTCACAGACCGCTTCTCACCACGCCGTATTATGCTCTACTCAAATGGGATTCGCACCGTCCTCACGCTGCTGCTGGCTGGGCTGATGCTCACAGGGACGATACAACTGTGGCATGTGTACATTATCGTGTTCATTTTCGGCATCGTGAGCGCCTTTTTTTATCCCGCGTATAGTTCCATTGTGCCGACGCTGGTTGACCAGGATAACATTGAAGCCGGTAACGCCCTGATGCAAATCACGATGCGGTTGGCGATGCTGGTCGGCCCGGTGCTGGCGGGCATTGTCGTCGCCCGGGTCCAGGTGGGGGCGGCGCTGGGCTTCGACGCGCTGACTTTTGCTGTTGCTACGCTGGCTCTGCTGGCGATGCGGGCGTCTACCCCGGCTTCAGATGATGCTGAGAGCGTACCTACGCCACAGCCAACTTCCGCGCCTGCCGGACTGCTCACTGCGATCCGTGAGGCGCTGCACTATGCCTGGCACGACAATCTGCTCAGGACGGCGCTCATCATGATCGCGCTGGTGGATTTTGCTGTCGCAGGCGTGTTTGGCGTGGGGCTGCCTACGCTGGCGGAAACCCGTTTCAATGGCGCGGAAGCGTTGGGCGTAATGCTTTCCGGCTTTGGGGCCGGATCGCTGCTGGGTGTGCTGATCGCTGGATCGGTCAAGTTCCAGCGGCGCGGGCGGCTCTTCATCATTCTGTTGGTGCTGTTTGCCGTGACGATACCCGCGATGGTCTTTGCTCCCGATACGAGTGGGATCGCACTGCTGATGGGTGCTATCGGCCTGGGCAGCGGCATTTTTAACGTGGCGGGCATCAGTTGGCTGCAAATCCGCACCGACCCTAAAATGATGGGGCGTGTCATGAGCCTATTGATGTTCTCATCCGCCGGGTTGCAGCCCGTTGCCAACACGCTGGCCGGTGTTATGGTGGAATTCCAAATTGTGACGTTGTTCGCAGGGGCAGGGGTGCTGGCGCTGGCGGCGGCGCTGATTACACTGGCAAACCGGGAATTCCGCACACTGTAACCAAAAAGAGGGGTGAAAATCCCCGTTACACCATTGTGAGCAGCTATGAAGAGACGAAGTAGCGAAGGATGCAGAGGGGGCGCAGTGTGTGCGCCCTGACCTCTGCTGAAGGGTTATATGAGGTTTAGAGCAGGACAAGCTGCTCGAGAATGGCCCAGACCAGCCAGACAATTGCGATCATATTGAAGATGACAAGTGCCTGAACTTGCACGACGCCGCTCTGGTCAATGACCGCCGTGCCACGCATGTCGGTTTTGGAACGCATCATCATGCTGATTGGCACACCGGCCAGCGCCACCACGCCCAGCCATAGCGGGAAAACGCCCTGCGTAATCGCACCGATCATGAACGCCCCGGCCAGCGCCACCACCGAGTACATCAACCAGCGTGTATTGTTCTCCCCCAGAACAATCGCCGTGTTGAACAAGCCGGCGGCTTTGTCCATGTCATAGTCACGCAATTGGTTGTACAGTTGACCATAGACCGAAACCAGCGTGACACTGGCGGCGACCAACCACACAATTCCTGGCGCATTGTGGTAAATGAAGTAGCCCGCGATGAAGAGCAGGCCGCTGAGCATCAGGGAGTGCGAAACGACATCCGTAACCGGCCAGGCCTTCAGCCGCACCGGACGCCACGAATAGAAATGGGAGAGCACCAGCGTAACGATGCCAATTCCCAGGACTTCCAATCCGCCAAAGGCATAGGCGATGAGTGTGGCCGCAGCGACGACCCGGCAAGCGGCATAGCCAATGCGCACGCCAATTTCCCCGGTGGTGATGGGGTTACGGGCGGCACGGTCTGGGTCAAGGGCGTCATCGGGGGCATCTTCAATGTCGTTAATCATAAATGCATAGGCGACGGCCAGAATATTCGCAATCGTCACGGCTACCAGGCGCAGATCAAGGTTGATCCCGTGCGGGCGGGCGGCCATCAATGCGCCGACAATCGTCAACGGGATGACGAAGGGCAGATATTCTTTCCAACGGGTCAAGCGGATTAAGCCGCGTAATTGTTGAGGCAGGGAATAGGTGGTGTTCATTTTCAAGTATGTTCCTCCATGTTACAGTTGGTTGTGCAAACGCCACATAGAATAACACAATATATGGCGATTCGCTTCATTAGAAAAAATTAGAGATTGTGTGGCGTATTGAATTACGCATATTCCAGACTACTTGTTGTACGCTATTCCTTACCAGAAGGGTGCTATGGAAGACGATATTTTCCCGGTTGTGGTGATTGGAGCGGGGCTGGCCGGGCTGACGGCAGCCTCACACCTGGCGGCGAGAGGCATCCCTCCGCTGCTGCTGGAAGCTGATTCGCGCTGGCCGGGTGGACGCATGGCGGGCGGTGACGCGGACACCTTCACGTTCCAGGGGCGTGAATGGGCGTTTACATCCGAACACGGGATGCACGCGCTGTGGGGTGGCTACGACAACATGCGGGCGACGCTCGAACGTTTCACCACCGTCCACCTGCAAGAATCGCCGGGCGAAGAGTGGATTAACCGCTGGGGGCGGCATGTGCGCATGGTAGAAGCCGGGCGTTCGGTACGCTGGGGCTGGTTCCCTGCGCCGTTTCATTACCTGACGCTGCTGCTCAACCCGCATTTCTGGCGGACGATTACGCCGCTGGATTTCCTGTCGCTGCCCGGTTTCCTGTTCAGCATCCTGTGGACAGTGGGGCTTGACCCTTTAGAGGAGCAGGTCGCGCTCGACGGCCTGATGATGAAGGAGTATTTCCGGGGATGGACGCCCAATCTGCGGGCGACATTTACCGGGCTGGGCGTCAACCTGCTGGCCGCGCCTGCCGAGGAAATCTCGCTGACGAGCTTCATCGCGGCGATTCGCTTCTTCACCATGCTGCGTCGTGACCTGTGGCAACCGGCCTATTTCCCTGATAGTCCCCACCATGTCGTCATCGAGCCAATCCTGGAATACATTGAGGAGTGCGAAGGCGGCGTGATGCTCGGTGCGGAAGCCCAACGCCTGGAGCGGGCGGGCGATCACTGGCGCGTCGTGGTGGAAGACTCGCGGCGCGGCGGGCGGCGTTCGCTGCTGGCGGAGCGGGTGGTGCTGGCGCTTGACCCACCGGGGGCGGAACGGCTGCTGATGGGAGGGGCGGATACACAGGAAGCGGCAGCGGAAATGCGCTTCCCTGGCGCGGTGCAGAATCTGACGGTGCGGCTGTGGTTCGATGCTCCACCCCGCGATGGCACGCCGGGCGGCATGTTCACCGGGGACTTCCTGCCGGATAACTTCTTCTGGCTGCATCGGCTGCTCCCGGCCTTCAAGGAATGGCATACCGCAACCGGCGGGAGCATCTTAGAGATGCACCTGTACGTGGGCGAAGATGTTTTGTCGCTGGCGGATAACGTGGTGCTGGTGCGCTGCGTGGACGAGGCGCAGCGGGCTTTCCCCGAACTGCGCGGCCATTTCGTACATGGCGCGGTGCGGCGCAATCTGCGGACGCAAACGAATTTCCGTATCCCCACCGAGGAGAGCCTACAGGTGGCAACCCCCTGGCCGGGTGTCTACGCCTGCGGGGACTGGATTGGCTACCCGTCCCCTTCGATGTGGATGGAACGCTGCTGCGTGACTGGAATCGCGGCGGCCAACGCGGTGCTGCGCGATAATGGACGTGAGTCATTCCCGATCATCCCGCCGCGTGAACCGGAGGCGCTGGTGCGGGCAATGGCCGGACTGGTGCGCCTGTTCCGTCGCACGGTAGGCCGGGTGATCCTGGCCGTTGCGCGGGGATTGCGGAGGAAACGAGGGTGAACACTACAGCTAAAAAACCTCATGGAAACCAGAAGAAACGAGATTATTGGTTATTTGTAAGCTGGCTATTGGTGTCGTTTCTATGGATTTATTTTGGTACTGGGGAATGTCTGCCGAGCTACCGGGCAGACTACAACAAAATTGTGAATTATTCTGATTTACTCAGACAACATTCCACGAACATACTACAAGACCCGTTATTTGTTCTGAGCATAGCGCTACTCGTCAGCGGGATTATATTGTATCGAGCCAAGCAGTGGCTAGTGGGTCTATTGTTGATTCCCCTGGTCCCATTTGCCTGTTTTATATCGCTTGGAGGAACATTGTGTGACCACACGACCCTACATCATATCGCTGCCGTCGAGTTCGATGGTAGCATCTATCACCTCACATTGGGCAATGATGTAGCTGGCGGATGGGACATAAGCACCGATGTCCTCTTTCTCTTCAAATGTGTTGAGAACACGGATTCCTGCCAGGGACAGGAAATTGCAAGATATTTATCAGGTGCATACGAGAAGCCAGATTTGAGGTTGCTTGTGGACGCCACCCACAACCAACTCCAGGTTATCAACGGCGACGAGGTGGTTTACACCCTCGACCCGGAGTGAGGCGGGTAGGGCGCTTCAGCATACCGAATCTGAGCAATTCCTTCGGTCATACTTGCGCTGGAGTTCTCATAAATGCTCCACCTCACAGGCAACATCAATAGTCATCGCAAGTTTCTTGGAATAAACTTAAATATATTGCATATTTATCATTAAAGGTATAGAAGAATGTCTGAAGGCAAAGGGCGAGGCAGGCTGATTTTAGGCCTGTTTCTTTCGATATTGGCGAGTGTCATTAGTGGCGTTATTCTGCTCTCAATAGAATATAACCTCTTTGAGCCAAATAATTCAGATGGTGTTCAGGGATTACCCCCAACACCCACGCCGACTGTGTATTCACGACCGAGTACACCCGCAACACCATCATCCCGACTGCAGTCGTCCACCTCGTCTACGACTGAGAACACGAACACGCAGCCCATGAATACCACTTCAGGCAGCCAAACCCCTGCCAGTGGCGACAATATCCTCTATGGCTTTGGGGGTATGGGTGATCGTGCTCAAATCTACCTGATGAACATCCAGACCTACCAATCAACCGTTCTGGCCGATGGCAGTAACCCCCAATGGTCTTTAGATCGAAGCCAGATCGTCTACGAGCTGAAGGTGGGGGGCTATTCCAGCATCTTCATCATGAATGCGGATGGGTCGAACCCGCAAAAGCTCTCGACTTACACGGTCAATGATATCACCCCAAGCATTTCCCCGGACGGTGAGAAAATCGTCTTTGCTTCGGATCGCAGCAGCACCTGGCAGATTTACATCATGGATGCCGACGGCAGCAACCAGCAAAAATTAACCAATACCCTGGAAGATAATGGTGCGCCCGTATTTTCACCAGATGGCCGCACAATCGCCTTTCAGTCCGAACGGGACGGCCATTCGGAGATCTACCTGATGAACCCGGATGGATCGAACCAGCGGCGTATCACGGACGGCGATAACCGCCAGTCCACCGACTGTGATGGGAATCTGCGTTATAGTGAAAACTGGAAGGAAATGAACAGTATCGCCCCTAAATGGTCGCCCGACGGAGAATCCATCATATTCAGTGGGGGCTGGGAACGCGGGCATCAGGCCTGCCAGGACTGGGACATTTTTGTTATGGATGCCGATGGCAGCAACCTGCGACGCCTTCAGATATGGGACAGCAATGAGTATGACGCGGCTTTTTCTGCGGATGGAAGCCGGATCATATTTCGTTCCGCGCCGCTCAATACCGGATACGATATTTTCATATCCGAGTTAAACATTGAGAACCGTGAGCGGATTTTCGACAACAATGACTACTTTGATGTCATCAGCGGCATTAGTTGGTATCAGTAAGTCTCGCGTAGAAATCGTGCCGAAACGAGATGCCTGATTATTTGTGGGATGTGGCAGGTTGGGAATAGTAGCAGATAGGCAGACATTTCCCGCTGAGGGGTGATTCCCTGGCATCAATTGAAGGGAGGAAGATACCTGTATGACATGGATGCTGTATGGCGCGTCCGGGTATACCGGGCGGCTGCTGGCACACGAGGCCATCCAGCGCGGCCATAAACCCCTGCTGGCCGGGCGCTCGGCGGAAAAACTGGCGCCGCTGGCAGACGAATTAGGGCTGGAATACGTCGTCGTCGGGCTGGACGACGCGCCGGGGCTGGAACGGGCGGTTTCCGGGATGGAACTGGTGCTGCACGCCGCCGGGCCGTTCGTCCATACCAGCCTGCCCATGATCCAGGCCTGCCTCTCCGCTGGAGCGCATTATCTGGACATCACCGGAGAAATCCCGGTCCTGCTGAATACCCTCAGTTTTGACAATGTGGCACGTGAGCGCGGCGTCGCTCTGATTTCCGGTGTGGGCTTCGACGTCATCCCCACTGACTGCCTGGCGCGTTACGTGGCTGAAAAGGTGCCGGACGCCACCATCCTGGAACTGGCCTTCACCGCCATCACCAGCGCCAGCGCCGGGACGATGCGCTCCGCCCTGGAACTGGCGCAGATGGGCGGGTTGGTGCGGCGGGATGGTGTGCTGGCGGAGTATTTGCTGGGGCGTGGGGCGCGGCGTATTTCCTTTTCCTATGGCATGGCGACGGCGCTGCCTATCCCCTGGGGTGACCTCGTCACCGCCTATCAGACCACCGGCATCCCTAATATCACCGTATACAAGACCTTTCCTCATAGTATTGCCCGTATCCTGGGACTGGCTGCACCATTCGCGCCGCTGGCTGGTTGGCTGCTTTCCACGCGGGTAATCCGCAGCCTGGCGAATCGATGGGCCGGGCGGTTGTTCACCGGGCCAGACGCCGACATGCTGGCGAATGGGCGTTCGTATGTGTGGGCGCGGGCGGTGAATGACCGGGGTGATGAGGCACAGGCCTGGCTGGATACGGTGGAAGCCTACCGTTTTACCGTGTTGGCCGCTGTTCGCGCTGTTGAACGGGTGCTGGATGGGAGCTATTCCGGGGCATTGACGCCTGCTCTGGCGTTCGGCGCGGATTTCCCCCTCACGGTTGCAGGCACACAACGGACGGATATAGCGTAGACTCGCCTGAAAACCAGGGGGACAGGTACAACAAGTCTCCGCAGTGGGGATAAAATGAAACACACCCCTGGCTAGAGGGGTGTGTCACACCGGGAGAGGAGGAAATTTTCAGGTTAGTTGGGTTATTCTTTTTCGACAAACACGGTCGGATATTGCAGCGCCCGGTGTACCGGACACATTTCGCCAATGTCGTTGATGCGGCGGCGCTGCGACTCATCCAACGGCCCGTGCAGGGTGATCTTTTTGCGGATTTCGTGGACGAATGCCGCTTTGCCGTCGAACCCTGGATAGTCCGCACCGTTGAACCGTTCAATTTCGAGTTCAACATCCACGCCCTCTAGCGGCCATTCTTTGCGTTGGGCATAAAGCTTCATGGTGATAGCGATGCAGCTTCCCAGTGACCCCAGGAGCATCTGCATCGGCGTTGGGCCGGTATCCGTGCCGCCGGACTCAACGGGTTCATCGGCAAGCCAGGTCTGGTGGCCTGACTGAATCTTAGCTTGCAGGTTATCGCGTAATGTTACACTTACAGGAGCCATGTTTTCCCCATTTGGTTGGACTGGTTAAAACGATCACACACGTGTACCGGGAGGGTAGCTATTCATCCGCCGCTGCCCGCTCATCGGGCACGCAGGAGCACGTCCCAATAGTGATTCGTGCGCAATAATCAGACAGCACCAGACCGCGCAGCCTTACGTCTGAGATCCTCTATAGGTGCGCTCAGAACTCGAATACGTCATAGTCCTGGCACAGGATCACCGGGCCATCATAGGTTTCTTTTGCCTGTTCGACCAGGGGAGTCGGGTCAGTCTTCCATACCCAGTAATGAATCAGATAGAGCGACTTGGCACCGACGCGAGTCGCGGTCTCGCCAGCCTGGCGGGCGCTGCTATGGCCGGGGCCTTCCCCTGCGGCCTCATGAATCAGCATGTCGGCATCTTTGCACAGTTCATATAACGAAGGGGTCGGCTGGGTATCGCAGGTATAGGCCAGCACCTTGCCCGTGATCTTGTTCTCAATCCGCAGCCCAATCGTGGGGATAAAGTGGTGTACCGGCCAGCCGGTAATGCGGAAATCAGCGTTTTCCATCACCGGGGCGTTAAAGCGTTCGCTCACGCGGTGAAACGTGACCGGAAAGAAATTCGGCCACTCGTTCCAAGAAAAACTTACCATCATATCTTCGAGCCGGTTCATGCAGTGGTGCAGCCCGTAAAAACGCATGGGTGCCTGACGCCCCAGCAACCACAGGTGCATGAGCATGTTTGGCACACCGGAAACGTGATCGGAATGAAAATGGGTCAGGATGACATCCTGCAACGCCTCGTCCTCAATGCCCAGGTTCTGGAGCTTGCCCAACGGACTAGAACCGGCATCAACCAACACCGGACTGTCTTTTTCGCCAACCAGGAGGAAGTGCGTGTAATCATGTTCCGCATCGTTTACGGCTGCTGCCGAGCCTAAGATATGAATACGAGCCATAGGGTTGAACTACCTTTGTGTGCTATCATCGCCCCGGTACCGCGTTCGGATACCTGTTTACCCGATCACATCGTGGCGAAACCGTTTGATAATTGTTGCAATCCAGACGTAAAAATAACGCTTATCTGCATTATACCCGGATAAGCGTTTTGGGGAATAAAGGGGTTGGTTTGAGATTTCTAACCGCCCAGTACAGCCAGCACCACGCGGGGCGTGATATACGCTTCAATGAGTGCCGCCAGCACCAGGCCGGGGAAGATGACGCCCACCGCCAGCTTGACCGTGTCCCCGAAGGCCGTCAACCAGGCATGTCCCACTGTCATGCCTTCGGGCGGGCGGGTGATAACCGCACCCAGGCGTAGTGCCACTGCCGTCGCCAGGATGATGACCGGGATTTCGACGACTCCATGTGTCAGCACTGCCGCAAACAAAAATGAGGGGTTATACCCGGCCAGCACGATCTGGCTGAACAGGTAACCCAGAATCAGGTACACCACCGGCGTGATAATCAACGCTCCCACTCCGAAGGTGAACATACTGATGAGCGCAGCTGCCAGCAGCACGCGGCTGTTCTGCCATAGAAAAAAGCGGAAACCGCCGGTATACAGGGGAATGCTGGTATAACGGCCCAGCGACTGCGCCGTATCGGTGAGGTTGCTTGCGTCGGGCAGTGGCAGCCGCCATTCCGGCATCTGACCGATCATATAACCCGCCACCAGAGCCACAATACACACCAGGATTGTCACCAAGACAGCCGAACGCAGCCGCCCAAGTGACAGCCGGATGCCACGCCGGTACCAGTCCACAATATTGCGGGCAGGCGTCCCGTCGTCATCCACCGCCAGGACAAAGCGCCAGATTTTCCGCGCTGTACCTTTCAGATTCAACTGGTCAATCGTGCGCCCCAGGAGTTCTTCCCGGTTGAAGATGCTGTTCCCCACACGCAGCAGCAAAAACACCACGACCGCCATGCCAACGATAATCGCCCACAGCGCACCAATCCCGTTCGGGTCTTCGGCGTCGGGAGCCAGGAACATAATCACACTTTCGCCCTGGATAAGCATCGTCATGGGGATAATGATGAAGCTGGCGAGCAGGTTCGCGGCGCGGGTACTGGTCGTCTGGCTGGAAACCACTACCGCGCCCGTGACCATCACCAGCGCCTGGACGGTGGTCAGCAGGATAATCTGCACAACCAGCATCGCCGGCGGACGCCATTCGAGATCGCCCAGTACCAGGCTGGTCAAGTAGACTCCCATGCCGCCATAGCTGGAGAGCAGCGGCGGGATCATGGCGGCCAGCGTTTTGCCGATGTAGAGTTCGGTGTTCGTCAGCGGCGTACTCAGCAGGGGTTCAAGGCTGCGGCGCTCTTTTTCCCCGACGAAGGTTTCGAGCGCGATCACCAGCGAGATCGAAATCGGGAAAAAGCCAACGATCATCAGCAAAAACGGAATCGTGCGCTCTCCGATAATGTCCGCGCCGTACCCGGCCACGAACTCAGCGAAGCGCCCGGCGACAAACTGCGCCAATCCGGGGAATAAAAAGGTGAGAATCACAATCGGGGCAATGATACGCCAGTCACGGAAACTGTCGCGTACCTCGCGGCGGGTGATTATGAGTGCGTTGCCCAACGTATAGCGGAAGCCTGTCCAACCGCCGATTGGAGCGGTCTGTTCCAGCATCAAGGGAGTTGTCGCTGCCATTCCATCATATTCCTGTATCAGTTGTCGGTTATCGGTAATCCGTTGTCGGTTGTCTACACGCGGCACGCCATGTCTCTACAGGCATTTTGTACTCAGCACTTTTCTAATGATACAACTCACGCTCATCGGACTGGGTGATAAATCCCATGCGGACGCACCAATCCATACCCATCTTGAACTCGTCGTCACTCAGTTCAAGCGCCACCTGAATATCGTACTGATCCGCTGCCATAAAGTCCGGTTGATCGTTCATATACTGGCAAATCAAGTCGCCATAGAAGTTTTCAAGTGTGATTTTTTGTCCAGTCATTCGAGATCGTGCAGCCCCTCATCTTCTTTAACGACTTGCAGGTAAATATCTTCCAGCGTTTGCGATACGGCGGAGAGCGTGACGACATCAATGCCCAGGCCGGCCACGCGCCGCAACAGCGCCGGGTTGGTGTTGTAGGGATCGGCCACCCGGTAGCGCAGCCAATCCTCACCGGCGGCTTCCACCGTCACGAGGTCGCTGATGTCCGTCGCCAGCCCATTGAAAGCGCCGTGTGTCCGCAGCTCCATCAGCGGGTCGCCTACAAACTGCCGTGCGAGGTCATGAAATGTGCCGCTGGCAACAATTGCACCACTGCGAATGATGGCGATATGGTCGGCCAACTGTTGTGCCTCAGTCAGGTTGTGAGTTGTAATCAGGAAAGTGCGCTCGTCGCGTTGCAGTTCGACAATCGCGTCACGTACCAGTTTTGCGCTGTGCGGGTCCATAGCGGAAGTCGGCTCATCGAGCAGCAGCACCGGCGGGTTATGGAGCAGCGCCCGCACTAATGCGAGTTTCTGCTTCATCCCCTTGGAATATTCACCTAGCCGTTTATCGAGCGCGAAACTCAGCCCGAAGCGATCCAGCAGGTCGAGCGAACGGCGGCGGCGTTCTGCGGCTTCCAGGCGGTACACCCGCCCGAAGAAATCCAGGTATTCGACGGCCTTCATCCGCTCGTAGAGGCCATGCTGCTCGGTCAAAACACCGACGTGAGCGCGTACCTGGGCAGGTTGTTTGACGACATCGTATCCGGCTATCCGTGCCCAACCGGACGACGGTGAAAGGATTGAGGTCAGCATCCGCACCGTGGTCGTTTTACCCGCCCCATTCGGCCCCAGCAGCGCCATTACCGTCCCAGACGCGATGGTGAGCGATACTTGGTCAACAGCCCGGAAACTGCCGAAGTCTTTGCTTAGTTCATGTGATTCAATCATTGTGGGATTTACTCACTTTGTCTGACGTGATTTTGCAGTTCAAGCGGCAAATATGCTTACAATAAAATGATGTTGGGTCGTGTGCGGTGTATTTGTCATTGTAATCCCAGTTTACACCAAGTTACCCCCTGATTTCAGGGGGTTTCATTAATGATTCAACAGTATCGTGATAACGGGACAGATGAGCATAGCGAGTCCCTGCACAGTCGGCTATCCTAAGGGGGTTATAGCAAAAACAGACTCAAAGGATAGGTATCGTGACATATATTCTCGTAACTAATGATGATGGCGTAGACGCGCCGGGGCTGTTCGCCCTGGTGGAGGCGCTGCGCCAGCTGGGGGAAACCCAGGTAATTGCCCCTGCCAAGAACCAGAGTGCCAGCGGCCATAAAAAGACCCTGTTCCAGGATATCCCTGTTCACCAGGCGGCGCTGCGCGATGGCACGCCCGCCCTGGCTGTCGGCGGTTCCCCGGCAGATTGCATTGCTATCGCGGCGCTGGGCGTGGCCCGCTGGCCGGCGCGAATCGTGGTCTCCGGGATCAACCGAGGGGCAAACATGGGCCAGGATATCACCTACAGCGGCACTGTGACAGCCGCGCTCGAATCCTCGATTCACGGGCTGCCAGCGGTGGCTGTCTCGCTTAACGATCGCCACGCCGATAACCCGGAAGCTTATGCCGAGGCCGCTCGTGTCGCAGTGGCCGTCGTCCGCCGTGTGCTGGAAAAAGGGCTGCCGCCCTTCACGATCCTCAATGTGAATGTGCCGCCGGTTGAAAAAATCAAAGGCCTGCGACTTACACGGCAGGGTGTGCGTATATATCGTGATGAGTTGGCACGAAACGGAAGCGATGTGTACCAGATTGTGGGTGACGAGCCAACCGGCCATACTGACGAGGAAGGCACCGACCTGTGGGCCGTGCATCACGGGTATGCCAGTGTGACGCCGATCCACCTGGATATGACGGCGCACCGCCTCCTGGCCGATCTTTCAGCCTGGAACATTACGATGGAGACGTAGGATACATGAGCATTACGACGGCCTGGGGCAACCCGAAAAAAACAGTCATTCATCTGACATTCGAGCGTGGCTGGACATGGGCGCAGTTGAAAACGGCTGTTGCCCAGGCAGACGCCCTGCTCACCAGTGTGAATCACACGGTTGACCTGCTGATAGACATTCGTGAAGCAGGGGGAGTCCCCCGTGACTTTCTCAGCGCCGCCGGGGACCTTTTCGCCAGCGGCGAAGCCCGCGCCAACGAGGGCCGGAAAGTTGTGCTGGGAGCCGGGCCGCTGATTCGCACAGCGTATAATGGATTGGTGCGCGTCCATGGCTATAAGATGAAGAACCGCCCATTTGTTTTCGCGGCGAACTGGTCGCAGGCCCAGGGAATGCTCGGTTTGTAACTGTGCAGAAATACGCCAGACTCGCTATCGTCCGGTGCGCCGCGCCTGCTCCGTCAGTAAATCTTCCAGTGAGACTGCCTCGCCGTCATGGTCACCCATCAACCGGGTGCGCAGTTCGTCCAGTTCGGTGTCGTCCAGGCGTTCTAACAGCAGGTCAACGGTGCTGCGGCGCTTGGCTTTTTCCTGCTGTTGGCGGGTCTGTGGTTCTTCACCTACTTCACGCGCTGTCCAGATTTTCTCTGTGGCGATAGCCGCGCCAATTCCCAGGATGAGTGCCAGCACAACCACCCCGCCGGTATCGTAGTCCATAATCATACCAGTGATAATAATCCCCGTGACCATCAGCCAGATCATGACGGTGGAAATCATGCGAGCCAGACTATTCATATCAGCTTCAATCCTCTATAGATAGTTATTTCATTTAGGACTTACGCAGTTGCCTGGAAGGACAAGGGGCTTAAGCCCCTTGCTCAAACAGAATTTCTCTCTCAACTGCGTAACTTCTATTCGTTATTATAACGCTTGAACACGGTTCAAGGCACTACCGACTCTATACGCACAAACGGCTGCCCCTGGTGCATTTTCTTCAAACCGGGCATACTACTGCCATCTGTTAATGAGCAGCGTTTTGGTGAAACCCGTGACCCCCTTGAGTACGTGGATACCGCATCTCGCCGGACAGCGCGTGCTGGTGGTGGGCGATGTTATTCTGGATGAATATCTGATCGGCAAAACCACCCGTCTCAGCCGTGAAGCCCCGATTCCCGTGCTGGAATTCGAGACGCGCCAACTGATTCCCGGTGGCGCGGCGAACCCGGCGGCCAATATTGCTGCTCTGGGCAGTACCGCCATACAGGTCGGCGTGATTGGCCCGGACAGCGCCGGAACAAACCTGCGCCAGGTCTTGCAGGCGCGGGGGATTGATACCGGTTGCCTCGTGACGGATGCCGGACGGCCCACAACGGTCAAGAGCCGCATCATGGCACAGATGGGGCTGCGTTTCCCGCAGCAGGTCGCCCGGTTGGATACCCTCTCGCGCGAACCGATTCATGTCGGGGTTGAGCGTCAGGTGCGTGCCATGCTCAATCAGCACATCCGCCAGGTGAATGCCGTGCTGCTCTCCGATTATCACTGCGGTCTGCTGGCACCCGCCCTGGTTGAAACGATCCGCATTCTGGCTGCTGATGCCGGGGTGTTGCTCACTGCCGACGCTCAGGGTGAACTTGATAAATATGCCGGGTTCGGCGTTGTCAAGTGCAACGCCGATGAAGCCCGCGCTTATTTGCGGCGCGACCTGGAAACTGACGACGATTTCGCTGCTGCCGCGCTGGAAATCGGGGCGGTGCTGCGACTGACGGGCAGTATGGTGATTACACGCGGCGGGGATGGCGCGACTGTGGCTTTGTGCGCGGAAAAACGGGCGATGCACAGCCCGGCCCCGGCGGTGACGGATGTTTATGACACAGTAGGCGCGGGCGATACGGCGATTGCCGTGCTGACACTCGCGGTGGCTGCTGGAGCGTCGTATAGCGAGGCGGCAGCCCTGGCGAATTATGCCAGCGGCCTTGTCGTGCGGCGGGTGGGCAATTACACACCGCGCCCGGATGAACTCGCCTGGGCGTTGGCAACCTGGGGTGATTCACACTGAGTATCTCGTGCCCCCCAGACGCCCCAAAGGGTGTCACGATAAGTTACCGTTTGAGAGGGCGCTATTGCCGAAGCCGAATCGTTGTTATACTACAGTGATGAGCGCAATCCACAGCAAATGAGGCGACGATGCGAAAAACGGTCTTCTGGTTCATGACCCTGCTGCTGGCGTGGAGCCTGTCAATCAGTACAGTGCTGGCCCAGCCGCTGCCCCGCCCAACGGTTGAAATTCTCGTCAACCGGGACGGCGTGAATATCCGGTTGTTCCCCGCCATTGGCGCGGATGTGGTTGGTTTTGTGAATGCTGGTTGGGTGACTCTGGCAGATGCCCGCAGCCCGGATAACGAGTGGGTGCGGGTGGATTTTAACGGCCAGGAAGGTTGGATCGGCGTCGCGGTGATTAACATCTTTGGCGACCTGGGCACACTACCGGTGGCTGACCCGCGCACCATTCCCTACGGCGGTTTTGATAGCCCGCGATCCGGGCCTTCCAACGCGAACAGCGATATTTCTGGCTACCTGGCGTTAAGCGGGCTGCGGCTGCGTGCCGGCCCCAGTACCGCCTATCCCGTGCTGGCGAATCCGCCGCGCTATTCCGTGTTTCCTCTGCTGGGGCGCACGGCGAACAACGCCTGGCTTCAGGTGAATTTTGAGGGGACGCTCGGTTGGGTGGTGACGCAGTGGGTTGAAATCCAGGGCGGGCGTAGTGTTGTGGAACTGCCGATTGATGGTGTGGTGGCGTCAGCGCCCCCGGCCTCGACGGATACCAATGAGAACTATCTTGCCACGCTGCGGCTGATGCTGGAACGTATCAATATCGCGCAGGAATCGCTCGATGCTATTCGGGCGACGTGGACGACGGTAGCGCTCGGCCAGCGGGTGGCGTGTACGCCTTTCCCGCCGCGTCCCAGTGACATCAATATCGCCAATCCACTGCTGGCGGCTTATTATCCTACGCTCAACCCGTTGCAGAATGATTTCAATATTGCGATGGCGAATGTGCGACTGGCGATCGACCTGTGGATTGAGGCGTGCAGCCAGCGCACGTTGAACACGAATGCGGTGGTGGGTGAGGCGACGGTACAGGGGGCGCTCAACGCGATCCAGATATCTGATGGACAATTTGCCGATTTGCGGCGGCGTTTGAACGAACTCATCCCGCCGATTCTTGAAGTTGGTCCCGATCAATGTCTGTTCACTTTCCAGAACCAGACGGACATTTTACAGCGCATCCATATTGGTGAGGTAATTACTGACTCGTTGACGCCGCGCAATACATCTACCGGCTACTGCTTCGATGCCGCCGTCGGCCAGTCCCTGCGTTTTGAGGTGTTACAGCTCAAGGGCAACATCAGGCCGCTGCTGGCGATCAGCCCATTTGATAATCCGACGAATTTCCTGGCGGTCGGGCGTGGCACGAGCGAACCTCTCCTGACAGTTGCGCCGGTCACTGTGACGGTGAATGGCCTTTACATCCTCATCCTGAGCGACATTAGCGAAGACCAGCCCGATCCGGTGAGTGGGGAGTATGCTTTACTCATCAGCAATATCGCCGGGGCGCTGGTAAGTGGGCCAGGCTTGAGTATTGATCCGGCCACCGGACAATTGGTAGTCAATCCGGTCACATTTATACCGACATCTGTAGCGCCTACACCTGGGTCGGGCGTGGCGTGTCCATCTACGGCCTTCACCTGTCAGCAGTTGTTCTCGTGTGCTGAGGCGCAGGCGTGCCTGGCGGCGGGGAACTTCAGCCTTGATGCGGATGCTGACAATATCCCGTGCGAGGAAAACCTGTGCACGGGCGGATAGGTGGCTAAGGAGAGCCGCCCCATGCAAATTATCTCGATTACTGACCCTGCCGCCCTGCCTGCCGTGCAAGCGGTTATCCAGGCGGGCGGCCTGGTCGTTATCCCAACCGATACGGTCTACGGCGTGGCGTGTTCCCCACTGAATGAGGCGGCGATTGACCGGCTGTATGCGGCCAAAGGACGCGCCCGTGAGAAGGCGATTCAGGTGCTGGTAGCTGGGTGGGACGCGGCTGCCCCTTTCATCCAGGAGGTGACACCGCTGGCGGGGTTACTGGCAGATCACTTCTGGCCGGGGGCGCTCACGCTGACGCTGCCGAAGCGTGCCGGGCTGCCCCCTAATCTCTCACAATATGACACGGTTGGCCTGCGGATGCCCGCTCATCCGCCATTAGTGGCGCTGCTTCAGGCGGTGGGCGGTGCATTGGCGGCCACGAGTGCCAACCTTTCTGGCGCGGCCAGCCCAACCAATGTGCAGATGGCGATAGATGCTCTGGGCGATGCGGTACAGTTCTATCTGGATGGGGGCGAAACACCGGGCAGCCTATCGTCAACTGTCGTCGAATCACATGGAGATACCCTGCGTATCCTGCGCGAAGGGCCGATCAGCGAGGCGCAGTTGCGGGAAGCCCTGGCTGGTCATGCCTTTCACATGGATTCCTCTGGCATAAAGTGATGTCGCCAGACACAAGGCCTGGCGACATACACTGGGGGAGTTGGGGAATTTTGTACGCGATCGCGTCTGCGATCTACTTGTAGTATAGGGTCAATCCCCTGGTTTAAACCTTGAGATTTCTCAAGGCCGTAAATTCCTCGCCGTTATCCCCACTGGATTCTGTTATTATGCCGGCAGTCCTTACTGGCTAGACTGTGTTATATCTACCGCATAGATTGTCACATCGTCGTTTTTGTAAACCTCAGAGAGGAAGGGCGAACCAACCGGGTCGTAATCACCCAGTTTAGCTTCCTCCGGCCCGTAAAACAGGTAACTAACGCTGTATTCGTTCAAGAGTTGCAGGCGCTGGTCATCGGTGGTTGCTGCGTTAAAGAAGGCGTCCACCATGGTGCGTTTGTTCTGGAAATCGAGGGTTTGCGCCCAGTGACCGAGGAAGGAACGCGCCCCGGTGAGTGCCGGGATAAATGCGCCGGTATTCAGGCTGGAGAACACGACATCCGTACCCTTAACCTGTGTTTCCAGGAACTGATAGGCGTCATACTCGCTGACCCGGATAAAATAGCGATTATCGGTTACGCGCTCGTCCATTTCCTGCCAGGCGGCTTTCATATCCAGCGTCCGCCAGGCGAAGATATACAGGTTGGTGGGCAAGACGGCCAGCAGCAGGGCGGATGACCCCAGCAGGGCGACCCGCTGCGGTGACATCGCGCTCAGGCGGCGGCGCAGCCAGGGCAGGACACGGGTATACAGGCCGATGGTCGCCATCACGCCTGTCACAATCTGCCAACCGCTCAACAGGTGAATCTGGAAGTTCAGCGGGATGTAGACCAGGATGAAGTGCGCCAGGAACCAGGCCATCAGGAAGAGGTGCGTATCATCACGTTCGCGCCAGGGCAGGCGAATCTTGAGCGCCCAGATCGCCAGCAGCCAACTGACACCCATCAGAATCGGCAGGTGGAGCGGATTGGGAGTCCAGGCTCCGGCGTTATCAAACTGGGACAGTACACCTTTCCATACGTCGTCAGCCTGGGTGATATAAAATGCTTGGAGCGCCGGCCACACTGAGATGAGGACAACGATGATCCCTAATTTGAACAGGTAAATGGGGAATTTGCGATCACGCAGCCAGATGAACAGCGCATACAGGCCGATGACCGGGTAGATGATGAACATATCGTAGGCGTGCTGGACACTCAGAAGCAGGCTTACCGCCGCCGCTGCCCAGGCGTAGCGCATACTCTGTTTCTTCTGGCCGAGCAGTACCAGCCCGAAGATCACCGCAATCAGTCCGGCGGCAATTGAAAAATGTGGGAACGCCAGAATGTTGAAGAAAGTATTCGGCTCGCTGGTGTAAACATCGAACGAGTTCGGCGGCACGATCTCCACTTTGCCGACATATTTGGCGATGACCCATACCCAGCCCAGGCCAGCTCCCAATACACTCACCAGGAAGGCCGTCCAGCGTTTGGCGCGGTTGGTGAATACCAGTGAGGCGAACCAGTAGGTGGCGATCATCACGAACGCCGCCGCCAGCAATCGCGCAATCTGGTAGACCGTCCGGTATTCGATGCCCGTCAGGCTTTCGACGCGTCCCAGGGTGAACCACAGGAAGTTAAAGAGGAGCGGTGTGCTGTCCTCTGGTGTCAACTGGTTGGGGACAAGGAATTGGGTCTGTGACTCGCGCATCCATGAGAAATATTGGAAATGGTCGGGAATATTGAACACCACGCCCATAAAATGCACGTCATCCGGGGCGCTCTTATATGCATAAAAATAAGGAATAGACGTGATGAGCAGCACGACGACGATAAAAATGCCCAGGTAGAGCCAGTCGCGCCGGTTGGAAGAAGAAACGGATTGTTCGGTCATGGTTGTCATCTCGGGTTGCTAGTAAGTGATACTGACCAGTTGAACACACGAAACTTAACACACCCTAAAGATTGCAGCGGTTTCAGCGTCGATGAGAGTGCTGCAATAGGGGGTGATGATTGACGGAACAGATTGAGAATAGCGAAAAATGGGCGGGAGAAGGTGAACATCTGAGGGGGCAATTTACCAGACCCTCAACATGGAAATCGCCCCGGTTGTGCGACTGTGAGGAAGGACGGGATGGGGCGTACTTCGATGGAATTACCCTCCATCATCCCGTTTATCCAGTAGCGCCAGTAGCGTATCGCGGCTCAAGGGGGTGGCGCTGTGACCGTCTACCACCTGCCGGATAGTTTCATCCTGCATCAGGCGGGCGATGAGGTCATAGTCCATCGTATCCCCTGGTTGACGATAGTCGGGCGTGGGTGGGTAGTAGGCATCCGCTACGAACATGACTCCTTGCTCAGGCACACGCACCACCGACGAATCGGGGGAATGTTGCCCACCGACATGTTCAATCTCCAGCAGCAGTCCGCCATTAAGATAAAGCTGCAACCCTGCCGTGAATGTCACTGAAGGCACGACGATACGAAAGCCGCGCCACTCGTCCATCACGCGGGCGATATTGCGCAGCCCGATAGCGCGTTCCGGCGAGTCCTTGATTTCATCTTCAATGTAGCTGAAACTCCAGGGCTTGGCCGCCATGTCCTGTACCCGCTGGCGGCAGAGTTCATGGGCTATGGCGGGTACGCTAAAAAGCTGCGTCCCAAAAAAATGATCAAAATGGCTGTGGGTGTAAATGACATAACGCACTGGGGGCGCATTGAGTTCATCCAGAGCATCCAGGATGCGGCGGGCATGGCGCGGGCTGTTGCCACCATCCACCAGCACGGTATCGCTGCCGGAAACAATGATGCCGACGTTCGGTTGTAGTTTCTGTGGATCGGGGTGGCAGGGAAACACCCAGACCGAATCGGTTAGTTGCAGGGAAGATGGTTCCATCAACAGGCTTCCCCCTATTTGGGTGTCATCCGCACTGCACCATCGAGGCGAATCACCTCGCCGTTCAGATAGGGATTTTCGATGATGGATTGGGCAAGCTGGGCGTAATAAGCCGGATCACCAAGCTGCGCCGGGAATGGAATCTGTGATGCCAGTGACGCCTGCACTTCTTCAGTCATCATGGCGACCATCGGCGTCTTGAAGATGCCGGGGGCAATCGTCAGCACCCGGATACCGTTCCGCGCCAGGTCACGGGCGATGGGCAGTGTCATGCCGACGATGCCACCTTTCGAGGCAGAATAAGCGGCCTGTCCGATCTGCCCGTCAAAAGCCGCTACCGATGCTGTGTTGATAATCACGCCACGTTCACCGGATTCGTTCGGTTCATTTTCCGACATCGCCTGTGCTGATAGGCGCAGCACATTAAATGTCCCGATGAGGTTGATCTTGATCGCCAGTTCAAAAATGTCGAGGGAATGCGGCCCGTTCTTGCTCAAAGTGCGCCCCGCTGTTGCCACCCCGGCGCAGTTGATATTGATGTTGACGGCTCCAAACTCGTTTTTCGCGAGGTTAACTGCCGCCTGCACCTGGTCTTCGTCGGTGACATCGGTGTGGGCGAAGCGTGCCGCGTTACCCAATTCCGCCGCCACCGCCGCGCCGCGTTCTTCGTCCCGATCCAGGATAACAACCTTCGCCCCCTGTGCGGTAAAACGCCGGGCGCAGGCCGCCCCTAAACCCGATGCGCCGCCGGTAATCAGTGCTACCTTGCCGTTTAGTTCCATGATATAAGCTCCTGCCAAAATTCTAGTTTGATGAATGTGAAGTACTCAAGGAGATTTCGCTATCGCATTAGCGGGATGTGAACCCATTATGCGGATTTTCTCCATAGTCTGATACAGCTCTTCTGCTAACCCTGGATTAGCCTGATCCTTGAGCATATTTTCAGCATAGCCGTTATATAAGCGCTGTATTTCTGCTGTCGAACCCGGAATGTGAGCCTTCGCCCAATGCCAATCCAGAAACATCTCGGTTTGTACTCCTAAATGGGTATTGAGTTGCAGCCATTCTGCCGGATATTGACGGGTAATCGCCATAAACAGGTTTTGTGTGTTTTCTGCTTGATCTTCGGGTATATCCCCTAAGTCATCTAGACACTGGGCAATCATGCTGAGGTTGAAAAAAAGCGCCGCCGCAGCAGAAGCTTGTGGCTCTGGCACAGCATAGAGATCATTGAGTATCTGTACCCAGGTACGAAGCAGATTCCCCGCCGTCTGCTCTTTATCTCGAATCACTTCGGAGAGGGGCGCGTCGGGGTTATGAATGGCATGTTGCATAGCCGCCAGGGCATCAGCCCGGAAACGGACAATGGTACGCAGGGCAGCCATTTTCACTGATTGCGGCCTATCGGTCTGTGCGAGTCGGCTGCATAATTCGCGAGCAATCTCCTTGACACGGTAATCGCGTTTGATAGCGGCAGGCTGGTCAACCAAGGACTCTTTTTGAGAATGTGAATCCAGCAAATCGTCAATCTGGCAGCAATAGCGTAGAAAATTGTCTCCGATAAGCGAGCGCTCCGGGTCATTTATGACGGCTGAAAGTATATGGCAGTAGCGCCCCCAGCAAAAGAGTATATAGATATAAAACCACAGGACTGGTCGAGGATAGAGTTCCGCTATGCCAGCCCACCGGGTACTGCTCAAATTGCGGCGAAAAGTCCTCAAATTAGAGACGGTATTATAGGATTGTTTCAACCCAACTGTAGCAATAAACGGTATATCCACAATAGAAAACAACGGCATCAGAGCAATATTACGAGTCGGCACTTTGAATAACCAGTAGCGTAAAGCACGGTGGAGGAAGGCCCCAAACATCGCTAACTATCTCTGCCCAGGAAGACAGCGATAATGCTGTTCAATATCACACTGACTGGCGGAACACCGATTGCAGCGAGAATCTGCAGCAGTCCCCCGACACTAATCGGCCAGGCAGGAATATCTTCGATATCCTTGATTTGCTGCCTGAGGATGTCGCGCTCATTACGTAATGTATCGAGTGTGTCTTGGTTGTGTTTCTGTTCTTCAGCGTTTACAACCGTAGAAAAACGAGCGATAACGTTATCTATGCGCCCGGCTAGCTGATACAAATGGTTTTCATAGGTTTCAATTCTTTGCCGTTTTGCGCGAATAATTGCCTGTCGTGCGAGAATAATTGGTGTTACGAGAATAGTCAGGAGCGCCAGCGATACGAGTAAGGACTGAAAGATCGAGACGATTTGTAATTCGGAGGTGGTATTGGGCTTGATGATGAATGACCCAATGATGATGCCACTAAAGGAAACCAGCGTCCAGGCAGATATGCCCACGCTTAATTCGCTGACATAGCGCAGGCGGCGATAGTAGTCCAGACGAACAGGGAGTGTCAGGATTTCACGAAACAGCAGGATACTGCCGAGGATACCGGCAGCACCACTACCGAGCATAAAAGACCCAACTACAACACTATGAAAACCATAATAGATCGCAAAGAATACGGATTGTGGGCTGAGTACCCAAGGCTGTCCCACCCATTCTGGATCAGGGTTGTTCCATAGGGTCAGTACATCACTGAAATTGGTGATAACGAAACCGACCACAAAAAGCAGAATCACCCAGGGATAGTTGGCGACCCAGTTTGCCCATTTCTGGACGATAGCGATGAACTGTCCCGGGTACATCTCTTCAAATGCTGGGTACATGGCGACGAGGATGCGTGGAAGATTAGAAGCAAACCAGTAGTAAGCGACAAAGCCAGCTCCGACGAGCAATTGCCCGCTATAAGCAAGCATATTTCCGGAAAAATCTGCAAAAACGCCTAGCAGGGCAGCCCCCAATGCGCCAAGACCGATGATCGCAGCAGGCACAATGGCTGCCAGTAATAGCAAGCGCTTCTGGCGATACAGGATAAATACCCAATTCCCAGAAAAGCATTCCCGGATTCGTTCTTCAGTAATGGGATTGCTATTGTCAGAACTCATGGTCGTATTCCTTATGTGTTCCCCTGCTCTTACCTATTGTAACCTATCATGTAAAATCAACTGAAATCGCCACTGAGTGCTTTTCACGCGGCATCGGTCACTTTGGGTCGCTTTCCCTTGTGACTCCACCACAAGCCTCTATATCTTCCCCATCTCTTCCACGCTGTAGTCCATCGCCACAAAGTATGAGTCACCAATACCGAGCATGGACATCTTGTGCGAGCGCCCATGTTCATCGTCTTCGGATTCCGGCTCGGTTTCCAGTGTGCAGGTCATCTTATGATGGGCGAGGACCTTCGCCATACGCTCGGCCACGGGCTGCGGCATCACCCCCAGCAGGCCTTCACCAGATGTAAGCAGGTTTACCAGCGGCTGACTCCGGTTGATGTCGCCCGCCAGTTCGCGCCAGGGGCCGAAGGTGGTGACATAGGCTTGGTGGATGTCCAGCACCAGTTCATGAATATCCGTCGGTTTGCCGGAAAAGCGGATCATTTGGCGTGGCTCATTGTAGTGAAACAGCAGCGGGTGCTGGTCGGTGAAAAAGAGATTGCCGAACACGCCCAGGCTGGCGCGATGCTCTTTGACGCCCAGGACACGCAGTACATACTGGCCGCGTGGTCGCAACCCCTGGGCCGCCTCGTCAAGTTGTGCCGTCTGGATCATCAGTTGGAGTTCTTCGGGAACGCCGCCCATCTGTGCCGCCAGGAAAACACCGTAATCGTGCTGGCCCTGTAGTTCGCTCAGTAGTTTGTCGCGTTTTGGCATAAATTAAGCCCCGCCCCGCAGCCAGTTGGTTACAAAATCAACGGAAGGATACCCAACGGCGTGCAGATCGGCAATGACGGCCTCAACATCAAACGGCACGTTCCGCAAGTCCACCGTTACATCATCGCCAGCGAAGGTGAACAGCCCCCATTGGGCGTGGCCGGGGTTATCAAATGAGAAGCCGACGCTGCCGACGTTGACCGCCTGCCACTTGCCCAGGTTGCGGTTCATCTGCACGTGGATATGCCCTCCAATGCCCAGCCGTCCCTCACGGTCCAGCAGCGAGTCGAGCGCCTCAGTCGCGGGTGTATCCGGCCTCAAGAAGCCCTCATCGTCTCCGGGTGTGCCGTGATAGCCGATCACATGCCCGTAGTCCTGGACATCCTGCCCCAGTTCGCGCCCCCGAATCTGCTTGAGAAACTCGTAGTCGCTGAAGGCAAGCTGTCCGACAGTCCAATTTAAGCCCTGATCGCGCTGCATCCAGGCTGCTGCCCGTTTCTTGAATGTCTCCTCGTCGACGGCAGAAGGGGTCTTCATGCGCGTACCGTTGACCAGATAACGGTCGGTATTGCCGCCAATAACCTTGAATGTCTTGCCCTCGTCGACCTCGGCCAGTGCTTTCACGCGCCGCACACATTCCGCCGGACGTGGGCCGAAAGCCGCTAGGTCGCCCAGACACCAGGTCAACTCCGCGCCGCCGCTTGTTTCCAGGTCATGCAGCACGGCTTCCAGAGCCGCCAGATTACCATGTATATCCGAAATCACCGCCAGACGCATCTCGACTGCTCCTTCAACACACCATCTGTTTCCGCACCATCATAACAAATGTGGCGTAGTTCTCCTAACAACCGGCACCCCCGGGTTAGAAAACGATTTGCCACGATGCCGCCGCCTGGGATATAGTAGGGTATACCACACACCAATGGCAGCCACCCACGAAGGAGTCCGCCATGCTGAAAAAAATCGGCAAATTTCTATGGCGTTTCATGGTCATTTTCTCGTTCATTGTCAACATCATCCTGGTGATCGTCCTGATCGTGCTGGGACTATTGATTTTCGACATCAAAAATAATGTCGCTGAACCGCTAGTCATGGGGCTGCACAGCAGTTTTGTCGGGTTGAACGACGCGACAATTGACTGGACAATCCCGGTGCGGACAACGATCCCGCTGAACACCAGCATCCCGCTCAATACGAGTATCCCGCTCGATACCAATACCAGCGTCGTGCTGACCCAGGCAATCCCGTTGACGGTTTCGGCCATCATCACGCTGAACGGGGAGCGCGTCATCACCCCGGTGGAACTCAGCCTCCCGGCGGGGCTTGAACTGCCGGTACACCTGAGGCTGGATGTGCCGGTGAATCTGCAAGTGCCGGTCAACCTGGAAGTCCCGGTCAACCTGGACGTGCGGGCCGTCATCCCGTTGAGCCAGACACAGCTGCATGACCCGGTGGAGAACTTACGTTTGCTGTTCGAGCCATTATCTCGCATGTTAGGCAACCTGCCGGGCAACTTTGGCGAAGTCGGGCCGTTTGTGTCCCAGGTGTTGAGCGGGACACCGCCTGACCTTCTGGCGGATACACCTTACACCCAGAACCCCTGGCCGGGCTATTCGATCACTGCCGGATTGAACTATACACTGACAAATGAGACCATCCCGCCGGAGAATGTGCCACTACTGACGGGCATTGTGCCGGTGGGCGGTATCCCGGCACTGGATGAGGCAGTCCGCCCGATGGACTATGCCAATGACGACAACCCGGCGGCGGCTAATATCCGCGCTCAGAATGACCTGCTGGCACGCGGGATTGACCCGTACTATTGGGACGGTTCGCTGGCGGACTATATCACCAGCCCGCGCGGTGTCGCAGAAAGCGGCCCGCCAGTGGATAACGGTACAGGGGGCGTCCTGCCGCCGGATACTACCGCGCCGGCCACGCCCGTACCCCCGCAAACAGACATGGGCATCCAACCGACGCCAACACCGGGCGCAAGCGGGTAGGGATTGGCAAAGAAGCCGCTAAGGTGCTTAAGATCAGCCTCACGATGCAGTTCAATAATTGATACGGTTTTCCAGGACAGGCTCTGCCTGTCCTGGATGACAAGAGGTTTCTGCGAAGTCCAGATATCCTGCACACTTCCGGTCACTTTTAGGCTAAATTTGGGTGATACGGTCATAATAAAGGTGACGCACTGGATGAAAAGGACTTTGCCGATGTCGTATTTCCGCGAACCTGTTAATGGTTTCACTCACCTCGTCGGCGCATTGCTGGCTGCCGCCGGGTTGATCTGGCTGCTCGTACTCAACCAGAATGAACCCGCCCGGATGGTTGCTGTTGCGGTTTACGGGGTGTGCATGATTGCTCTGTACAGTGCCAGCGCCACGCTGCATCTTACGCGGGGAACAGCACGAGTCCTGCTCTGGTTGCGCCGTCTGGACCATGCCGCGATCTACCTGCTCATCGCCGGGACGTATACGCCGATTCTCTATATGGTACTGACCGGAGCCTGGCGTTGGGGGACGTTGGCACTGGTGTGGGGCGCGGCAGTCGCGGGTATCCTCTACAAACTGCTGTTCCTGAAGCAGGATGGCTGGATGTCGCTGTTGATCTATATCGGCATGGGCTTTTTGGGGACGATTTCTCTGCCACAGGCTGTCGGCGTGCTGCCAGGCGACGCTGCGATACTCATCGCGCTAGGCGGCGGTATATATCTGGCCGGGGCGCTCATCTTCGGGTTCAAACGCCCCAATCCACTTCCCTACTTCGGCCATCACGAAATCTGGCATCTGTTTGTGTTAGGCGGGAGCGCCTTCCACTTTGCAGCGATTGCTCTGCTCTCTATCCGCTTGGTGTAGTGCGGTTATGGCCGAAGACGCTCCACGATCAACACGGCGTTGCCGGATAAGGCATAGATTACCTGCTGGTCGGTGTTGGCGACGACCGCGCTCAGGCTGGTGAACATGGTTTCATCAAATGCACGGTAACTGTTGGCGAATGACCCAGCATACGAGGTTTCATAGATGGTGCGTTCCGCCCGGTTGACGATATACATCAACTGCGTAACCGGGTTTGGGTCGAGGAACAGGGCGTTGGCACTGGTCAACTGTTGGCCTTCCGGGAAGCCAGCATAGCCGAAAGGCTGCTGCACACCGGAAAGGAACTTGACAAGCGAGCCGTTCGCCATCAGAACATACACGATGCCATTATCATCAATCGCGAAATCCACTCCCAACCGAATATCCGGGCGACCTTCCCCGGTAAAATACTCAATCGGGGGATTCAGATAACTGCCGCCTACCGCTTCGTAGCGCCAGAGCTGGTTGGCTTCGGCATCCAGGATGTACAGCTTACCGCCCCAGAGTGTAATCGCCGTCGGATTGACCCAGCGTTCCGACGCTTGCAACCGTTGTGCGCCGCAGTTCCCGATCAATCCCGCCGAACAATTGATTACCAGGCCGTTACGATCTACTGCGATAATCTCGGCATCATCGTCCGACCAGGCGATGTCAATCAGGTTTCCCACGCGGAACTGACCGATGGTGGCGTTAATCCGCATCGCCGGAATGACTTCCTGCGCCGATGGTACCGTGCTGCGTCCGTCGCTTGTCAGTGTGACACGGTAGACCTGCTCGTTCTGTGTATCCAGTATATACAGGTCGAGACCGCTCAAGACGATTTTTTCCAGGACGGCATTCCGAAACGCCTTCAATACGGTGACATCGCGCCGCTCGACATAGGAAAGGTGGTCAATCACCGACTGTGCCTGCCGGACAAGCGCCGCCAGAGTCGGGTCGCCTGTTCGCATCTGTTCGCAGCGGTTGACGACAGCCAGCACCGCATTCCAGGCGGCCAGCGTCCCCTGTACATCGCTAGAGGCGATTCCCTCAGCAGTCTGGGCGGCCTGCCCCGCTTCCTGCACACAAAGTTCAAACTCACTCTCGCCAGTCCCGGCCAACCACATTACCAGGACAACCAGCACTACCACCACTGGAATCAGAATGGCTGCGCCTGCTGCCGCTGGGCTGGCAATCCAACTGCGCTGGCCTTCTTTGGGTTCGGGCAGCGCTTTATCGAGCAGGCTGTTTGCGCCTTCCAGGGCACTAGCGGTACGCTGTGCGGCGGAGGCTGTCCCACGCTGCGCCCGTAATTGCACTGTCTCAGCAGCCTGGGCCAGCTTACCGGCAGGTGGCGCGGCAGGGAGTGGTGTCTCGGTATCAGGGGTGGGGTCAGGTGGTGGCGGTTGGCGAACCGTCGATTCCGCCTCACGTGCCGGGACAGAAACAGGCGCTTCGGGCGGGACGAACTCGGCGGCCATCAGAGTCAGTTGCGCCGGGGCAATCTCTTTGAGGGCAGCCAGGGCTGCCGCCATGTCCTGAGCTTTAAGTCCTGCCCAGAGTTTGTCTCGATCCAGGTCGGCTAAACCAGAATCGCCCAGGACGAGACGGCTGCCACTTGTGACTGGGTAGCGTGTCATCCGCACATCCACCACGGGGTGAACGCCCATGGGGGGCCGGAAAATCGCTTCATCTTTGCTCAAATCATCGGGGAAGCTATGTTGCTCGTCACCGGATAGCAGAGCAATGCCCGAACCGGCACGTGCCAGGTAGAGTTCGTTATCGTGCAGCACCGCGCACAGCATGTTGGCTTCATAAGCACGTTTGCCGCTGATGTTATGCTCGTGCAGGTCGCCATTCAGACTACCAAAGACGCTGCGTAGCGCCGCCGTGATACTGCCCGTAGCGCTAAAATAGCGCTCGGCGGCCAGGGATGCCATTTGCTCGTAAAAAGCCGGTGGGGCGACTACCTGCCCGGACGGATAGACGAGCACAAAAAAGGTGTCGGTTTCCCGTCCGCGTGCTGCTTTGCGCGGGGCAACTTCCACCAGTGCGCCGGGGGGCGGAGCACTGATCGAACGGCCACCGACTACATATAAATGTCCTACCAGGGCTTCAAAATCAAACGCCATCGTTTACACTCTAGCGCCGCCTGTTGCGGCGTAAGCCTTATTGACTAGAAGGCACATCATTCACTAAATGCAGTAGGGACAGCCTCTACGGCAAAATAACGTGAACTGTGTCAGCCTTATCTATGTTGGATTGTACCTGATTCAGGGAGTCGCACAAGAGAAGATGTGGAATGCAGACCAATACAGTCCGGTTGGTAGAATGGCCCACCAACCCAGACGTAATTAACGAATCAACTGTCCGGAAATCGCTCGCTGCGCCAGATCACGTATGGTTCTAACAGAAACTGGCTTGACAAGATACTCATCTACCCGGTCAAGTTCCCGGCAGCTAGGGAAACGAATATGCTCATGGGCGCTGACAACGACGACGATAGTATTACTCAGGCGCGGCGTATCGAGGATAAAGCCTAATACATCCAACCCACCTACACGTGGCAAGTACATATCCAGGAAGATGACATTTGGGGTGGTGTGTTCGAGCAGGTCTATTGCCTCTGCACCATCAACCGCTTGTTGAACCTCGACCTTTAATGAACGCAAAATCTGCTCTAGGAATACTCGTGACGGTGGATCGTCATCAACGACGAGAACGCTGTTTGTCATTGTTACATCCTGCTAGATAAACCTAGCTTTAAATAGTTGTCCTCTTGATCGCAATGAACACACAGCCCTTAATTTGCTGATAACTCATTATAACACACACAGATTCTCAGCATAACACATCCTCTACTAACCATTAGCCTATCTTAATCCGCATCATACACACTTTTGCTCAAAGGCTGCAACCGTACTTAGTGTCTATCGCGTGGTTGAGTTGTTTCGGTCTGGCACACTCGTTTATCTCTCGCTCCATCATCAGTGTTTCAGGTGATTGCCATACTCCAAGGGTATCGCAAAAAAGCCATCTGAGTGTAAAGGAAATGTTAATTATTTGTGATTTTCCTCAACTATCACCGATTTCGATCATTTTCCATTATGCTGAATTTTACGACGGGATGAAGTATACCGCCATCTTTGATTCCGTCAATGTACTGCTTTTGCCTAATTTAATTGACTTCTATATTTTGGATTACAGCAACTCTGCGCTTAATTATACCACCTGCCAACGGTGTCCTGATTCAATGCTTATGACTGCTCCTCAACAGTAAATGTGAGCCGGCTCATTTCCTGATCGCCCAGAAACAAGCGCACCGTGTATTCCCCCGGTAAGTAACCGGCCTGATCGCCAAAGAAAAAGTAGCTGCTGCCGGTTTCGCCACCGCTCCACAAATATGACTGCCCCTGTACTGGGATACCCTCTCGATACAGGATACGCGACCAGGCCAACCCGTTATCCAGATCACGGTAGGCAAAAAACAGGAATATGCGCGTGATTCCGGCAGGAAACGTGATTCCCGGTTGGTCCGGTCTGCCACCCAGCGTGACTCCTTCAGCGGCGGCGGTCAGATCGAGCGCTGCGCTCTGGCGTGGCTGCCTTGAAGATAGCACCGGAGTCAAATTGAGGATCGCCTCGAAGGTCGGCGTGGGCGTCCGGGTGATGCTCGGTGTCAGGGTCGCTGTGGGGGTTTCGGTGGCCCTCGGGGTGGCGGTAGCGGTACTCGTGGGCGTCGCACTGGGAGGATGGGTCGGTGTCGGCGTAGCCGTTGCTGTCCCGGTGGAGGTGCGGCTGGGCGGTACAGGTGTGATGGTCGCGGTAGGTGTACGGGTCGGGTCACCGGGATTTGTCGCAGTGGGCAGGGCGACCCCCTTCAGGCCGCTGGGATCGTTCGCCAGCAGCAGATTGATCTGGTTATAGGCCACGCTCGCCAGCCCGCTGTAGAATGCCAGCGCCAGCGCCGCGATAAACAATCCCACGGAAAGCAGAAACAACCGCCCGCCACGCTGTCCCGCTGTGCGCCGCAGCCGCCAGTAAGAACCGGTGCGTCCCAGATGGAGCTGCTGGAGCGCCATGATAAACAGCACCAGTGCAATTACAAGCATGGCGACGATAAACGAGGGGAGAAGATCTGTGAGCTGTTCAATCATAATGAAGTGAACCGCTGGCTACCGCTAAAACAGCCGGAGCTGCTGCGGTGGTTCCTCCGGTTTGTCATCAGGAGGTGGGGATTGCGGTTGATGCTCGGCTTCTGATTGCGGTGCATCCTCGCCACGCATGGCTTTCACTTTTGCCAGAACCTCAATCATCCGGTGGAAATCGGTCTCCATGTCCCGCCGTAGACCGGGATTGCGCAGTGCCGCCGCCGGGTGGAAAAGCGGGTAATAGACCCGCTGGTTGTCAGTGTCGTATCTGGGTTGACCGTGAATGCTGCTGATGCGAGCGTCGGGGAAGTACCGTGCCATGCTGTAACGTCCCAATGTGGCAATCACCAGCGGGTTGATGATCCCAATCTGACGATCCAGGAATCCTTTGCAGGTGACAATTTCATCTGGTGAAGGGTCTCGATTTTCCGGCGGGCGGTGTTTGACGACATTGGTGATGAACACCTGGTCACGGTTCAACCCAACCAGGTTCAGCAGATAGTTAAGGTAATCCCCGGAGCGCCCGACGAATGGCAGCCCCAAACGGTCTTCATGAAAACCCGGCCCTTCGCCAATAAACATGATTTCGGCGTGCGGGTCTCCCGCGCCGGGCACCGGGTTGTTTGTGCCCTGATACAGGCGGCACGCGGTACAGGCACGCACTTCCTCTTCGATAGCGGCCAGCACAGCGGCGCGATCTTGCGACATACGATTCAGCCTCCTGGTTCACAGGTGCGAGTAGGCAGTCCTCAGTCCCTCAAGACTCGCTCCTGCCAGTGCATAAAACCCTGAAGTCGGGGAGACAAGGGCTTAAGTCCCTTGTTCGTGACTAAACCACCCCACTTTATGATACTAGTGTACCGCCTCTTGTGGGCTGCGCCAAGAATCGAAGTGAGCGCCGCCGCCTGCCTGGCTTGGTTTTGCAATCTGCCAGCGCGTTGAGTATGATGAGGCGGCTCTTATTGCCCCTATAGATACGGTGCTGTCTCATGACCCAATCTCCCCAAAAACGCATCTTGTATGTTGTGAATATCCCGCGGTTTTTTGTCACCCATCGCATCCCGTTGGCCCGTGCCGCTCGCGTCGCCGGCTATGAGGTGCATGTTGCGACGTCAACCCATGACGAGGCGAATGTTCGCCTCATCCTGGATGAGGGTTTCGTCTTCCACCCACTGCCGATCAGCCAGCACGGGACGCGCCCCTGGGAAGAAGTCAGCACATTCCGGGCATTATACCGCCTGTATCGCCAGCTTAAGCCCGATATTGTGCATCATGTGACCATCAAAGCAGTGATTTATGGTGGTATCGTGGCGCAGATTACCCGCGTGCCAGTCGTGGTTCACTCGTTGACTGGACTGGGGACGGTGTTCATCGAAAATGATCTCAAGACGCGCTTGCTCCGGGCAGGGGCAGAGATGGCCTACAGGCTGGCGCTGCGTCCGATCAATAGCCGTCTCATCTTCCAGAACCCGGACGACCAACGGTTGTTCCTGCAACGCGGCATGATTCCGCCGGAACGCACGCTGGTTATTAAAGGCAGCGGGGTAGATGTGGACGAATTTACGCCACAACCGGAAAGTGACGAGACGCCGCTTGTGGTGTTCGCCGGGCGTTTGCTGTGGACAAAAGGAATAGGTGAATACGTCCAGGCGGCGCAGCAGTTACGCGATGCCGGGGTACAGGCACGCTTCGTGATTGTCGGCTACCCCGAACCGAGCAGCCCGGATGCGATTCCCCCGGAGCAACTGGCAGAGTGGCAGGCGGGGGATGCTGTCGAATGGTGGGGCAAGCGTGACGACATGCCCCAGGTGTTCGCCGGGTCACACATCATCTGCCTGCCGTCGGCGCGGGAAGGTGTGCCGAAAGTGCTGATTGAGGCGGCGGCCTGTGGACGGGCAGCAGTGACGACTGATGTTCCCGGCTGCCGTGAGGTCGTGCGCGAAGGTGTCAACGGCCTGCTGGTGCCACCAGGCGATGTGGATGCGCTGGCAGTAGCGCTGCGCCGGCTGATCGAGAATCCCGCCTTGCGCCGTGAGATGGGCGCGCGCGGGCGGCAGATTGCGGAGGAAGAATTCTCGCTGACGCGTGTTTTAGAAGAAACGCTGGCGGTGTATACTCAGCTATTGAAGGAGTACCCAGGGTAGCCCATTGAATCAACAACCCACGCGCATTTTACGGATCATCACCCGTTTGAATATCAGCAGTCCCAGCCTGCACGCGATTTTGCTGGCAGAACGGTTGGGCAGCCCGGACTACGACTCGCGCCTGGTATATGGCACAGTCGAATCCGACGATGGTGATATGGCTTACCTGGCCGAGCAGCATCAGGTGAACGCGGTGATTATACCCGTTTTGCGCCGCCCGATTCACCCCTGGCGTGACCTGGTGGCGGTGTGGCGTCTCTACCAGCTCATGCGGGAATTTCAGCCGGACGTGGTGCATACCCATACGGCGAAAGCGGGATTTCTGGGGCGGCTGGCGGCACGGTTGGCGGGGGTACCGGTGGTTGTACATACGTTTCACGGCCATAATTTCCAGGGGTATTTCAGGCCCGGTATGGCCTGGGTGTTCGTTGGTATGGAGCGGCTGGCGGCACGCTGGTCGGATACCATTGTCACACTAACCGAGACGCTGCGGCGCGAACTAGCGGAAACTTACCATATCGCCCGCCGCGCTCAGATTACCGTCCTGCCTCTAGGTCTGGACCTGTCGCCTTTTGTGAATATGTCACGTGGCTGCTGCGGGTTTCGCCAGGAGTGGAACATTCCTGCGGATGCCCCGCTGGTGGGGATTGTGGGGCGGTTGGCGGCTGTGAAGAACCATGCCCTCTTTTTAGATGCCGCCGCGCTGATTCACCAGAAAAGACCGGATGTGCGCTTCGTCATCGTGGGAGACGGCCTGACGCGCCCGGAAGTCGAAGCGCATATTGAGCGCCTGGGGCTGGGCGCAGTGGTGACGCTGACCGGGTGGCAGCGGGACATTCCGCCGATTTACAGTGACCTGGATGTGCTGGTGGTGAGCAGCCTGAGCGAAGGCACGCCCGTCCCCGTGATCGAGGCGCTGGTAGCTCGCTGCCCGGTGGTGGCGACGGCGGTAGGCGGCCTGCCGGATATGCTCGATCAGGGGGCGTTAGGGACGCTCGTCCCGCCTGATGACCCGCCGGCGTTGGCCGAAGGGATTCTCGCCACACTGGATAATCCGCCGGAAACCGAAGCGGCGCAGGCCATCATGCTGGATCGCTACGGGATAGACCGGCTGGTGAGCGACCTGGACGGCCTCTACCGGGGGCTACTGGCGCGAAAACGGCGGCAGTCCGGCACAGGCAAGCCAGGGGCATGACACTGTAGAAATACACTACACCACGAAAAGGAACGACCTATGGTAACTAATCTGGCAGCGGATGCTCCAATTGATCTGCAACTGCATACTTTTCACAGTGACGGCGCGTGGACACCGGAGGCGTTGATTGATTATCTGCTTCAGGAGGGCTTTGGCGCGGCGGCCATCACCGATCATGACCGGGTGGACATTGTGCCGGTGCTGCAACAGGTGGCGCGGGAGAAGGGTTTTCTGCTGATCCCGGCAGTCGAGATGAGTGCCCACTGGCACGATGGGACTGAGCCGGTGGATACGCTGTGTTTTGGCTTCGACCAGAACGCCGCCCCGCTGCGGGCCGTCGCGGATGATTTGCTGCATCGCCAGCAGGAGAACATCCGGCAGGTAGTCAGGGCGATTGGAGAGCAGGGCTACCCGCTGCCGGAAGACGAAGTACAGAAGATTATCGAACAGCCCTCGGTGCAACAGCCGCACAGCCTGGTCAAATTGGTGAAAGAACATGGCTACCACAGTGAGGAACGCTCCGCTGGCAGGTTGCTCCTGGATGCGGGATTGGAAATCACCACCATTGAGATCAGCCGCGTCGTAGAGGCCGCCCACCAGTGCGGCGGAATCTGCCTGATCGCGCATCCGGGGCGTGGGGATGGTTACGTCAAATTTAATGAGGCGCTGCTGGATGAACTCCGCGCTGAAACCCCGATTGACGGATTTGAGGTGTATTATCCGCGCCACACGCCGGAACAGATTGAAATGTACAAGGCTTATGCAGAGAAGCACGATTTGTTCACCAGCGCGGGTTCCGATTCGCACGCCCCCGAAAAACCGCCGATCAAATACGAGGCGGCTTTGAGCCGCAAGCTGCTGGAACGACTCGGAGTCCAGGTGCTATAACAACTACCCCCTATAATTCACGGCGATTTTCCGGCACAATCAGGCCGCACCCTGACCGATTCCCGTATCCAGGAGAATATGCCGTGTCAAATGACAATAACCGCACTCTGACTGTCACCTGGGATGACCCGATGGTATATGTGCAGCACGCAGCGACCATGAGCGGGCTGGAAATCATGCAGGCGATGATCGCCGGGCAGTTTCCGCCGCCACCCATTGCCCGCCTGATGAATTTTACGCTGGGCGAAGTCGAGAAAGGCCGGGCGGTATTCACAGCAGAACCGGCGGAATACCACTACAACCCGATAGGGGTGGTGCATGGCGGACTTATCAGCACGTTGCTCGATTCGGCGCTGGGGTGCGCGGTGCATACCACGCTGTCCGCCGGAGTGCTTTACACGACTCTGGAACTGCACGTCAACTTCGTGCGCCCCTTGACCCAGCATACCGGCCCGGTGCGCTGCGAGGCGCAGGTGCTGCACAGTGGGCGGCGCATGGCAACCGCCGAAGCCAAAGTCACCGATGCGGGCGGCAAGCTCTATGGACACGGCACGACCACCTGTATGATCTTCCCGGCGGACGGCGGGTAAGGGCAGTAGGGCATTCACCGGGCAACCAGCAGTGGAAACGCGCCACGCCTGCCGTTACAATCAGACCTGTTTGGCGGTACCAACGGCCTGAAGAGGAGACATTCATGCGCGTACTCATTACCGGCTCCAGCGGACAGATTGGCACGAACCTGGCACTGCGCCTGCAAGATGCCGGACACACGGTATTTGGCATAGACATCCGCCCCAACACCTGGACGGACCAGATTGAAACCCTGCTCCAGGACTTGAGCGCCCCCTACAGCAACTATGAGGGTGGCATCGGTTACGTCAAATACCCGGATAACCTGGATGTGGTTGTCCACTTCGCCGCTCATGCCAAAGTGCATGAACTGGTCGAACAGCCGGATCGCGCCCTGAAGAACATCATCATGACATTTAACGTTCTGGAATTCTGCCGCCGCAACGACCTGCCGGTGGTGTTCAGCAGCTCGCGGGAAGTTTACGGCGACATCCACCGCTACATCACCGAAGAATCGCACGCCGATTTCGCCTTTACCGAAAGCCCGTACTCCGCCAGCAAAATCTCCGGCGAGGCGCTCATCTATTCCTACGCGCAGTGCTACAATCTACCATATCTCGTGTTCCGTTTCAGTAACGTGTATGGTCGTTTCGATAACGACATCGAACGCATGGAGCGCGTTATCCCGCTGTTTATCCGTAAAATCAATCATGGCGAGCCGATCACGATCTATGGCCGGGATAAAATGCTGGATTTTACGTATGTGGATGACTGTGTGGATGGGATAACCAGGGGGATTGACCGGCTCGTTAGCGGCGGGGCGGCCAACCACACGATCAATCTGGCCTACGGGCAGGGCAGTTCGCTCATTCAGATGGCGGAGTACATCGGACAGGCACTCGGCAAGCCTGTGAATATGACGATTGAATCAGCCCGCGTGGGTGAAGTGACCCACTATGTCGCCAATACCGGCAAAGCCCGTGCCTTGCTGGACTATAACCCGCAGACTCCGCTGGCCGAGGGCATCGTCAAGGCTGTTGCGTGGTCAAAGGCATGGTGGGCGGAACACGGCGAGGATTGAAGCCGGTTGCCGGTTATGATTTGCTTTCACTGTAGTACAGGGCGCGGACTTTAGTGTCGTTGAAGTTGGGGTAGCCATGCACCTCAACCAGGTCTGCGATATTGACCTCGGCCATTTCCCGTGTACCTAACAGAAGTTCGCTTAACACAATGTCAATCACCAGCAGCAGCCGCCCGAAGTTCTCGTACTGGCCTTGCAGCGCCGTGAATAAAACAGCGAAGACCCGTTCGCGCAGGTCGGTATCCATAATCCCGCTGCCCGGCCAGCTTACCGGCCATTTATCGTGATAAGTTCCCACCCGCAAAATGTCGAGCCGGAGCTGTGACATCTGGGCGATGGCTGCTTTGCGGTCCTGGGCATCCAGCAGGCGACTGGCATTGCGATACGGCACGTTTGCAAGCTGCTCGTAAAGCTGGCCGGGCGCGGTTAACTCCATTAACTTGACGACTTGCGAGCTTTGAATGCCCAACCCTGCCGCAACGGCCTGGAGACAGCGCCGGTAATACTTAACCTTGATGGCTTCCGTCGCAACCTGGTCTAACCGCCATAAGAGGGATAGATAATCCCCAAAATCCAACGCCAGACGCGGCGGTTCATCCGGGCTGTAGGTCGAGGTAAGCTGGCTAATCCGTGTACGTTCGATTCGTGTGGGCATCATGGTGTTTGGCCTGACCGATATGACGACAATACTATATACCTAGGAGTGTACTTCTGCCTCAGTACCACGCATCTGGGCATTCAGGCGGCGGTGGCGCATCATCACCTGCCACACCCGCAATGCTGCTTCTATGGTAATCGAAAAATCCATTTTTGACTGGTCATGTTGGCGATCCGGGAAGTAAATCGGGATTTCACTTACCCTGAAGCCGAGACGATGTGTCACATACGCCATCTCGACCTGGAAAACATACCCGTTGGAGCGAATCCGGTCAAGATTCAAACCGATTAGCGTATTCCGCCGCCAAATACGATAGCCGCCAGTGGCATCATACACCGGAATCCCCAGGATGATAGGGGTATAAATACGATTAGCGAACCAACTCAACAGTTTGCGGTGGATGCCCCAGGTTTCATCCACACTCCCGCCTTTGGCGAAGCGCGACCCGATAACGAGGTCATGCTGTTCAATGGCACTCAGCAGTTCCGGAATGTATTTGGGTTGGTGAGAAAAATCAGCATCCATCTGGATGACAAAATCAGCGCCCATTTCGAGCGCCTTTCTGAACCCGGCGATGTACGCCGGCCCCAACCCGGCTTTCTCGGTACGATGCAGCACATGCAACCGTCCCGGATAGGTGTTCGCGCCCAGTTCATCCGCCAGTTTACCGGTGCCATCCGGTGAATTATCATCCACGACCAGGATATGCAAATCTTCCACACCCAGATCAAAGATTGCTTTGGAGATCAGGGGGAGATTAGTGATTTCATTGTACGTGGGCAGCACGATGATGATCTTAGCCATAAGCTGTGAACACTCCATTTTAACAAGACAACAGGCTCAATTGAAATGCACGCCCTGATGCGAACAGGGTGTGTCCCTTGAGGCTATTTCCACGCGGGCAGCCAGAAAGCCGTCCTGAATGGCCGCTGTGAGCTATCAAAACGTGCTGGTACACGCCGGGTCACAAACGCAGTCACTTGAAATACACGCTCAAACGTATAACAATCAAAACAGCGTGAACTTGCCATATACTAAAAGTCTAGTGGAAAGCCGGGTGGCCCACAAGTCCGCCTGTTTAAGATTTGTGAAATTTTGTTGCAGATGAGGGAATGATGGGACATATTCTCACAGTAGAGGCGGCGCTGCGGCAGCGGGTGGCGCTGCGCGAGGCCGGGCAGACCCTGGTTTTCACCAACGGCCACTTTGATCTGCTGCATATCGGCCACCTGGATTACCTGGAAAAAGCGCGGGCGCTGGGCGATGCGCTCTTTCTGGGGTTGAACGGGGACACCAGCACCACCCGCCTCAAAGGCGCGGGCAGGCCGCTGATCCCGGCGGCGGAACGGGCGCGGCTGCTGGCAGCGCTGCTGCCGGTGAGTGGAGTCATCATTTTTGAGGGTGATACGGCGGATACGCTGCTCACCGCCCTCCAGCCGGATATTTACGTAAAGGGTGGCGATTACGCCCACAAGCCCCTGCCGGAACGCCCCACTGTCGAGGCGTACGGCGGGAAGGTGATGCTGATTGACTTCCTGCCGGGACACAGCACGTCGGCGCTCATCGCCAAAATCAAGGCGCTGCCCTAAGCACGCGGCGCAATCACCGGACGTTTGCTGTACCACCCAGCGGCGACCCGGCCCGTCGCCTGAATCATCAGATAGTTGACGATGAAGCCCACCATCGCCCCGATAAATGGCACGAACTTGGCAAGCGTTTCGCCTGCTACCCTGGCGACGAAGCGCATCATCACCCGGATGCCGCCCTGGGTGATTTCGCTGCTGCCGGTCGTGATAAGATAGGTGCGTACCTGCTGTTCAAGTTCGGATGTTTCGGTATGTCCGTAAGCCTGGGCGATGATATTGACCAGGTAGCCCTGTATCCGCAGCGACCCCAGAATGTCTATCGGGAGCGCAATCGGCAGCGTGACAAAGCCGCCGATGCTGGTGAGCGCACCCAGCACGCCGCCACGTATCGCCTGCCGCCCAATCAGCCGGTTCACAAGTTGGGCCGTGGTTTCCTGGGGATACTTCCGGCGCAGCCGCTGTAGTTCAGCCTGGAGCTGATGCGGTTCAGGGCGCAGGAAGGGCTCCAACCAGCGTTTGCTGGCGCGGAACAGGATAAAGCCGATGATGAGTGTCAGTACCAGTGGGATGACACAGAACAGGATGACAAAGGCCGTCAGCAGCGTATTCCAATCAATCTGCGGCATAATTCCCCCTATTGAACCTATGCTCTAACTCTCTCCGACCCGAATCGTTCCCAGTTCCAGGTAATCATCCTCGCCAACGAGCAGGCGGGCGGTGGGGTCGTCGCTGTCGTAGAGGCCGGCGATCAGCGTGTAGTCCCCGGCGGGCAGGTCGCGCGGAATCAGCAGGCCGTGATTGTCGCTTACCGTCTCGCCCGGAGTCCAGTCGATGGTGGGCAATGAGCCGCCGCCCGGTTCGCTGTCGCGCTGCGCGGCCAGGACGCCACCGGAATCCAGCAGTTGCAGGAATACCTTGTAGCGCCGTTCGATGGGGCTGTCCGTCGTCCAGCGCAGTTCGAGTTGTAGCACGTCCCCCGGTTGCACGGTGCGGGTGCTCAGGGCATAGCTTTCCAGCGTGATCGAATCGCCAAAACGGGCATTTACCGGGGTCGGGGCGAGCATCGGAGTGGGCATCACGTAGCGTGCCAGCCGGGCCGCCCCGTACCACACGTCCTGCCCGGCCTCGTAAGTTTGGCTGTCGAGCGTGGTTTCTACCACGCGGTTCGGGTCGCGTTCGGCCTCGCCCCAGAACACGACAAACGCCCGGTTATACTGGTTGATGATCTCATGCACGAGACTCCGTGTCTCGTCATCGTCCCCGCCCAGTCCCGGCGGCAGGGTGTAAACGGGGGCGTCTCCACGATAATAGTAGCGGAAGACCTCTTCCTGGTTGGGCGCGTCCAGGATGATCGCATCACCGGGGCGGAGTTCGGCGGTGATGGTGGCGACAATCCCCCGGTAATCGTCGCGCTGGTAGGCCGGGTCGCTATAAAGTGCCGGTATCCCGCTCCATAGGTTGAGAGCCAGTGCCACCACACCCACCCCGGCGGCCAGGCGCGGTAAAACACCCCGTGACCACTGGCGGAAGTCGTGTAACCGCGCTGCTGCCGGACTCGGACTCTCCGCTGCTTCCCAGTAACGGGGCTGCAAGTGCCACAGCACCCACACGCCGCGCCCCATCCAAAGGGCGAATCCCAACTGAGCCGGAAGCAGCAGCTTGAGGTTGGCTGGACGGAACATGTCGAGCGAGAGGAACAGCACCACCGGCAGCGCCGCCCACAGCACCGGGAGCAGCAGCCGCCACCAACCACGTTTTTGTGAAGGGACGCCGGTGGTCAACAGGCCAAACAGCAGGAAAAAGTAGACGGCCACTGCCAGTGCGCCGGGATTCTCGGTGATGCCGAACGCCAGCCAGCGCAGAATCGTCGCCAGCGCGTCGGGGATGCTGCTTTGCTCTCCGGTGTTCGGCCAGGAAGTGACCTGGTTCAGTGCGGTGGGAAGCCAAGGCAGAAACAGTAGCAGCGCCAGCAGGTTAGCCTCGGCGTAGGCGATGAGCCGCCGCCCCACCGCCCGCAGATGGATGCGCCTGTCGCCCGGTTGGAATGCATCCGCCAGCAGCCACAGGACGGCCAGGACGCCCTGCGCCAGCATCACGAACGGGAACGCATACTGCGTATATAGCCCCACTGCGTTGAATAGCGCCAGCGCCAGAATCCAGCGCCATATAGGGGTGGACGGGCGACCACGTTGGGTGCTGGTGGCCGGCAGGGGCGAGACATGCCTCGCCCCTACGGGTGGCTGATTTCTGGCGAACAACAGCCCAACCAGTGCCCACAGCGATCCCGCCGACCACAGCGCCAGCAGCGCATACATGCGTGCTTCCTGGGCGTAGTAAATATTGAAGGTATTGAAGGTGATGAACAGTGCCGCCGTGATGCCCGCCGCCGTCCCGAACAACCGACTGCCGAGCGCATACATAAACGCGACGCTGGCGACGCTGGCGAGCGCCGAAAGCGCCCGCAGTGCAAACTCACTTTCTCCGGTCAACCCGCGCCACGCGGCCAGCAGCCAGTAGTAGCCAGGCGGGTGGATGTCACGGGCGGCGTTAGCTGCGATGTCGCTGAATGAGCGACCCGCCTGGACGTAGGAATTGCCCTCGTCATTCCATAAGGACTGCTCGCCCAGACGGTGGAAACGCAGCCCCGCCGCCAGCAGCAGAATCAGCATGACGGCGGCCAGCGTGAGCGCGGGAAGCGGCAGTCGGGACTTCATGCCGTGCGTCTCCGCCGTTCCCGCAGGCCGCTCACCACCGCGATACCGGCCACGATCAGTACGGCCAGCGTGCCACCCGCCAGCGGCGCGACATTCTCAAAGGTGCGATCCAGCACGGCAATCGAGTCAATAATCAGCGGCTCATCTGGCACGACCGGCGTGATGCGGAAGGTGTGTTCCCCGGCGGTCAGCCCCAGGCAGAATGCGGTGAAATGCAGTTCATCATCGGCCAGCGGATGGTTACACTGCCCGCCCGCCACCGTGTTTTCCCCGTCAATTTCGACGTACAGCGTTTCGCCCCCGCCGCGCCAGAACAGCACGACGCTGGTGCCATAAACAGTGAAACTGATCTCGTCGGCTTGCAGGACTTTCCCGAACTCCGCGCCGGGGAAGTCCACCAATGTGTGTTCCCCGTTAACGTGTACCGCCCAGTCTTCAGCCTGGTGGATGCCGGGATACAGCACCGGCTCTTGCCCGGAGATATACTGCCGCATGGCGTCATAGACCGGCAGGGGGGTGAAATCCGGTTCGACCATACGGAAGTAGTAAAACGCCTGGTTCTGCTCGTAATCGGCGGCGCGTTTGAAGAACCACACGTTCATCACGCCTACCCAGGGCCATTCTTCCTGCGCCCGCTGGTAGGCCAGCGGCGTATACTGTGCCCGCTGTTCCTCGGTCACGATGCCGAACTCGCCAAACTGCGAGGTGATGATGGCCGGGTCGTCGGGCTGGGCGTTCCAACCCATCTCACTGATCCAGATTGGTTTCGCCGCGTCACCGTTCGCCACCATGATGTCGCGGATATACACGTTGCGGGCGAAATTCACGGTGGTCGGGCGCATCCGGTGATCGGTAGGGCCGCTGTTGAGGCCGTAGCCCTGCGCCGCCATAATATCGAAGCAGTCGCCCGCCCCGGTGTCATACATGCGCTGGAGGAAAATGAAGTCGTTGAGGTTGTCCGCCGAGAGACTCACGGTTGGCGCTAACGCGGCGGCGATGACGACGTTTTCCGGGTCAACTGCCTTGAGCGCGGTGTACGTCCGGCACAGTAGTTCGGTGTAGGCTTCCGGGCTGACATTCTGGTTGCCCCATTCGGGGTAGATGTTCGGCTCGTTCCAGATTTGGAAGTAGCGCACCCGCCCTCTATAGCGCTCCGCCAGCGTGACGGCGTAATTTACGAAGTCCTGAACGTCATCGGGCGGCGCTTTGTCGCCAATATCGGGGTTAGCGTGCGTCCAGTCTGGCGGGTTACTCAGCCGCGCCTGGATTTGCAGGCCGTACTGGTCGGCTAAATCTACAATCTGGTCGTACTTCGCCCAGGCATCTACCGCATCGGGCTGGCCGTCACCGTCCGTATCGTTACGGCGGTCTTCATAGTCTCCGCGCCCGTGTATCTCGATGTCCTCCCAGGCGAACTCCTGGCGAACCCAGCCAAATCCGGCGTCGGCGATCATCTGGACTTGCTGCTCACGCTTGGCCGGTTCGACCTCCTGTTCCAGGAAAGTGTTGATGCCGAACGGATTTTCCGTGACGTGGTTGATGGGGACATCCGGCGCGGTATTGGGCTGCTGCCGGGTGAATGTGCCCAGCCATTCGACCATGCCGCGCACCTGAGCCAGCGGGGTTTCTTCGCCGGTGAGCGACCAGAACAACCGCCAGGCCGCGCCACGATTGGTGAGGTCAAGCGCCAGCAGAATCAACAGAATGAGTGCCACGCCGCCCATGATGACCGCGAGGCGAAGTTTAGGTGAAGGTGATGGTTTCATGGCGGGGATTATAGCCGATTTTGGCGCAGGCGGTGAGGTGAAGATGAAAACGGCGGGATGGCGGGGCGATTTTCCGGCAATGCCTGTGGTTTACGCCGTATTTTGTTGCATAGAGGGGCGGGTTTGCCGCAAATTGCCAACCGATATGCTATTCAGTTCGGGGCAATGAGGGGAAAAACGGGGTATTTTTGCAATAAAACGGATTTTTGCAGCGATTGCAGCGATTGCAGCAAGGTAGTACAAGCAGTGCTGAGTCTTGAGTGCTGAGGCTTGAGGGGGAAACAAGGATAAATCATGATGAGAAAAGCCGACACCTGATAACTAAAAGCTGATGACTAAACAATAGCACAAAACGGGTTGCAGTTGGTGAATTTATGCTCGAATTTTTGTTCGAACATTTGTTCAGAGAGCAGCACAAGATAATCATCCTGCCAATCATCTGAAGTGTATCCAGCGGGATACCGCTAATAGACTCAGCTCTATTTATAGCTTATGCTGTTTATTAAATAATTTTGCCTTTATACAGGAAATCGCAAAACGAAATTATTTGAGCGACAATCGGCATTAATGTAAGCGAGGGTCTGGAAAATTGTCACACATCTTTATCAGCTACAGCACATTCGATAAAGAATATGCCCACGAACTGGCCGAACAAGCTGAAAAAAGGGGGTTTAATATTTGGTTTGCTAAACATATTGATTATAGTAAGCCATGGACACTTGAGCTTGAACAAAATATAGATACTTGTGCTGCTTTTATTGTAATTATGACTCCTCATGCAAAATCATCGAAGTGGGTACCAAGAGAGTTAAATAGAGCGGATCGTCTAGGAAAACCAATTTTTGCGATATTGTTAGAAGGTGATTATTGGATTCAAGTCGAAGACAAGCATTTGCTTGATCTAAGACCCAAACCTGATGAGAATAAGAATTATAGATTTCCACCATCAAGATTCTATCTGGACCTCAAAAGAGTAGCTTCTTCAGCATGGAGCGAATTTTTAACCGATGAGTATCGTGAACAGAAAAGAAAAGAGTATGCAAATCATCCCAGAAAACGATCAACATCCTATACAACCGAAACCGATATTCCCCCGCGTGATCCAATTTATACAAGAATCCCCGAGTGGACGGCAATCGTCAGAGAAAATCCAAATGATTATTTCCCTACAGCTGCGTTATCTCTTGCTCTGATTGATGAAGGTTCCAACGCATCGAGAATAGATGCCATTCGCTGGCTAAGGAAGGCAATTAAGCTTGAACCACGTATCAAAGAACAGGATTGGATGAAGTGTCAACACGGGTGGGGCGAAGACGAAAACAATTTACTTGAGCAGATTCTCACTGATCCTGACTTCTGGGATTATTCGTAAAGACGCTGAACTTGTCTGCCATGTTGCATCTTTCGTGGTTGTCATCAATCAGGCTGGTATTTTATCCCGCAGCCGATTACCACCAGAAGCCGGATATAATGAATTCATGTTTTCAGAATGTTGCCCTTATGTTTTTTAGACAGGACATACCCTTATGTGCCAGCGCAAATACACGGTTTTTGTCATGGTTGGATTGCTTCTTGGGGCTGCACTTATCATTCAAACCAGCATCGCGCAGGATTCCACTTCCACGCCCGATTCCCGCGTCGTCCGGCAGGATATGGTCACAGCTATGGTCGAAATCGCCACCATTAACGGCGACAGCGTGAATGTCCGCAGCCAACCGTCCCGGGTCGGCGACATCCTCACCCAATATGACCGGGGGGCGACGCTGGAAATCATCAGTCAGCAGGATGATTGGGTAGAGGTCAAACTGTTGAGCGGCACAGGCTGGATTGCCCGGTCACTGGTCACGGTGGCGGAAGTCGAACGACTTCGCTTTCCAGAACCCGCTCCCGCAGTACAGGCAGCGCTGGACGAAGCCCGCGCATTCGAGGGCCGCAACTCCAATTGGGAGCCGTTTGAATGGGTCGTCGGCGATATTTCCATGATGCTCGTGCCAGCCGGTTGTTTCAAGATGGGTGAAGTGCCGGACGCATTTGAAGTCTGTTTTGACGCGCCATTCTGGGTGGATAAGTACGAAGTCACCAATGGACAGTTTGCCAGCCTGGGCGGCACCGCCGGGCGCACCGGGAGCTGGAGCGACGCGGACCGGCCACGCGAACGCATCACCTGGTTTGAAGCCCGCAGATTCTGTGAACTGCGCGACTCGCGCCTGCCCACCGAAGCGGAATGGGAATACGCAGCACGCGGGCCGAGCGCCCTCCGGTATCCCTGGGGCAGCCCGTTTATAGTCGTGAACTCTGTTAACAAAGACAATTCGGATAATGAAACTGCGCCAGTTGGCAGCCATCCACACGGTAGCTCGTGGGTTGGCACCCAGGATATGAGCGGGAATGTGCTGGAGTGGACCAGCTCGTTTTGGGGCGGCCCGGAAGACCCCAATTCACAGTGGGCATGGTCAGGCACCGGAACCGGGGATTATCCCTATGATGCGACTGATGGGCGCGAGGCGGATACCGGCAGCCGAACCGATGTGACGCGGGTGCTGCGCGGCGGATCGCTCAACTACGGCGGCTATCAATCGCAGTCTACCTATCGTCTCCGCTTCAACCCGGATGACTGGAACTACTATATCGGTTTTCGCTGTGTGCGTTCCAGCTAAACGGGGTGCGGCCATCTTTCGTTTTCGCCTTCATCCACCTATTGCAAGGAATGCACAAATGTTCTAAAATTGATCTCAAACGAACAAGGAGATGCTCATGTCCCTTACGCAACCTGCTGGCTATCTGGCGATGCCCGCTAACGGCAAAAGCAGCCCTGTGTTGGTTCTCCACGCCTGGTGGGGGTTGAATGATACCATCAAGGCTCTTTGCAGGCGGCTGGCCGAATCTGGTTTCATCGCCTTTGCCCCCGACCTGTATCATGGCAAGGTCACAGACCAGATTGCCGAAGCTGAAACCCTCAGTACGGCCCTGAGTGGAAACGACGATCAGGCCAGAGGCGACCTCGCCGCCGCCACGACGTTTCTCAAGGAACGTGCTGAATCATCCAGCATAGCGGTGATTGGCTTCTCGATGGGGGCGTATTATGCGCTGGAACTGTCGGTTAATGCTGCCGACTCCGTCCGACAGGTTGTTGTCTTTTATGGCACTGGCCCGACGGACTTCAGTAAATCGAAAGCCGATTACCTCGGTCACTTCGCAGAAAACGATGAATTCGAGCCGCAGTCCAACGTGGACGATCTGGAACAGTCTCTAAAGGATGAAGGACACCCGGTGACTTTCTACACTTACCCTGGCACTGGACACTGGTTCTTTGAGCCGGATCGTATGCAGGCATACAACGAGGCAGCAGCAAGCCTGGCATGGGATCGAACCCTGGCTTTCCTGAGGCGTTCCTCCGGCTCATGAGATGACACTAAGCTATCGAGGTGCAATCCTGTTTATCCAAAGCGGCGGTTGCCCCACACCCGTGCATTCAGCGTGTCGATCATGGCGCTTCGGTCACCGCTGACAATAATCAGGTCGAACAGGACATTAGGGTACTGGGTCTGAATCGTCTGGATGAAGGTCTCGACCATATCCGGCGGGGTGATGACGGTAACACCCAGGCTGCGGTCAGACGGGATAAATGGGATGAAGTCCCAGCGGGTCGTCACCAGCGGGCGGAAGATGTTCCAGTAGGATTGGGCCGCCTCAAAAAACCAGGTTGGTTGCAACCCAGGCGCAAGGATGACCGCGTGGAAATTCGGTTCACCCTGCACTGGCCCCGGCCCGCGTCCTACCGTCACCGGCCCACCAAACCGCCAGATCTGCTGCACTTCCCGCATCCGGTAGATTGCCGGGAGATTCTGGTTGAAGTACAGGTCTTCTTTCCAGGCACAGCTCCCCAGAAACCACTCCGGCGTGTCAGTGGCGATCCAGTTGAACATGGCGACAGTCGCTTCAGCGTGGCTGCGCAGGTCATACGCGCCGTACTTCGGATCGGTCTGCTCTGGCCCGTTTACCGGAATCGGGTAGACACCGCCTTCCGTCCCGACAACGGGCAGCGGCCCCACGCCGAACCAGTCCGATAGGCGCTGCTGGAAGGCCAGCCCCATTGCAATAATCCCGTTCGGGTCGCCAAACGGCGGCGAAAACACGTTACGCCCAGGGTCTTTGGATTGTGTCACCGGGTCGTAAGGGTACTCGAAGTGCCAGCCTGCTTCTGTGCCGTTCTGCGACTGGTACGGGCGCTGCACAGTAGGGCGTCCCGGTTCTTCCTGGTAGAAGTGGTTGAGCGTATAGGGGTGAGTAGCGATCCATGTGCCATTGTTGAGGACATGCAGGAAGCGGTCACGGAGGTTGTCGCGCATGTAGCCCAGCAGAGCATCCATCCACAGCACGGCGCTATCGGATTCATTGGCCGATTCACTCAACGCCGGGAATGCCGGATATGCTCCCCGGTTGACCATGTATTCTGCAAAGACCAGCCAGTTTTCGCATAACGGACGGATTACTTCGTCAATGTTCTGGTGATGCACCCAGATGCCCGCCGGCCACTCCGGGTCGGAAAGATTCGGCTCGTTGTAGAACTCAAACCACTTGCAACCTGCTGCCAGGTACTGATCCCACTGCCGCCGTATGTCATCGTCCACCGGCATCGCGCCAGGGGTTGCCCGGTAGATACGGATAATCGGCGTGATGTTGTTTTGCAGCAGCCACTGGCATTGTGGCACATATTCCTCACCGCCGCAGACTAACTTATACCAGCCAAGCTGCAAGGCGGTGCATCGTTCCGGGTAGAACGGTTTGAAAGAGCCTTCGTTGTGCATTCCACGCGGGTTGCCCGACCACTGGTATTCACTAATCTGCAAGGGTACACCTCGTCTATCATCCACCTGAAACAGTGGTTCAACCGCATAAACCACCACCCCATTCTACCTGTACTTGCGCAAAATCAGAACCGTACACCGGGCACGACTGGTGAATTTGCATGTTATAATTTTCACAAACAGTGTTTCAGAGGGTAATGCATGTTCAGAACGCATTTATGGTTCATGTTCGTTGTTCTGCTGCTGCTGGGCGGGATTAACACCATGACAGCGCAGACAGCACTCATTCAACCGGAAGACCTGACCTATCTGGGCGCGTTCCGACTGCCGGAAGGTACAGTACGCCCCGACACCTTCGAGTATGGCGGCGGCGCAATGACGTTTAACCCGGACGGCGATCCTGCTGGCGCTTCCGATGGCTTCCCCGGTTCGTTGTTTGTCACCGGCCATGACCGCCTGGCGTATGGCGAGCTCCCGGATGGCAGCCGCGTAGCTGAAATCGCCATCCCCGTCCCGATGTTGGCTGATCACCCCGCCGTGTTGAACCGGGCATCCTATTTGCAGCCGCTGACAGATGTCGCCGCCGGGTTCTTCGTTGGGCTGGACGAAATCCCGCGTGTTGGCCTGTCATATCTCAACCGGCCGGAAACCGGGCCGCTGCTGCACATCACCTGGGGACAGCATTTTCAGCCCGATGACCCTGCGCCGTCTCATGCCTGGTTCAGCCCGAACCTGGGACGGGCTAACATGCAGGGTAACTGGTTCGTCGCCCCTGAATACCCCTACAGTGTGAACGACTATCTCTTCGAGATTCCGGCGGATTGGGCCGACACCTATCTGGGCGGGCGCTACCTGGCAACCGGACGCTTCCGCGATGGCGGCTGGTCGGGGATGGGGCCGGCACTCTTTGCTTACCGCCCCTGGGTAGATGCACAGGGCAATCCAGCCCCAGACGGTGCGGTACTGGATTCGGTCACGCTGCTGCATTATGCCGACTCGAATACGACCGCGCTCATTGAGCGGACTATGACCGGCTACCAGCACCCCGATGAATGGGCAGGCGGTGCATGGCTGACCACCGCTGATGGCCGGGCGGCAGTGCTGTTTGCCGGTACGAAGAGCGTCGGTGACAAATACTGGTACGGTTGGGCGAATCCTGCGGGAGCAGAACTGCCATGTGTTGAAGTCGAGATGATCGGCCAGTTTGACCTGTGCCGGTTGGGCGACGGCACCCCATGCCTGCCCGAAGATTTGCAGGGGTGCAGCGGCCACAACGATTTCCGGGGCTGGTGGAGTACCCGCTTCGCAGCCCGGTTCATCCTGTATAACCCGGATGACCTGGCGCGGGTAGCACAGGAACAGCTTGCCGCTGACCAGCCACAGCCTTACGCCAGTCTGGATATAGATGCCCATCTGTATCATAACCCGGATAGAGTCGAGCCGGAGATGCTGGGGACAGGCGTTCAGCAGCGTGGGCGTATCGGCGATGTAGCCTATGACCGCATCAACCAACTCCTGTATGTGCTGGAGCTATTCGCGGACGGGGCGCAGCCGGTCGTACATGTCTGGCGGCTGGAGTAACGCTCAAACTATATTTTGCGCTTCGCCGGTATCGCGGTAAGATGAAGTCTGGGCGAGGGCATTCCTTTGCCATGTGTACGGGTTGAATCGAGACTATATCCATGCAATTCTGGGATTACATAAAAGCGTTTATCGGTACGGAAACTACTCCCGAGCCTTCACCTGCGGTGCAAAACCTCCAGAATGCGGTTGAAGCGGGACAGCAGGCCAAGTATGCCGGACACTATTCCGAAGCAGTGCAAGCCTTCGAGTATGCGGCGGAATTGGCTCAGGAAGTGGGTGATTTCACCGGTTTGCTGGTGATTGCCCTGCATAAGGCGGAAGCGTTCATCGGCCTGGGCGAATGGCAGACTGCCGAGCAGATTCTGCGCGAGGCGCATCACGCCGCTAAGGAACACGACCGAGAGACCCAAATGGTGTATCTTCTGACGGGCTTAGGGGTGCTTTTCCAGGAACAGGGTGATTGGGAACAGGCCCGTCACCATTACGAGGAGGCGCTGTCTTTAGCCCGTATGATTCATGCACCCGGCGCTGAGGGGCGCAGCCTGGGGCACCTGGGCAACGTCTACCTGCACGACGGTAATGCCAGTTACGCCATCCGTCTGCTGCGCGAATCACTGGCACGCCTCAATATGGCCGGGGATACCGAATTGAGCAGCCTGTTTGTCGGGCGGTTGGGGCAGGCGATGATCGCCGCCGGGCAGGAGCTTGAAGGCGACCAGCTTCTCATCCGGGCGCTGCGGCTGGCGAAACAGCTTCAATACAAGAAGTATCAGCGCTATTGGGGCATGATTCTGGGCGAACGCGCCTGCGACACCGGACGCTACGACGAGGCCTACCGCGCGTTCAAGGAAACGCTCACGGTTTTCCCGGAAGATACGGTCACACCGGAATACGGACGGGCGTTGATCGCCACCGCCCAGACCTGTCTGCGACTCAGTAGCCGGGTTGAAGCGCTGGAACATGCTCGTAAAGCCGTCACGGTCAGCACATCGCTGGCGGATACCCACCTGCAAATAATGGCGCAGGGTGTTCTAGGAATGGCGCTCCAGGCGAATCGGCGGGCAGAGGAAGCTATCCCTCACCTCGAACAGGCTGTTGGCAGTTGGGATACTCAGACCGGAGATACCCCGGCGGAACAGGTTGAAATGCTGCGGACACTGGCCGCGGCCTATAGCGGTTTGGATGATCGGGCCGCCGCTGAGAGTTACCGGCGGGCGATTTATGAAGCGGAATCCCAGGGGCTGCACCAGGCGCAAGCCCAGGCGCGACGTGACTTTGGTCTGTTTTACATTGAACGCGGTCAGTTCGCTGAGGCGATTACCGAGTGGAGCGCTGCTCTTACGACCTATGAGAACGAGGGTCAGCCCTCACAGGTGGCACGGCTGTACTGTGACATCGCCCACGCCCGCAAACGATTGGGGCAGGGCGGACGCGCTCTCAAGGACTACGAACAGGCATTGATTACGCTTAACATGCTGCATGACGATGTGGAGACTCGCGGACTGGTATTATCCAACGCAGCCAACGCCTATGTGGAACAGGGCGATATCGAATCGGCGGAAGCCTTCTTTAATGAATCGCTGGCGATTGCCCGGCGGTTGAATGATGCGGTGGCTGAGGCCACACGCCGGGGTAACTACGGTTGGTTTTTGCTCGTCACGGGGCGCTCACAGCAGGCGCTCTCGATACTTGAATATGCGCTCCGCAAAAGTGAGTCACTTGATCTCACGCTGCAAGCCGCTATCCAGGCCAGTAACTTGGGCGTGGCTTATGATGTGCTGGGGCAGTATTCGCAGGCGCTGGATTACCACCGCCAGGCATTGGAGCGGATTAAACCACTACAAAACGCCTATTGGACGCACATGCTCAAAATCAATCATGGGCGCACATTGTTGGCTGTGGGCGAAATCCCCACCGCCGCCGCACTGTTTGCCGAAGTGATGGAATACGGACGCAACAGCGATCCTGAACTGCTGATTCTGGGATTGACCGGGCAAGCGCAGGCGGCACTCCATGAGCAGCACTTCCAACAGGTGGAAACCGGGCTGGCCGAGGCGATTGCCCTGGCGCGCCGGACCGACTCTCGTCGCCTGTTGGCCGAAGCGCTCAGTGTCCAGAGCGCATATCACGCTGCTGTTAACCACCCGGAACAGGCCACCGCCCGTTGGGAAGAAGCCCGCAAACTCTTTAATATCCTGCACCATCCCCTGGCAAAAACACAACCCGCCTGGTTAGAGAGTGGGGCGTGATAAATATAAAAATCCCCTTCCGCGTGAAAGGGGATTCAGGGTGTTTTCGTTAGATTGGGTTGGCTACATGCCCGGATCGGGGAAGTTAATAACGCCGATGCGGTTGCCATCCGGGTCGGTGAACATCGCCAGTGTCCCCATTGTCGGAACCTCGGTTTCATCCATCAGGACTTTGCCGCCGCTGGTCGTCACTTTCTTCAGCAGCGCTGGGATGTTATCGGTAGAAACGTAAGGGACGACGCCTGCCGAGAACTGCGTCGCATCCAGCGGGTTAATGCCGCCGCCAACCTGGTCAGCGCCGGTTTTGAGCATCCCGTAGTTCAGCTTATCATCAAAGCTGGTCTCCCACCCCACCACATCAGCATACCACTTGAGCGACTTCTTGGTATCCAGCGTTGGAAATTCGATATGAACCAGTGGATAGGACATCTTATTCTCTCCCTCTCATAAACAGTTTTCACTATTTATTGCGATGATTCAATGATAGAATATTTGTTCTGTATCGTCAACTAAGCTGTATGAGAGTTGAATTAGAAAATATATTCTGAGCTTATGAGCCATTATGACCCTTTATAATCCGCGAAAACCAGCCTATAATACGGTTTATCGTTAGACTGTATTTGTGAGATCATCATGTATCCAAAACCTCAGGCTGCCTCTAGCAGCACCTTTTTACCAGCGCCGTTTGCCTGGGTAAACATTCCCGGTGGCATGACACGTCTGGTACAGCGCGGCGGTTACGTCGATCAGCCGGTGACAGTGGAAGTTGCGCGTTTCGCCATCGCCCAGTACCCGGTCACGAACGCGCAGTACCAGGTATTCGTAGACGCACCCGACGGCTACGCCGACTCGCACTGGTGGGACTATTCCCGCCCGGCAGCAGCGTGGCGTGTTGAGAACCCGCAACCAAGCGATATGGCTTTTGGCGGTGACGACTGCCCGCGTACCCATGTTACCTGGTATGAGGCCGTGGCCTTCTGCTCCTGGTTGAGTGCCTGCACTGGTGAGGCGATTCGCCTGCCCGACGAAGGCGAATGGCAGTGGGCGGCGCAGGGCGATGATGGGCGCGAGTATCCCTGGGGTGAAGAGTGGGATGATGAACGCTGTCACCACAACCTCGCTGGCAACCGGATTGGCACCGTCCCGGTGACGGCTTATGCCGGGCGGGGTGACAGCCCGTTCGGGGTGGTGGATATGGTTGGGAATGTCTGGGAGTGGTGCGTGACGAGTTGGGAAACCGGCCTGGGTGACCTCAGCGTGGACAATGTGCGTGTGCTGCGTGGCGGCTCATGGTTCGATGGCGTGATGAGCAGTTTTCGCACGACCTGCCGGGGAAGCTGGAATCCCGACCTGGCTTCGGACCTGCGGGGTTTCCGTATAGTACGGAATAGTTAAACAACATTGAAGTTGCGCAGTTGAGGGAGCATGCGGCGGGATTAATCTCACTGTTCTACAGGGGGTTCTCATTCAACTGTGAAAGCCTTATAACAAAAAGACCCGGCTGTGATAACCGGGTCTTTCTGTGTGCCGAGGCCCAGACTTGAACTGGGGACCCATGCATTTTCAGTGCATTGCTCTACCAACTGAGCTACCTCGGCATCCCATCAGTGTTTCCACTAATGTGAAAGAGAGTATAATCCATCAGTCCACGCTTGGCAAGAGTCTGTTAGGCGGGATTTTGGACAATCGCACCAAACGCCGAGTATAATTTCGCGGACTGGCCGCGTCTAATAAACAGTGGCAACCACTAAGGAGAGAAATAACGTATATGGCTGTTTTGAACACACCGATCAACACTGACGATGATAATCTGAAACAAATCCTGCGTCAAAATCTGCCGGTAGCGCTGTACCTGTATAACAGCAATGAAAAGCCGGATAAGCCGGTTGACGATGCGGTTTCCCGGATGGCGAAGAAATACGCCGGGGAAATGCTGATCGCCCGGATAGATGCGGCGGCGAACCCCAAAACCTACAATCAGTACAATTCCCCAACGACTCCGGCCATTATCACGCTCACCAGAGCCTTGCTGGGCAAGAAGATCAAGTCACAGGGGATAGCTGTGCGCCCGGCGGATGTTCGTGCGCATGTGGAATACCTGCTAGACAAAGGACCGAACCCGGCTCAACAGGCCGAGGCACAGGCTGCTCCCACAAACGGGGCCAGCCACGGTAAAACGGCAGTGCATGTCAGCGACAGTTCATTTAAGAAAGCGGTACTCCGCAGTGATGTGCCGGTGCTGGTGGATTTCTGGGCACCCTGGTGCGCTCCTTGCCGGACGATTGCACCCTTTATTGACAAGATGGCGGATGAATTCGCCGGGCAGGTGAAAGTCGTAAAGCTGAATGTGGATGAAAACCCGCGTACCGCCCAGCAGTTCAGCGTACAGTCCATTCCAACGGTAATCGTATTCCGCAATGGCGCGGTGCTTGAACGGCGTGTTGGCGCGAACCCTGGCGCGATTCGCTCCATGATTCAGGAATCACTGGTGTCATAGTCACCCGCAGCTACCACACAAGATTAGGGAGGGGAGTCCTGGACTCTCCTCTTTATTTTTGGGAGACAGTTTAGCGATCATGCAGTGGGTACTCCGCATCGGTGTCGAACATCGTTAACCTGTACGGCAAGAAAGACATGAATCGGCTATAGTAGGAGCAATTCATTTCATCGGGGTGCCATACTCATGATCCACAAACCGGAATTTCTTTACCTGATGACCACCGGCTGGAAAACCGGTCAGCCCCACGAAATCGAAATATGGTACGTGACCCACAATGGCCGGTTTTACCTTATAGCGGAAAGCGGAGAGCAGACCCACTGGGTACGCAATATCCGGCACAGCCCGGCGGTATCGTTTTACGCCGAAGGTGGGCAGCACACCGGTCACGGGCGCGTAGTAGACACGGACAGCGAATCGGAGCTTGCGGTGGCAGTCCGCGCTCTGATGGATGCCAAATACGATTGGAGCGAGGGCGTCATTGTGGAACTTGCACCGGAATAAACTGGACGTGCCTATCGCTACCGGGTAAGATGGTAGACTATCCGATTATGTACCAACCCGAAAGGAGTCAGTTTATTGGAAGCCAATCCGGTCATTGAATTGTTCTTGGCACTGGCAATTGTCATTCTCGTGGCGAAAGCCGCAGGCGGGGCGGCGCGGCGTATGCACCAGCCTCGTGTTTTTGGTGAGTTACTGGCTGGCGTAATTCTGGGGCCGACATTGCTGGACTTCTTACACTGGGGTGTTTTCCAACCGGAGAACGTTCACCTGGTTGAGGAGATGATTCACACCTTAGCTGAATTGGGTGTTTTGTTCCTCATGTTTATGGTTGGCCTGGAAGTACATTTGAGCGAACTGCTGGCTGTTGGCCGCGTCGCAGTGCTGAGCGGGATACTTGGGGCAGTTATCCCAGTAGTCCTGGTGACGCCGGTCGTACAGGCCGCTGGATTTTCCATTGAGGCCGCGTTGTTTGCCGGGGTGACGCTCGCGGCGACTTCCGTGAGTATTTCAGCGCAGACCTTGTTTGAACTCGGCCTGCTGCGGACGAAAGAAGGGAGCGCGCTGCTGGCTTCAGCGTTGATTGATGATGTAATCGCCATTCTCCTGGTATCGTTTGTGGTTGCCACCACCGGCTCAAGCGAGACAGAAGGTAGCGCATCTGGCCTGGTGCTGATTGTTGCCCAGATCGTGATTTACCTGGTCGTGGCCGGGCTGTTCGCCTGGTTTGTGCTGCCGCGCCTGATGGAACAGATCAAACGCTATAGCAGCGGGGTACGGACCATCGCGGCGCTCAGTATTGCGGCGGCGCTTTTGTTTGGTTGGGCTGCGGAGGCATTGGGAGGTGTCGCAGCCATCACCGGGGCATTTATTGCGGGGGTGGGACTCAGTCGGACGCCACACGAGATCAAAGACCAGATCGAAGAAGCGGCGATGAATATCGCCTATGCTTTCCTTGTGCCTGTGTTTTTTGTGAGCGTCGGCCTGGGTACCGACCTCAAGGAGATCAGTACGGCGGCGCTGCCTTTGACCGGGCTGATGATTGTTCTGGCGGTGGTTTCCAAACTCGTCGGGGTTGGCGGAGGCGCGCGGTTGGGCGGCTTCACCAATGGTGAGGCGTTTCGTGTGGGGGTGTGTATGGTGTCGCGGGGCGAGGTCGGGCTGATTATCGCCTCGTTAGGGTTGACAGCGGGCGCGTTTTCCAATGGGGCGTTCCCCTTGTTCCCGCCCTTGTTCCTGGTCGTCCTGTTGACCACCGTGCTGACGCCGCCGATGGTGCGCTGGGCATTCCGGCAGAAAACACAGTCACCCAAACCGCAGATTACGCCTAGCCGATAAGGAGACACTTATGGCAAAACTGGTTGTACTCATTTCTCGTGACCGAGAAAAAGGGATAGAAGTCGCCGAAGCCTGGCAGCAGCGCTGCGGTGCCACAGGCGTCACCATTATTGACAGCTATGGCCTGGGCAGCCTGGAAGAGCAGCGCCGGTCTATGGAACTGCCGATGTTTATTTCGATGGCGAGCATTCTGCACCAGGTACGGGCAACAAACCAGATGCTCTTTTCGGCTGCTGAAGATGACCGGGTGGACTGTATGATAGAGGTCGCCCAGGAAATTATGGGCAGTCTCGATCAGCCCCATACCGGCATCATGTTCGTTGTGCCGATTGATCGGGTCGTCGGCCTTGCACATAAGGGGCATGGTTAGCCCCACGAAACTCTATCCGATCAAGCCCTTAGATTGTAGGGGAGAGCGCCTCTGCTCTCCTCTCAGTCCATAATTACATTAGTCCCTTCCAGCCATCCCCCTGAAGAAACCCTACCCCTCTCCGGTTATCACCTCTTTCCAGCAAACGATTGTTTTCCATGGCGCACGATGAGTGCCACTATTCCAGTGCGAACCTGCAGGTCTTTTGGGATTAAGGCCGGAAGGCTTATAATAGAGATGGGTAATTTATAAAGGTCGTGAGATATGCTGCCTCCACCAACATCGTCTCAGCAAGCACCTGAGCCAAATCGCCGTTCGAGACGTTTCATCATAGTGATTGGCCTGATCTTAGCGACCCTCGTGATTTTATTGGGGTTGCTGTCTCTGAACGAGTCGCCGGGGCATAACTTTCCCATCACACAGTTCACTCCCAGTGCCACACCAACCCTGACGAATACACCCACTTCGACACCAACGGTGACGGAGACGCCAACAGCGACGCCGACTTATACCGTGACGGCCACCCCAACCTCGACAAATACCCCAACACCCCCCGTAGCCAGCAGCGGCGCGTCGCTGAGAGATGGGGAAACTGTAATTGGGATAATTGATAACGACCGTCCGGCTATTTTTTACACAGTTGAGGCCGAAGAAGGGAGCAACATTACCATTGTTATGGCGGCCATTTCCGGCGACCTTGATCCCTTTCTGGTTTTGCTGGATAGCAACAATGATATTCTTGCCAGCGACGATGACAGCGGCGGCAGTTCAGGTGCGACCATTCTCGACTTCGTGATTCCCGACGATGGGATCTACACCATCGTTGCCACCCGCTATCAACTCCAGGATGGCGCATCCAGCGGTGAGTATGAACTGATAATGGAAATGCGCAGCGCTTCAAACGCCGGCAGCAGCAGCAACAACACGACAAGCGGCGGGAATGACACTCTCAATGATGGCGATTACCTACGATATGGTGATAATGGCACAGCGACCATAGACGATAGCCAACCGTATCTACAATTTACCTTTGATGGACAGGCCGGCGAATCCGTGACGATCACGATGGAAACGACCTCTGGTGATCTTGAACCGCTGCTTGGCCTGTTCGACTCCAATGGCGAACTCCTGATGACCGTTGGGGAAGGGGGTTCTACTGCTCGTCTGACAGCGACGATGATAGAGAGTGACGAGTATATCATTGTCGCCACTCGGTTGGGCGTCGAAGATGGCGATACTTCTGGAGAGTTCATCCTATCCCTGGTCAGCCTGGGTGCGCCCCAGGTGACAGCAGAGGCCACTGAGGAACCAGGCGAAACCCCGGTGGCGAGCAGAACACCCACTGAAACCAATACACCCCGACTGACAGATACGCCGAGTATTGATTTCACCGCTACTGCACAGGCTGAAAATAACCTGACGGCAACCGCCCAGGTTGTGGTAGTGCGTGACCGCAGCGGCATGAAAGTTGGAGAAGGTGTAGTGCGGTTGTTCGCGCCGGATACCCTCACTTTGGGCGAAGTCGGTGAAATCCGGGTGGAAATCGAGGTCTTCCGGCCTAATGCCCAGTTCGCCGCCATCACCAACCTGGCATCACTGCCGACCGCGACGCCCGACATCCGCCTTCGTCCAACCAACACACCGCCGCCACTGACTGAGAATTACGCCATCACCATTTTCGAGTATATGGGCGTGGATGTTGCGGGGATCAGTCTCTCTAACTTCACTCTTGACCCGATCCCACCCATGGGGATGCAGCATTTCACCGAACCTGACCAGATGCGTACCTGGCAGTGGGACATCCGGGCTGATGATCGCACGGCGCTTGGCGAAAACCGACTGCGGATGGAGGTGTATCTCTCGGATGCGGAGGGTAATCGTTATGAGTTGGCAATTGATCCCATCCCTTTCACAATTGAGGTGGTCGAGGCTTCTCAGGAGGCTGCTGCCGCGGCAGGCGCTGCCAACGCCCCGGAATCCGGAGCTGCAAGTGAAGTAGTGGGTTCTGGCACGCCGACGATAACCTCGGAAGAAGCCAGCAATAACGCTGTCCTGCCAACAGCCTCACTGCCCCCGGCTACCCAACCGACAAGTGCAGAAGCCGGATCGCAAAACCAGCCGGCTCTGCCAACGGCAATTGGCGAACCACAGCGCAGCACAGCCGGGCAGATTGAAGCACCACCCTCTGCGGTCAATATGCCCGTGATAGCCATCGCGTTGGTGATTGTTGGCGTATTCGGTATTGGTGCAGTCGTATTGGTTCGACGGCGCCACAAGCCGAGTGCTTTCATCAGCTACCGTCGTATTCCAAGTGCCACGCTGGCGACTCTGATTGCCAAGGAACTGGAAAAACATGGCATCAAGGTATTTGTGGACACGCGAAGTGTGGACGGTGGCGGCCTGTTCCCCCGGCGGTTAATCGAGGCCATCCACGATAACGATGTATTTGTCTGCCTGGTAGCCGATACCACGTTCGAGTCGGACTGGGTACGGGAAGAGATTGCGCACGCCCACGAGATCAGCAAAACCATGATCCCGGTGTTCCAGGAAAGTTGGGAACAGTTGCACCCTAAACCCACTGCTCCGACTGAGCATATCAAGGCACTGCTGGACAGCGATGGTGTGCATATGCTGGACATCCGGAATGTGTATGTGGATGAGGCGATTGAAGAACTGGCGAAGATGATTCGTGTGACTGCCCGAAGGACAAAACCGGGCTAAAGCGATAGCAAAGTGCAAAGCCACCTGGAAAACCGCTCTCCGGGGCTTGTCCGTTGTAGAGAACGTCAGAGGCTTTCAGCCTTGTCACTTGAACGGACTTGGCCTATAATCGGTGTGGTTTAATGGGGAGTCGCCAAGTGGTAAGGCATCGGACTTTGGATCCGACATTCGAAGGTTCGAATCCTTCCTCCCCAGATGAATAACCTGACCTGGGCGGTATCGGCCAGCCAGCGGTCACGTACCGTGTAGCGTTTGAGCAGATACCCGCTCGCACCCCGGTAGGTGTCGCGGTGAACCTTGACGTAGTTCCCCCCGTGCCGGCAACCGCCATTGCGCGGGAAGTTCCCCGCCCCGGCCACGATCACTGAAGTTTTCAGGCGGCGGCACTCGTTGACGACCGCCCGGTCTACCCCGTGCGGGTTGCCCCGACGACAATGGTATAACCCCGTTTGTGCGCCGTGGCTTCACGCGAGCCAGCGATGAATACGTGAGTGATGGTTCGCATAGCACACGTCCTGTAAGGTGAAATGTCATGTGAGAAAGCAAAAAAGAGCCGCACGCCATGATCGGCTGACCATGACGCGCGGGAGGTGTCAAACGTTAAGTTACTGAACCCCCTATCGGTGCGGGGCGAGCACAGTTGTGACCCTGCGCCCGCCCACTCATCACTCGCCTGGATGCGCCCCGGTTTCGCACGAACGAAGACCTCGAGACGTTGGCCTTTCCGGTCTAGTGGGTATCACAATCCACCAGCATCCACGACGGATGTAGCACCGCCCAATCGGGCTATCGGGGGCGGGGATGGCATCGCGGATCAGAGCGACGAGCTGTAGGTGACCGTCGGGGCACAGAGGCTCTAGGAGAACTTACGACGTGCCCTTTCGAGCAAGCGCGGCCTGGTTAACGAGCAACCGTCCCGTCAGTGATCCGTCATGCGTTTGTTAAGCTGCATTTCTGCACAGGCTTTACCACGCCGGGGCCGCCCACTGCTCACCCGAAGGGCGGCACGGGAGAGGACGTTGGAAGTCACCGGAGGATGAGCAACGGCACTGACAGGAAAAGGATGGGATCCACCATGACGCTGGGCGAAAAAGGCGGGAACTCACAGTTTCCCTTCAGGGAATCATTAGAATCAATGGTCAGCAAAGTGTGATTACCTATGTTTATACAATCGAGCATTACTGCAACGATAGGGACCAGAGAAAATCGACCAGCGCCCAGGTTTCTTCCGGCGTGAAAAGCGTCCCGAAATTCGGCATATCCGTCCCCATGCCTCCGCGACGAATCTTGGCATAAAGCACATCGCCGCGGCGCGTGAACATATAGACCAGATCCGTGAACACAGACGGCTGAACGGTTGTCAGAGCGGCGGCAAACCCATCACCCTGACCGAACTGCCCGTGACAGGCCGCACAGTTTTGCTCGTACAATTGTGCTGTGCGTTCGGATGGTTCTTCAGACGGGCGCCACAGATATGCGACGGCATCTGCCAAATCACGCTGAGATACAGCCGGATAGAGCATCGTAAGGAGCAGCATGACCTGCTGTGGCGTGTGTGTGCGCCGCCAGACAGCATTATGCAGATCAGCGGGCAAATTGAGTTCAGCGGCGACGGTCGCCCCATTAGTCAGCGATAGAAGGCTGGCAGAAGATTGGAGTAACACTGGCGTTGATGCCGCATCAATGTTGATACCCTCAGCCACCAACAGCTCAATGACCGGGTCGGGAGGAAAAGGAGGGATGGTTCCATCAACATCCGTCACTTCCAGAATGCCCCGCATTCGCCAATGGTTGGGGCTGCACCAGACCGTGCAGTAAAAGGTATAAATCCCCCCTTGCTCAAACGTCAGGGAAATTTCCCGCGTTTTTCCGGGATCAACCTGGCCGAGATCAACACCCAACCCAGGCCCGATGGCGATCCCATGTGTCACGTCAACCGATGTGAATCGTAGCGTTACCGCTTCACCGGCCCGAACCTGGATGCTGGCCGGGCTGAATCCGCCGGTTTCCGGTATTGATGCAGCGACGGTGACGATCCGTTCCGATGAAAGCAGCGGGAGCAGGCCATATTGATATCCCAGGACAGCCAGCGGCAGCCCAGCCAGAATCAGCACGACAGCGATACGAGCCGACCATTCACGGCGCATGTGATCTATCCCAGATACAACCAGAGAAAAAGAAGGGCGATCCCGGCCAGTGGCAACACCAGCGGCATCGCAGCCTGGAATGTCCGGCGGCGATCTGTGATGTGATGAGTGGTGATGCGGTAGACCGTATTGACCGCGAATAACAGGCCGATGGTGAGTACCCCCACCTGTAAAAAGCTGACTAAGCCCGGTAGAACTGGCGTCCATTCCTGAGTGGCCGTCCCAAAAAGATTCCAACCCCAGCCAAAGGGGTCGGAGATCACTGGAAGCGCGTAGCTACCGTTCACAAAGACAAATGACAGGCTGAAAGCGATCCAGGCGGCCAGCCCCAACGGAACACAGGCATAAGCGTAATCCGTGAACAACTGGCGCAGGGGGACTTCCAGACGGGAGATGCGGCGCGAAACCGCCACACACACGCCGAATACCCCTGGGACCAGCAGCAGGTTCACGCCCCACAGCGCCGCCACATAGACTCCCCAGTGGGCGAGTGTATCTATGTTCGCCCACTGTTTCAGCCACCCCCAGGGCCCGAGCAGCACGGCCGAATACAGCAGGGCGCATGACAGCATAATGAACGCTTTGAATGCTTCATCCAGCCGGTGTTCCTCCATCACAAACAGGTCACTGCCAAAAGGACGCAAGTTGATCGTGATATTGTCCTTTGGGCAGGTCTTCAGGCACTCCATACACAGGCCGCAGTATGTATTACGCCGCAGCTTACCGGGAAACACCATCCAGGGGCAGCCATAACCGCGTTCGTTGCCGGTTACGCAGTCTTTTGTCCTGTGTTGCGCACAGGTTCTGCAATCACGCACCCGCAGTTCAACCGGCGCCATCATCGCATACAACCCGATGAAACCGCCGACCGGGCAAACATAGCGGCAGAAAACCCGGTTGTCGAAGAACAGACTTAACCCAACCGCAGCAGCCATCAAACCGAAAAGAACCCATGCGCTGACATTCGGACGAGTCAGAATAATGGTACTGAAGGAAGCCAGGATGAGGAATCCGATGTTCTGCAGCCACATGTTCTTGAAGCGGCGCGGCCAGCGGCGGTGGCGCGTTCTCAGCCGGCCTGATGTTCGCTGGATAATACTGCCACGTTGCAACCACTCGCCAAGGGCAGGAATTGGGCAGACCATACACCAGGCTCTGCCGAGGAACGGCACGAGTACAATAATCAGCAGCCCCCACCAGACAATCCAGACAAAGACAATGCCAAAATTACGGCTGCCAACCGGCGTGCCAAACCATCCGGTCAGCATGGCGAGGACAAACCCCGCTAGCATCAGGATGGTCAGTGCAGGTTGCAGCCCCTGCGATTTCAGGACGGTTTTCAGGAGTGGTGCTTTTTCCAGCAGATTGATACGAGCAGTCATGGTACCCAGTTTGAAGTGATCGTCAATGGAATTTCCGGTTGGGTCGGGTCATTTGTCAGCAGATGAACGCGAAATTCATGCTGGCCGTCCATCCCCTGGTGCATCATAAAACTCAGGGAAATGGTGGTCTCGCCTCCGGGTTGTAAAGTCGTCGAACCGACGACAGCGCGGGGCGGTCAGCACCCCTCGATGAGTTCAACCACCGGCTCACCCAGAATTTGCAGCGGTTGGTCGCCGACATTACGCACCTTGAATTCGCTGGTGATGGTCGTATTCAGTTTCACATCGCCATAATCGAGTTCAGTCTGGTCAAGTTTGGCACGGGGTTCTCCCGTAACCTCTGGTGTGAAGGGTGCAGCCGGTTTCTGATTCGTCGTGGCTAATGCCAACAGCCCGAAAAGAACCACCACTAAGCCGCCTATCCAGGCGTATTTACGTGGCATCCCAATCCCTGTAGGCTTAACCTTCTGGTTAGACACGTGCTTTTGGTGTAAACGATGTTTCTTCTTTCCCATGTAAATGACCTCGTTCTTGTTGATGAAGATACCAAAGAAACAGGACGGGCAGGGTAAACAACAGACCCGCTGCACGCCAGAATGGCATATTGGCCTCTACGACCAATTCGCCAACCATGAATGGATGGAGTGGCCCACAGGTGACCGAACAACGATAGCGAAACTTGCCTGATTGATCCGCAACGAATCGGATTTCATGCGGGATACCGGGTTCAATCCGCTGCTGGACATCATAGCCATCCAGATAAAACCCGTGAACGACATCCGAAGATGTTAACAAGAAAACGACTTCGTCCCCTTGATTCACTTCGATCCGCCCCGGTTCGAACTCGAACTGGGTCATGTTGACTTCAACCGTCCGTGACCCAGATTTGAAATCGTTTGGCGCCGGCAGAAAGATCAACAGGACAATCAGGGTGGCGGCAAGTCCAGCGAAGTGGATTGGTTTCATGAATATCTCGTTCTCTACGCCCGAATGCTATTCAACTGGCAGCGGTGTATCAGTAGATGGGCCAAACCGGCTGTATTGGGCGTCAATGTAGGTGCGGATTTCTGGTGAGTGTTTCCCTTCCCGCAGCAGACGCATGACATCCTGCGTGATGTCTACACAGATACCACATCCGGATGCATGAGTATCGAACTCCGGCGTGGTCGGGAGAGAAGCTTCAGTGATATAACAGTGCAAGTTGCTTTTATGCCCCATCAGATTGCACCCGCAGTAACAGGGGTATTTGGCAAGTTCATCCGGGTTAGCTATCGCAAACCGGTAGGCTTCGCGGACACGTATGGGCGCATCCTGAAGAAATTCCGGTAACTGCGCGTCGGACGCGAGAGCATAGGGTGGCTGTTCACTGCATGCAGCTAACAGGACAAGCAGCAGGGCGGGAAGCAGCCACGCCAGTCGGAAAGTGAACCTTGGCCGTTCAGCATGTGGATTGTCCACGCTATCTATATGGGTTGTCGTGCGTATTAAAAGGGTCATTTTGGATGTTCTTAACCGTACTCATTGAACACTCAACAGATTACTTGTTTTCGGAGCGGACGAAAATCGCTGTTTGGCGTATGATGGAGTAGGCAAAATGGCTTACCGGAGTGATTAGAGAGACGAACCCTCAATGTCAATGATTCGTGTGGTGCTGGCAGACGATCACGCTGTAGTACGTAAAGGTATTCGTGATTTTCTGGAAGAGGAACAGGATATTCAGGTAGTTGCCGAAGCAGTAGACGGCGCACAGGCCAAGTCGCTTATCCAGCAAAACCAACCCGATGTCGTCATTCTGGATATTCGAATGCCCATCGCTACCGGGATCGAGGTCACCCGCTGGATTCGTGACCAGCAGCTGCCGGTAGGTGTGCTGATTCTGACGGCCTATGACGATGACCCGTTTGTCGTAGCTGCGATTCAGGCCGGTGCGGATGGCTACGTCCTCAAGAACGCGGAGGCGGAACAAATCATCGCAGCAGTGCGAATTATCTATGAAGGGGAGTCCGCACTGAGTCCAGCGATTACCCGCAAGCTGATGTCGCAGTTGGAAAACACGTCCAAAATGGATGAAACACTCGAACCGCTAACTGGCCGTGAACGGGAAGTCCTGCAACTGGCCGCTTCTGGGCTGACCAACCGGGGGATTGGACAGAAGTTATCCATCAGCGATCGCACCGTCCAGGGACATCTCGCCAGTACGTACGCCAAACTTCGGGTGGGCAGCCGTACTGAGGCGGTAACTAAGGCCCTGCAGCTGAATATCATCCAGCTCGATCCCGATCTATGAAAACTGCGGCTTTCAGATCGGCGATGACTCCGTCAGGTCATGTTGGCAATATGAAATGTCAGTGTCGTGCCTTTCCCTGGAGCCGATGTGATTTGAAGCTGTCCTTCTGCAAGCAGTGCTCGCTCTTGCATCCCAATCAGGCCAAAGTGTCCACTGCGGGTCAGATCATTAAGATGCCCCGGCAAAGCGAATCCCCGGCCATCATCCTTCACGTGCAGGGTTACTCCTGCCGGTTCAAACTGGATTTCAGCAGTGATATGTTGTGCCTGAGAATGACGTCGCGAATTATTCAAGGCTTCCTGCGCGATGCGGTAGAAGATCAGCTCCTTTTCGGCTTTCATCCGGTAAGGATTTCCTTGAACCTGAATGGTCGCGCCCGCCTCCTGCGCCAACGCTCTCAGCGCCGGGACAAGCCCCAATTCTTCGAGATAGTGAGGACGAAGCGCCTGACTGAACCGGCGAACTTCCTCAATGGCCTGGGCAATCATCTGGCGCAGATCACCAATACGTTCTGTCGCCACTATAGGGTCGCGCCCCATTGAGCGTTGTACCATTTGGGCCTTATGCCCCAGAGCGATCAAAGTCTGCACTGTCTCGTCATGTAACTCCCGTGCGATGCGTTCTCGCTCTTCTTCCTGCGCTTTAGTGATGGCATGGACATAATCCTGCAAAGATGCCTGGTAGCTTTGAATGCGCCCGGCCATGTCGTTGATCGCCTGGTGCAAGTCCCTGATTTCCCTGACTCCGCCGGAAAACCGTGCTGTTGTGCCAAACTTGCCCTGACCGATTTCACTGGCAAGTACCCCTAGTTCTTGCAGGGGGCGGGCGATATAGCGCAGCCCAAAGAACAGCACCAATAGGGAAACAAAGACTGCTGTAAACAGAATGAACGGCATCACCTCCTCAAACCGGATTAAAGGATCAGTCAACGAATGCCAAGGCTGGCGAATCACCAGAGTCCAATTGCTATCAGGAACAGACGTATAGACAATCACATCGCTGCTCATCGCATCGGGCGCGAACAGCACGCCACTGCCGCCAGCCAGCGCCGCCGCGACACCTGGCATCCCCAGACTATCACTCACCTGGGATAGTTCCCCCTTACTGAATAGAATAGTGCCATCGTCTTTGTCGAGCAGCAGGAATGTGCCCATTGTATTGGACAAGCCAAAATCAAAGAGTTGATTCAGATTGAGTGCGGTTGCCGGCACTTGTTCGACAGATACCTGGGCTTGCAGGGCCTGATTATGAACCTCAAGCGAGATCAGCCGCGCCAGCGCGACGACCAACCGGGCATTTTCATCGGCGGCCAGGGTTTGCATAGACTGCTGGTGACTGCTGATGCCGCTCAGGGAGAATACGATCAGAAGAATCGTCACCGGCAGAACAGTCCAGAGCAGTACCTGCATTCGCAGCCCGCGCAGGTGGACGGTGATTCGGGAAGGCATCATCGTTATTACTCCGGCGGCGAGTCATGCGCCGCAGCATAGTCCGTTTTTCATCATCCGATCATAACATCTTTGGGGGCATCAGCACGAAACCGCCCGTGCCTTCTGTCCTGAACATGGGAAATGGGCGGCACTTGCGCGGCCAAAGACACGCCATATGGCGTATATCACATGCTGGAACGTGTTGTACACTGACCTGTGCAACGGTTTACGCACCTATCAATGGAGGTCATACCATGTTTCGAGCGTTCTGGCTTGCTGGGGTGCTGTTGATAATCGCAGCCTGTAGTCCATCAGCCACACCTCCCGCCACTTCATCAGCTGAGAATCTCGCTTCGCAACCCGCCGTTGCCCATATCCTGACGATTGATGAATTTGCGGACATCATGGCTAATCAATCCGCTGTTTACACGGTCGTCAATGTCCATATCCCCTATGAGGGTGAGATTGAAGGCACAGACATGAAGATTGCATACAACGACGTTAATGCGCTGACTGCCGCGCTGCCTGATAAAGACACCCCCATCATCCTATATTGCCGCTCCGGCAACATGAGTGCCCAGGCCACACGGGTGTTGGTTGAATTGGGATACAGTCAGATTTACGACGTGCCGGGTGGTATGATCGCTTGGGAGTCAAGCGGACGCCCCATTGTTGACCGCTAAGTATGACTTGAAGGAATGAAGGAGGCAGCAATGCACAGCACACATGGTGAAAGTGTGCACCAACACCATACACATGCTGGCAGTGAAAACCATGCCGGGCATGGACACGGCGCACATGTAGATCATGCTGGACATGAGCAGATGTTTCGCAGTCGGTTCTGGGTCAGCCTGGTGCTGACGATCCCGGTACTGCTGTTCAGCCCGATGATTCAGGAGTGGTTCGGCTTTGCCATGCTGGAATTCACCGGCAGCACGCTGGTTGGGCCAGCCTTTGCTATTGCTATTTTCCTATATGGCGGTGTTCCTTTCCTGCAAATGGCCTTGCCGGAAATCCAGAATCGCAAACCGGGCATGATGTTGTTGATTTCACTGGCGATTACGGTGGCCTTTGTCTACAGCCTGTTCGCGCTGGTTGCTATCCCCGGCAGCGGGTTTTTCTGGGAAATGGCGACCCTGATTGACATCATGCTGCTCGGCCACTGGATGGAGATGCGGAGTGTGCGCCAGGCATCCGGCGCACTCAATGAACTGGCGAAACTCATGCCGGACGAGGCCGAGCGTATCCTGTCGGGCGGCGGCACGGAAACGGTAAAGGCGAATACGCTCAATACCGGCGATCACATCCTGGTGCGGCCCGGTTCAAGCGTGCCTGCTGATGGCGAAATCGAAGAAGGCCACTCGGAAGTCAATGAAGCCATGATTACGGGCGAGTCGAAACCGGTATCCAAAGAACCGGGCGCTAAAGTCATCGGCGGCACGATCAACGGCGATGGCAGCCTGCGGGTGCGTATCACAGCGACGGGCGATCAGACCGCCCTTGCCGGCATCATGCGACTGGTAGAGGACGCGCAAAACAGCAAGTCCAACACACAAATTCTGGCAGATAAGGCCGCTGGGTGGCTGTTTTATGTGGCACTGGCGGTGGCCGCCCTGACCGCCGTCCTGTGGACTGCGTCAGTCGGTTTCCAGCTTGATGTACTGGAGCGGGTCGTCACGGTGTTGGTGATCGCCTGCCCCCATGCACTCGGCCTGGCTATCCCGCTGGTGGTTGCTATCAGCACGTCTATGGGCGCACGAAGCGGTATCCTGGTACGCGACCGACTGGCGTTAGAAGCAGCCCGCGAGGTCACTACAATAGTGTTTGACAAAACCGGCACACTGACAGAAGGACGATTTGGTGTTGTTGGCATAGCTACCGTCGAAGACTGGGACGAGCCACGTGCGCTGGCGCTAGCATTGGCCGTCGAGGGAGACTCTGAACATCCGATTGCACGGGGTATTCGGGAAAAGGCCAAAGCAGCTGGCGTGCAGTCCGCCACCATCAGCGACTTTGAGGCAATCAAAGGTCGGGGGATCAAGGCGATGTATGACGGAAGACCTGTCTATGCAGGTGGCCCACGCCTGCTGGAGATGCTGGAGCTTGAGCTGTCGGGGGAAATTTCGGAATTCAGCAAGCGTGCCAATGATGAGTCACAGTCCGTCGTCTATCTGGTAGTAGATACCCGAATTGTTGCGGCCTTTGCGCTGGCCGATGTCATCCGCCCGGAGAGTCGGCAGGCGATTGAGAGGCTGCACAAGATGGGTGTCGCGGTTGCCATGCTGACCGGAGACAGCCAGGCAGTGGCGCAGGCGGTGGCCCGTGAGTTGAAGATTGATACGGTTTTTGCCCAGGTACTGCCGGAACACAAAGACCAGAAGATCGCCGAATTGCAGAAACTGGGCGCGAAAGTGGCTATGGTCGGTGATGGTGTCAATGATGCACCAGCGCTCACGCGGGCGGACATCGGTATCGCTATCGGCAGCGGGACAGATGTCGCCATTGAGTCAGCGGGGATTATCCTGGTGCAGAGCAACCCGCTGGATGTGGTGAAGATTTTCGAGCTGAGCCGGGCGACGTACCGCAAGATGATCCAGAACCTGATCTGGGCGACCGGGTATAACGTGGTCGCGCTGCCGCTGGCGGCGGGTATTCTGGCACCGGTGGGGTTCATCCTCTCCCCGGCAGTGGGGGCGCTGTTCATGTCACTGAGTACCATTATCGTCGCCATCAATGCGCAGCTGCTGCGCCGGACTCAATTGGGCGTGACATAATCTATTTACAAGTGGAGTCCTCCCTAAAAAACACCTCCTGCTGGTTTGGTGGGGGGTGTCCTGAGATTAAAGGTCTTGGCTGCCCAGCGCACTAACGACGCTCAGGATGTGCGCAACTGCTGCGCCGGACTCAACCGGACACACGCCGTATCTACGTATTAAGCGACCCGACTACGCGACTTTCCAGCGAGTCCCCAGGCGGGTATCGAATTGTCTCAGGATGAGCATGATGTTGCGGGTGAACAAGGTCGTCTGGCGAATCTCTTTAGACTGGAGAGCGCTATTTTAGATTGATGAATTTTCGCTATTCCAGTTCCAGGGAATTTTGAGACGTGTTATTATTAGAAGTTACGCAGCTGAGAGTGAAATCCTTTTGAGCAAAGCGTTTTCGTTCCTTGCCCTGTTAAGCAACTGCGCAAGTCCTAATTGTAATAATTGCTCAATTCCGTAAACAAACCCTAAGCAGCCTGATTCCATATTGGTATAGGTATAAGGATGAGATTTAATGTTTGCTTCACGTACCAGTTCTTACTTAGCTGATTCGGGTCCAGAACATAGGAATCATATCCCAGGAAGCGCCGCCTATTTCATCAAGCAACATCACATCAGCCTGATAATCCTCATTAGCATTTTGCTGCGGCTGCCTTTTGTTTTTGCACCCGAATCACACGGTTTCCAGGGTGCTACCTGGCGTCAGGCGGATACGGCTTCCATTGCCCATAATTTTACAGCGAGCGAAAACATACTTTTCCCCCAAATAGACTGGGGTGGCAATGGCCCGGGTTTTGTTGAAACCGAGTTTCAATTTTATCCCTTCATCGTTTCGTTGTTATACCAGGTCTTTGGAGAGCACGTCTTCATTGGCTTGTTCGTATCGCTCGTTTTCAGCACAGGGTCTCTGATATTCTTCTACGCCCTGGCTCGAAGCATCGTTTCTTCAAAAGCAGCGACGATAGCCCTGATCTTTTTCGCAGCTTCACCATTATTCACGGCTTACAGCGTCGTTTTTATGCCGGAACCCACGGTTCTTTTCTTCTACATGGCGGCGCTTTATGTGTTTATGCGCTGGCTCAACAAGCAGAATTTCGTATTGTTATTGCTGGCCGGGTTTACCACTGCGCTCGCCATCCTGATTAAACCAACGTCTATTCACATCGGTTTTGTATTTCTCTTTCTGGTCATTGAGAAATACAACCTGCGTTTCCTAAAAGACCGCCGCCTGTGGCTATTTGCGGTTATCAGTTTGCTGCCCGGTGTCATCTGGTATTTACATGCGCGTGATCTGTATCTGGATTATGGCAATACCTTCGGCATAATTTCAGGGGGAGACAGCAAATTTGATAACCTGCGCTATTGGCTTTCACCAGGGTTTTACTTCTTGGTCCTGAAAATCGATCTCGTCAGTATTTTTGCTATTGGCGGTATTTTTCCTTTTGCTATAGGAGTAGGAATAGCAAGGTTCAACCGCAAATATCGCTTCATTCTGTATGGAGCAGTCGCTATTATAATATATTACCTTCTTATTCCTCGCTATATCAGCTTCGCAGACTATTACCACATTTTCGCGCTGCCCTATGCTGCTTTGGGTGTCGGGCTGGGTCTGGTCTGGCTACTTAAACCCCTCAGCCATGAGTCTGGCCTAAAAAGAATACTGCATTATAGATTCATCTTGAGCAGCGTGTTTGCTCTTTTAATCGCGTTCACCGCTTTCCTCGCTTACGTTCAATATCTTACACCCTATCAAGAACCCTTATGGCAGTGTTCGCAATCTGTGGCACAAGCCATTCCAGAAGGTGCCCTTGTGATCATCAGCACAACATCGGCCAGCGAGTATAAAGGTGTGCCTAACAATTATCAGGAACCCAATATTTTCTTCTACAGCCACCGCTATGGTTGGAGCTTGCCTGCTGACTGGCACACCCCTGAATACATTGCTAAGTATCGTGAGAAGGGCGGACAGTATTTCATTATTTACAACCAGGACTTACTCCAAACGAATCCGCAGTTGGCAGATTACCTGAATCAGACTGCACAACAAATCGGGCCAGGCATTGAAAACAATTGTGCCATTTATCAATTTAAGTAGCCGGGTAAAATGCTGACCTGGTCGTCCGGAAAGCACGTAGACGGTTAAGGGGCATGCGAGATATGGGGTTCATCCTCTCCCCGGCAGTGGGGCGCTGTTTATGTTACTGAGTACCATCATCGTTGCCATCCATGCTCAACTGCTGCGCCGGACTCAATTGAGTGTTGCATAATCCATTTACGAATGGAGCTCTCCCTAAAAAACACCTCCTACAACATGCGGCAGGAGGTGTTTTCTTAATTGCGCACTGAAGGGTTAACCACCTAATGTACGTATTACATCCTGGATATGGTTCAGCATATGGTCAGCATGATGGGCATCAATGTGTTTACCTGCCTGTGCTTCAACCTCGTGTGCCAGCGCATTCAGCACATTCACCGCCACCCGCAGTTGACCGCGATCCTGTGCTGCCTGTGCGGAGGCCAGTTTTGCGAACAAGCTATTGGCAATGCCACGGTTATCAATGTGACCCATCATCACAGCGTGTTCGACACAGCTCCGCAGATCAGAAATAGTCGTGCCACCATGAGGGCATTCGTGTGATGTATCCTGGGCGAATGCGGGCACAGCGGCAAGCACCAGAAGCATAGCAATCATCAGACTTAGCAACTTCTTCATTACACCAACCTCCACAATGAATCTTACAGATACAAGATTTATCCTTACCAGATGAGAATCGTAGCAGAGATTCTGTGTCCGCGAATGCGCCAAATGGCGGATGTGCTGAAGCCATATTCTTTGATAACAACCCTTTACCGGCGTACTAATCTGCTGAGGGTTACCAGTATTTGTGCGGTTTGTTCGGGGTCGTTATGCTGTACTTCGCAATAACGAAATAGAAGCTGGTTTTCAATCATCTGGACAATCAGGCTGGCAACCGCCTTTTCCACAGCGCGGGTCTGGATAATCAGATATTCGCAGCTCTGTTCATCTTCGATTGCTTTTGTAAGGCCATTAAGCTGTCCCTGGATGCGATGAATACGATGAATGACCCTTTGCTGCATCACAGCTTTCGCATCTGATGCCATCCAATTGCCTCCGGCATACCCTGCATGTATTTATGCCGTTTCACAGTCAAATCGATCATTTCCAGCATACCAGATAAACAGCAAGTGGAAATACGCCATTCGGCGGTGTTGGTGATCATCTTAGCTATGCTACCCTTCAAAGTATCGCACCGAGAACATTTGTCATCACCTATTTGGGAGGCAGTATGCGTGTTAAGCGGTTACTGGTTCTATTGGTTGTGCTTAGTATGGGAGTCTCGTTTTTTCGTTTTACACTTGCCCAGAATGAACCTGAGACGGATTGCGATATTCAGGCGCTGTTGGAGCATCAGCAAGAACACGCGGCACGCCTGGATAACCTGGCAGACGCGCTTGAGACCGATTTGGATCACGCGTTGGAAGAGCTGTACATTGCTGGCATAGCGTATCAGGCCTTAGCCGTACAGTGCGGATTTCTGCACACGGATGAGGCACTGACGACACATGCGGAGGAGCACGGAGATAACGAAGCTGTTGGTCATACAGAGGACGAGCACGGCGATGCCGAACATGAAGATGCGATGGCCCGGGCTTTGGCTGTTGGTGATCCTGCCAGAGGTGAGCAGTTGTTCAATACCATCCAGCCCGCTGCCGGATTCGCCTGTGCCACCTGCCATCGTGTTGATAGCACTGAGAGACTGATTGGCCCGGGATTGCTGGGCGTTGGCAACCCTACACACGATCCTAGTCAGCACACAATGAATGATAATGAGAGTACCGGTGGTATGAACATGGGGGGAATGCACATGGGAGGCAATGACAATAATTCAGATAGCACAGATACCATGATGAACATGGAGACCGACCCGGTGATGTATATTCGCATGTCCATTTTAAGTCCGGGGGCGTTTGTCGTGCCCGATTATCCTGACAATCTCATGCCCAGGAATTACGCCGAAATCTTCACCGAAGCAGACATCAATGATCTGATTGCCTATCTTATCAGCCTGGAATAGGACAATGTAGCAGTGAAGTGAAGCCGGAATGTTGTGTTTTCCGGCTTCTAAATTCAGGAGGTCAGGTTATGCGTATATTATTAGCAGAAGACGATAATATCGTCCGTCAGGGGACCCGGTTGTATCTCGAAAGCGTGGGCGTGCCGCTTAGTTGGTGCGGCAGAAGCTGCGCAAACGCTTCAGCACCAACACCAACGAATATCCTATCGGTATGGTCATTGGCGAGGGGATTGCGTATCCGTGAGAATAGCCCTATTCGAGTTTGATTTGCACCGCGCCGGATGTTCAGCTGTGTCGAGCAGGGTGTCGAACTCCCCCTCGCAGAACAGTGAAACGCGGTGATTTGCCAGCACATCCCGTTTGAATTTGTCGCTGTACTTCTTGTATCCCATGTGTCTCTTCTTACACTCAGTCTAATGGACTTTTCTGGTGTCCGTCAAACTGAGGTAAGATCACTTTCTTGTTTGGCAAGGTGTGTAATGCCGTCTTTACAGCCGCTGCTCTTGACGACAATTCCGTATTTTCTGTATGTAGTAGCACCATAAAAGCCGCTGCCCACTGACAACGGCTCTTTTTTTACTGCCAGACTTCAGAGCAGCACATTCCCCACCGGATGTTATAAGTCCTAATATTGGACCTTGCCATCCAGGGTAACACGGCTAATCGCCTGCCCTTCGTAGGCCACAGCCACCAGATCAGTCTCGATGATTTCCCCGGCACGCATGATGTGAGCGCTGCCATTCTGAAGTGCCTGAGATATACCGGCGGGCGGATAACTGGTAAACGGCTCCAGGGCGCAGTTGTAGGTACGCCCGTACCATGGGTAATCGGTGTGGCCGCCGTAGACCTGCCACATCCACAGATACTTGAACAGTGAATGATCCCAGGCCATGCCGAAGCCTACACCCTTATTCTGATTGGTCAGACCGTACCAACCCTCCATCAGATCCTTGAAGAAAACAACGTCTACCGAGCGCGCGGATTGGGGCAGCACCTGGGTGATATCCTGTAGTTCACCACTGCGGCGGTTGGGTACCATCGGGAAGTCATAGTCACCGCCGGGCTGCCATAGACCGTTGTTATGAAAGGTTGCCACCTCGACTTTGCTGGCCGGCGCATGAACAACGCAGCTCTCATCCAGGAAAGGCGCTCCCAATGCTGGATGGTGGCCCCACATAATGGCGAACTCTCCCGCCGATTCGTTATGGAGCCGTTCATGGATATACAATGTCGCAGTATCTCGCCTCAGCGACATGGTGCGTTCCAATGTCAGTGGGCTGCGATATAACCGTACCGAGGTTTTAACCGATACCACCTCGGGAGTATCTTCCACCACCTGGGCAGCGAAGGGCAGCAATGAGGCCTCCCCGTGTAAGCCCTGATAAGTGCCCTGGTAAGGCTCGGAGGCCCAGCCCGCGGACGGAAGCACTTCCTGCCAACCTCCATAGTAGTAATCATGGAAAGCCCCTTCAGGCAGCGCGCTGGTTGCGACGAAAGGTTTCTGCATAGGGATGGGCGACTGCCACAAAAAATCGAGATTATGGGGCTTAAAGGTAAACTCAAAGATGTCCGCGCCCTTATCCAACAGGATGCCAACGCGCAGGGCGTCATTTTCCAGATAGGCGATACGCATATCCTTATAGGTGTAGTCCAGGCTCATACGACAACCGGTTTTGCGTCCGTGGGTATACATTCAGAATGTCCTTTCCATTGTACCAAAGCGCGAGCACTGCGCCGCGCGGATTATCGTGTTCGTGAGAAAATCTGGCTGAAACGTTCGCTGAGCGTCGCCCGCCACATATCTACACCGACCGCCAGAACGATGATACTGCCCAGAGTGATCTCTCGCCAGGAGGCAGGGACCATGTTCAGGTTCAGACCGTTCTTCACGACCTGCACGGTGAGCGCGCCCAATAGAGTCGAGGCGATGTTACCGTAGCCCCCGGCGAGACTTGTCCCACCGATGACAGCGGCGGCAATGGCCTCCAGCTCGGTGCCTGCGCCATAATTTGGGGACCCCGAGTCAAGCTGAGCTACCGTGAGAATCCCGGCGATGGATGAGGACAGACCGGCGATGGTGAAGGCAATCAGACGGGTCTGGTTTACTTTGATGCCGGAGAGCTGCGCAGCGGACTCATTGCCCCCTACCGCATAAATATTGCGGCCAGGAATGGTATAGTTCAGGAAAATCCAGGTGAGAAAATACAGAACCAGTACATAGATCAACGGCAGCGGTATGCCCAGGAGATTACCGTAGAACAGTGGGTTGAGCGCCGGGGAAACGGAGAAAATAGGCGAACCGTTGGTGATCAGGAAGGCCAGGCCGCGATAGATACCGAGTGCCGCGAGGGTCACAATAAAAGAGGGAATACGTCCATAAGTGCTGAAAAATCCGTTTACAAACCCCAGCAGCAGCCCCAGCCCCAGGACCATCACGATGGAAATACCAATCGGAATACCAAGATTCTTGGCGAAGATAGCCAGAGCGCAGCTCGTCAGGGCAACCACTGCCCCCGGCGAGAGGTCAATACCGCCCGTCAGGATGACCAGTGTCGCGCCGATGGCGGCGATGGCGACCGGGCTGACCTGAAGCGACACGTTGCTCAGGTTCTGGCCGGACAGAAAACGGTTGGTCGACAGGCTGACTAGGATGACGGCTAACACCAGGGCGACCAATGGCCCGGAAATGCTAGAGCGAAAGAAACGGCGCAGAATGCTCATAGATCATCCTTCATAAAATACCTATTTTTCGGTCTTAAAACCCAGTTCCTGGGAAATGCGATCAGCAGTGTCAACAACGGTATGTCGTATGGGGCTGCCAGCGAGATCCTCCGGCATCCGTCCCACAGGGCCAGTGATGCTGATCGCGGCGATGACATGACCAGAGGAATCGCGAATTGGCACGGCGATGCAGCGAATACCCGGTTCATGCTCCTCACGATCCAGGCCGAAGCCATTCTGGCGGATGGAAGCAAGTTCTGACATGAGGATATCCACGTCGGTAATGGTGGTAGGGGTATATCGCGGGATTGCCTGGGTTTTGAACCAATCCCCCACCGCCGCCGTTGCCTCGTAGGCCAGCAGCACTTTGCCAAGACCGGTGCAGGTCAGCGGAGCCGTGCTGCCACTGCGCGACATCATCTCAACACTTTCATGCCCGGTAAATTTATCCAGATACAGTAAACGCATGGTGTCACGATCAAGTACGGCCAGGTGCGTCGTCTCTCCAAGCTTGTCGCGCAGTTGGTGGATGAAGGGCAGCGCCACCGTCCGCAGTTGGAAAATTGCCTCCATACGCTCATCTAACTCGGCCCCTGAGGCGATGGCGAGCAGTTCGTACTCACTGAGTGTATTGGACTCGGCGATATGCAGAATCCTGCCGTCGCGTACGATGGCGACACGGTCGCTTATCGCCAGGAGTTCGGGATAATCAGAACTAATCAGCAGGATGCTTATCCCGGCAGCGGTGAGCTCATTAATCACGTTGTAGACATCCAGCTTCGCGCCAACGTCAATACCCTGAGTAGGTTCATCCAGAATCAACAGCCGAGCTTTGGAAAACAGCCAACGAGCGATTACGACTTTTTGCTGGTTGCCACCGGACAAAAATCGCACCGATCGCTCCAGCGCCGTTGGTGTAATACTGAGTTTCTGGACATAGGCCGCGCCGGCCTTGCGTTCACCAGTCAAACTCAGAAAGGGGCCGTTGAGGATTTCAGTCATCCGCGACATCGTGATATTGGGGGCCGCAGCGAAATTGAAGAACAGGCCGTCGAGCTTGCGGTTTTCCGGGATCAGGCCGACACCCTGGCGAATGGCCTGGCTTGGCGAGTGAAAACGCACCTGTTTGCCATAGAGGCGGATACTCCCACTGGTGATCGGGTCCAGGCCGAATAAGGCACGGGCAATTTCAGTGCGCCCTGAGCCGACCATCCCCCCCAGGCCGAAGACTTCTCCCACGTTAATCGTGAAGCTCACATTATTGACATCACGCTGGGTGGACAGGTGTTCCACCTCAAGACATGGTTGGGATTTGACATTGATGACTTTCGGGTAGTGTTGCTCGATTTCCATACCGACCATCATCTGCACGATTTCATTCATGCTGATGCCCGCAACCGGACGAGTGGCGACGAGGTTGCCATCCTTGAGGATAGTTACCCGATCGGCGACCTGGAAGACCTCATCAAGGCGGTGGGAAATGTAGAGGATAGCCTTGCCCTGGGAAGCGAGGCGTCTCACCAGAGCGAGGAGGCGCTCAGTCTCCGCCAGGCCCAATGCCGCCGTCGGCTCGTCCATAATGAGCAGCGTGGATTCAAGCGAAATGGCTTTGGCGATCTCAACGAGCTGCTGCTCTGCGACCGAGAGGCTGCGCACGGTGGCCGAAGGGTCCACATGAATCTCCAGTTGATCCAGGACCTTGAGCGTCTCAACTTGCATGGCCTTCCAGTCAATCGCGCCACCTTTCCGGCGCGGTTGCCGTCCCAGGAATACGTTCTCTGCAATGGATAGGGTGGGGACGATAGAAAACTCCTGGAAGATGGTAGCGACACCGTGATCACGCGCGTCCATCGGGTGCCGGAACTCAACCGGTTTGGCCTTCCAAAGCATGCGCCCCGCATCAGGCTGATGCACGCCGGCGACACACTTGATCAACGTACTTTTGCCACTCCCGTTTTCACCCAGGAGAGCATGGATTTCGCCCTCGCGCAACGTGATCGAGACTCCTTTGAGCGCCTGTACGCCAACAAAGGACTTCTTTATGTCAGTGAGTTCCCATAAAGGTGGGCTGGTGTCATTCATCACAACGCCCCTAAAACAATAAGTCAAGTTACCATATCCGGTGGAAGTTGAGAGCGAGGGACATGGTTGCCCATGCCCCTCACAGTCTCTTTATTCCGCCAGTTCGTCAGACGATTACTCGCATGTGTAGGTGTTACCCAGTGGGGGGAAGAGTGTTTCCGGTTGGCAGATGAACTGCATGACGTTGGTTGCATCCGTCGGTACGGTGGGGGTTTCAGTCCAGCCACCAGGATAGCTGCCATTCAGGCAGTCCATGGTCACCTGCAGTGCGACCTGTCCCATCACGAATGGTGTCGTGTTGACAGTGCCCGTCCACGTACCAGCAGCGATGTCCTCCAGACCGGTGGTGTCGCCGTCGTTACCGAAAATCAGAACATCACTCCGGCCCTGCGCCTGTGCCGCCCGCGCCGCCCCGATGGCGATGTAGTCGTTGGCCGCAACCACCACGTTGATTTCAGGATGAGCGGTCAGCATATCGGTCATGGCGGTATTGCCGGTTTCCACGTTCCACTCAGTCGGTAGTGTCGCCACAATTTGCATTCCGGGGAAGTTAGAGAAGGCATCCAGGAAACCACCGATGCGTTCGGTAGAGTGATAGCCCGGCAGCCCCTCAAGGACGCCGACATTGGCCGTGCCACCCATCTTGCCAACTACGTACATGCCCAGGTCATAAGTCCCCTTGCGCTGGGCATAGCCCACGACGCCGTTGACTGGGGTGGGGAAGTTGGGGATGTCCGAGTTCACGATAATGATCGCAACGCCTCTATCCACCGCCTGCTTGACCAGGGGGGCGGCTGCGTTCTCGTCATGGGTGGAGAGGATAATGGCATCAACGCCCTGTGTCAGGACGTCCTGGATCATGCTCATCTGCCCGGCGATATCCGAACCGCTCTGGGGGGCAAGCATGAAGGTTTCGACGCCCAGTTCACCCGCTTTTTGTTCGATACCGGCACCAATAGCCATGTAGTAATTGAATTCCGTAGCGGGCGGCATGTAGGCGATGCGCGCCGCGCTGCTGCCGTCATAGGCAACATTGCTGCATTCAGCCTGAGCACCAGCAGCCAGCGGCATCGGGTTGAAGGCCGGGGCTGGGGCAGTGTAACCATCTTGTGCTGCGACAATAGCGACTGAAGAGATTGCTATCGTCAGAACCATGACTAACAGGAAGAAGGTGTTCCGTTTCATCTTGATATCTCCTCGAAAACTTAGATTTACTTACAAGAAAGGTTATCGGTGTCAAAAGTTGTTTTAATAGATGTGCCTCACCTCCCTCAAGACTTTCTGACTATAAGCAGTGCGCTAAAACGTTTGCCAGAAATTACATTTCGTCATCATCGCACAGTCTGATGTTCATTGCCGCTGAGGTCAGCTAACAAGAGTGCTTGTACCTCAGCCGGCTGAATGACGGGTAAATCGAACATGATGGTTTGCTTCAAACGAGTGGCGGCATCCCCAACCAGAACGCCTTTTTCCAACTGGTCGGCTCCGCAATTCTCCGTCAGCAGGCCGTAGTAAAAACCACTGCTCCAGGCATCCCCACCGCCGATCCGATCCAGCAGCGTGATTGGCCGGGGCTGTTTCGACCGGTAGAAGTTGCCTTCTCTATCGAAAGCTGCCGCCTCCCATAAATGCGTCTCCGAGCTTTCCGGTTGGCGCATGGTGATCGCCAGGGTACGCAAGTTGAAACGGTCAATCACCGTGCGACCAAAAGCGCGCAGGTCCTCGTCATCCAGATCGTCCGCTTCGCCATTGAGCACCTGAGTCGCCTTGTAGCGTCCGCAGCCAATTCCGTAGAAACGGGCCATATCATAGGTCGAGGTGATGAGGATATCGACGTGATTCTCGACCAGGGGCGTCAGGGTGCGGGCGCATTCCTCCGCAGTCCACAGAGTCGAACGGTAGTTAAAATCTATGCCGACCCGGCAATCCGCAGGCTTCATTGTCAATGCCTCATGGAATGCATCTAACAGATAGTTCGTGCTGTAACCACTGTGGCTGGCTAAACCGAACGAGATTCCTGAAACGTGCAGCAGCTTACAGTGATGCAGCACCATGCCCCAATCTACCATGCCGCTAGCGAGACGACTGGCGGCGGAGAACATACGCTGGTACCAGACCAGGCTGGCGCGAGGCGTGTGACCCTGTTCGTAGATGTAGCGTCCTATCGGCTCGGATTTATGTGCCCAAACAAAGTGATCTGTATTGACACCGTTAGCGCGTGCGGTATCCCGCAACATCCAACCGTAGGGATTATCCGGCACCCTGGTGATATACGCGACTGGGATACCCAGGCGTGACAGCAGCACCGCCATGGAAAATTCGCTTCCCGCCAACGCCACATAAACCATGCGGGTCATCTCGGGACGCTGGAGATCCGCTGGGATCTCCCGCACCATTGTTTCGCCAAAGGTGACAAAGGTTGGGCCACCCTTCTGGAAACGACCGAGATCATCCCGGGTGATATCGTATTTGGACGTAGCTTGCTCCATGACTGTTCCCATCTTATGTTTGCGGACCCTTTATCAGTTCCTACCAGCTCTCAAGCTGGGCGGTCAGACCGCCATCTACAAAGAGTTGGGCACCCGTGATGAACGATGCTTCGTCGCTGGCAAAGAAGGCAGCGGCATGTCCAATATCCTCCGGGCGCCCGATGCGCTTCATCACCTGGCGCTGTTCGACCTGGGCTTGTTGCCCCGCCGGATCGGGATAGCTGTCGAAGATACCCTGAATTAGCGGGGTCAGTACCCATCCGGGAGCGATTGAGTTCACGCGGATGGTCGGGCCGTAGTCCATAGCCATCTGGCGGGTAAGGGCGGTCACGCCACCTTTGCTAGCCGCATAAGGGGCGGTACCGTTCACATTGGCGTAGGAATGCACTGACGAGATATTGACGATGGCCCCTTTGCCCTGGTTGAGCATGTGGGGGATCGTGTACTTACAGCACAGGAAGACCCCTTTGAGGTTTACACCGAGACAGCGGTCCCAATCTGCGCTGCTGGCCTCGGTCACTGGCATGTAAACACCGATGCCCGCATTGTTGACCAGGACATCAATGCGACCGTATTTACTCAGCGCAGCCTGGACCAGCGCCTGCACCTGGTCTTCGTTGGAGACATCGCACTTCACAGCGATGGCATCGCCACCGTTATTGCGAATCTCTTCCGCGGTTTTCTTCGCACCGACTTCATCCCAATCGGCAACGACCACGCGGGCACCTTCGCTGGCGAGCACCGTCGCGATCCCCCAGCCGATCCCCTTGGCTGACCCTGTGACAATAGCAACTTTATCTTTTAGACGCATAGTATGCTCCTAAAACTCCTACCACGGCTTGCGTGGGGTTGACAGGAAGATGGGGCCTTCCGTCCCGACAGCGACGTTATCTTCAATGCGAATACCGCCGAAATCGGGGATATAGACGCCCGGCTCTACGCTGCTGACCATGCCGGTCTCCAGCGTGCCTGGCATACCCGGAAGCAGGAAGGGAATGAATTCGTGATAACGGAAACCGACTGCGTGGCCGGTGATATGGACAAAGTAATCCCCCAGGCCGGCATTGACCAGAACCTTACGCGCGGCATCATCCGGCGCGGCGAAGGAATTCCCGGCTTTCATCCGGGCTGCTCCTGCCTGCTGTGCTTCCAGCACCGTGTTGTACACTTCGCGCTGGCGTTCATTCGGCTCACCAGCGATGGCCACATAGGTCAGGTCGGAGTAGTACCCATCCACGACCGTCGCCAGTTCGACCATCACGATGTCGCCCGCCTGGATGGTATAAGTTGTCGAAGGCACCAGCAGTGTCCCTTTGGTGCTGCCGATTACCCCGGCACCCACTTCGGCTGAGGCACGGACGAGACGCGCGCCCTTATAGCCAGGGCCACTTGCCCGAATCTTGTATTCAATCAGCGCACCGACCTCGACTTCGGTCATTCCCGGTTCGATTTTCGCCAGGAACTCGTTCATCCCCATCTCGGCGATTTCATTAGCGCGGCGCAGCATATTAAGCTCATACTCACCTTTGATGGACCGCGTCGCCTGAATCATATCGGAGGCATCAACGATGTTGGCGTTTTCGAACACACTGGCAATCAAGCCCTGCCACGGGCCAGACGGGACAACGGGTTCGGCAGAACGGTATGACGCCCCGACAACTTCCATGCTCTTTTCAACACCGACGGTCGCGCGTCCCAGACCGAGGACGTCGCGGGCTTCTGTGAGCAAACGCCGGTAGTTCTCGTAGAGATCGCCATCTTTGAGCAGTCCCCACCCGAACAAGGAAACCTCTGCCCAATCCGGGTTGGTGTAATCGGCTTCGATTTCAGGTACGAACAGATGCGGCTTGCCATCCTTCGGAAAAACGACAAACGAAAAACTATGATGCGGCCAGTAATCAGTTGTAAAGACTACATTTTCCGGCAGGCGGACGACAAGAGCGTCCATGCCCCCTGCTTTCATCTGTTCTCTCAGGCGATCCTGTCGCTGAGTGTTGCTTGCTGCCATATTTTGCTCCTCTCATCAGGCTGCATTCATGGAAACAACGGGCAGCCTGTTCGCTTGATTATCCAAAACCCTGAACTTCCAATTTCGTACAGCACGCAGTATTGCCACCGCTCAAATAGCCTGGCGATTACAACCGGCCAAATTCGGCCAGAAGCTGCTCTACTGTCTTGCCTTCGCGAATCTTCGCTCGGGTTTGTTCCTCTTTGTCGGCCAGATTGCGGGCGGTTTTCAATATCTGGGCAGCGTTATCCAGTGGAATGACCACAACGCCGATTTCATCTCCCAGGATAAGGTCACCGGGGTTGACGAGAATGCCCGCGCACTGGATGGGTACATTGATCTCGATAGGATCGAGTCGCCCGGAATAGGGTGAATGTGTCGAGCGGGGTACGATGGCTTTGGAGAAGATGGAGAAGTCTATGTCGCGCGTCTCGTCAGTATCGCGTATCGCCCCGTCAACTACGGCGCCGACCACACCCTTCATTTTGCACAGGCCGCTCATCAGACCGCCCCAGATTGATGTCTCGGTCTCACCAGCAGCATCAACCACAATCACATCGCCTGCCCCAGCGACTGACAGTGCATCCAGGCAATCGACCAAATTCCCCGGCTCCAACCGGACGGTGAGCGCCGGGCCCACGAAGCGCGTCTTCGTAGACAGTGGTTTCATATAACTGTACATGACGCCCGCGCGTTCCTGAGAATCGGCGACTACGCAGGATGGGCTATAGACATTCAGTAAATCCTTGAATCCTTGCAGCACCTCTGGATCAGGGGTGCGCTGGCGTTGGTTGATGATTTTCTTCATCGAGTTGTTGGTCCCTTCTATTCGTTTTGCAACGGACGATAGCCCAATCGGGCGGAAATCACTGCCGCCGTACGCAGCATACCGTCAATACGTTCGTGATCGGTTTCAAGGGGTTCCATCCGGTTAGCTGGCCCTGCGATGCTGATCGCCGCAGTGACCCGTCCATCTGCTCCGAAGATCGGCATCGCCACACAGCGGACATCCATCTCGTGTTCTCCACGATCAAAGGCATAACCTTGCTGGCGGATGGTTTCTAGTTCGACCATGAGCTGGTCTAGCTCAACGATGGTTGTGTTGGTGAAGCGCTTGAAAGTCGTATTCTTAAAGGCTTCCCGAACCTCTTCAGGTTCGAGAAAGGCCAGCAGCGCCTTCCCCAAGCCGGTGCAATATGCCAGTGCTCGCCCGCCAACGTGCGAAGACATCAGACCAATCGCGTGAAGGCCGTGTAGCTTTTCGAGATAAACCACCTCCATGTGATCCAGCACTGCCAGATGAATGGTTTCACCGGTCTCATCTCGAAGCGCCTGAAGCTCGGTCAGCGAGGCCCGGCGCAGGGTATTGCTTGCCTGGTAGGAACGCGCAAGCTCCAGGCAAGCGATCCCAAGCGTATATTTGCTGGTTTGCGAGTCGCGCTCCACATAGTTATGCGAAGCCAGGTTGGAGAGCAAGCGGAAGGTCGTGCTGTTGTTCAAAGCGACTTCCTCACTCAGCTCACCCAATGTGCGCGGACGCCCATCCGAAAGCACAGAGAGAACACTGATAGCGCGGTCGAGTACGCGAATGTTGTAACGATCGTCTTTATCCTGTGGTGACACGTTCTACTCTTTCGTTTATACATAGATTGAGAAGCCTTATTATAGGGCAATCTCAACCTATTCTCGCGTCTCGCTTCGCACCCCAAAACCTATACGCGGATGAACTGTTCTACATTCTCAGCGGTGACGGGGAACACACCGGTTTCAACCCGTTCCGGCAGGATGTTCAGGCCTGCAGCACGCCAGTCTGGGACTACCTTCAGCAGATCATTCTTGAGCCAGTAGAGCATATAGACTGCCAGGAACATCTCAGTGTAGCTTTTCTGCACCACGGTTCCGTAGATCGTGCCATCCTGGATAAAAGGCATCATGTCATCGTTGCGATCCATGGCTACGATTTTGATTTCGCCCACACGCCCGGCATCGCGTACTGCAATCGCCGCGCCGCGTCCACTGTCACCATCCGTACCGCCAATACCGACGATATCCGGGTTAGCTGCGATAGCCGCCGAATATGCGGTCGGGGCGTAAGCCGGGTCTGCACGGTCGTCAACGACGTCCACCACCTCGATGTTCGGATACTTTTCCGCGAAAATCGAGCGGTAGCCCTCAACACGCTCCAGAACGTTGGGGCTTTGGAACGTGCCCAATATGACCTTCCCCTCACCGCCGATGGCGGTCGCCAGCATCTCGCCACCAATGCGCCCAGCGTTGAAGCCATTGATACCCAGGTTGGAAGAGCGTTTGCTTTCCGGCGCGTCACTGATGACCATGACGACCGGGATACCTGCTTCCACCGCGCGGTTAATGCCAGCATTCAGGGTTGCCGGATCGCCTGGAAAGATAATGATGCCGGCAGGATTGCGGGCAACAATCTCATCAAGCTGCCGCGCTTGCCCAGCCGGGTCAAAGTCCACCGGGCCAGTGAAGGTCGTCGTTACACCGAGTGCCGCCCCTGCATCTTCCAGAGCCATGCGGTGATCCACCCAGAAGGGAACCTGCGTCACAATGGATAAATAGACATATTCCTGATCCGCCTGGGCCTTGACAGAACTGGACAGCCCATGAGCAGCGAGGAAAGCACCGGCGCCGGTGGCAGCGCTGGCCCGCATGAAATCACGCCGAGAGATTTTCTTAGACATAACATTTCCTTTCATATCAAAGTTTTTACAATACTTTACTCAACAGGCATACTTGGAAATCGAGGTGCCTGCTAACACACGCTCAGTAACATCAACTCCCGCGTCGCTTGATGAGTTGATCTATAGTCACGGCAGCCACCAGGATGGCTCCGGTGACCGCTTGCTGCCAGAAGATCGATACGCGCTCCACCGTCATAATGTTTTGAACCAGGCCAATAAAGACCACGCCAAGAAAGGCACCAAATACAGTGCCCTCGCCCCCGCTCAAGCTCGCCCCACCAATGACACAAGCCGCCAGAACCGTTAATTCCAGGCCGATGGCGGCTGTGGGCGTCCCGGCTTCGAGGCGCGAGGCCAGCAGAATCCCGGCAAGCGCCGCGAACCCGGATGTGAGCATGTAGACCAGGATGCGCATTCGATCAACCGCGATACCTGATAGCCGGGCTGCATTTTCGTTGCTTCCGATGTAGTACACCTGCCGGAAGAAGCGTGTATGGCGCAGAACCAGATCACCGATGATGACCAGGACCAACATGATGATCACCATGTAGGGCACATCACCTAGTAGGGTATTGCCCACCGTACCAAATGATTCGGGCAGGCCGCTTATCGAGCGGCTTTCAGTGAGGACCTGGGCCAGACCACGAGCAATGGACAGCGCGCCGAGCGTCGCGATCAGCGGGTTGATCTTGAGCTTGGTGACCATCAGGCCGTTCGCCATGCCGATCAGCGCTCCCATAGCGAGCACAACCAGCACGGCCAGTGGCTGCGCCATGCCATTCAGCACCAGGTAAGCACAGATCGTGCCGCTGAGCGCCAGCACCGACCCCACTGACAGGTCAAAACCTCCCGATACGAGCAGGATGCTCATCCCCACCGCGATGATTGCAGTAGGTGTGAAGCCAACAGTTACGGCGCGTAGGTTACCTACCGTCAGGAAGTTCGGATTGCGGTTTGCCATCACAAATACGGTCACCAGGATGATGATAAGCAGTGGCATTTCACGCGTGCTGAGGATCAACCGCCAGAGAGGGCGGTCCTGAATACCCCGTTTGTGCGCTGGTGTCGTAGTTTCTTCCGCCATGACCTTACCTATTCACCTTAAGCTCGTGCTTCGTTCGTATACCCAGAGGCCATCAACAAGAGATTCTGTTCCGTAGCCTGGCCCGCATGGACTTCCCCCTGGATACGTCCGGCGTACATGACCAGGATACGATCAGCCAGGTTAATGATCTCCGGAAACTCAGAGGACACGAATAAAATCGCCGCCCCTTGCTCGGCGAGTTCGCGCAGCAGATCATGGATCTCCAGCTTGGCCCCTATATCAACACCCTTGGTTGGCTCATCGATAACGAGGATACTCGGGTGCCGGAGTAGCCACTTGGAGAGCAGCACCTTCTGCTGGTTGCCACCGCTCAGCCGTCCCACTAACTGACCTACGCCGGGGGTGCGAATTCCCAATCGTTCAACATAGCTCTGGGCTACCTGGGCTTCCTTGCGAGGGTTCATGATGCCGAGGCGGGCAAAGAGGTTCAGGGCTGTAACAGAAATGTTCTGCCTCAACGTCATCTTGAGGAACAGTCCATCGCTCTTTCGTTCCTCCGGCAGATAAGCCATGCCAAGCGCGAAGGCAGTCTCCGGTGAGTTGATATGCACTCGCTGGCCGCTGATAGAGATTGTTCCTTTGGCTACCTTTTGTGCGCCTACCAGTGCCTGCAACAGCTCACTATGTCCAGCACCCATCAAGGCGGCAACGCCGACAATCTCGCCCTGACGAAGCGTAAAAGACACATCCGTGAAGAACTTCGCGTGAGATAATCCCTGGACGCAGAGCAGTTCTTTGCCGGTCTTTGTGTGCCGTTCGGGAACGATCTCAGCCAGCTTACGCCCCACCATCATCTCGATAATCGTATCGGGGGTCAGTTCCTGAGTGGGATGATTTCCAACGCACCGGCCGTCCCGCAACACGGTGACACGATCGGCAATTTCCATGACCTCCGGAATACGGTGGCTGATGTAAACGATACCAATGCCCCGATCTTTCAGACGGCGGATGACTGCAAACAGACGCTCGACCTCGCTGGGCGGCAAAGCTGATGTCGGCTCATCCAGGAGCAGGATACGCGCGTTGAGCGATAAAGCCTTGACGATCTCAACCACTTGTCGCGTGGTCAGGTTCAGGTTGCGTACCAGCGTACTGGGGTCAATATCGATGTCAAACTGTGCCAGCAGATCACGGGTCTGGTTATACAATTCTGACCACCTGATCGTCCCGATGGAGCGTGTTGGCGCACGATTAGCAAAAACGTTCTCGGCGATACTCAGCCCTGGCGCCAGACTCAACTCCTGAAAGACCATGCCGATGCCCAGTTCTTGAGCCTGACGGGTATTTGCCATGATGACAGGTCGACCCTCGATGCGGACGTCCCCTGAATCAGGCTGATATACACCGGATATGATATGCATGAGAGTGGATTTACCCGCCCCATTTTCCCCCATTATGGCATGAACCTCACCCGGCAGGAGCTGGAAATCGACATCCTTGAGGGCATGCGTGCCAGGGAAGGTCTTATTGACCTGGATGACTTCTAAGAGAGGAGTGGTCATTTCCTGAAGTCTATCTGGATACTAAGCGCCGGTGTGGATTTCGGAACGAACGCGGTCAACTGCTTCGCGGTAACGGCGGGCGCGCTCGGTGAGGGTCGAATAGTCTCCCGAGTCAAGCAGGGACTGGCTGACCAGTGCGCCTCCCACACCCAGCGCATCGGCTCCGGCGTGGATAAACGCACTGATCGTATCCAGGTTGACGCCTCCCACTGGCGCAATCCGCACCTGAGGGAGAGGAGCCTTGATGGCTTTCAGATAAGCTGGCCCTCCTATATCTGCTGGGAATAGTTTGACCAGATCGGCCCCGGCCTCCCAGGCGGTCAATACCTCAGTGGGCGTGTATGCTCCTGGCATGACAGGAACACTGTAACGTTTGCATAGTTCGATTGTTTGGACTTTGAGTGTTGGACAGACGATAAACTGCGCCCCGGAGAGGATAGCGGCGCGGGCACTTTCAGGATCCAGCACAGACCCCGCTCCAAAGACTAATCCCGTCTGGTTTCGTGCCGTGGCTTGCTCAATCAGGCGCAGCGCACCCGGTGTGGTTAGCGTGACCTCGATGGCCGTGACACCGCCTTCGACGAGTGCCTCCGCCGCAGCCATCAGACCATCAGCGCTGCTGGCACGCATGATCGCGATAATTCCTGTTTCAAAAATGTGGTTTAAAACTGATTCAACTATCATGGTTAATCTACTAATTTTTATACAGTGAAAATAGTTTTTATCCAATAAAAGTAGTATAGCCATCTGTTGATAGTTTGTCAAATTTCCAGCATTGAGGAAGCTGGAGGCAATATGTGGTTTTTCCGATAGGGGGATACAACAAACCTGCTTCGATTCAGCGGAGGAGAACCGAAAGTGCAGCGAAATACTCGGATAAGGCCACAGCAGGATGTGGCGCAGCATCGAGGCGATACCGAAGGCGGTATTGGTGGTGAGTGTCGACTGGGGATGAGTCCATCAGTCCACATGACGTTGACCGCCCGCAGCGCCAAAACTACAATCAGCCTCACGTTTTTCGCAGAAGGTATCCTGAACTCATCATGATCGCACCGACGCAGAGCCGCTACCGATGGTATATCCTCCTCCTGTCTGCCCTGACATCCGCCTTGACAGTCGCGATTCCATCCATGTGTTTATCCGTACTGTTTGAGGAAATCTCTCGCGACCTGGGACTGGACGTGATACAGATTGGCATGGTGTGGGGGATTGGCGCTTTGCCAGGGATTGTCACCGTCCTGCTAGGCGGGGTCATCAGTGACCAGTTCGGCCCAAGGCGCATCCTCATCATCATGTGTATCCTCGTAGGCGCTGCTGGGGCGCTGCGGGGGATCGCACAGGATTTTGCCGGATTGATGGCACTCGCATTCGTGTTCGGCTTTATTTCACCCGTTGTGCAGACGAACATCCTCAAAACGTGCGGCCTATGGTTCCCCGGCAAGCAGGTAGGTCGGGCGACCGGGATTATCTCGATGGCGATGGCGTTGGGTTTCATGATAAGCGCCCTCGTAAGTGCGGCGGTGCTTTCGCCGCTGCTGGGTGGCTGGCGGGCGGTGTTGTATCTGTACGGTGGGCTGGCGATGCTGTTGGCAATCCCCTGGTATTTCACGCGGCAGTTTCCCACTGTGAAAACGAACACAGGGGTAAAAAACGCGCGCACATCCATCTGGAAGAATCTGGCATATATCGCCAGGATGCGGCAAATCTGGCTGCTGGGTTGGGCCTTGCTCGGCTTCAATAGCTGCGTCCAGGGGGCGCTCGGTTATCTGCCCCTTTACTTACGCGGGCAGGGCTGGGAAGCGCAGAGCGCCGACGGCGCTTCGTCACTTTTCCACCTTGTTAGCCTCGTGTTTGTTATTCCCATTTCCTTCAATGCCGTCCGCCTGGGTTCACGTCGAACCATCCTGGCTGCACTGATGATTGTGATGGCCGCTGGTGTAGGCGGGCTGTCGTTTGTCAGCGGCCCGCTGATCTTCGCTGCGCTGGTGCTGGCGGGGATGGTGCGTGATGGGTTTATGGCGGTTTTTCTGGCGACGGCTGTGGATTTGGACGGTATTGGCGCGGAATATGCTGGCACAGTGACCGGGTTTGTGCTGGCCTGCGCGTCCATCGGCACGTTGCTCGCACCGCCTGTTGGCAACAGCCTTGCGGTGATTACTCCCGGTTTGCCCTTCATCTTCTGGTCAGGGCTGGCGATTGTCGGGCTGTTCGGCCTGCAAGCCCTCAAGCCTCGGCGAGTCGTGCAGCTTGCCTGAACTGACCGGTATGAATCGGCAATTTTCGTACCCCCCAATCATTGGGGGTATTCTACCATCTGAGACCATACCGTTTTGCATGTTCCCCTGATACGATAACGCAAATATGAAGCTGATGCCGGTTGGCGAAGGACAACGACCAGCAGCACAGTGCAACCGGAAAGGAAGATGCGATGGGTATCAACGTGATTGAAACCCACGATTTAACCGTGTACTACGGGAAACATCGTGGTATTGAAAAAGTGAACCTGGCCGTAGAGCAGGGCGAGGTGTTTGGATTTCTGGGGCCGAACGGCGCCGGCAAAACGACGACGCAGCGGGTACTGATGGATGTTATCCACCCAAGTTCGGGGCGTGCTACCATTTTCGGGATGGATTGCCAGAAAGAAGGCGTCGCCATCCGTAAACGTCTGAGCTACCTGCCGGGCGAACTCAATCTCTATCCCAACATGCGAGCCAATGCCTTCCTGGATATGCTGGCATCCCTCCAAGACGGCAGTACGGATAAACATTATCGGGACCAGCTCTGCCAGCGCCTTGACCTCGACCCGACCCGTAAGATGAAAGAGTATTCACGCGGGAACAAACAGAAAGTCGGAGTCGTGGCGGCCTTTATGGACAAGCCCGACCTGCTGATCCTGGATGAACCGACGAGTGGCTTAGACCCGCTGGTGCAGCAAACCGTGATGGAATTGGTGCAGGAAGTCAAAGCCGATGGGCGCACCGTCTTCTTTTCCTCACATATTTTGCCGGAGGTTCAGTCCGTGTGTGACCGGGTTGGCATCATCCGCGATGGTCAGCTTATCCAGACCGCCAGCGTGGAGTCGTTGACCAAACAGGCATTCAAACGGCTGCATCTCACCTTCCAGAATATGCCCCCCGCCGATGCTTTCACAATGGACGGTGTCACGGAAACAGGGCGCGACGGACAGATGGTCATGCTGGAAGTCCGCAGCGGCCTGGCGAAAGTTATGGAAGTCGCCGTTCCGTATCAGATTCAGGATGTGGAGTCGCCCCAGGTCACGCTGGAAGAAATCTTCCTCAACTTTTATGGCCGTACCATCAATGGAGGCAAATAAGCATGTTTAACCTGTTCAAACACGAACTGTTCTCGCGCTGGCGTGCTGTTATCGGTTGGGGGATTGGCCTTTCAATGTTCTCTGCGCTGTATGTTGGCGTTTACCCCTCCTTTGCCGACCAGATGACGGCTTTTGCCAATGTGGAATTCTACAAGCTGCTGGGGATGGATTTGGCCTCCTTCGCGGGCTATATCGCGAGTATCGTTGTACAAATCCTTCCCATCATTTTGGGAGTCAACGTCATCATGCTCGCTATCGGGACGCTCGCCGGTGAGGAAGACAGTGGCACGCTCGAACTGGTCGTGGCGATGCCTTTATACCGGTGGCAAATCGTGGCGATGAAGACGGTGGCGCTTCTCATCGCGATCCTGTTGATTATGCTCATTTTCGGTGCGGGCAGCGCGCTCGTCTTGGCGATCGTCACGGCGACAACCGATGTCGCCATTGACACCACTCCCATGCAGCTCTACGGAGCTTTGTTAGGGGCGTATCCACTTATGGTGGCACTCTTTGGTGTCAGCCTCTTCCTGGGGACATTCATGCCCAGCCGACGCTCGGCTATGACGCTGATGATTTTCCTTTACATCGCCAGTTATGGCATCAATTCAGTCAGCAATCTGGTTGAATCATTGCATTGGCTCAAGACGTTTTCGCTCTTCTCGTACGTAAACACGGCTGTGAGCGTCTTCACTGAGGGGCATGATGTTGGAAAGCTGCTTGTTCTGCTGGCGGTAGGGGCGGTTTTCTTCGGTTTAGCCTTGTGGAGCTTTGAAGGCCGCAACATCACGGTGGGTCAATGGCCCTGGCAGCGGGCGCGAAACAGCGCCTGACAGAGGGTTCTACTCGACAACCAGCGGCGGCCCCAGGAGTTCCATACCGTGTGCTCGCCAGAGTGCCGGGTCCTGGGGCGGCATGGCGTTAGCCTGCGTGACCTTACGGAAGAATGCTTCCATTTTGCCGGCAGGCACGAAAGTGATGAGCATTCTGCCGCATGTATTGCCGGTATACGCCCATACATGCGGTATATTGCGTGGAGCCAGCAGCGAATCACCGGGATTAAGTATTAGCCGGGTCTGCCCCACTTCAATGATGAATTCACCTTCCAGGGCATAGAACCATTCGTCCTGGTCGTGGTGCAGATGTCGTGCGGGGCCGCCCGGTGCGTGAAACGTGTTTTCGATAATCAGCACGCCGCTGCTATCAGGTGGTGTTACTTTAAAATCAATCACACTGATACCCAGTCCGCGATGCTCCCTGAACAGGTCCTCACTCGCAGGGACTCTCATGGGGTGGTTCACAGCCTCGCTCATGGGAGACCTCTCGATTCTATCTGGCGTGATTTTGACGGGAAATGCCCAATGTGTAGATGTATGCTCCATTGGGCGTTATCAATCGGTGCGGCATCTGTGTATTCTAGCACAGTTTCGCTGGCAGATAATGCTGTCGGGTCGAAACTATCATACGACTCATGAGAAATTAACCGGAATCACTTGTTTCTGCCCGCAGTATGGCGCGGGTTTCCATCAGGATAATGCCTAGCATATTTTGCCCGTACCGTCCGAACCCGCACCCCAATAGCGATCTCCCGGCGCACATCTTCCATATCCTGGGGCGAATTAATGAACTTCATGGCCTGGAAGTAGTGTTCACTGGTCTTGTAATAGATAGCGTCTACTTCAAAACCGTGTCTGGAGAAGTTTGAAAAGCAGCCATAGTGCTGTAGAAATATATCGTCATGGGTTGAATGCTGTTCAGACGGTCACGCTCTGTGCCGCAACGACCAGCGCATCGAACAGGCGCTGCTGAGTTGGATCTTCGGCTGCAGATTTTTCAGGATGCCACTGCACGCCGATTAGCCAGGGATGGTCGGGCAGGCTCAATGCCTCGACAATGCCATCGGGCGCAGTGGCGGCCACTTGCAGCCCCGGCGCGATGTCCTTCACCGCCTGGTGATGCCCGCTGAAAGTCGTTACCGTGCTAGCTTCCATGATGCGACCCAGTGACGATCCGGGCGTGACGTGTACCGGGTGCAGCCGCCAGCCATCACCGGCATTCCGGTGGATGTCCTCGGCACGGATGTCCGGGATATGCGGATGCAGCGTGCCACCCAGCGCGACATTCATCACCTGCATCCCTCGGCATACACACAGCGCTGGTTTACCCCCGGTGGCTAGGTGACGGATGAGGTCAATCTCACTCGAGTCGCGCTCATCGTCCACGGGCGTCAGATTAGGGTGTGCCGTGTTGCCGTTATAACATGCCGGGCTGACATCGTTGCCGCCAGTCACAATCACGGCGTCCAGCCAGGGCAGGGCTGCCTGCCAACCATCGCCAGGGGGCAACAGCAGCGGGATTCCGCCCGCGCGCCGTGTCGCATCTATGTAAAGGGTTGGCACAGCATAATA
>CALJKV010000104.1 GCA_937974245.1 uncultured Chloroflexota bacterium | reverse complement strand
TGGATCGAGAAGTACGTACCTGCTGTTTTGTTAGCAACCTAATTGATTTGTCCATGAGTATTGAGGATATACCGGCAGCGAAGTCGCCACTTTCCAGCCTGGCCCCCCAGGAGAACCGGGTGTTACAGCATGTGGTCGAAGGCCTGACCAGCGCGGAAATTGCTGAGTTATTGTCGTTATCCCCTAAAACAGTGGAGACATACCGCAGCCGAATTATGACGAAGCTCGGCGTGGATAGCATCGCTGAACTGGTCAAGTTCGCCATCGTGCATGGAATTACTTCGCTGAATATCTAGGTCGATTCATCTCACAAACACCGTGCCGCCACCGGAACGGATGCCCGCCAGGTTGGTGATGACCGCCTCTGGCACGCCGCGTTCCAGCGCCTGGAGCGCCGTCTGCACTTTAGGGATCATCCCGCCGAAGATTGTGCCATCCGCGATCAGGTCGTGCGCTTCCGCCGCCGTCAAGCGGTGGACGGGCTGCCCTCCCACCAGCACGCCCGGCACGTTCGTCAGGAACACCGCCCGCCGTGCGCCTATCGCCACCGCCACCGCCCCGGCTACATGGTCGGCGTTCACGTTGTAACTGCTCTCCGCCCCCAGGCAGATGGGCGCGATGACCGGCGTCACTCCCGCCGCCAGCAGTTCCCGCAGCGCAGCGCCGTTCACTGCCGAGACGCTCCCGGTAAAGCCCATTTCATGCGCGGCGTGCTGCATCGGCACAGCCCGCACGATGCCCCGGTCAACACCGCTCATCCCCAGCGCATCCACGCCGCCATTCACCAGGATACGCACCAGGCGCTTATTCACCACACCGCACAGCACCATCTCGACCACTGCCAGCGAAGCCGCGTCCGTGATGCGTATACCATCCACATAGCGTGGCGTAATGCCCATCTGCTGCTGCAAAGCGGAAATCTCCTTGCCGCCGCCGTGCACGATGACTACCGGCGCGGCCATCCCCGCCACCACCGTCGGGAGTCCCGCCAGGAAGGCCGGGTCGTCAATTTCGTTGCCGCCAATCTTGATGAGAACAGGCTGTTGAGTCATCGTGCATTCCTTTGCGCATGGTTGGTTGATTCAAACGGCATCTTCAGGCGGGCGACTTGCTCAATTCCCGCTCAGAATTTACACTGGTAGCTAGGTAAAAGAGTGCTGAGTGCAAAGCACAAAGGATAGTTTAATGATGCGCTTCCGTCCACAGACGATTTTCCTCTTTCTCATTGTGCTGCTCATCGCCACTCCGGTACTGGCACAACCAGCACCGCAAGAAATCCGGCCCGGCAGTCCGCTGACGATTGACCTCACCAGCAACAATCCGATTGAACTGGTTTACCCGGCAGAAGGCCCGCAGACCATCACGCTCATCGCGCACTCGCTGGACGGTAACGTGGATACCACCTTGAAGATATTCACCCCCGAAGGCCGCCTGCTGTCCGAAAACGACGACCTGGCGAACAGCCGCCCGGGACTGCTCGCCACCGACTCGATTATTGAGGCGCTGGCGCTGCCCGTGCCCGGCCCGTATCGTATCGTGGTGGACAGCTTCACCGGCATCAATGCTGGCCCCGTAGAAATCTCTATCGAAACCGCAGATGCCCCGGTGATCGGGCATCCCACGCAACTGCCTGACCTGTCAAATCCGGTGCCACCTGATGTCAAATATGTCATCCCTGGCCTGCCGATGCGGGTTCACATCCCCGGTGGAGCGCTGGATTTCCTGCTGATTATTGAAGGTCAGCCTAATGTGACGATTTCGGCCAGCCGGCTGGGCAACGTGTTTGACCCGCTGCTGGAAGTGCGCGACCCGCAGGGCAGTGTGCTGGAAAGCAACGATGATTTCGACACCGGCACACGCAACGCCCGCATTGTCGGCTGGCAGCCACCCGGCCCCGGCGTGTACACCGTCCGCGTGAGCAGCTTCACCGGTACGGACGCGGGTGGGGTCGAACTCTTCGTAGAAATCCGGTGATGGGGTAATAGAAAAGGCTGATTTTGAGAGGGAGCGCACATTGGCGCTCCCTTACTCCGGTTCTGTACTAGGCAGGCCGCAGCGTGTTGAGAATAGGCGGGAAGAACCCTGAACTATTGCTGAAGCCGCGTACCACGATGTTCCGCCCATTCACCAGGAAAAACACGTAAAACCCAGGCTGTGTATCCGGCTTGGTCTGGGCGGCGCTCAGTTCCAACTGGTAGCCTACCATCCCGCTCGGCAGGGTGACAGTTTGTTCGCTCAGGATGAGGCGGGTGCCAATACACAGGGACGCCTGTTTGCAGGCCGCCGCTTCTTCCTCAATAGGGTGATTGCTCCCCGCAACTCCCAGGTTGATCTCCACTGAAGTCGCGTTATCCGGCGCGATGAAATCCACATAACCCGGCCCATCCACCTGAGTCCAACTCGCAGGGACATCCAGCGCAATCCCAATCTCGCTGTTGGTGTAGGTGCGCGTCGCGCTGCCCTGCGGGATGTCCGAGGCACAGTTGCCACGTCCGACCAGACTGCTGTTCACTGGCAGCCATCGCAGCCGGGCCACGCCGGTATTTCCGGCCTGGGCGATGCCAGGGTCAAAGCCGTACCAACCGTTCAGGCTGCGGCCCAACACCTCAACATAGCTGCCGGGTTGTAACGTGCCGAACACGGCGGAAGTTGCATCGGGCTGCATATAGGCGGTGATGGCGGCAGAAGCGGGCGCGATCTCGCAGCCCTGCCCGTAGACGGGCGCTGATGAGACAGCTGCCGGGAAACTGTAGGCTCGCAGTGAGCCGTCCGCCCGGTAGGCGAACGCCACCAGTTGATGCCCTACACTGCCCGGCACGCTCCATAGTATGGCCGCGCCATCAGCGGGATTGAGGTCTTCACCGATAGGCGGTTCACTCGTCCCGGAACGATCCAATGTCCAGCCGTAGGGGAACAGCCAGAACGACACTTTGGCCGCGTCGGTTGGCGCGCCATCCCAGCGCACGGTGATACTGTCTCCACGCAGCAGCCCGTAATTCCCGGCGTCCGCCGAAACATACGAACTCAGATAGAGAGTGCCTTGCTGGGTTGGTGGGTTCTGTGAGAGCGGTGGGCGGGTCGTCACTGTTGGCGGTGGCACAGCAGCGACGGCACGCGGCACGCGCAGCACCAGCCCAACGGAAATGTTATTCGGGTCAGCCAGACAGTTGCCCTGCGCGAGGGCGTCAACGGTGGTGCTTGTCCGCCCGGCGATGCTTCCCAGGGTATCACCAGCGACAACCGTATACGAGATGGTCCAGTCGGTACGCGGCGAACAGATGGCGGATGTGGCCGCCAGGGTGCTGGTTGGTATCGCTGCGATAACTGTTGCCGTCTGGGTGACAACTGGCAGTGGCGGCGCTGTTGGCGTTTCTGTGGGCAAGACGTTTTCCGATGTGGTGCTCAGATTGCAGGCCGCCATGACAGCCGTGAGACAAATCAGCCCGATGGTCAGGATCAGGGAACGAAACATCTATCATGCCTTTCATGCGTTGTAAGGTTAATTGTTATCTTAAACACTTTCTCAACCATGTAAAGATGAAGATGAGTCCAAATTGGGTCATTACGGCCCATTATTCCCCTACGCCTTCCCTACGCCGCCCTGGCAAACTATCGAGGTCAGTCCTATGGGGGCGATGACGCATGAACGTACCAAGAAATGTTCCGTAAGGTGACCTGTCTTGACCTGTTTTTCAGGGAGGTAGTTGGGCATCCGGACCGGTTGAAAGACAGCCGAAATTGTCCCACACCGTACGCTGTGTTAATATTCAGGTGTGGGGATTAGCACGAGTATGGGCTGAGCGAACGAGGAATCCATGCGTAAACGCACGTTTTTTCTGATAGTTGTTCTGAATATCTTGATTACAATGGGAGTCGCCTACGCGGTGATCTCCCTGACTTCTCAACCGGCTGCCGGCACAAGCGGCCAACCGATGGTGATTACCGTACCGGTACTGGTGACGGCCACGACGGACCCAAATGCCGGGCCAGTGGTGCGGGTGATTACGGCTACGCCCCTGCCGGGTTCGATTGGCGCCCTGCCAACCGGGATTCTGGAAACAACACAACCTGGCGCGGCTAATCCAACCCTGGGGGCCGAAGCACAAGGTGTACAACCAAGCGGCGAAGGAACCGGGTTCGCGACGACGGCACTGCCACCCAACTGTATCCTGCACACGGTTGAAGCCAATGACACGCCCTTTGGCATCGCGGAAATTTATGGTGTCAGCGGTTTTGATCTGATGGCCGTCAATGGGTTGGACGAAACATCGGCCACCAATATCCAGATTGGCGACCAGTTGATTGTGCCGCTGGAAGGTTGCACTCTGACCCTACAGGAAGTCTTCCCAGAGACGCCTGAGCCAATTGCCGAAGTTACCCAGGAGGCCGTGCCGGGTGTCGAAAGCACGCCCACACCCCGGCCAACCCTGACCCTGCCGCCCACCGCATCCAGCGCCCAGGTCGAAATTGTCGAGGTGATCAGCGCGGGTGATGTGACGGCGGAAGGTGTGGCAATTCGTAACGTTGGCAATACCATCAACCTCAACGGCTGGACACTCACCGATGGCGAAGGCAACGAGTATACATTTACAGAACGCCTGCTGTTCTCGAATGCGCGGGTGGTGCTGTATACGCGCATCGGGCAGGATACGCCGGCGGTGCTGTTCTGGAACCGCAGTACGGCGGTGCTGGGCGAACCCGGCGACGTGCTGACGCTGCGCGACGCGAACGGCGTGGTACAGTCCACCTACCGCCTGCCAGGATAAGGCTGGCTGTTGGCCTTTAGTTTCCCATTTTAGGAGGCCGTTATGCGCCGTGACTGGGAATCGTATATTGATCGCGCCATCCGCCAGGCAATTGGCGATGGCAACATGGACGATAAGCCCGGGCATGGTCAACCGCTGCGCCTGGATGATGACAAACACACCCCGCCGGAACTGCGGATGGCGCACAAAATCCTCAAGGATAACGAGCTGTTGCCGGACTGGGTGATGCTCGCCGGGGAACTGGACAGCCGACGCGACCAACTGACGGCACGGGTTGAGAAAGCCGCCCGCCAATACCAGACGCGGGCCGCAGCGGTGCCGCCGGGCGGTGATTCTTATGGGGTGGAATTGGCGTGGAAGACAACACAAGCGACGCTGCGTGAAGCGGTTGACCAGTTCAACAAAGCGGTACTCGCTTATAATCTGCAACTGCCACCGGGAGTCACACATAAGCCATTCTTCGATCTGGAGCGAACCCTGGCACGTCTGCTGGCTGAATAGGAAAAAGGCTCTCCGGCGGCTATACCCCGGCTTTATCCTGCCGGTTACACTTGCCTGGATAGTTCGCTAGCCCCGGATAGTGACGCTGCTATCCGGCTATCCGGCTATCCGGCTAAGACAGGAGAACACAATGCCCACAACGTGGCGACATATCATCATCGGAATAATTGGACTGGCACTGCTGCTTGCAGGCGTGCCGGCATTAGCGCAAGAAGGCGAAATTATGCTCGTAGCGTATACGAGCGAGGCGTTTGGCGTACAGGGTGTTCAGCCGGAGGGCTGGGCACAGGCTGCACCGGGTGTACTGCGGCGTGGAAGCAGTGCCACCGATGTGGTCGTTATCGCGCAGCAGGCCGCACCAATAAACCAGGAGCAGCTGCTCACCGCTCTGCTGCCGCAGTTAGGGCTGACGGAAGCGCCGGAGGCGGTGGATAGCCTCGAGGCCAATGGTCTCACCTGGTCGGTCTACAAGATTGAGGTGGCGGCGGGCGGCATGACGATTGTGGTGGACATGGCGCTGGCGCAGGGAGACGGCAAGAGCTATGTGATTCTGCTCCAGGCCGAAGCCGCCGAGTATGACGCGCTGCACGAAGCGGTGTTCCTGCCAGTTCTGAATGCGCTCGTCCCGCTCAGTGCAACCTCTACGCTGCCAGCAGATGCCCCTTACACCGAAGAAGAAGTTACATTCGATAATGGTGACGTGACCCTGGCGGGGACCCTGACATTGCCGACTGGCGCTGGCCCGCACCCGGCAGTCGTCCTGATTACCGGCAGCGGGGCGCAGGATCGCAACGAAACCCTTGCGCCGGTTTCCGAGCTTCAGGCGTTTAAGCTGATTGCGGACGCACTGGCGCGGGCTGGCATCGCGGTGCTGCGTTACGATGACCGGGGTGTAGGCCAGTCTACTGGAGTGTACGAAGGATCAAACCTGACAGATTTCGCCGGGGATGCCGACGCGGCGGTGCGTTTTCTGCTGGTACGGGAAGACATCAACCCGACGCAGGTTGGCCTGATCGGTCACAGCGAGGGCGCGATTGTCGCCCCGATGGTGGCGCTGCAAGACCCGGATGTGGCGTTTATCGTCTCACTGGCGGGGACGGCGGTGCGCGGGCTGGACGTGCTGACGGAGCAGGAAATTGACGCGATGATCGCCGAAGGGCTTTCGGATGAGCAGATCAACGACAAGAAGGCGCTGCAAGCAGTGCTTATGCCGCTGATTGATGCTGGGGACTGGGATGCAGTAACTGCGTTGCTCCCTGACCTGATCCGTGAACAGGTCGCGGGTCTGTCGGCAGACGAGCAAGCGGCGCTGGGCGATCTGGACACCCTGATCGAGAAACAGATTGAGGATTCCCTGGCGATTTATCAAAGTGCCTGGTACCAGCAGTTTATCCACCATAACCCGGCGGATGACTGGGCACAGATTACGATTCCGGTGCTGGGTGTGTTCGGCAGTGTGGATTTCCAGGTGAGCGCGGCGGTGAATGCGCCTGCGATGGACGCGGCGCTGACGCAAGCGGTCAACCCGGATTTCGAGATTGTAACAATCCCCGGCATGAACCACCTGTTGCAGCAGGCCGAAACCGGCAGCATGTCCGAGTACGGGACACTGGAGCCGGTGTTGCATCCCGACCTGATGCCGGCTGTGATTGACTGGCTGCTGGCGCGGGTGACGGTGGCCGGGGAGTAAAATGTTTGACTCAGAACGGGCGGGGAGTGCCTCGCCCGTGAAGCACCCGCAACAACATCAGATACGGGCGAAACATGCCTTTTGCATAGTAGGGGCACACGGCGGTGTGCCCCTGTTCGTCCAAACCTCAACTCTGTTTTCCGCTCGGCACTTTCTACTGCAATTTTTGAACAAATGTTTGAACGAAAATTCACCATCTGCTGCCCTTTTTATGGTATGGTCATCATATGATGACCCACACCACCCCACACATTAAACGGCATTTCCTCAAGACTTCAGCACTTTTTACTCGGCACTTTCACCTTTCGACTCCTTTTTGCAGCAATCTCCAGCATTTTGCAGCATCCCTTACCTTCCGGTTTTTCCCTCAGAATCATCCACCTTGCTGCAATCGCTGCAATTGCAGCGCAGTAAAATTTTGCGGCAATCCGGCTCGGATGATGACCGGGTTCTGAACCTGCGATAGGAGCGGGCTTCTCGCTCCCAGCCTGAAAATGCTATAAACTACAAACATGAACCGGATACGGACGGGGTTTTGCCCGGTCCGTTTTGTATAGAGAGGGACTATGCCGTATATCAAACAGGTTTCCGACGAAGAAGCGGAAGGCCCGGTCAAACGGGAGTTGGACAAAGCGCGGACGCGGGCCGGGCGGGTGTGGAACATCGTGCGGATAATGACGCCCAACGCCGAGGCACTGCGCACGTCCATCAGTTTCTACTCGGCCATTATGCATGGCGAATCCCCCCTCACGCGGGCGCAGCGCGAGATGTTAGCGACGGTGGTCAGCCGCGCCAACCACTGCCACTACTGAACGCAGGCGCATGCGCATGACCTCCGGGCTGAGGTCAACTGGTTTCCAACGGAAGCGGAAGCTGACGATTATGTTCACGCTATCGCCCGTGACTGGCGAGAAGCGCCGCTCTCCCCGCTAGATGCGGCGCTGTGTGCTTACGCCGAAAAACTGACGACGGCACCCACCGACATACACCGCGATGACCTGGATGCGCTGCGGGCGCTGGGGCTGGATGACCGCGCTATTCACGATGCGATCCAGGTAATCGGCTACTTCAACTATATCAATCGTGTGGCGGACGCCCTGGGTGTTGAGCCGGAAACCTTCATCCAACCCTGGGGGATGAACTCAGAACAGGGTGGTTGATCTTCGATTAGGACTTGACGCCCTCCCCGGCACGCTGGACAATCAGGCCGTTCATGATGGGAACAGCCCATCCAATGAGGCTTTTGACCAGCGACTTATGCCGGATACCGAAACTTTCCCGAAAACCCTCGTCATTGTCCCCGCCTATAACGAAGCGCAAAGTATCGCCCGCGTCATCGGTGAGATACGTCATTGTGTGCCCTGGGCGGACATCGCTGTGATGAATGACGGCTCTATGGATACAACCGGAAACGCGGCGGCGGGGGCCGGGGCGATGGTGCTGAATCTGCCGCATAACGTGGGGATTGGCGCATGTGTACAGACCGGCTACCTGTTCGCTGCCCGGCAGGGGTACGCGGTGGTGGTGCGCAATGATGGCGACGGCCAGCACGACCCTGAAGACATTCCAGTGATGATTCGCGCGCTGGCGCAACAGGATGCCGATATGGTGATCGGGTCGCGTTATATTGATGGGCGCGGCTACGTGGCATCGCTGCCCCGGCGGGCGGGGAGCATGATATTGGCGCGGTTGATTTCAACCATCACCCGGCAGCGTATTACCGACCCAACTTCTGGCTTCACGGTATGTAACCGCCGGGCGATCCTGCTGTGCGCTGAAGTCTATCCGCACGATTACCCCGAACCTGAGTCGATAGTCCTCCTGCACCGTGCGGGACTCAGACTGCACGAAATCCCGGTGACGATGAAGCCGCGCACCGGTGGTCGCTCGTCGATTACGGCCCTGCGTTCAGTCTACTACATGATCAAAGTGATTCTGGCGATTCTGGTGAGTCTGCTGCGTCCCGCCCCGGTAGTAGATGCGGATACATAGTGAATCGGTGGGTTTGAAGCTGCTGCGCAGCTGATAGGACTGAGCGAAAAACGGATAAATCATCCTTGCAAACTGCGACGAATTGCGTATACTTAATATTGACCCTGGGCAATTAGCTCAATTGGCAGAGCACTCCTTTGACGTGGGAGGGGTCAGAGGTTCGAGTCCTCTATTGCCCACA
>CALJKV010000103.1 GCA_937974245.1 uncultured Chloroflexota bacterium | reverse complement strand
AATCAATCTACCCATTTGATTACAGCGTCGCGGTGCTGAACACCACGCGAAATTGCACGCAGTAGATCACCACCGCCTGGTATTCGGTGATTTGTTCAGGGTAAGCCACTTGGAAGGTAATCGTATGTTTTCAACGCGGGCGTGCTGTAGCACGCCCCTACAGATTCCCCGTGTGAGAGTGACTCTGTGAAGGTGATCCCGCATTGTCAAGCCCGGCGTTCCAGAAACCGACCAGGCAATCAATCTACCCATTTGATTACAGCGTCGCGGTGCTGAACACCACGCGAAATTGTACACAGTAGATCACCACCGCCTGGTATTCGGTGAGGTCAATCCCGGCGGGGATGTCATAATTCTGGTTGCCGACGTTGCCCTTCAGACGCCCCAGGTCAATGTAATCCGTACCTACCGCAGCGGCGTCGCGCGGGTCGGGGTTTTTGGTCAGGATAACGTGTAAGTCCGGGCCGTTGGTCACGCGGAAGTCTTCAAAACGCAGCACACGGCTCTCATCGGGCAGTTGGTAGACTGTGGCCGTGCCTTCCCCCCCATGAAGCGCGTCAATCGTGATAAATGATCCCCTGGCAACCGTCACCGGGTCAGTCATCGGCGGAATGGCCTGTTCGTCCTCGGCTACAGGGGTATCCGGGCTGAGGGCGGCAGTCAACAGTTCGAGCGCCATATTCGGGTCGGTCTGCGCCATTTCCAGGAAAGCGGCCTGTTCTTCAGCGGGCATTTGGGTGAAATCATCCTGAAGGTCCGCGGCGAGACCGGGAAAGGCTTCATCAATCACGTCATTCACCAGCAATGGTCGCCACAAGGGGAACGTGAAAATTACCACAACACCCAGCGCGCCCAGCAGGATAACAAGCAGTCTCAAGCGAATGTTCATGGGTATTTATCCACTTTCTAACAGGCTGGTGGTCACTGCACCGGCCTACCCGATACAAAATGACAAGTTGATGATATTTGTATAAGAAGATCATTTATCAGGCCAGACTGGCCTTATCGTCTGCTAGACAGCCGCCGCGAGATGGTTATAATTTCGAAGGTAAGTATAGTGCATAATCCATTTCGTTTCACCATGAGAAGGGAGTCACACGAATGGGAAACCGTCCCGGAATGAAAGTTGGCGAAAAAGAACATCACATCCAGGGAGATATGCTGGAGATCGGCACGCCGGCACCGGATTTCGCCCTGATTGCCAATAATTTTACAGCCCGCACCCTGAAAGATTATGAAGGCAAGGTCAAAGTCCTGAGCGTTATCCCGTCTATTGACACCGGGGTTTGCTCGGCACAAACACGGCGCTTCAATGAGGAAGCGGCGACCCTGGGCGACCAGGTAGCGGTGCTGACAGTCAGCGCCGATATGCCCTACGCGCTGCGGCGCTACTGCGGCAACGAGGGCATCACCAACACGGAGACACTCTCTACCTACCGTGACATGGCGTTTGCCGATGCGTATGGTGTCCATGATACCGAGTGGCGGATGTGCCAGCGTTCGGTCTTCGTGCTTGACCGGAATAACGTGGTACGTTACGCCGAGTATGTCCCTGTAATGGGACAGGAAGTGAACTTCGCGGCGGCGCTGACGGCGGCAAAGCAGCTCGTCTAGGTAGCTACCCACCCATTAAACTGTTTTTTCTGGGGTGCAGGCTGCTGCGCCCCTTTTTGTCGTTTCTTTTCGAAAGGAAAATAATGATGGATGTACGGATACAACGACTGGCAAATGTCCTGGTAGATTATTCCACGACGGTACAACCGGGCGAATGGGTAGGCATTCTGGGTGATGTCGCGGCGCTCCCTGCCCTGCGAGCCGTGTTCGACGCGGTGCTGCGTGCCGGGGGGAACCCCAGTGTGATGCTCAGCGACGACTACATGATGCGCTCCTTCCTACGGGATGCCAACGATGACCAGGTTGCCTGGCTCGACCCCAGTCAGACACTCTACTATGACCAGGCAGATGTGTATATTCGGGTAGGCGCACCATCCAATACCCGGGCGCTCACCAGTATCCCCGGCGCGAGAATGCAACAGGTGCAGGCGGCGCGGCGCTCGTGGCTGGATACCCGCCTGACACGGGCAGCAGAAGGTAACTTCAAATGGGTGGGGACGCTCTTCCCCACCGAGGCAGGCGCACAGGAAGCCAATATGAGCCTGGAAGACTACGAAGCGTTTGTTTATGGCGCGACCTTCTGCGACCAGGAAGACCCGATTGCGGAATGGCAGAAACTTTCCGCCATGCAGCAGAAAAAAGTGGACTGGCTGGTTGGCAAAAAGCACGTCAAATGCCAGGGGCCGAATGTTGACCTGGAGCTTTCAATTGACGGGCGGTCTTTCGTCAATAGTGATGGTCATAAAAACATGCCGAGTGGTGAGATTTTCACCGGCCCGGTAGAAGACTCGGTCAATGGCTGGATTCGCTACTCGTATCCTTCAATTGTAGGCGGGCGTGCCGTCAAGGGGATTGAACTGCGCTTTGAAAATGGGCGCGTTGTCGAAGCCCACGCTGAGGAAAATGACGAACTGCTCCAGGCGCAGCTCGATACCGACGCTGGTTCCCGTTACCTGGGCGAATTCGCCATCGGCACGAACTTCGGCATCAACCGATTCACTGGCAGTATCCTGTTTGATGAGAAGATCGGCGGAACGATCCACACCGCGATTGGAACAGGCTACCCGGAAACCGGCAGCAAGAACCGCAGCGCCGTCCACTGGGACATGATCTGCGACATGCGCCAGGACAGCACGATACATGTAGATGGTGACTTATTCTATAAGAATGGCGAATTTGTGATTTAAGCGCCAGCGATCACACCGAGATAACAAGGGCGCGGTATACCGCGCCCTTACGGATAGCAGCATATCATGACGAGGGGTAAGACATTACACCGGCCTCAGGAATTCCCCGGCCAGTTGGCGGTCAATCCAGCGCGAGATAACCGGGTAACGGTAATCACGTCCGTTGTAGGTCTCAACAGCCGCAATCGTACCGAGCAGCAGAGCGACCAGCGGCATGAGGAAAACGACCAGCAGCAGGACTATCCCCACCAGCCCCCAGAGCGGCACCAGCACCAGGCCAGCCAGCACAACAATTGCCAACAGCGCGATGACCATACCAACGCCCCAGGCGACACCGCCGACGACCAGCAAAGCAAACGCGCCCACTGTCCCCAGCAGTTGAAGCGCGAAGGCCTGCAGCGCATGGAACGCGACGTAATCCGATTGCTTGCGATACATCAGGTAGATAATGAGCGGGATAAAGACGCTGACCGGAATAATAAACCCAACGGTGAACAGCCCTCCAAGCATCGTCACCCATACGCTGGCGTGCGCGACTCCCGCCCACAGCCGCTCCTCATTCGTGACGTTGAGCGTGCTATAACTGCGCGGCTTGTCTTTGCGCCTGGCCGGTCGCTCGTAACGCGCCTCATATTCCTCGACCACATCCGCACCCTGGTCGCCCACGCCGGAAAGACGCGACAGCCGTTCACTATCCTGGTTTTCTGGTTCGCCGGTCATGCCTGCCCTCAATTGATACACTGAATAATAACACGGGTCTCCTAGTGGAAACCCTATCATACCTTAATACGGGATAACTGTGTAAAAGTTGCGCTGGTCAGGGGCAGACTTTGTGGTTATACTCTGCCCCTATGTTGAGCGATCATTTCACCTTCACCAAGCGACATCTCGGCCTGCTGCTGCTCATCGGCGGCGTGCTGGGCTTTTTGGGTATCCTCGCCATTGACCTGCTGGATGTCGGACGGGAAGGTGGCATCGGCCCGGCACAGCAAATCGCGCTCGGTCTGATGGCCGCTTTTGCCCTGATCGGCCTCACCCTGATTCCGCTTGGCAACCACGCGGCATAATACCATGCAAGCAACTATCGCACCAGCACCGCTATTCCAGCGGGCCAACCGGCTGTTACTGTCCGCCGCGATCCTCGTCCTGCTGGGATATTTCATCGTCTACGGTGTGTATGCCGTAAACCTGATGCTGTTCCCGTTCGATTACGACCAGGGTGAAGGGTTTGAACTGGTTGATACGATCATGCTCAGCCGGGGTGAGTGGCCGTACCAGAATACCGAAACCTATCCCTTTTATTCCAGCAACTACCCACCCCTGTTTCATGTGATGGCCGCACCCTTCGTGTGGGTCTTCGGCCCGGCATACTGGTACGGGCGTTTGCTCGGTTTCCTGGGAACGCTCGTCGCAGCAGGAGCAATAGGGCTGGCCGTCTACCGCGAGGGTCAGCACCGCTGGATTGCGGTGCTTTCCGGCCTGGCGTTCCTGGCATCCAACACGGTATATCACATCGGCCCGCTGTTCCGTCAGCACATGACCATGGTGATGTTTGAGACGCTGGCCGTCGTCCTGCTGGCCGGGGTGAATGAAATACCCGATACACGCAGACGCCGCCGGGTGCTGGTGCTCGGTCTGGGATTGATTCTGGCGGCAGGGTATACCAAGCAACTTGCCTATACAACCGCCATCGCCGCCCTGCTCTTCCTTTTCATCCGCCAGCCGCGCCGGGCAGTGGTGTGGGGACTCGGCTTTGGTCTGGTGGGAGTGGGGATTTTCCTGGCAATAGACCGGGCGACAAGCGGCCAGTGGTGGCTGCAAACCATCACCGCCAATATCAACGAGTTCCGCCCCGATCAGACCGTTGGGCTGTTCCGGTTGTGGTTCGGGCTGCACGGATTCTTGCTCATTCCGGCAGCACTTATGGTCGTCTACGAACTATACTTTGCCCGGCTATCTATCTACAGTCTGTGGTTCGTGATGGCGACGGCCAACAGCATCCTTTCCGGCAAATGGGGCGCGGGGGATAGCTACTTCGCCACCGCCATCGCCGCCATGTGCATCCTCAGCGGCATTTTCGCCAGCCGTACACTGAACGCAAGCTGGCATTTTCCGCAGAACTACCTGAGTCGCTGGCTGGTGAACCCGCTGCGCCGGTTCATGCCGCAATTCGCTGCCGTCGGTCTGGTCATCATCCCGCTGGTTTACCTCGGTTATGGGCGGGCGGTGCTGCATATGCCTACCGAGGGTGCGGTATTCAGCGACATTGCGGGGGCGCTGAGTATTCAGGGGAATGCGTATGGTGGAAGATTCTACGACTCCGCCGGGCGTATCGCTGGGGGATACGCTGACATCGGCCATCTGACGACAGACGAGGACATTGCGGCGGGCTGGTCTATTGTTGAGCGGGTGCGGGCAACCGATAAGCCGGTCCTGAGCGAGGAAGCGGCGTTTAACCTGTTGGCGGGCAAGGATGTCATCACCAACCCGACGCAGTTATTGAACCTGGCGAACAACGGCCTGTATGATGGCGCAGCACTCATCCGCATGATTGAGAACCAGGAATTCGGGCTGGTGATCTTCCGGGGGCAGTTATACCCCGTCCCGGTGCTGATCGCCGTCAGCACGTATTATGAGCAGGTAGATACGGTGCTGATGAACGGCTTTAACTATATGATCTTAGAGCCGAGGGCGTAGTAGCAAGTTAAGAAATTAGCATGATGTTTCGATTCGCGGGCGCAATGTATTGCGCCCCTACAAATTCCCTCTATAAGGACGATTCTTTCCAGTGTGATTGTCCAAGATTTATCTCCGAATTTAGCCGTTAGACGGCATTGTTACGCCCCACAATCAGCACATCAACCCCGGTCTGCTCCTTAATCGCCTCGGCTATTTCATCTAACAGGCTGTGCATAGTCAGATTATCCTCTTGCGGGCTGCCCAGCACAATCAGAGCCGCCCCAACTTCCTGGGCGGCTTCGGCCAGCGCGTACCGAAAAACACCGCGTTTGACCAGCGTTTCCGCCTTCACACCGGCTTTTTCGGCGCGTTCCTTCGCCATCAGCAACAGAAATTCCCCCATGTGTTCGATTTCAGTCGCCACGTCCACGACAATCGCTGCTGTCGCCTGGGTGAGAAACTGCACATCAGCCACATACAGAAAAACCAGGTTCGCGTCCTGGTCTTGAGCCAGTTGTATCGCATGTTCCTGTGTATGGATACTGGCCTCACCGCCGCGTGTCGCACATAGAATTGTCGCCATCATCTTCCCCCTATCCACCTGTGAGTGCAAAGCGCAGGAACAGCCAGCCGGTACCGGCGGCCAATGTGAGCAGCGTCACCGGCACGCCAATCCTGAGGTATCGCGCAAAGGAAATGGGATACCCGGCACGTTCAGCGATTCCGGAGGTCATCAGGTTCGTCTCACCACTGATGATGAATCCGTTGCCGCCCATCGCAGCGCCCATCGAAAGCGCGTAGTACAGCACCTGGCTCTCAGCAGCGCCGGGGATACCGGCACTCACGAAGCGCACCACCGGCAACATGGCCGCCGCCAGCGGGATGTTCGCAATCACAAATGACAACAGTCCAGCGCCGAATACCAGAACCACAATCCCTAACGGCAGATTCGCGCCAATCAGGTTGCCCATCACCTCTGCAAACACGCCCAGCAGCCCGACTTCCTGCACCGCCCCGACCAGCATAAACAATGCCATGAAAAATACCAGGGTTGTCCAGTCCACGACGCGCAGCATCTTTTCAATATCCGGCTCGACCAGGAGCAACAGAAGGGTCGCACCAAGCAGGGCCGTGACTGAGGGGACCATGTGTAAACTTTCGCCAACAATGAAAAAGAACAACATGCCAGCAAAGACCACACCCGACCATTTGAGCGTGCGGGCATCTTTGATCTGTGCATTCTCCTTGAGTTTGTTATAGAGGGCCTCGGAAATCCCGCCGCTGGTCTTTTTAAGTTCGCCGCGAAAAAAGTAGAGGACAACCACAATCATTACCACCATCGCACCCAGCACACCGAGAGTCTGGTTAATCAGAAAGTCGTTGAAGCCAATACCGGCGTAAGCCCCTATCAGAATATTGGTTGGTGTGCCGATCAGGGTGCTAATGCCGCTGATATTGGACGCGAGAATTTCCGGTATCAGAAGCGCCAGCGGGTCAATGCCCAGTGCCAACGCAATCTGCAAGCTGATCGGCGCCATGAGCAGCATCGTCGTGACGTTATCCAGCAGTGCGGACGCCACCGATGTAATGACGATCAGCACGATGATTAAGAGTGAGATACGCCCCCGGCTGACCCGGTAAGCCTGAAACGCCAACCATTGGAAAATCCCCGTACCTTCCAAGATACCGACGACGATCATCATGCCCATCACCAGGAAAATCACTTCCCAATTGATGTATGCCAGAGCGCGTTCCATGTTGAGGACATAAAATGACTCGTTGAAAGCACCCAGAATGAAGGTTGCAGCGAACACGATGGAGATACCGGCCAGTGCCGCCAGCGCATTTTGCAGTCGCTCCGAAGCGATCAGCAACAACGTGAAAATAAAGGCCGCCGCCGCAACCCAGAATCCCAGTGTGATCTGATTTTCTAAGATGATGGTATTGAAAGCAAACGAGCCATCCATCCGCAACCGTTCAACTTCCGCTTCGGTGAGGCGGTAGGTAAATGACTCGTAGTGATGACGTTCAACTTCAACATGAACCGACTCCAGATCGGTTCCCGGCAGGTCAACAACCCAGGAGCCATCTTCGCTGCTGGTCGTCCTCACAGCGGGTTCGGCGGCATCATTCAGGAATACCAGGACTTCGGCATCTGAGATGGCCTGCCCCCGGCTATCAGTCAGAAAGCCGGAAAGTTCCGGGTGCGAACCGGACTGCTCACCCTGGAGGGCTGTTACGGGCGTATCCGGGCGCAGCATCCACAATGCCAGCCCGACCAGCAGAGCCGAAAATAAGGTACGGCGAATCATTTTGTGGCCTCAACAATCTCCTTACCCATTTCAATGATGGCGATTATACCGCATCCAGGGCAATTCTCAGGCCGACTCGCCGACATAACGAAAACAAACAGGAGCGCGATGCTTGCGCTCCTGCTGTGTTCTGCTGAATTAGGGGGTAGCGGTAGGTTCGGGTGGCGGGGCAGGCCACTCGCGCTGCACATAGCGGGTCGCCGTCTGGCACAGGCGGTTATCCGCCGTCACGCCCACCACGTAGTACGAGAATTTCGTCCCCAGCCCTTGCGTCGGGCCAATTGCACTCCGGCTGACATCCGCCGTGAGCGAATAAGCCACATTCAATGCTTCAAAGGCCGCCACCGGGTTGCCCGCCTCATCAAAGACGCGCACCTGGTAACGAGCGATCTGGTCGGCAGAGACTGGCTTGTCCCAATAGAATGCCACAGACCCGTCGGGGAAGGCGTCCGGCGAGGTCGCTCGGAAGCCGCTGCAATCCAGACCGGATACGGGCGTGCCAACAAGCGGTGACTGCCATCCGCTGACATAACTGCTGGTGGCATACGGCGCAGGCGTGATCGTAACAACAATATAGCCGGTGGACTGCGAGTTCGTGCCGGTGACGCAGGGGATATATAAGTCCTGCCCGGCATAAATCCGGCGCACATCAGCAATTCCATTCGCGGCGGCAATAGCGTTCATGCTAACACCGTAGCGCAGCGAAATACGAAACAGATTCTCCCCGTAAACGACGTGATGGATTCCACCGCACTGCGCGTCAACGGCCTGGGGAACGACGGCCAGTATACTGAACGCAATCAACAGAAGCGGCACAAAAATGCGAATGACAGTTATGGGGCGCATAGTCTCCAACCTCAATAAACACAGTTGTCTTATGTACATCATAAAGCAAGTGCGGATTCCCTAACGTTAGATAAAACTAACGAGGTATCCGCACCGTTATAAAATACTTACAAATGTGCCTTTAGGTTAGACGATTATAACCAGACTGTCGGTTTCACATCTATCCAAGAAAGGATAAACAAGAGGGTTACACCCCCCTGCTTGCTTCAATCAAGACGACGCTGCATATCAGAAGTCAGTCCAGTTCTCCAAACGGGTTGCGCGGGCGCGAAAACGTGCGGCTCGGGCGATTGGTGTGGTTGCCTACCAACCCCATGGGCCGCCGTTCCGATAAGAAATCATTGCCGGTACGGAGCTGGTGCAGCAGGCTTTCAATGGACTGTCGCAAAAATTCCACGGTGACTTCGGTGCGCTGCTCATGGGCAGCCAGCATCCGGGCATGGAGCGCCGCCTCGCGCACGAAAGCGCCCGGTTGGTCAATCAGGTCGCCAATCACCGAGATATGTTCTTCGCGCCACTGGTCGGCCATGTAATGGCGCAGCATTCGTTCAGCATGGTCATCGTTCTGGATAGTGGGAATCACAAAGATGCGATCCAAACGCCCCGGACGTTTAGAGATACGCTCATCAATCACTTCCGGATAGTTCGTGGTCGCCAGCATCAACGCCCCTTCCGGGTTGTTGGGGGATTCTACGCCATCCAGCACGTTGAGTACCCGCGCTTTATCATCACCCTGGAGATACGCATCCAGCTCTTCCACAATCAGCAGCACCGGGTAACGTGCCGCCGCTACCGCCTGTAAAGCCCGCTGGATTTTTTCAAAGGACGCACCATCGCGGTCAGAGCCGGAGACATACACCACGATACGCCGCTCATTGATCGCCATCTTCGCCATCGCCGCGCAAAGCATCGTCTTTCCTGTACCGGGGACGCCGGCCAGCAACAGTTTGCGGAACGGCGCGAGTTTCAATTGCTGGTAGATATTCACCCCACTGGCAAAGAACGCTTCCATGTCTTCCAGCAGATCATCCTTCAAACCATCAGGCAGAATCACATCATCCCAGTCCACCGTTGGGTCAAAGAAAGCGTCCGTCCCACCGATGATATAGACATCGCGACGGCGGCGGATACGGGGGCGCACAGCACGACCACACGCCTGCTCAAAAGCGGCCCATGTCTCCAGCTTCCCCTTCGGCACCAGTGCGACAGCGGTTAAATCCTGGGCATCATTGCCGAAGTAGGAACTCACATAGACAACCTCAAACGAAGTACCACCTTCGCTGGCGAACTTAAAGGCATACGCGCCGGAAGTAGAAGTCAGCACCGTTTTCTTACCGCGTGTCCCATAATCACTGATGGTAATCACGCTCGGGCACTCCAACGCTTCAACCCCCTCATAGCGCGACTTCCCGCGCAGACGCCGCCCCACTTTGATCTGCTTTTGGGCGAGTTTGTTGCTGCATTCGGTGGATGCCCACAATGTAATGGCCTCTTTGCCGGGCTGCCGTTCATTCCAAATCTGCCGTGCCCATTCTACCAGGCTTTCATAGTGCATACCGTTCTGCCCCTTAGTTTTCACAGCACCTCTTCTGTTTAGACTATACCGGGTCAAGCGTCACTGATCAGGCGGGTTAAATCGTTGGTAACTTGAGGTCAGGTTTTCACATTATAAGGTTTCTGATAGAGAATCGGAAGGGTACCCAAATCGTTTAGGGGTATAATCTTCGTATTGTCCCCCACTATTCAAGGTTCTGATTGATATGACGACTGTCTATGCAACCCATTCCCGTTATATTGAGCACCACCTGCCCGGCCACCCGGAACATGCCGGACGTATTCAGGCAGTCTGGCGGCAGTTGGACGACTCCGGTTTGGCGGCACGGATGCACCGGTTAGATCCACAGGTGGTAGATGAAGCGCACATCCGCACCGTTCATACCCGTGAATATCTGGCGGCACTGGCCTGGCTGGACGACCTGGAGCAGATTACTCACCTGGATGCCGACACATATGCCGGGCCAAAAGCCTACGAAATCGCCCGGCTCTCGACTGGCGGCGTGGTCGGCGCGGTTGATGCCGTCCTCCGCGGCCAGGCTGACAATGGTTTAGCCGCAGTGCGTCCCCCCGGCCATCATGCAATGCCCAACTATGCGATGGGATTCTGCCTGCTTGGTAATGTGCCCATCGCTGCACGTTTTGCACAGAATACCCACCATGTCGAGCACATCATGATCGTGGATATTGACGTGCATCACGGCAATGGTACGGAGGCTATGTTCTATGATGACGACTCTGTGCTGTTCATCTCTACCCACCAATCCCCATTCTACCCCGGAACAGGCCGGATTAATGATACAGGTCGGGACAAGGGTAGTGGGTACACCATCAACATCCCGTTTATGGGTGGTCATGGCGATGCCAGTTATGCCGCCGTTTTTGAGCAAGTTGTATGGCCTGCCGCAGAACGCTTCAAACCGGAGCTCATTCTGGTTTCCGCTGGGTTCGACGCCCATTGGACTGACCCCCTGGCATCCATGCGCCTGAGTCTGGCTGGGTATGCCCATCTTACACGAGAATTGATTCGGATAGCCCACCAATTTTGCGGGGGTAAGATCATTTTTGTGATGGAAGGGGGTTATAACCTGGATGCATTGGGTAACGGGATGCGCAATATCGCTCATGCACTGCTCGGTGATGACGCGGTGAGCGACCCGCTCGGCCCGCCGCGTGGCAGCCGTCCCGAACCCGACGTGCAGCCATTGATTGACCAGATTCGGCTAATTCACAGACTCTAGGTGCCGCATTCGATAAGTACCTGTGGATTCATCTAAAGGCGGGGGATAGATTCGTCCCTACTTCATTTGACGGATAAAGATGTCCTCAACGTTGCTTAATCTCAAAGCGGCGCACGACAGCCAGAATAACCCAGATTATCAGGGTTCCGGAGATTGCCAAAAACCAGGCACCCACGCCAACTGCCATACCCACCGCTGCCGTCGCCCAGATGCTGGCAGCGGTGGTCAGATGCCGGATACCACCTTCGCGCTGCAAAATCGTCCCAGCTCCCAAAAAGCCAATCCCGGTAACAATCTGCGCTGCTACTCGCGCCGGGTCGCCGCCAGGAAAGGCATGAAACGATAGTGTCGTAAACAGGCACGCGCCGACCCCAACCAGCATGTGGGTTCGCATCCCGGCAGGAGCGCCCCGCCCTTCCCGATCTACCCCGATAACCATACTGAGGAAGGCCGCCAACATGAGTTCGATGGCGATTTCAACCTGCAAGAACAGTGACATAGTTTATTTGCTCTTCTCAATCCCCTCACGCAGGGTTTCGATTTGTACAACATGCGCTCGTAACGCAGATTGCTGCGCCGCATAGCGTTTCGCCAGGACTTCCAGTCGGCTGAAAACCGGCGTCAAAACCTGGTTGCCATACTGTGTCAAGCGGCTGCGTTCTTTCTGGGTCAGATCATCGAGTGCGGCATGGTATGTTTTTTCGAGTTGGTCAATCCGCTGGTTCAGGTCACGCTTGGTATCGCGGGCCACGCGACGGTAATAACGGGCCGCAGCCACACCACCAATCAATGCCAGCGGCGCACCAACCACAAACGCCGGGAATGCCAGCGGCGCAGCAGCTACACCACCAGCCACGCCCAGCAACGGGCCGTGCGTAGCAACAGCGATAATAGCCACAATCAATCCGGCGGCAGCCGTGACGGACCAATTTTTGAACCCGTTCATGTTGGTTTCAAACAGGGCCTGCATGTCCATTAAGACACTGCCAGTAGAATATGATTTCAGCTCGACTTCCGCGATACGAATGGCATCCTGCAAACTCTCACGCTGCTCGGCATAAACCCCGGCATCGAGTCCGACGAGTTCCTGCTCCATCAGGTCGCGCAGCCGGTTCAGCCGGTCAATCACACCGCGCCAGTACAGGCGGCTCTGGTCAATCACCGCGTTGATGTAATCACCGGTTGCTTCGTTAATATCGCGTAGCGCCCGCCCAATCACCACATCCTGGAACTCGACTTGCAACACCTCGCGCTTAGGTGAGCGGGTGATGTTACGAATCGACAGATGGGTGTCAATGAAGTTCATCCCCCGCTGGCGCACACCCTCAAAAATATTATCAATCTCCGCCCGCGCGGCTTTTAGCTGCGTCTCCAGACCGGCGGACTGCTGTTCCAATTCCTGCTGGACTTCCCGCACTTTCGTTGTATCCGCCGTCACAAGATCGGCTTTACCCTGGACATTTTTCTGGTATTGCTGCACCAGACGTTCCCCCAGGACCAACTGCGCCAGGAGTTTCTGCTTGGCGGGCGGCGCTTCACTAAGGACGCCCCGCAGGTGCGCCTTCACCGCCTCAATACCACCAGGGTCACCCATTGATGCCCCCCCGCTTTGGGCGACAACTAGTGCTTCCTTAGCAGAAACCATAAAAAGCAGCGGGCGAATATCCAGCAGTTCTTCCACCTGGCGCTCAATGAAACGGCGCACTTCGGTCTGTTCTTTCGGTTGGAGCAAATCCATCTGGTTCATCACCAGGATGATTTTCTTGCCGTAGTTCTTCGCCAGTTCCAGGTATAGCCGTTCGGTTTCGGCAAAAGCTCGCTTGGCTGAAATCACGAAAATCACCAGATCACTGCGATGCAAGAAGGACTTGGCGGTGGTTTCATGCTTCTGAAAAACCGACCCCGTACCTGGCGTATCTACCAGAGCAACACCAGCAGCGCCGGTATTCGGGTGTGCCCATTGGCGGATTCCATCGGGGCGGACCTCCGGTTTGCGGTTGACAGTCTCGGCGTGCCGGATGAGCTCAATCAACTCAGTGGTGGGGGTCACCCCGACTGGCAGCAGGTTATCGCCCAACAGCGCATTGATAAACGAGGATTTACCCGCATTGAACTCTCCAATGACGACCACCAGGAAAAACATATCGCGCAAATCCTGGGCAATATCCAGCAGGCGCTGGCGGTCACTCTGAGCAGAATCGCCCATATCCCCCAGAGTCGTCGCGATGTCGGATAACAAACGAATTTCGGATTCACGCAGTGCGGCCAATGGCCCGTCTAATGTACTCAATGTTGCCTCTCAATTCTTCATCAGAGTCCGGCGCAAGCCAGAGGCTGTGATCTGTTTATCACTAGATCAATTTCTTGCTGCCCAGCGCCGTCAGCGCCGACTCAATACTCACCATTTCGCGCTCAGCGTTCTGCAGGATGGCAAGCTGTTCGCTCTGTAACTGTGTTTGCGCATCAATTAAGCGGGTAAGGGGTTGCACGGTATCACCCCGCAGCCGCATCCCATAGTCAATCTGTTTATCCGCTGATTTACCCAAGGTTTCAATATAGTGATTTTGCAACTTCAGCATCCGGTTCGTATAGGCCGATTCCATCAACCGCCCCCGCAGCGGCATGAAGGCCAACCCCATCAGGGCCATAATCAGCAGTCCCGCCACGAGGATCAGCGGCACCTCGGGGCGATCCGGGCTAACCAGGTCGCCACCACCCGCCAGCAGGAACACTCCAAAAATCACCAGCAGGATTTCATATACTGAAAGATAGAGCAGTGTATTACGCAGCGTCTGCTCCAGGCGGTCCGTCTCAACGGCCTTAGCCTCTTTTTCAATCTCTTCCAGGTCGCGCCGTACAGTTTGCAGCACGGCCCGCTCATACTGTGTCGGGGCTTGTACTGTACCAATCACTTTACCTTGAATCGCATCGGGTAGCGCGCCAACCTCGCGCTTCGCATACTTCACGAGGTCGTCAATATCCTGGATATCCTTGCCTTCCAACCGTGGCCCCAATTTATCCACCACTACCGGAAGTTCGTTGATCGGCTCTTCGGTTTTGTGTTGGTTAAATACCGTGTGGACATAAGCCTGATCGCGCCCGCGTCGCAGCAACCGCGCCAACCCTATCAGCTCGAAGAAACCGCGTATTGCCCAACCAAACGCCCGTCCGAAACGAAAAATCTCACCAATCGCTTCGCTGCCGCGCATGGCCGCCTCGCCAAATTTCCCGCTGATTTCCACATTAACTTCGCGGACAACCTTTTCCAGATCGCGGCGCTGGGCGGCAAGCTGCTGGTCAAGATTTCCAGAAATACTTTGATAATGATCGAGTGCTTCCTGGTTGGTACGAACTGCACTCAGCCCAACCTGCACCACATTCTGCGTGATCTGGAGCGGCGTCTGCAACTTCTGTCGCAGCCGGGCGACATCGTTGAGTTGATCATCTACATACTCCTCAATCCGGCTGAGACCGCTTTGTTTCCAGGCGATTTTATCCAGTTCATCGCCTTGCCGGGCCGCCTGCCCCTGCCGGGCGGAAACCAGCCACACGTCCGGGCGAAAACCGAGACGTGTCTGGCTCTGATCCAGCACATACTCTTTGACCGATTCAGCCTCTTCCGCGCTAAGCAGGTCAACCTGGTTAATCATGATGATAACTTTTTTGCCGTATTCCTTGAGCGTTTGCAGGTATTCCAGGTTACGGGCGGTCATCGCCTGGGTTGCCAGCATCACCATCAGGACGACATCAGCCCGGTGCAGGAATTTACGGGTAGTATCCTCATGTTTCTGGAAGACAGATTCCAACCCTGGAGTATCCACGAAGCTGACTTTTTTGAGCAGTGGATTGGGATGGAACACGGTGTCGGCTTCGCTACCGGAACTCATGCGTTGCGCATCTTCACCCCAGCGGAGAATGCTGATCCGGTCAGTCGTGGGTACCGGCCCAACTGGCAGTAACGCTTCGTGTCCTAACAAGGCATTGATGATACTCGATTTACCGGAACTGAACGGCCCGACAAAGACCATGAGGTAAGGATGATCAGCATGGAACAGCGCATCCCGCACTTGGCCCAGCCGAGCCGAATCCAGCGTGTCTACTTTGGGCAGCACGTCCAGCAGTTTGGTAATCAACTCATATTCCCGACGGCGAATGACCTCGTATTCCGTCGCCAACTTCGTGCCAAGATTTTCAACAGCCACTGTTGACCTACCTATCTGGATAGATTCTGTTCTAGCTACCACCTGACACTGTTGTAATACAGGTGTTTTGCTTCTCGCATCTCTGCTATACTATCTTCTTAGAGCATACCGTGCCTTGATAGCAGCGACAAGATCATATCACAACCTGAAGCAAGAGAAAATCGGGGGTTATGTCATTTATGCCTATTGACTATGAACGTGCCCTTCACCAGAAAGAACTGGATGTTCAGCTTATCCACTCCCTGGACAAGGTACGTGACGCATTACAGGACGACGGCGATCCGCAGACTATGTTCAACTCAATCGCGTACCTGCTGAAAGAGTCATTTGAGGCAGAAGCCTGCGCGATTATGCTGGTGGCGGAAACCAGCGATGACATGGAATGTCTAACATTGGAGGGATTTTCCCAGGATGCTGGTATCCAGCTTTGCCGCCAGGCGATGACCGTCGTGAAACCCGAATCTCTAGCGCCCGCACCCCACCCATATACGGTTGGTGTGCAGATTATCCTGGATGATTATCCAATGGGTGGAATTGTGATTGGGCGTTCGACTGCCCCATTCAATGAGTATGAGATGGAACGGTTGAAAGTGGCTGAAAGTCAGGTCGATTCTGCCGTCATTCAGGCACGCACTATCTGGAAGCTGACACAGCGCAATCGTGAGTTGGAAGCAATTTACGAAATTGACCGACTGCGAGATCGAACCTCACTGGAAGGCGAACTCATCGCCGGTTTCACGTCGATTCTGCTCCGGCACTTTGGGGCCGATCTGTGCATCGTTATCCTCTCAAACATTGACAGCGGCGAATACGTTGTGCGCGGCTTAGTAGATAAACACCAACTGCCGCCAGAGGCACTGATATCTATCCAGGAAAATGCCCGTCAGATTGATATCCCACAGGTAATCCCGAGTCCACAGGGCGTGGAGCACCTCGTGATGCTGGCGGCGCCATTTGTGGTGGCCGGGGCGCGGTTGGGGGCGATTGCCATCGGGCGGACTGCCCCCTTTACAGTGGCCGATCACCGTCTGCTGCACGCCATGATCAGCCAAATGGACTCCGCTGTTATCTACAGCCGCATCTTCCAACAGCTTGACCGCCGCAAGAAGGAACTTGAAGTCATCTACAAGATTGACCACATCCGTGACCGGGAAAAAGACCTGGATGAGATGCTGCTGGAGGTCCTCAAAGAGTTATGCGAAGTTGTTTCCAGTGAAATGGGCTACATCATGTTGTACAACGAGCGATTTGAGGATAAGCTGGAATTACGCTCGTTTACGGAAGGTGTCCTGATTTCCGAAGCGAAATACGCCGCGATTATCCATCAGGCTTCCCGTGAGGCGCTGGCTATCGGAGAGATCGTTTATTTCAACCGCCCCGGTGAGCCAATCAACTCCCTTGTTGCGATTCCCCTTATCCTCAATGAACGGATTATCGGCGTGTTTGGCGTGGTCAACAGCACCCACACCCAGGGGTTTTCGACGGAAGATCGCCAACTCCTGGTCGCCATCACCAGCCAGGTGGATACCGCTATTTTCGAGCGGTTGGAGCAGCGACGAATGCGCGAGGTGTTGAAGCGCTCGGTTGACCCGAAGGTACTGGAGCGGATGCTCGAAAAAGCCGACTCTAGCTTGCTTTCCGGTGAACGGGTCAATATCAGCGCGGTGTTTGCGGATCTGCGCGGTTCAACCGAGTGGACGGAGCGGACACAACCAGAAGAACTGGTGAAAGTGCTGAACGCGTTCCTGGGGCAGATGACCGAGATCATCTTCAAATACCAGGGAACGCTAGATAAATTTGTCGGCGACCAGGTGATCGGGTTGTTTGGCGCTCCTATGCACATGGATGATCACGCCTTACGGGCAGCAGCAGCCGCGCTGGAAATGCAGGCGGCTCAGCGAAAACTACGTGCTGAATTGAGCCAGGAAGGCCGCGAGCTACCGCCGATGGGGGTTGGTATTAGCACCGGAGAGGCTATTGCCGGGGAGTTTGGCCCGCCCATTCGGACAGACTTCACCGCCCTGGGGCGCATCATGAACCTCGGTTCGCGCTTGTGTGGCGCAGCGGAAGGCGACCAGGTGCTCATCAGCGAGGCGACCTATAATCTGATTGCACCCGTCTCTGAGACGCGAAACCTGGGTATTCTCCAACTCAAGGGGATTAATCGGCCATCGGATGTCTACGAACTACAGGCAGTGAAGTTCACGCTCTGATTGCGACGAGGCAGTAATAAACAATACCATGCTGAATACATCCATACATTATCGGGACGCGATGCTGTTATGCGATGATGTGGCACTTAAGGACATCATTGCAATCACCGGGACACCTGTTTACATCTACAGTTTTAAACGGGTTTTGGATAACTATGAGCGGATTCGGACGGCCTTCTCCCCACTGAACGCGCATATCCACTACAGCGCCAAAGCCAACGCCAACCTCAGCCTCCTCAAGACCCTGGTGAATGCCGGGGCGGGTATTGACGCCGTGAGTGCTGGAGAGATCCACCGGGCATTACAGGCTGGGGCAAAACCCGACTCCATCGTCTTCGCTGGGGTTGGGAAAACCCCCAACGAGATTGGCTACGCCCTGGAACAGGGAATTGGTTGGATCAACATCGAGAATGTGGGCGAATTACGCCTCATTAACGACATTGCCGCCGCGCTCCACCGTAAGCCCGTCCGGGTCGCGCTGCGCTTCAACCCCGATATTACAGCCAATACCCATCCATACATCGCAACCGGGCATGGCGGAGCGAAATTCGGCCTGACAGCGGAGACCATCCGCAATATCCTGGCAGAACAGGGTAAATACCCTCAAGTCCATATTACAGGCATCCACCTGCACATTGGCAGCCAACTACATGATACCGACGCGACCCGTCAGGCGGTGCAGGCTGCGCTCGAGCTGATCGCCCCCTACCCCGCAATTCGTACCGTCAATATCGGCGGCGGGCTGCCGGTTGCCTATCGCCCTAACGAATCGCTGCCGACATTCGACGCTTTCGCGCAAGCCCTGACTCCTCTGCTCAAGGACTACACCGTGATACTCGAACCAGGGCGATCCATTATCGCTGACGCGGGACTCCTGGTGGTCTCCATCATTTATGTCAAAAAGCAAGCCGGGCAGACCTTCCTGATTACCGATGGCAGCATGGCGGAACTCATCCGCCCGGCGCTGTACCAGGCACATCATGAAATCGTGCCGGTGATGCCTCATTCACCAGATGGCGACTCCCACAAGAACCTTACTCCCGTGAATGTGGTCGGTCCAGTATGCGAGACAACGGATGTATTGGGTAGAGAGGTGTCACTGCCAGAGATGATCCCCGGTGAACTGCTGGCGATACTCACCGCCGGAGCCTATGGCATGGTGATGGCGAGCAATTACAACGCCCGCCCGCGCCCACCGGAAGCTGCCGTCCTGCCTGATGGCCGGAGTTGGCGCATCATCCGTCGCCGCGAGACGTGGGACGACCTGCTGGTACATGAGGAGGTGCTGTAAGAGAAATGTTGGTGAGCTGCACCGCTGATAAAGCTTAATCTAACCATGCTGGATTCTCAAACCCACCGTACTCCTGAATTGCGCTGTAGATGTGCTGAACAAGGTGGATGTTATCGATTCGGAGACTGCAAACGCCGTTTTCGAGTATGTTCTTTCGTGTATTGCTGCCTTGCTTGAAAAGCCCCTGCCTGATACTCGACTCGGGGAGGTGTAGAAGATTCAACCAGTATTGCTTGATCCGGTCAATCACTGTTTTGTCTCTGGTGTGACAGTGAACATATTGGATAATGTCACTTTCCTTAACGCGCAGTTCTTCCTTCAAAAGGCGAAGGTATAGCTGCATCATATTGGGGTCTGAATTCACAAAATTGACGTGATTGCGATGTTTAGCGCCCTCGGCCCAATGAAGCATACACCCGATTATATGTAATGACCGTCCCTCGCGTGCTTTTGCGCGTCCCTCTTCCTGATATAATTTTCTCCTCTCTCTAAACTTGTCCCGGTTAGCCTGTGCGCCATTGTTACGCCCGCGCCGCAGTGCTGCTGCTTATCTTTAAGATGACGAACTTGTTCTTCGGTCAGTTCAATACCTCTCAACCATTGACTCACTGATCCTCGCGACACACCCAATTCCAGGGCAAATATCCCGTACAGACAGGCCGTTTTGTCGCATGGCCCGTGCTTGTGCTCTGATTTCATTTTTCATATTTATGTGAACCTTATGGCTTTAGCTACAATGATATACGGTCGGTGATTCACATGTAAATATGAAAACAAAAAGAGCCCCTTATCGAGACTCTTATTGTGGTGATAGTAGGACTCGAACCTACGACCTGTTCATTATGAGTGAACCGCTCTAACCGGCTGAGCTATATCACCGCAACCAAGTAGCGGGGGCAGGACTCGAACCTGCGACCTCCGGGTTATGAGCCCGACGAGCTACCACTGCTCTACCCCGCAATATGACAAGCATTGTAGTAGGTGAGGCGGTGTCCGTCAATACTCAATATATGCCCGGTCCAAGCAAGGTATTCAATACACCCGCAGCAGCAGCCCTTTCAGGTACGAACCTTCCGGGAAGGTGAGCGCCGCCGGATGATCGTCTCCAGGGCCAAGATGCCGCAGAATCTGCGCCTGCCGCCCGGTATCAGCCAGCGCGCCAAATACGATTTTCTGAAACAGGTCGGCACTGATTGCCCCAGAACACGAGAACGTTATCAGGTAGCCGCCCGACTTGATAAGCTTGAAAGCATTCAGGTTCAGGTCTTTGTAGCCCCGCGCCGCCCGCTCGACCTGCTGCTTGTTGTGGGCGAACTTGGGTGGGTCACTCACCACAATGTCGAATTGCTCATGGCGATCAAGCGCGTCATGCAGGTAGTCAAAAGCATCGGCCTGAATGAACTCCCAGCTTTCACCGTGGTGCTGCTCCCGGAAGGGATTAAGTGTGATGCTTTTCTCCGCCAGTTCTAACGCATCCAGTGATGAGTCCACATTGACCGCATGGACGCCCCCCGCCGCCAGCCCTGTCAGGCCAAAGCCACCGGTATAGCTGAACAGGTTGAGCAGGCGGCACTCGTCAGAGAGATCCTGATTAATTAGGTCAAAAAGAATGCGCCGATTCTCACGCTGATCGAGATAAAACCCGGTCTTGTGGCCGCTATGTACGTCCACGTAAAAATGACTGGTTTCCTCAATCGGAATGAGCGCCGGGGGAACTTCCCCCCATAACCCGCCAACTGCCGCCTTGAGCCCCTCCTTGCCGCGCACGTCCACGTCGCTGCGTTCGTAAATCCCTGCCGGTTTCACCAGTTCTGCCAGAACGTCGGCAATCATTGGCTTGCGCACCTCGATTCCCAGAGTGAGGGATTGCATCACCAGCCAATCATGGTAACGATCCACGATCAAACCTGGCAAATAGTCACTTTCGGCATTCACCAGGCGATAAGCGACAGCAGCACCGTCACGCTCAATGCGCGTATTCAGGGTCGCCCGCCCCGCAATAGCCCGTGCCAGCATCCCCTGCCACCAGCTCTCGTCAATGGGTTCATCCTGCCAGGTCAGAATCCGCACCTGAATCTGCGACTTCGGATTCCAGTAGCCCCGCGCCAGGAAACGGTTATCATACGAAACCACCGTCACGATGTCACCGGGTGTAGGATTTCCTTGCAATTTCTCAATCGCGCCCGAAAATATCCAGGGGTGCTGCTGGATTATCGGCTTTTCACGGCCTTTTTTAGCGACAACTGTTCCGGTCATGGGTATGCCTTTGGTATATATGTTATGACAACAATAATAGATCCCTGGCTTTGGGAATACCAGGACATATCCTCTCCAGAGGTGATGAAAACAGCAACGTTTTCGAATGGGTGTTACTAACCAACCAGCATGTTGCGAATGCTCAACGTGACGATCAGTAGGCCTACCAGCAGCATCAACCGGCGCGGCGAGATGCGCCCTGTCAGGTAAGCAGCAAATGGCGCTGCCGGGACACCGCCAATAATCAAACCCAACACAGCGATCCAGTGTGCCGTCCCCAGGATGGTGAGAAACGTTGCAGCCTGCACAATTGTCACGAAAAATTCAGCCGCATTCACAGAGCCGATGACATAACGTGGGCTGTGCCCGGATGCTACCAGGGTTGAGGTGACAATCGGCCCCCATCCGCCGCCGCCAATAGCATCAAAAATCCCACCCACCAGCGCCAGCGGAACGATCCGCTTATGCATTCGCGTGGCTTCGTTGTATTTCTGGAACGCTTTCCAGATGATGAACAGCCCCATCAACAGCAAATACAGCGTGATATATGGCTTAATGGTATCGCCCGGCACAGCCGTGAGGATATACGCCCCCAGGAAACCGCCAATTGCGCCCGGAATGACCAACCGCCTAAAAAGTGAGGCGTTAATGTTGCCGAGCCGAAAATGCGAGACACCGGAAACAGCAGTCGTCAGCACTTCGGCGGTATGCACACTGGCGCTGGCAAGCGCGGGGGGTATACCCAGACTCAGTAAAAATGTAGTCGAACTGACTCCATAGGCCATGCCCAGGCTGCCATCAATCAGTTGAGCTATCAAACCAACTAAAGCGAAGGTAATGAGACTTGACAGATTTTCGTCCATAGTGAAAGTGGCGAGCCACCACAAGTCCTCTCGGTTTTATTCGACAAAAGCACTTCAGACACATGGGGAATCATAGTCTTCCATAGAAACAGTTACAAGAGGCGGTCAGTACGAGATGGTCGGGAGTCAGCCGTCTACCATTTGTCTTAGATCGTCTTCGCTAATCATGGGGATACCCAATTGCCGCGCCTTATTCGCCTTGCTGCCGGGCGACTCCCCCAGCAAAACATAGCTGGTCTTCTTACTCACGCTTCCGGTCACTTTGCCGCCGTGTGCCTCAATCAAGGCACCAGCTTCCTCGCGGCTCAGTGTGGGCAGCGTCCCGGTCAGGACAAACGTCAGTCCGGCCAACGAATCGCCGGTCAGGACCTTCGCTGCGGCCTCCATGCGCACACCCGCCGCCCGCATTTTCTCTAGGATTCGCTGGTGGAAGTCATCAGCGAACCAGCCCACAATGTTACCCACCAGCACTGGCCCCAACCCTTCAATCGTCAGGAGTTTTTCCGCTGCCCCAATCAGTTGCTTCAGCGCGGAGGTCAGGTCATCCAGAACAGCGGCACTGAACGGGTGGGTTTCCAGTAATGGGTTGATGGCACGCGCCAGGCGATCTTTGAATTCTTCTGTCCCCAGGTAACGCGGCGCGAGCTCCACCAGGGGATGCCGGATTCGGTTTAACCCACGCTCTAAATCATCCCGATCCCCGGAGGAAATCTGCCCAGCGGCCTCGATAAGCGGTTTAGCCGCAACGATACAGGCATTCTCAGCCTCGCGGACAGCACGTGCCGTCGCAGTGAGTACCTCGACACTGCCGAAATGGTCGGCGAGCAACCCGGCGACAGTGCTGCCCACGCCGTCTATTCCCAGCGACGCGAGGAACTGCGCCAGCGGGCGATGCTTGGCCGCTTCAATTGATGCCAGCAGGTTCTCAACCTTCTTTTCGGCAAACCCTTCCAGTTCTAATAACGGTTCGGCCTGAAGATAGAAAATGTCGCTTTCGTCGGTGATGATTCCCTGTTCGATCAACGTCTTGACAGTCTGCGGCCCCATCCCTTCAATGTCCATTGCGCTGCGAGAAACGAAAAACTCAATACTGCGGAACACGCGCTCCGGGCAAAGAGGATTCGGGCAGAAATAATCCACCGCGCCTTCCGGTTGGATAATAGCATCGCCAGAGAATGGGCAGGTTTCCGGGGGCAAAATCGGCTGCTCCGAACCATCCCGCGCCCCAGTTACCGGGCCAATCACATACGGGATTACATCGCCGGAACGTTTGATAATTACCATATCGCCCAGGCGCACGTCCAGCTTCGCCACCTGGTCGTAATTGTGCAGACTAGCGTTCACCACTGTGACGCCCCCCACAAAGACCGGTTCAAGCTGCGCAGTCGGCGTGACTTTGCCAGTGCGCCCAACATTGATCGTGACACCCGTCAGGCGGGTGGTCATCTCCTGCGAGGGGAATTTGTAAGCGGTCGCGCCGCGTGGATCTTTACCAACGACACCCAGTTCCGCCACCACACGCAGATCGTTGACCTTAACCACTACACCATCAATCTCGAATGGCAAATCGTCTCTGTGGGATTCCCATGTGGGTAATTGTGGGATAATGTCGGATAAAGTGGGATAATATCCCGCGCCAGGGGGTGTCTTAAAACCCAAACCCCGCAAATATCCCAATATATCCCACTGTTTATCCCACACCACGCCCACCGACTCAACAATCTGGTAGATATAGGCCGTCAGTGGGCGGCCCGCGGTGATGCGCGAGTCCTTCTGTTTGAGGGTGCCGGATGCCGTATTGCGGGCATTGACATAACGCGGCAGGCCTTCGGCTTCCTGCGTGCGGTTGAGTGCCTGGAAATCATCCTTGTGGAACAGCACTTCGCCGCGCACAACCAGCCGTTCCGGGGCGGGTGGCCCGTCGGGACTGGCCGGGATTCGCAGCGGCACGGAGCGAATCGTGCGGACATTGGGGGTCACATCATCACCCACCTCGCCGTTACCCCGTGTCGCCGCCCGCACCAACACACCTTTCTCGTAGGTGATAACAATAGTCAGACCATCGAGTTTGGGTTCCAGTGTGTAAGCGAGCTGGGTATCTGGCGGCAGAAGTTTCAGATTGCGTTCTTCCCATGCCCATAGGTCTTCCTCGCTAAAAGCATTTGCGAGACTCAGAATTGGGGCAGCATGTGGCACTTTGGGGAAATCCTCAGACAGGTCGCTACCAGCCCGCTGCGTAGGAGAGTCAGGCGTTACAAGTTCCGGGTGTTCGGCTTCCAGGTCCACCAATTCGTGATACAAGCGGTCATATTCGGCGTCGGTAATCACAGGCGCATTAAGCACGTTATAACGATAAATATGCTCGCTGAGTTGGTCACGCAGGGCAGCCGCCCGCCGGGCAAGGTCGTCAGTCATCGCTTGTTATCCCTCATTAAGAACCGGGTACAACTTCCAGAAACGCCGCCGCCGCCCAACCGGACTGAGTAGCATCTATCGGATTCTGCACTTTCCACCATGTAAGGCCATCAGCCTGCAACGGGCCATCAGCAATAACAAAGGATTGGCCGGGGGGCGCTACAAACAGAATTGCCGTATCAATCGTCCCTGGCAGTGAGCGTATATTCAAACCAGCGCCCTCCGCCGTCACCAGCACATTCTTACCAATCCCGATACTTTCCAGAGTTGGCGTGATCGCCACAGGAGCGAGGGTTGGCCCCTGCAACGCCAGCGGCGCCGCGGGGGAGCTATTGTACTGCGCTGGAATCGTGGCCGAAGCCAGCACACTGAAGTTATCGCCGGCCTCATCCGGAGTCAGCACCGCCGTCAGGATCATTACACGAGGCGGTTTTTCCAGTGCCGGCGTGCCGCCCAAAATCACAATCACCCCGATTATCACCACGACCACAGCCGCGACTGCCATCAGCATGAGCGCTACCGACCACAACGGAACAGCCATTGGGTTTTCTCGCCGAGAATGCCCCGGATAAGGATTAGAACGCGGGTGGCCTCGCTTTGGTTTGTCCAGCACCTGGTAGGAAGGCTTTCCGGGCCGCAAAACGCGAGTGCGATCCGCCGGTTGCTGCTGCCGTGTGACCTGGGTATCCGGCATTTCCGGCAGGCTGGGCGGTGGCACCGGGCGTGTATCCGGCTCGTGGTCGTGGTCGGGTAAACTCCCAGGGTTTGGGTCTGGCATGATAATTATCTCCCCCGGCTTTGAATCCACTCAACGAAACGTTCCACCGGCCAGGTATTGATGACGGTATCCGGCTCAACCCAGCCACGCCGCGCTGTGATGATGCCGTAAATGTGCAAATCCATCTGCTCGGCGCTGTGGGCGTCAGTGTTGATTGCCAATGGAATCCCGCCAATTTCCATCGCCCGGCGGGCGTACTGGGCTTCGAGATCGAGGCGACGCGGATTACTGTTGATTTCCAGGGCGACCCCGTGGCGGAAGGCCGCTTCGAGTACGGCATCCATGTCGAGATCTGCCGGTTCGCGCTCGGGGATAAGCTGGCCGCGTGGGTGACCGATCATATCCACGTGCGGGTTACGGATAGCGTTGAGCAGCCGATCGGTAATGATCGCCCGTTCCTGCCGCAGCCCAAAATGCAGCGATGCAATCACAAAATCCAATTGCGCCAGCACTTCATCCGGATAATCGAGCGTGCCATCGGTGCGGATGTCCATCTCTACCCCATGAAACACCCGGAAATCAGGCCCCATTTCAGCATCCACCTGCCGCACTTCTTCGCGCTGCTGCACGATACGTTCCACCGACAGCCCATTGGCAATAGACGAATATTGTGAGTGGTCGGTGATAACAATGTAACGTCTCCCCCGCGCTCTGGCGGCCTCGGCCATGTCTCGGACAGTGAGTTTGCCATCACTCCAGGTCGTGTGCATGTGCAGGTCGGCCTGGATGTCATTGAGCGTGATAAGTTCCGGCAGGCGATTATCGCGGGCCGCCTCAATTTCGCCCAGGTCTTCCCGCAGCTCCGGTGCAATCAATGGTAAACCTACCATCGCGTAGACTTCCTCTTCGCTGGCGCACAGGATTTTCGGCTCATCCGGCAGCGCGATGCCCAGTTCATCCAACGGCGTGAAAGCATGTTCGTTCAGGCTCATGTGCTTCAACAACGCGAGTTCCCGGATGCGGATGTTATGGGCCTGGCTACCGGTGAAATAGTTGAGTGCCGTCCCCCACCGCGCTTGTTCCAGTATACGCAAATCAACCTGCAAACCGCTGTGCAATTCAACGGAACTCTTGGTCGGGCCGTGTCCAAGCACACGGGCGACACTCTCCATGCTCACGAAAGCATCCATTATAGGTGCGGCATCGTCCATATTTTCCACAGCCGCCAGGATGTCCACGTCGCCAATCGTCGGCCTGCCGCGTCGGATGCTGCCGGCAATTGTTGCCTGTTTGACCTGAGGCATCTGTAAAAGGTGCTCAAGGATGGCCTGTGCTAGCGGCAACGCAACTCCTAACGGAGTTCGCCCGGTCTGTCGCCCTAACGACTCAATGCCTTCAATGATTTTCTGCTCGCTTTTCGCGCCCATTCCCGCCAGATCACGCAGTTTGCCCGCTCTGGCAGCTTCTTCTAAAGCCTCCACCGAGGTAATATTCAACTGTTCCCAAAATAGCTTGGCCTTTTTGGGGCCAACACCGTTAATCCGCATCACATCCACCAGTCCCGGCGGGATTTCCTGCGCCAGCTTATCGAAAAATTCGAGCTTGCCAGTATCCAGCATTTCTTCGATTTTGTCGGCCAGCGTTTTGCCAATGTTTGGCAGGTCGGTCAGGCCGCCTTCATTAGCGATCACGCGCAGATCACGCGGGAGTTCGCGGATTGTCTCCCCCGCCCGGCGGTAAGAAAGCACACGGTGAATGATATCACCGCGTATCTGAAGCATATCGGCGATTTGTTCAAAAATGTCGGCAATTTCGCGATTGGTCAGGGACACGTCATGCTATCCTTAGAACGTTTGTCTTATGGTGAATATTATACCCTATCTATGGGCAGTGAAAAAGGCGGGAAGCGATGCGATGCACCGGCATAAGCTCATGATGCTTGTCTGTTGAATGCTCTGCTATCCTGAAAAACAAGAGAAGACAGAATACATTACGGACATTATTTCTTTACATACCGTGAATTGTTTTCTCTTCCGAAGTGGTATAATCTCCGTGTCAACCGATGTTGGTGGCTAGGGATTCGCTGCAATTCAGGTCTGAACCGAGCGCCACATAAAACCGCCTCTATGTTGGGTGGAAAGCATCTCCAGACGAAAAAGCCAGGGAGGGACAGGTTGAGTTATTCAACTTGTTCCGCTTTTTTTAAGGAGATGTTCTATGCGGTTGACACCTCATCTTCGCGCTGTATTGCAGGCGCTCCTCGTCGCGTTTTTATGGTCTACTTCGTGGGTACTCATCAAGATTGGCTTACAGCGGGAAATCCCCCCACTCACCTTCGCCGGGCTGCGTTATACCCTGGCATTTCTGTGCCTGCTGCCGTTTTTCCTGCGCCGTTCGGATTATCGGACACTGCTGAAAGCGCAAACGCGCAGGAGTTGGACGCGGCTCATCGTGTTAGGGCTGTTGTTGTACACGGTGGCTCAGGGGGCGCAGTTCGTGGGGCTGGCACTGCTGCCCGCCGCAACGGTGAATCTGCTGCTGGCCTGTACGGCAGCGGTGGTAGCTCTACTTGGCATTCGACTGCTGGCGGAGCGCCCTACTGCTCTGCAAAGGGGCGGCATGGGGCTGTACCTGGTGGGCGTGGCAGTGTACTTCTACCCGGCGGTGCTGGCCGGGGATCAGATTATCGGAATCCTGGCGGTGAGCGGCGGCGTGCTGGCAAATGCCGGGTCAACGCTTCTGGGGCGGGCTATCAACCGGGGCGGGGTACTCCCTCCACTGGTTATTACAGCAGTGAGTATGGGGATCGGCGCGGGCGTGTTGCTGGTCGTGGGTATTGCGACACAGGGGATACCGACACTCTCTATCACTGAATGGTTGATTATCGCGTGGCTGGCACTGGTGAATACAGCGTTCGCCTTCACTTTATGGAATCACACGTTACGTACCCTGACTGCGTTGGAATCGAGCCTCATTAATAACACTATGCTGATTCAAATTCCGCTGCTGGCCTGGGTTTTCCTGGGTGAGGCGCTGGACGCCAAAGCGATTCTGGCGCTGGTAATCGCCGGAGCAGGTATTCTGATCGTTCAACTACGGCGACTGCCCTTCAGACGGTAGTTATATCCCGCCATAACGCCAATGGCCGCCAACCATCGTGGCGAGAATTTGCAGATCGGGCAGTTCGTCATGGGGGATAATCGTCAGATCACGATCCAGCAGCACCAGGTCGGCCAGGAAGCCTGGCGCGAGTTTGCCCAGACTGTGTTCCATACCAGCTGCATAAGCCGCTCCAGTGGTGAAACCGCGCAGCGCTTCATCTACCGTGAGCCGCGCTTCGGGGTACCAGCCATCCGACCCCGGCGAACCATCCGGGCGACGGCGGGTGACAGCAGCATAGATACCTTTGAGGGGTTCAAATGGTTCAACTGGCGAGTCCGACCCGAAGGCCACAACCGCGCCATAATTGAGCTGCAAACGCGGATTATACGCCCACTCGGAGCGCTCACCCCAGTACATATCGGCCATCTCGTAGTCGGATGTAGCGTGAATGGGCTGCATGGAGGCGACGATGCCCAGTTTCGCTAATCGAGGCGCATCATCCGGGTGAATGATCTGCACATGCTCAATGCGGTGGCGGCGCTGGCGTGGCGTTTCCCCCCGCCCTGCTTCTTCGCGGCGCGTTATCGCGTATACGTCCAGTACATCATGCACTGCCCTATCGCCGATCGCATGAATCGTGGAAGGTAGTCCGGCGGCACTGGCACGGCTGACGAGTTCGGCCATTTCTTCCTTGTCAATCGTTGGGATGCCGTAGTTATCCGGCTCGTTGGCGTAAGGCTGAATCATGGAGGCCGTCTTCGGCCCCAGCGCGCCATCCGCGAATATCTTCAACCCGCCGATGCGCAGCCACTCATCACCAAACCCCGCCCGCAGGCCAGTTTCCAGTGCCGCGTCTATCCAGGCTTTGTTAATGTTTTTGACTACACGAAGACCAAGTTCTTCCCGCTCACGCAGGATTTGCAGCGCCCGCAGGCAGGACGGGTCGTCAAAGTCATGAATCCCCGTCAATCCGGAGGCCAGCGCCTGGTCTTGCGCGGCTTTCATCTGATCAGCTAACTGTTCAGGCAACGGAGACGGCACAACGCTTGCCACCAGGTCTTGTGCATTCTCCAGCAGAATACCGGTTGGCAGCCCCGATTCATCGCGCACAATTTCGCCACCAGCCGGGTCCAGTGTATCGGCGGAAATCCCGGCTACCCGCAGCGCGGCACTATTCGCCCATATCGCATGGCCGCTCTTCGCCCGCAACATAACCGGGTGCGCCGTCGTGACCGAATCGAGGTCGCCCGCTGTTGGGAAGATTTTCTCCGGCCAGTAGGCCTGTGACCAACCGTAGCCGGTAATCCACTCCCCTGCCGGGGTCTGCGCGGCGTGTTCCCGCACCCGTTCCAGGGCGACCAGTTTACTCGGCACTTCAAAGGCATTCACCATTTGCAGAGCGCGAGCTGTCCCTTCCCAGTGAATGTGCGCATCGGTCAAACCGGGGATCACCGTCTTGCCACCCAGATTGACCCGCTGCGTCCCCGCACCGGCCAGCGCCAGTATCTCATCATCTGCCCCGGCGGCAACAATCCGTCCAAAGCTGATCGCCAGTGCAGAAACACGCGGTTGCCCGGCATCCAGCGTAATGATATTCCCGTTATACAGTACGCGCTCGATGATGTTCACGGTAATGGCCTCGTTCTCAGTATATACAAACAAGGGGCATCACTTAAGCCCCTTGCAATCGCCTCATCACGCACATTTGCTTATCCCGCCGCAGCCAGTGCCGCTTGCACCTCATCGGTGGTGGGCGCACTCGCTAACCCGCTGCGAGTCACTGAAATCGCGCCCAACTGTGCCGCGACCTGTACCGCCCGGTGGTAATCGTAATAAAGCGATGGCAGACTCGCCAGCAGCCCGGCGGCAAACACATCTCCCGCCCCCGTCGGATGAACAACTTCGACCTGGGGTGTACTGTAATCAACTGGCTGTCCCTCATAATAGTAAGTGCCGCCGTGTTCCGCGCGTGTCACAAAGAGGTGACGCACCGCCCCGGCAAACTCCTGTTCCAGTGAAGGCGCTTCGGCAATATCCTCTTCACTAAAGACGACAATATCTATGTCTTGCAGCACATCCGGGTCAAACCAGCGTTTGAAACGCACCCGGCCATCGTTTTCCCAACGACGCAGCCAACCCTGCAATGTCAGCAGTACGGTGCTGTCTTTGAACTGGTGGGCAATTTGCGGGTCAACTTCGTCAGTCAGCGGCGCAAGGTGTACGAGTGGCGTCCCTAACCAGGCCGCCGGAACATCCGCCGTCGTAATTTTAGCGGCCACGCCTCGGATAAACTGGATACGCCCGGTTGGGGTATAGACATTTTCAAATGTGCTGGTGGAGTCGCCTGGCAACAGAGTCAAATAGTCCGTGTAAGGCTGGAGTTCGGCCAGGAGTGGCTCCCCTGGCGCGGCGCTGGTGAGTATCCCACCGCGCAGGCCAAAAGCATTGACCACTCTGGCCGCATACGATACCGTGCCACCCAACAGCCGCCCTGATGGAGTCAGGTCAGCCGTCAGATGGCCGATCAGCAAATAGTCCAGTGGTGAAGTCATTGCCGGTATGATTAATTCTTCGGTACGATGGTTACTTTACGCGAATCGCCCTCGCCCACACTTTTCGTCTGCACATCGTCACGACTGCGCAATGTCAGATGAATGATGCGGCGTTCATAAGGCGGCATCGGCTCCAGTGTCACCACCCGATTACTCTGAACAGCCTGGTTCGCCATCCGGTTTGCGAGGTCGCGGAGCATCTGCGAGCGGCGCGATTTATAGCCGGAGACGTCCACGACGATATTTGCCCGGTGCTGTAATTCCCGGCTGGCAATCAAGCGGGTGATATACTGGAGTGACGCCAGGGTCTCCCCCCGACGACCTATCAGCGCATTGAGATTCGGCCCGGATACATCCAAGAGCCAGGGATTATCATCCCCAGAGTCATCCTCCAAAGGCTGATACACTGTCACGATAGCTTCAGACAGCCCCATTTTCCCAAGCAGTTCCATCAAAATGGATCTGCCGGCGCGGGCATCATCCACCATCTGGCTCTCATCTGCCACGACAGCCATTTCCGTCAGCAGTGGGGTATCCTCAGCATCCTTATCGTCAGCATGCTGATCAACCGCTTTTGGTGCCGGTCGATCAACCGCCTTCGGAGTTGGCTTCTCCGCCGGTTTAGGAGGCGGGGGCGCAGCAGGCGGGGTCGGCGGCTTAAATAGCTTCAGGCGTACCCGTGCCGGACGTGCACCCAAACCAAACATCCCCCGGCTGGGTTCTTCCAATACTTCAACAATCACGTCCCCAGGGCCAACACCCAGTTGGGCTAATCCCTTAGCAACCGCTTCATCCACGCTGTCGCCGGTTGTCTCAATGGTGTGTTCCGCGCTCATCCAGAATCCTTATTTCAATAAACTAATAACTATGGAAAGTTCCATTCACAGAGTTAACCGCAGCGGCATAACAATCATGCCAGGCCGGTTTGTTCTGGTCTTTCCACGCATTCGCGCAAAAGATTGCGAACAAGGGGCATAAGCCCCTTGCATGATAACACCAACTCAAAGGCAGGCGCTACTACTTGGCCTTACCTGACTTCGGTTTCGCTTTTTGGGGGGCGGGCTTGCTTTCGATGACAGCCGGGGTTTGCCCGCCGCCACCGCCTAAACTCAACACCTGCTTCCAATCCATTTTACCCATCATGCTATACTGCACAATCGTAATCACATTTGACACCACAAAATAGATGGACAGCCCCACCGAAAAGGACAGGGAGAAGAAGCCCATCATGAGCGGCATAATGGTGGTCATGGATTGTGTCATGGCCTGCGCCTGGTCAGGCTTGCCGTCCTTGTTGCCACCAGCAGGGGTCGAAGGAACCATGAGTTTGGACTGTAGCCAGGAAGTCGCCAGCACCAACACCGGCAGCCCCATCGCATAGATCGGATTAATGGTCGGCGGCTGTGTCAGGTCAATGCCCAGAAACACATTATTCAGCGGCACCAGATGGTCAAGGCCAGTAACCAGAAACCGCCCGGAAAGATCAATCAACTGCAGGGGCGTCGCGGCAAGGGCATGGTTAATCGCCTGATACAGGCCAATCCAGATCGGGAACTGGATCAAGAGCGGCAAACACCCGCCCAGTGGGTTGACCCCATGTTCTTTGTAGAGCTTCATCTGCTCTTGTGCCAGCTTTTCCTTGTCGTTCTTATACTTTTCCTGGATCTTCTTCATCTCCGGTTGGACATTCTGCATGGCAACCGACGAGCGCTGCTGCTGGGCAGTCAACGGATACATTGCCAGACGAACCAGAATAGTGAATACCACAATTGCCAGCACAGCATTGTTCGCCAGCAGCGAATACAGCAGCGTAATGACCGTGACAAACGGGTTAAGGATTAAATCCCACATTCGTTCTATACTCCTCGTATCTCAAACGCTACTGCAAGGCATGAACCCAACGGCGCTCACCCTGCTCTACTGTAAAGGCAACCAGCATTTCAGCTGGTGACATCGTGCTGACTACGACCATCGATTGAGTGATCCCCAATGCTTCATTGGCTTCGATCAGGAGTAGATCGGAAAAGATCGGTGATGTGAGTTCGCGGGCAAAGTTTATGAAGCCGTTATCAGCGTTTAGCCAGTAGACTTTCTGGTCACTGGACGCAACAATCACTGTGCTGCCAACCACCAATGGTGAGGGCCGGATCGATTTTTCAGCCACTTTAGCCTGCCACACCTCGGTCAGACCATCAACAATATCGAGGGCATACACCCAACCGCCCAGGTCAGCAATATACAAAGTGTTCCCGATGATCGTAGGCGAACCCCACACCCAATCATTCGTCAGGTATTCATCCAACTTCTCACCGGCCAGTGAAATCGCAAAAACCTTGCGGGCAAAGCTACCCACATACAGGCGGTTATTGGCGAAAACCGGAGTGGATAAGACCGCGCCCTCAAGATCGAGTTTCCACCGTGCATCGCCGGTTGCGGCGTCTACCGCGTATAAATAGTGGTCAAGCGATGTAAAATATAGCACGCCGTCTAACAAGAGCGGCTCAGACCATACACCATGTTCCGTCTTGGCCGTCCATTGTACCGAGAAATCGGTTCGATCCAGCGCCACCAGGTCGTGATTGCTTAACCCGACATATATCCGGTTCTCGTCGGCAACCAGATTAGCGACCATGTGGCCGGTATAGCCTTCAATCGCCACACCTTCGGGATTTTCGATGCGGGCGGTTGGAACATCCACCCGGAAGAATTTCTGATTGTAGGAACCGATAATCAGCGTTTCTTCGTTTTCCACAATTGGGTTGGAGAAAAAGAGGGTCTGGGCGTCACTCCCAGTTACTTTCCAGATTCGGGGATTACCCTGGTCATCCAGGCGAATTTCTCCATCGGAGTTGAGCAGCTTGACGGCGCTGCCATCAGAAGGGTTCACCAATACAGTCTGGTTATTGAACGCCAGCAGGATATTCTGGTCGTTACCGACCAGCGTTACCGCGGCCCAACTCGTCCCCAGGGGCGCCGGGCCGCAGGCGGCAACCAGCAGAACCAAAATCAACGCCATACTAACCAGGCGTAATTGCACAAAAGCCTTTGCGATCTTCAATGAATCACCTCGTTAACGAGAGCAGTATGTCTGCACTTCCGACACATGCCCCAGAAACCAGCTAACTTACCGACCCGTGTTCGTGTTCGTGTTTATGGTGATCGTCCAGGTCGGGAACAGGGTCATACCCACCTTCATGAAAGGGATGGCAGCGTGAAATGCGTTTGACACCCAACCAACCCCCTCGAAAAAACCCATACCGTTCAATTGCCTCGTAAGTGTAACGGGAACAAGACGGCTCATAGATACAACTCGGCGGCAGCGCAGGCGAGATAAACCGTTGATAAAACCGGATGAGTAGTAATGACACTCGTTTCATGCCGCCTCACTTTCGTTTAGCTCGGCCTGCACAGCCAACTGATTCAGAATACGTTGGACAACCGCTAAAGGTTGCCCAACCAACCCATCTCGTGCGATAAACACCACATCATACCCGGCACGCAGATGAGGATGCAACAGGCGCACGGCTTCCCGCAACAAACGCCGCACCCGGTTTCGGGTTACGGCGTTGCCCAAACGTTTAACAGTAATGAAGCCGTACCGATTGTGCGACAGCCCATTGGGAGCACAACTGACCACCAGCAGCCGGTGGCGGTATGTCCGCCCGTTCCGGCGAAGGTGTGCAAAATCAGCAGGGTGGCGAAGCCGAAAACGCCGCTGCATCCACGACCTTAGGCGTTCCAGTTCACTTTCTTAACATGATTTGGCGTGACGGTCAGCACATGCCGACCACGCGTCCGCCGTGCCTTCAGCACATTCCGTCCGCCCCGCGTTTGCATCCGCTGGCGAAATCCATGAACACGCTTACGGCGGCGAATTTTGGGCTGCCAGGTTCGCTTTGTAGCCATCTTTGTTTACCCTCAAGTCTCAACAGAACAATACCGGCGTTTAGTATAGCCTACCGGAAAACGGCGGTCAACCCAACGCTTGCCAAGTGCTCAGTTTGTCCAGTATAATGAACAATCAGTTTATAGCTATCAATTCATAATTTGGTTGAGCAAGGATGGAATTATTCCTTGTTTATCTGCCAACACTTTTCGTTATAATTCCCCTGCCATGCCAACTGGAGGCTACTATTGGTGCCAGCTCAACACTGGGCGCGCAACTTTATCATCACAGAAGATGATCTTGAATTATTAACCGGCCTGCTGCTGGAACGTGAAACCCCCCTCAGCAGCGATGACCTCGCCCGCGCCCTCATCGAGAACCGAATACAACAAGAAATCGCCGAACTGGAAGCGCGTTACAAAGACGTTCAACCATACACGCCCGCCGGACATTTTCCAGCAGGGACAAAGGTGATCTTCCCGGCAGTCAATTTTGAAGTAGCGAAAGTCGTGAGCGCCCGCCCTGGCAAAAATGCCAGCAGCTACGGTGATTTCACAGCGATTGCTGTCCGGTTTGAAAACGACAAACTGAATAAACAGCCCCTCAGGGAATTCGCTAGCGAGCTGAAGACCCCACACGCCCTGTCTGAAGAATCCGAAGGTGCAGAAAGCAGCTTCCTGCCGACTGAATCGCCCAGTGCAGACGAGATATTGGCGGCCAACGGCAAAGAAATCATCGCGGCGTTGGATCGCAAGCTCAATGCCGCGGACGATCTGGTTCTATTGACTGGGAAATGGTTCCCGCGGGCACTCCTGGTGGATGTTAACATCGGTCACATTAACCTGGCCGAAGCCGTACTTGACCTGGCCGAAGGCGTCCCATTGTCAACTGAAACGATTCTGGAAGAAATCGGGGGACTGGAAAACGCCCCGCAGGAACTCCAGGTGTTTTCAATGAATTATGCCCTGAACAATGACAGCCGATTTGATGAAGTCGGCCCAAGCGGGGAAATCCTCTGGAGTTTGACGCGGTTAGAGCCAAAAGAAGTGTTGCACGTCCCGCCCATGCTGGCCTACAGCACAATTGATTACGATCCGGAACTTCTGGATACCAATCTGCGTGGGCTCGAACAGGAAATCTGTGACGAGCTTTCGGATATTCCCGATATGCCGCTGGATGACCCGCTGGATGAAGTAACCATCACACTCATCTACCCGCATCGCCGTATGGGGACATTCCCATTGAACGCCAAGACGCGGCCAATCTTCCCCACCGCTCGCAGCACCCCGCGCGTATGGGTCACGGTAGTAGACGATGAAGACGGTGAAGAGTTCCCCTGCTGGGTTGTCAGAAACTCGCGTTTTGTTCATGGCCTTGCCCCCTATTACCGCAAACACCGCCTGCCAATTGGCGCGTACGTGAACGTCTTCCGGGAAGACGAACCGGGCAAAGTCGCAATTTCATATAATGGGCATCGCCCACGCACTGAGTGGATCCGCCTGATTACGTCGCAAAACAACCAGATCGCCTTTGAGAATCACCGGCGTGCGATTGGCGCCGAGTATGATGACTTGATGATCCTGGGCGCAGATGAACTGGCAATGGTGGATGGCTTCTTCCAGACAGCACAGCAGCAAAAGAAGGCACTATCCTCTATCCTGAAGATTATCATCCCGGCACTGGGGCGTTTAACACCACAGGGAACGGCCCATGCCAAAACGATTTACAGCGCCGTCAACATCATCCGCCGCTGCCCGCCCGGCCCGATTTTCGCCACGCTGATCGCTAATCCCGATTTCCAGACGGTGGGCGACCATTACTGGAAATTAACAAGCGATTAGGAGCAGCCCGATGTCAGGTGATAGACCCAGCGCACTCATCAAACCCACCCTGGACACCAAGTTTCATATTGACTATTCGTGGTGGGACCGCTCACCAGACGACCTACACATTTACCTGCTCAGCCACTTGCTGCCAGAGCAGCGCGATGAATTGAGCCAGGCAGATAATGACGGCAGCCAGGCAGTGGATTATATTGACCCGGCAACCGGTGAGGTTTTTCAGCTTGACCAATTGAAACTGGCTATCCAGATTGCGGCGGAAGACCCAAACTTCATCAATGCCCAGACTTCCCTGGTGGACAGCGTGTTCCGCGTCTTTCTGGCGAACGGCAATCTGCCGTTGAATGCCAGAGAATTAGCCGAACGCACCGACCGTCCCGCCGCAACCATCCTGCGAACTTTCAGCACGATGCGTATTTACAAAGGTATTCGCCCGTTTGAGCAAGAATAGCGTGCGGATTACCGGGTGGATTCTATAAGACCAGCAGCATTCAGGGGTGAACAGCCCCTTTGCTATTTCAGTTCAAAAGACAAGAAGGAGAGAACAGCGGCATGGGGCGAGTAATTAACCCAGACAGCACCGGCAAACAACGCAACCAACTCATGCGGACTTCTGCGGAACTGCTGCGCCGTTTGAGCCAGCAAACCACTGTGGACGACAACACAAAGGACATGGCCGCCCTATTGGTCTACTGCCTGCGCGAAATTGATGCGGGCATTGACCAGTCGGCACTGGCCTGGGAAAAACGGGATTATTGGGTCAAGGCCGAGGAACTCCGGCAGCGCTGGTACTGGGCCGGTGATATGGCCGACCAGTTACAGGGGTTAGTGCTGGGGGGCCATTGGGAGAACCTGCCACCGGTAATGCTCAAACTGCTTCCACGTTTTGCCGACGTCAAGATCACCAAACTGACGCGAAAAGAATCGCTGTGGGAAGGCTGCTACGCCCGCCTGATGAAAGAAAAACCACAGGACAATTAGGACCTTTTTGGGGACGATACAGGTATTGCCCGGTGAGAGCGCACTAAGCGTCCCTCACTATCATCACCTCGTTCGCACACTACAATCTAGCAGCGGCGCGTTGGGAGACGATCCCATCCGCCGCTTTTTTTACAATCTCATCAGCATTCCTGAGCGCATCTTTCAGAATCTCCTCGGCCACGACTGCGCTGGGATGGGTATCATCTTCTGAACGCAGGCTGGTCGCAATACGGACAATCTGCGCCTTCACGCCGCTGTCCGTTTCCAGATTATATGCCCGGCGCAAAATACCTGGCGTGCGTTCGTGGCGCATCCAGGCCAACGGCCAGGTGACAGCCATACGGGTAGCGGCCAGGTCGTCCAGCAGCGCGGTTTCCAGGGCATCAATCAGCAAATCCACCGCACTGGTCTTGGCTACATCTATTTTGAGATAGTTTGTGGCGTGAAAAAAGCCTTTCAAGACCTGTTCCCGCGTGACGCCATTTGTCCGCCCGATCACGCCTGATAGCTCTTCTAGCCAGGCTTCCCCGGCCAGTTCCAGCAGACTGAGTGTCGCCGCATATTTGACATCCGGCTCCGGGTCGTTAATCGCATTTCGCACCACCGGAATCGCCTGAGGCATATTGTTCGCGCCTAAAGCCTCCAGCGCCTTGGTGCGTATTTCGGGGTCTTTCGCTTCCATGACAACTTGTAACACCGGCACTGCCGCCGCGTCCTGGCACTCACGCAGCCCCCAGGCTGCTGCCGCCCGCACACTGTCTTCTTCATTCTTAAGGACAGTTATCATCAACTGGTAGGCATTGAGTTCGCGCAGGTCACACAGAGCATAGATGGCCCCTTCGCGTACACGCGAGTCGCCATCCTTGAGCGCGTGTTTGATCAACGGCTCCGCGGAAAACCAGGAAAAGCCATACAGGTGACGCGCTGCTGTCGCACGGGTACGCGGGTTATCGTCACTGAGCGCCTCCTGAATCACCAGACGCGCTTCACGATCCCCGCGTCGGCTTAACAGCTTGGCTGCGTTATAGCGTACAAAAAACTCCTCATTACGCAGCATTTCCGCCGCCGCATCCAAAGAAATCGCATCAGGCGGAAGCACGTTAAGCATTGTCGCCACATGCCGGATAGAGAGGCGACGTTTACCGTGTTTGACTTTGTTGAGCGCCAGACTGGGTTCACGTCCGGTAATGGTTGTCGGTTGTGTCATCGTGTATCCCCTCCCCTAGCGCAGTGTGGTGACCACAGCATCCTGCACAAGCGTCTTTTTCGTCTTCAGATCGGTAACAGTCATCCGAAGCTGCCGCCGCTCATCAATCGAAAAGGCTGCTACCAACCGATCTTCCCCCGACGTGCCGCTCGGGTCGAGCCTCGCCAGCATTTTCAGTGCGCCTTCTTCATTCAGCGGGATAATCTGCTGACCGGCTATGTTGGCATCCGCCACAAAGAACGCCTGCCCATGCTCATATTGGACTTCGATCATTGCCACCGAGTCACTGTCAATTTCGCCAATCACAAATTCCACGTCCCGCTGGCCTTCATGGGCAGCACCAAGAATGACTTCAACCGGCTCTTTGGTCGGATAGCCCGTCCCCATCGGGATAAACTCATCAAAGGCATGGCTGCCCGTTTCTCCATCCAGGAAGCGAATACCGTAGCTGTGTATAAGATAATCATCCAGCCCGAAGCCCGCCGCAACCTGCAGAGCCCCTTCAGCAACCGAGGTAAAGGGCTTATCAGCGTAGACGGCCTGCGCAGTGAAGTACTGGCCTAGCGTACGCTGTACCGATGGCATCAGGGAGGTTCCACCTACAAGCAGTACATAGTGAATATCTTCCTTAAAAATCCCGCGCCGGTGCGCAACGTGCATCACTTTATCCACCACCCGGCGCAGCGCGGTGTAAAAGCCCTTGGATTCCAGCAAGGCTTCCAGTTCGTCGCGGGTAACTACCACTTCGTGTGTTTTGCCGTCAGCTTCAAATGTAATCGCCGCGCTGTCTTGGGCAGAAAGTAGTATTTTCGCCTGTTCGCACTGCGTCAATACACTGGCATAATTATTCCCCAGGTCTTTTGGTCCCAGCCCGGTACGCTGGAGTACGTCGGCCAAGAGCCACTGGTCAATGTCGCTGCCACCGATAATGCGACCGGCCTTGGCGACAACCTTAGCCACGTGTTGGGTCGAACCGCCCTTGAGCAGTCGGTTGAGGATACCACCTGTCTTTTCCCGGTTTTCGGGGAGTTGCACCAGCGACAGATCAAGAGTCCCACCGCCAAAATCGAATACCAGGACCACCGCGCCCGGCTTTGTAATGGTATAGCCCAGAGCGGCGGCGGTTGACTCATCCACGATGCGGATTTTGTCCGGCGAAATTTCGTCAATCACACCATTGAGCCAGCCCAGGTAGCCCTCAAACGAGGCAACCGGCGCAGTCAGTACCAATTGATCAATGTCAGCCTCACAAGACGACAGCGTGCTGATAAGGTGTCTGATGAAGCTCCGTCCAGCCTGGCGATCAGCCCACTCCACGCCGTCAATCTCGCGGGGCGCGGGTGCAGGATAGCTGACAATACCACGTTTAAAGTTCCTAAAGAGGCGATTATCGAGCTCATGATCGAGTCTGTTATCGCGTACCTGCTGCCCAGCGACAATTTCCCCTGTCGCGCCATCCTTCACATAGACCAGTGAAGGGATCAACGCCGGCAAACCGCTGACAAGCTGGGTACTCAAGCCGGGAACCGTGATGATCTCTGCTACGCTGGTTTTATCGTCCCAACGCGCAATTACTGTGTTGGTCGTACCAAAGTCAACCGAAAATGTATGTCCCATAGCCATCCTGCCGCGCTGTACTGAATCCAAGTCTAACGCATTGTAGCATCAGGCAAGATGACGCACAATTTAAAAGTCGGGACCCGTTTCGTACCTATTCATCATGGTTGATTTCACCCGGATGGTAGTCGTGCAGGGTTGAACCGCCGACAAACTCTCGCAGCAGCGAAGTGTCCGGGATCATTTCCGTTTGTTTGTCCGAAAGGGGACGCACCCAGCGCAGGAAAGAGAGAAGCCTGTTGGCTTCGATATGCGGCGGCGTAGCGGGCTCAACTTGCAGCAGCAGCGGTTCGGCCAGTGGACGCAGCGCGGCCAGTTCGTAGACCAGCGCCGAGTTAAACATAACATCGGCGTTTTCCTGGTACGGAAAAATGTTCCGCTTTTCCCCCCGCCGTACACTCGACCAGCGGTTAAGTGTATCAGTGGCGCTGTAGCCACGGCTGCGGGCATCGCGCACGATGCGGCGGAGCAAGCGCACGTCTGTCGTCGGAATCCGGTTATGCGTATCCGTGTTCAACTGAGTCAGTGCCGAGACATAGATACGATAAATGGAGTCGGGCGGTATATCTGGGACGAGACCGGGGTTCAAACCGTGAATACCCTCCACAATAATGATCTGGTTATCGGTAAGCCGCGCCGTACGCCCCGGTTGGCTGCGCCCTAGCACAAAGTCGAACTTCGGCAATTGGATTTTCTCGCCATTCATCAACTGGAGCAACTGCTGGTTGAAGCGCGATAAATTGATCGTCTCCAATGCTTCAAAATCGTATTCGCCGTTTTCGTCCCTGGGCGTGAGTTCACGGTCAACAAAGTAATTGTCCATTTCCAGCGTGAACGGGCGCAAACCGTGTGCCAGGAGTTGAATCGCCAGGCGCTTAGAAAACGTTGTTTTTCCAGACGAAGACGGCCCGGCAATCAGCACCAGTCGCGCACCACCAGTGTCATGTTTCTGGCAGATTTCCCTGGCGATAGTGGCGACGTGCTGTTCGTGCAAGGCTTCCGCTACTAAAATCAATTCGTGTACACGATTTTCGCGCACAATCTGGTTCAAGCGCCCGATGTCTTCCACATCCATTCGCTGCAACCAGGCATCGGCCTGGTTAAACACGGTGCTTAACTTCGTGTAGGCCGTCACCGGCAGCAGTTCGGTTGAGTTTTCCTTACGCGGATACTGAAGAATGAAGCCCCCATTGGCACTGAGAAGCCGGAAGTGCTTCAAATACCCGGTGGAAGACAGCATGTAGCCGTAATAATAGTCTTGGCGGCTACGCAGACTATAGATTGTCAGGCTGTTGCGTGTCCGCTGCTCCAACAGACGCACCTTGTCTGCCTCATGACGAGAGGCAAATAAGGTTGTAGCCTCTTCTAGTGGCACACTCCGTTTAGTGATCGGGTCATCAGAGGCAACAATCTTGCGCATATGCTGGTCTAAACGCATAAGTTCGTTTTCCGTGAAAGAAGCATGGTTAAGCAGGATACAGTAGAACCCACCTTCCGGGATCGCATAGCGCACACTGACCTGAGTACCCGGCCACAATTCATCCACCGCTGTCGTCATCAGCATCACCAATGAGCGCCGATAAATGCGCCCACCGTCGCTGGTATCCAGCAAAATCGGCTCTAAGGTACAGTCACGCACAATGGGGTACGCCAGTTCCCGCAGCTTACCATCCACAATCCCCCCCATAATTTCGCTGCTGTACAGACCAGGCTGCTGCTGTCGTGCCGCCCTGAGGAAGGTTTCAACTGATGTGTTGACCGGCCCTTCCAGTACCAGGCCGTCGGTGCACGTCACCCGGATCATCTGGCGGGGTTCGGAGCGGGTAATCTGTGGTTGGGAGAGATATGTAGCCATAATCGAATATCCTTCAAATCATGCAGGGGCAAGAAACCGCTGCAACCATCAAACTGTTTCAAGGTAGATGTCTGGAGCCGCATTTTGAATGCCAGCAGCTGGGGACATAGCAACCCACGAGGTTAAAGTGCATCTTACTGTATCACCTTTTTTCATAGAATTTAATACTCTGCTTGCCATACCGGGCAACAGACTTGCCGGATTTATCCTGGCTAGAAACCAGAAAACCGTTATTATCATGGTATCGCGTTCCTGTCATGTTTATTGCTTAAGGATTGCCACATGCTGCCATACGAAAAATACTTACAGGAAGTCCTGATTGATGAACCGACCCTCCAGGCACGAGTCGCGGCACTGGGCGCGGAAATCTCGCGGGATTATGCCGATTGTAGCAATCTCCTGTTACTCTGTATTCTCAAAGGCGGAATTATGTTTCTGGCCGACCTGACACGGCACATCAGTGTCCCCCATGAAATTGATTTCCTGGCCGTCTCCAGCTATGGCCGGGGCGTGCGCTCATCCAGCGGGAACGTGCGTATTGACATGGACCTGAGCGAAAATATCACCGGGCGACATATCCTGATTATTGAGGACATTGTTGACAGCGGACATACCCTCCGTTTTGTGATGGATGTTCTGCAAACTCGCCAACCCGCCAGCATCAAGTTGTGTACACTGCTGGACAAAGCCTCAATGCGGTCAGTCGAAATACCGGTGGACTACCGGGGTTTCGAAATCGAAAACAAATTCGTGTTTGGCTATGGGCTGGACCTCGATGAAAAATACCGCAATCTACCTTTCATCGGCGTAGTAAAAACGGACATGATTGTGCATGACTGACCTGCACCCCCACACACCCCATCGCCCCCTGCTCTGGCCGGAGATTATCTTCGATCTTCAGGACACTCTAGCGGGCGACCCGCACCCAGTTTATGTTGTTGGTGGCGCTGTGCGGGATGCCCTGCTGCATCGCCCGCTCAAAGACATTGATCTGGTAACGTCTGAATCCGCCATCCAGATGGCACGGCGCATCGCCAACCAATTCAATGGCGCGTTCTATAAGCTCGATAGCGAGCGCGACGTCGGGCGGGCACTGCTCGATACTCCCGCCGGTCAGGTCACAATAGATGTCGCCCGGCTGCGGGATACCACGCTGCTGGATGACTTGCTGGATCGCGACTTCACGATTAATGCAATGGTGGCCGACCTGCGCGGCGACCTGGCACTGCTTATTGACCCACTAAATGGAGAAGCGGATCTCCGCAAAAAGCTCATCCGCCAGTGTAAGGCAGACTCGATGGCAAACGACCCGATTCGCACGCTGCGGGCGGTGCGGTTGGCCGTACAGTTGAGCCTACACATCGAAAAAGACACGCAACAGGCCGTGCGCCAGGCCGCGCCGCACCTAAATCAGAGTTCGCCGGAACGGCGGCGTGATGAGTTCTTTAGAATCCTGGCGCTACACAAACCGGCAGCAGGACTCCGCGTTGCTGAATCCTTGGGGCTGTTGCCTAGTATCCTGCCGGAAGGCGTAGGCACGGCGGACGACTGGAAACATACGCTCGCAGTGGTCGAAACTCTGGACAGAATGTTAGGTGCAATCAGCTACAGCCGCAGCGATAACACCGCCGCGTCCTTCGGGCTGGGGATACTCGTCATGCAGCTTGATCGTTTCCGGGGAAAATTGGTCAATCACCTTGAGGCATCCTGGCCGAACGAACGCCCCCACCGCGCCCTATTGATGTTGGCGACGCTCCTGCTGGCCGTGCCGGAAAGCGCCGAAGCCGCTGCCGACAACCTGCGCCTTAGCAACCAGGAACAGACGCGGCTGGCGCTACTCATCCGGCATCACAACGACCCGCTCACGATGGGATCCCTGACAGCCAGGAGTATTCATCGTTACTGGCGATTATTAGGGGCAGCCGGTGTGGATGTATGTTTGCTTGCCCTGGCGGCCCACCTGGGGAGCGCCGGAGTTCAGCTTGAACAGGACGCATGGTTAGCACAGGTTGAACGCGCCCAGCAGCTTCTGAGCGCGTATTTTGAACAGTACGAAACACTGATCGAACCCACGCCACTCCTCAACGGCAGCGCGTTAATGGAAGTGCTGGGTATGGGGCCAGGGCCCCTGGTCGGTGAACTAGTAAACCTGATTCGAGAGGCACAGGCCGCCGGAGAAATTCACACGGCAGATGCCGCGATTGCACTCGCGCAGAACTATCTGAAAAAGCGCCTATAACAGCTTCAGGTCAGCCAACCGTTCGCCTGCATCCTCTTCCGGGACATCAAACTGCAAGGCAAACGCTACTGGATTACGGTTGTTAACTGGCATCGCATTGACCATCTCCAGCGGCATCACGATCATCCGTGCGAACGAATAGAGACGGGTTTCCTGAGCGCCACCCAGCAACGCATCCAGATCACGAGCTTCCCCCCACGGGCTGCGGGCTAATTCACGAGCCAGCAAACGCGCCAGAGACATCCGCGCTCCCAACGGCCCCTGACTCGTCAGAAAGGATTGGGTCAGATTCCGCATGTTGACCACGTTCTGCCACATATCGGGTTTCGGATTTTGCAGCATAACCTCAATCGGTACGGGTGGCTCAACAATGCCGAAATCTGCGATCAGTTCCGATGCAATACCTTCAAGCCGCTGGTGTTCCATCCGATCAGACTCCTTATCTGTACGAATTGAGATGATGCGAAAAAACCACAATAAGGTGTTACCATACCGGCGTTGGTCAAAAGCTTCCAGCCGGTTGAGCAGGAGTTCCTCCTGTTCTGTCGGATCAATCTGAACAATAATCGTTGAGTCCGGATGCGTCCAGGCGGGGTTTTCATCGAGCAGTGCCAGCGTCTTTTGCCACAACCCTTTGTACTGCGGCGGCGCGATATACACAAAGTCAAACACCCCGGCAGTCTTCGAGCGGAGAAACTCAAAGACATCACCCCGACGAATTACGCCTTTGTCCTGCAAACGTGTCACTTCAAGGTTCGCCTGAATCGTCTGGATAGCCGGTTTTGCCAGTTCGACGAATACCGCTTTGCTGCCACCCCTGCTCAAGGCCTCAATGCCGATACTACCTGTCCCGGCAAAGAGGTCAAGCCAGGTAGAGTCCTGAACATCCCGCCCAATAATGTTGAACAACGCTTCTTTCACACGATCCATAACCGGGCGCGTGGAATCCCCCGGCACAAGTTTCAGGCGGCGACCCTTGGCACTCCCAGAAATCACCCGGATTGGCATAGTTAGTTTCCTGAATTCTCAACCGATTCACGGACAGCCCGCAGATTCGACAGGGGCGACGTAATCATCGAGACGCATCCTGTGGACAAAATAAAGCGGCGGCTGTTGGTGGCGGCCAGCGCCGCCCGCACCTGTTCCCGCACAACCATCGGCGTCCCATTGTGGACATGCTCCCAACGAGAAAGCCCGCCACAAACCGCACCGTTGTACATGCTCTTACCCTGTACGAGGTCCGGGTCAGTCTCCTGGTCGTGCCAGTTGATGGACTGTACCGGCAGGTCGCTCACCAGCTTGAACATCGGCGCATTACCATGCAGATGCAGCATGTTAAACCACCATTTACCCGGCAGCGCTTCCAGAATTTTACGATCATACGCCAGACCAAAGCGTGTATATTCGTCTTCGGAGAGCTTGTCGTAACTCGCGTGCTGGACGGCGTAAAAGATACCGGCTAAGGGGAGTGGTTTCATCGCTTCAATAAACCGGAGAATACTCTCGGTGAGGGTATTCAAGCCGGTATGCACCCGATCCGGGTGGGTACGCAGGTGGCGGATGAGGACATCCTCTCCGGCAATATTCTTCGCCTGTGCCAGCGGGCTGAAAATCGTCTGGATCACGGGCACATCGGCATCCAGGCCGCTGTTAATCAGGCGCAGGCATTCAATCTGCCGTCCTAACGCGCCGCGCAGCGGGTCTAAAGGACGAAGTTCCGTCCAATCGAGCGAACGGTTGACCGCCCGCTTGATATAACGCCGCGTCCCTTCGGTATTCCCTTCCCAGACATCCTGCACCCCGTAATCGGAGACAGAAAAGCTGCTAGACGGGGTGACTTTCACAAAATCCCAATCATAGAGGTTCTGAAATTCGATAGTGGATTGCGCCAGATCAGCGGCACGCTGGTCGTCACCCGGCCAATGCCGCCACAAGGCAACCGGGGCGCGATCAGTAGCTTCACCGGCAATCGTTTTTGTCAATCGTTCTTGTTTGTTCATTGTCTCTGGTAAAAGCATAAAGGATTGCAAGAATTGGTGGAGAACTTCCGGGAATCCGACCAGGGAGAGTCGGCGACTCTCCCCTACGAGGACCTCAAATCATGGGTCGGGGTCAGTGATTAATGGGACTCCAACACGGCCTTACTTTCGGCCAAACGCTGGGTAAGCATCCGCATGAGCATCATATAGCGATCATCTTCCGGCTTGCTGGGGTCGTTCTGAGTCGCCAGCTTGTCCCCATAGACTTCCCGCCGTGTCGCCGTCTGCTCGTTGGAAATCGTCGTCACCAGGTGAAGTGCCGTTTCAAACGACTTGACAGCGGCTTCGTACTGCCCGGCGGCACGCTGCGCCAGGCCGATCCCGTACAAGGCATCCACATTATCACGATCCGCATTCAAAATACGTTCAAACTCAGCAATCGCGGTATCCGGTTGGCCTTGACGGTAGTAATTCCATGCTTGACTGATAGGACTCATAATCAACATACTCCTTCAACTACAAAAATGACTTATTTCACAACATTGGGAAATCAACGGACACCCTGATGCGATTGAACAGTGAATAAGCAGCACCCGCACAATGACCCAGGCGAAAGTTCAAAAGTGATTTCGAGCCTGTATTGTACAAACCACCCGCCATAAACACAAGCAGTTTACTGATTCGGCACAATCTGGCTGGGCAGCACCAGCGCGGGGCCAACTGTTTGCCCGACATTATCGAAGAAGGTAAGACGCGATTCCGGGTTACAATCCGGGTCACAGGCAAACACCTCAATAGCCACACCATAACTGCGGGATTCGCCCGTTTCAGGAATTGCCAGATGATAGGTATCGGTTACATAACGGTTTGCCAGCCACAAGCGAGTAGGATAATCACCAGGATGGTGCAGTGCGGTTTCCCCCCAATACGTGCCATCTTGTAGGTCGAGAAGATACACCTTCACCTGATAATTCTCTAACAGTGGGCGCTGCGTCTGCCAGTAGATTGTTACATCGACTGATCCACCATGGTGTGCCTGGATCGGCGCAATCTTGTAGGCCAGCACACTGAATCCGGCGTTCGTCCGGCTGTTGATGAACACACTGTCGCTCAAACGGTAGCCTGGGCGACCATATAAGGGGGATGGCCTTAGCGCAAACAGCAGCGTGATAAGACAAAAAGCCGCCAGTACTACTCCCGTCAGACGGGCTTCGGGCCTGGGGAGCAGTTCGGAGTCCTGGTAGTTTGGCTTCTGGCGTCGCCAGCGCCCCCACGTCAGAACCAGTAAAATACCAGCCGCCAATGCCGATACAGTCCATGCCCTACTTCGAGTCGGGGTTGTCCCCAGTGAAATGTACAGTTCTGCGCTGCGGGCCACCGGAACATTCACACGGATCAGCCCGGTGTCCGGGTCACGTAAGAGCGTGACCGCCCGGTTGTCCACTTCAGCCTGCCAACCGGGAAAATAAGCCGTCAGGATCGTCAGTGAGGCCACTGTGCTGGTGCGGATTTGCAGCCGTTCGCTATGCGTACCATGCCTAAGCAGCCCGACCTGCACCGTCGGTAGAATCTGCCCCGGCGCAACCTTATTGACCGACCCGGAGCGGAAGCCATCTATAAGATAATTGCTCAAAGAGAGCGTATCCGGGATGGTGGCCGGAACAGGCGCATCGGGCGGCAGCACCGCCACGCCGTAACCCTGCTGCTCGTATTGAATCTGGTCAACCGGGGCTGTACCACCAAACGTTTCCGGCCATTCCGGGGGAGTCCACACCGGTAGCGAGGCCATCCAAGCGGCAATCAGCAGAGTCGGAAGCAAAACACGTTGTTGAGCCGGGCGTAGCCATTCCCCCCACCAGAAAAGTGCCCCCGTGCTGGCAGCCAGGCACAGCGACACCGGCCCCAACACCCAGGTTTCCCCTGGCATAAGCACCAGTGCCACCACCAGCAAAGCAAGCCCCATTACCAGAAAAAGTGTCTCAAAGCGGGCGAAACGACGGAAGTAAATCATGCTGACTCCCGCGCCCCCCATCACTGCCAACCCGACCAATCCGACTGTAAACTGGGGCACAGGGCGCAGTTCAATGCGGTCTAGCTGGTAGGCCGGGGTGAGCAAACCGGGCACTGTCAGGCGATACTGGGCGGAAAGAGCTGGGGGACGCCAGTGAATCGCATCCTGTTCAAGCAAGGCCGGTATCCAGAAGAACCCTACCAGCAAAACCCCAAGCATCCAGGCGGAAAAGAGCGCAGTGAAACGGGCATTGCTTCGATAAACCCGATGCTGCCATACGACCAGAGCCAATGCCAGCAGTAGCCCGACTCCGCCGAGGCGCACATCCGTTACAAATAGCAACGCAGTAAAACCGGCGGTGAGCGCCAGGTCAAAGGGACGGTTGAGCCGCAGCAGCCGGTCGGTGCTCCATAACAGTGCCGGCAGCCATGCCAGCGCCAACGCCATGCCCAAATCCCCCTGGATAACCGGTACGGTTAATCCAACAAAGGGCTGGTACACATAGACGACGCTTGCCAGCACCCCCACTGCCGCCGTGGCCCTGCGTGAAACAAAGAGGTAGACCGTCCCCCCGGCAACACAGGCCGCCAGGATATGCAATAGCCGCACCGCGCTCACCGGGTCGCCGGTAAACAGCACATCCAGCAGCGCCGCTCCATACGGGCCGCCAGGTGGGTAGAAATTGGGAATAGGCGCACCATATCCACCGAAGACATTGGGCGACCAGCGTGGATACAGCCGGCCCTCCACCATCGCGCTGGCATAATCAGCTGTGCGATACACATAGTTGCGGGAAGCATTAGCCGCCGGAAGCCCGCCGCGAAAGATGAACGGCCAGACGGCAATCAGGCTGAAGCCCACCACCAACAACAGTCCCCAATCCACGCCGCGCCGCGCCTGTCGCATCCAGTACGGCAAGTCATCTGTGGGAATTTCGGGCAAATGTACAATCGATTTATCAGGCATGTTTGCGTATTTTGCGGAACAGTGGGTCTATAACCACTCCCTGCTCGGTCAACTATGTAATTCCTAAATAATGTAACATCACGCAACATCATCATACGTTATTGTACAGGGTTTGCCCGGCTTTGGCTTGCTTTGGCTCGTACCCGGTGCTATCCTGAAATCGCCTGTCAACAACTGTGAAAATACCCATGCCGCCTGTCATCATTCGCCCGGCTGCCTCACCAGACCTGCTGGAAATCGGGGCACTGTGGTATGAAAAAGTTATCCTGCTGCAACAACTGGATGCGCGATTCACGCCTCGGCCGGACGCACAATCCCGGTTTATACAGGTTGCAACGAACTGGTTGGATGCGCCTGATACCATGATTTTTGTGGCGATACGCGATGAACAGGTGGGCGGATTCACTGTTGTCCACATCCAACCCGGCTGGCCGGGGCTGCTGCCTGAACAACAGGGAGTTGTCACCCAGCTTGTGGTGGACGCACACGGGCAACCGGGCGGAATTGGGCGACTGTTGTTGGACACGGTGCGCGAATGGCTCACCGGGCAGGGTATCCGGCAGATAATCGTCCATGTCCCGCAACGTTTTGCCATTGAGCAGGCTTTCTGGCGGGCATCTGGCGCAGCAGACTGGATGGATATATTGTGGCTGACATTATGATTCGCCCAGCAGAACGTGCCGACGCGCCCATCATCGCGCAGCTCTGGGCGGAATTGGTGGACTATCACACGGCACTCGATACCAACCTCCCGCTGCCCGCTCCCGACGGCGGTCAGCGGTACGCGGACCGCATTATCCAGCGCATGAATGACCCTTTTACGCGTGTGCTGGTGGCCAAAGTCGATGGGCAGATTGTCGGGTATGTGATGGGTGTCATCATGGACTTATTACCCGACATCTTTGAGCAAGCGCCGGTTGGTTTCATTGCCGATATTGCCGTTACCGCAGACTATCGCCGCCAGGGAATCGGGCGGCAGTTGGTGGATGAACTGATCGTCTGGTTCCGTGAACACACTGTAGATGCCTACGATTGGCATGTCGCCGCTCAAAATGCATCCGGTCAGCGCTTCTGGGAAGCCGTCGGTGGACGTCCCGTGATGATTCGCATGCGTGCAATGATTGAGGAAGATCAAAAATGACCGACTTACTTTACCAGACCGATAGTTATTTACAAGAATTCAGCGCCACGGTTACCGGCGTAGACGCGGAGCAGCACGGGGTTTACTTAGACCGGACAGCCTTCTACCCTGGTGGTGGCGGCCAGCCCAACGACGCCGGTCAGTTGATCGTGGGCGCCAGGACCTACACCGTCACCAAAGCCGGACGCGGCAATATCCATGTCCTGGCCGGGGATGAACTCCCGGCAGTAGGTGCGGAAGTAAAAGGCGTCCTGGACTGGGAGCGGCGCTACATGCTGATGCGAACGCACACCGCTATGCACATTCTGTGCGGCGTCGTCTGGCGTGATTACGGCGCGAGTGTCACCGGCGGCAACATGGAACCACTCAACGGGCGCATGGATTTTGAGTTTGAGCGGATGCAAAAAGAACTCGTGGCCGAAATTGAGGAGCGCATCAATGTTGAGGTTGCTGCGGCCCGTGATCTGCGAGTCGCCATCCTGCCACGAGACGACGCCTTCCAGATTCCCGACCTGATCCGCACCAAGATCAACCTGCTGCCGGAAGGGATCCGGGAAGTCCGCACCGTCGAGATTATCGGGCTGGATTTGCAGGCGGACGGCGGCACACACGTTGCCAACACCCGTGAAGTCGGGCATATCCGCATCACCGATTACAAGAGCAAGGGCGGCATCAACAAGCGCATTTACGTTGAGTTGGAAACCGCGCCAGGAGCATAAACCATGATGCGTGTTCTCCATGCCGTTAAACCGCATGAGCAGTTCGTCGCCAGTGGCATCTACCAACACCGGGAAAACGGCGGCACGGTTGGAACAATTGAACAGTGGAGCATCCATCAACTGCCGGACGGCGCACACTTGTTCCGCGTGGATTACGACGCCTGCGAAGGACGTAGCCTGACCATCCTGGTCGAAGCTCTATCTACGCCAGGGCATGACAACCGCTTTGAGCGTTTTGACACCCAGCTGATTTACAGGACGGGACAGCCGTTTCATAAAGCTCGCCTGACGACCACTTTCAGCGAGGATGGCGCTTTGATCGGCACGGCAATTGATGGCGGCGATATGGAATACCGAGAGATGGCCTTCGCTCCTGGGACGCTGGTCTACCCGCCCGGGCATGTGTTTGCCGGAGCGCTGGTGAAACAGCTGATTACAGAAGACCCACCTACTCCCATCTTTTCGCCGCTGACCGAGAAGCTAGATAATGATATGGCGATAAGCGAAGTTCACGCCGTTTACTCGATAGACCCGGTCAGCATCGTCCTGGGTGGCAGGCAATTTACCTTGCGTTGCTTCACACTGGCGGGGAGTAACCCGACATTGAATGGGGTGTTTTGCCTTAATGAACATGACATCCTCATGCGCCGCACCGAATTGGATGAAGTCGGGCAGGAACGGGTGATCGCGTTGACCGAGTACGCACACAGGTAATGGAATGATTAAACGGATTCAATTCTTTCTCGGGCCCATCGGGTCCCGCATTCTGGTCGTATGGCTGGCGCTCACCGGGTTCATCAGCCTGGTACTGAATGTCATCGTCAATGACTATGACTGGGTACGCCCGGTACAATCCCTGCTGGTGGTCGCCTTTGTGGTTGGCACGGTGACGATCTTCGCCTGGCGGATGGAACCGGAAGAACGCGGGCGCTGGCTAGGCATTCTTGCCCCGGCGCTGGGCGCGCTGTTCCTGGGGCTGTTCATCGTTCCGCAGTGGGCACTGCCCCTGGTGGGTGGCGCACTTGGCTGGGTCATTGCCGGGCTGTTCCTCTCGCGGAGCCGGATGCCGCAGGAATACCGCGATGCGATCCGTCACCTCCGCAAAAATCGCTACGAAGAAGCCGTCAAGATCATGGACAAGGTGATTAAAATCCAGCCGGACAATCCCAACCACTACCGTTTCCGGGCGGAAATTCTGCGGGTATGGGGCAAATTAGACCGGGCACGACGTGATTACCAGAAAATGACCCAGATTTCCCCCGATTCAGCGCTGGCCTTCAACGGGCTGGCTGAAGTCTGCCTGCAAGCTCGCAACTATCCAGCGGCGCTGGAAGCCGCGCAGCAAGCAAAACAGCTCGCCCCCGATGACTGGGTGACATACTACAACCTGGGTATGATTGAAGATCGCCTGGGCGAATCGGCACAGGTCGTGACATACCTGGAACATGCCCTCAACCTGAAAATCAAAGACGAGCGTCACCGCGCGTTGATTCACTTTTTCCTCGTGCGGGCTTACACTCGCCTGGAGAACACCGCCGCCGCCCACAAGCAGCTTGACCTGCTCAAGCACCACCGGGACGGCCTGGATGAATGGGAAAAACTCCTGAAAAGTGATCAAGCCGATACGCTGCGCACTGCCCTGGGCGCGGACATTGAAGCCGCTCAAGGGGTCATCAACGGCCAGATTACCCTGGCGGAACTGGCCGCGAGTGAGGCAAACCCGTGAAACGCTTACAGATCGCGCTGTATGGCTCGTTGGGCATGGCAGTATTAGGCATGGTCGTATTCATAGGCGGTCTGGTGACAGAGGTATTCGCCGGGTGGAACTTCCAGCGCGACACCTTCATTTCCCCCATTATTCAACTCGCGCTGAGTGGATTATGCCTGGCGACAGCCATGTTCGCTATCTGGTTTGCGCTGGCGGGGTGGCTGCTGGCACGTCAGTCGCGCTATCAGGGGTCGGGCTATGGCGACGCCTATCGCCTGATCGAAGCGTTCCGCTTCCGTGAGGCGATCCCCCTGCTCGAACGCTCTATTCATGAAGGCAAAGAGACGGCGGAAGTCCTGATGCTGCTCACCAGTGCCTACGCCTACGCCGGGCAGCTTGGCAAAGCTCAGGCCACCGCTGACAGGGCTGTGAGCCTGTTCCCCGATGACCCCGGTTCATACATCACATTGGCAAACGGCTACCGTTTGCAAGCCACTTACGATGAAGCGGCGCGGGCGCTAAAAAAGGCGGCGGACCTGGCACCGGGACAGCCCATCATCTGGGCGGAACTCGGCTTTGTACAGCGATTCGCCGGGGAGAACGCGGCGGCGATGGAATCGTTCCAGAAAGCAGCGCAGTACCCGATGCCCGCCATGTATGGTGTGCGCGTCTACTATCATCTGCTGCACTATTACCAATCGGGCGGTCAGACGAAAGATGCCGTTCGAGCAACTGCGAAGATGATGAGCGCCAGGGATGGGTTGGCTGTCTGGAAGTCGGGGCTGGCGGCGCTGGAAGGTACGGCCTACGGGCAGGCGCTTCACTATGAAATCACTGCTATTGAACAAGCATTGGCCGAAGCCGATGCAGGCAATCTGGGATAAGGAAGCACATGGGACGCCTGAGTGCCTACTTCTTCAGCCGATTTCGCACCTGGGAGCGCCCGGCGCAGGTCGCTATCCTCATGGCGCTGGCGCTGCTGGCGCTGGCAATCATCGTGTTGTTCCTTGTCCCGCAGGATGCTCGCTCCCTGTTACTCGCTGGTATCCTCGGTCTGCTCATCGCCATCCAGGTGATTATTATGTGGGCCAACCGCAGCATGGTGACACCCTATACCCAGGCGCAGCGCCAGTACCTGGCTGGAGACATGGACGCGGCACGTAGTATCCTGGAAGCAGTTGATGACGCCGGCAAGTCCGACGCGCAAACCCTGACGCTGCTTGGCAACACCTATCGCCAGCTGGGTCTCCTTGACAAAAGCGTACAAGTCTTAACAAAAGCCGTACAGATACGACCCTTGGGCTACTTCCCGCACTACGGATTTGGCCGTACACTAATGATGATGGGCAAATATACGGAAGCCATCGCAGCGATTCAGAAAGCACTGGCAGCCGGTGCCCCCCCGGTAGTACACGTTGATCTGGCGGAGGCTTATTTTCGATCAGGGGGATGGGAAGATGCCGCCACCCATCTCGACGTACTGGAAGTAACCGGGCTGGAGCCGCATCGTGCTTTACTTACGGTATATATGCGTTACCGACTGGGACAAGGTGACACGCCAGCGCCGGATGTCATTCGTGACGGGTTGCCCTACTGGCAGGAGAACGCTGCCCGTTTTCACAACACCCCCTATGGTCAGGCATTAGCCGCCGATGTTGTCGAGATACAAGCATTCCTTGAGGAGTAGTCCACATGCTAGGCCGTGATGGGAATATTTCAATTGTACGAGCCGGCCTGATCGCCGGGATAATCGGGATTCTGGTCATCGTCGGCGGTGTCATTTCTTTCTTCCTGGACCGTTCACAGCACCAGCAGCCCTTGCGGATTGACCCCTATCCCAATTCAGTCGAGTGGGGATCGCGGGTATGGTCGTCCATTTCCACCAGTGATCTGTTTCAAATTCCGGGCGTCTCTGCCGAAGACGTTGAGAGTTACTACCAGCAGAAAATGGATGATTTTTACGGCATGGATGCTGATCTGGCGTTCCGACTTTGTAAACGCGACCCCGTAGCTGGCAATTATCCCGCCTATGATCGGGGCGAAGCAGGAGTAGCGCCGTATCAGATTCGCTGCTTGTTTGATGACTCTGGATTCTTCATTACCCGCTTCACACTCATCGTGATCCAGCCTGGCGTTGGTGAAAATACCGGCATGACACTGGTTGAACACCAGTACACCTGGCAGAAGTAAACCGGGGCAGGCATCAATGCAGCCCGCAGTACCACGCACCCGCAGCCGCACTTTCTGGCCGATCATCATTATGGCGGCTGCGTTTGTGGTATTGGTCGTCATTGGCGGCCCGGTAGTTGGCATCCTTGCCGCCATCGCGTTTCCGCCAGGGCCGCCATTACCGCCGAATACCACTGAACTCACACACCAGAACCTGGATTACGGGGTAGACCAGTGGACGCTGCTCACCCATCAGACCGCCTGTGATATCGCGCAGTTCTACCAGGAACAAGGCGGTAGCTGCGAATTCCCAGATGGCAACTGCCCGGCATCCGGCATCGGCCAGATCGCCCGATGCAGTGGTGTTTCCCCACACTCAATCTTTGGACTCCGTTGGGAAGTCATCATCACAACCAATGATTTAGAGAATCACGCCGCCCAGCTCCAGCTTAAACGTGAAATGCTGTGGTCAGGGATGCCACTGGTTACACAACCAGAATCGTAATTTCCCCTACCCGAATCCTGAATTTTCCGTCATAATTGCCCTATTCGTTTCCATATCAGGTTTGTTGACATAGCGCATGGAGGTGCTTTCGTGGTGAGGACGCGGGATGTGTTCACACTGCGGCTGATTGCCTACCGGGTACGAATAACCTGCGTGTAGTCGGGATATTGTGTATTCGGCAGCAGATAACAGACGAGGGAAAACTCATGTTTAAGGCAATCAACGCCAAAGTAGATATTCAGAAACTCGAACGCGACCAGCTCAACTTCTGGCGCGAAAACCGCATCTTCCAGCGCTCCATGCAGGAACGTGAAGGTGGCCCGGTCTATGTGACCTATGAAGGCCCACCGACTGTCAATGGCCGCCCCGGTGTGCACCACGTGCTGGCGCGGGCGTTCAAGGACATCTTCCCGCGCTATAAGACCATGCGCGGTTACTATGCCCTCCGCAAAGGTGGCTGGGATACGCACGGCCTGCCTGTAGAAATCGCTATCGAAAAAGAACTTGGCTTCACCCACAAGCACCAGATCGAAGAATACGGTATTGCGGCTTTCAACGAAAAATGCCGCGCCAGCGTCATGCGAAATATCGGTGACTGGGAACGCTTCACCGAGCGCATGGCCTACTGGACTGACCTGGATAACGCTTATGTCACCTTTACCAACGACTATGTGGAAAGCATTTGGTGGGTGCTGCGCCAGCTGTGGGAAAAAGACCTTCTCTACAAAGGGCTGAAAGTCGTCCCCTACTGCGGGCGCTGTGGCACGCCATTGAGCAGTCATGAAGTATCTCTGGGGTATCAGGATGTCGAAGACCCCAGCATTTTCGTGCGCTTCCCCCTGCGTGACCAGCCTGGTGTGTACTTCCTGGTGTGGACAACAACCCCCTGGACACTCCCGGCGAACGTAGCGGTGGCCGTGGGCGAGAGCATTGATTATGTCCAGGTCGAAGGTCCAGCGCAGGATGGCGACGGCATGGAAAACCTGATTCTTGCCGCCGAACTGCTTGAAAAAGTGCTGATCCACCCGGAAAACTACCGGATTATCAAGCGATTCAAAGGCAAAGACCTGCTCGGCCAGCACTATAACCCACTCTACACCTTCCTGCCGGTAGAACAGGACTACGCCTACGTCGTGGCGGGCGATTTCGTCAGCACGGAAGACGGCACGGGCCTGGTGCATATCGCCCCGGCCTTTGGTGTGGATGACATGGCCGTAGGACAAAAGTACAGCCTGCCAGTGCTGCAAACTGTCGCATCGGATGGGACGTTCGTTGACGCCGTAACCGACTATCGCGGCGTCTGGGTCAAAGATGCCGACCCGGAAATAACCCACGACCTGCAAAAACGCGGTCTGCTGTATAAATCCCAACTTTACCAGCACAATTATCCGTTCTGCTGGCGCTGCGACACGCCCCTGCTTTACTTCGCTCGTGACTCATGGTTTATCCGCACGACCGCCTACCGCGACAAGATGATTTCGGAGAACCAGGGCGTCAATTGGGTGCCGGGGCATATCCGCAACGGGCGTTTCGGCAACTGGCTGGATGAACTCAAAGACTGGGCGCTGGGGCGTGAACGCTACTGGGGAACGCCGCTGCCCATCTGGGTAGACGACCAGAATGGCGATATGCTCTGTATAGGCAGTGTGGCAGAACTCAGCCAGCTTACCGGGCGCGACCTCACCGACCTGGACTTACATCGCCCTTATGTGGACGATATCACCTTCCCCAACCCGAATGGCACGGGCGGTACAATGCGCCGTGTGCCGGAAGTCATTGATGTGTGGTTCGACAGCGGCGCGATGCCGGTGGCGCAGTGGGGCTACCCACACTACAATCACGAAATGTTTGAGGGTCAGTTCCCGGCAGACTACATCTGCGAGGCAGTTGATCAGACTCGTGGTTGGTTCTACACATTACACTCGATCAGTACGATGGTCTTTGAACAGACATCCTTCAAGAACGTGATTTGCCTGGGGCATATCCTGGATGCCGACGGGCAGAAGATGTCCAAGAGCAAGGGCAACGTCATTGACCCCTGGGACATCCTGAATGTGCAGGGTGCTGACCCCTTCCGCTGGTATCTCTACACATCCGGCCCCCCAGGTGAACCGCGCCGCTTCTCGGCTGATCTGGTGACCGAAGTTATCAATAAATTCTGGAGTACGCTCTGGAATACTGCCAGTTTCTTTGTAACCTACGCCAACATTGATAACTGGAATCCCAACGAGGCACAGCCTGCCATTGAGAAACGCGACCCGCTCGACCAGTGGGTTCTGGCGGAACTACACGCGCTGGTTAAAAGCGTGACGGAATCCTTTGATGCCTATGATGTGCCCGGCGCGACTCGTCCGGTACAGGCCTTTGTCGAAACCCTGAGCAACTGGTACGTCCGCCTGAGCCGGCGGCGCTTCTGGAAAGGCGAAAATGACGACGAGAAACGCGGCGCGTATGCTACCCTGTACGAATGCCTCGTGACAGTGGCTAAACTCATCGCCCCAACCGCGCCCTTTGTGAGCGAGGCACTTTACCGCTCGCTAGTGGCCGATCTAGATACGAACACTGCGCCCAGCGTTCATCTCGCGTTGTGGCCGGAATACAATCCGGCAATGGTCAACGAGACGGCTATCGAGCAGATGCGTGTCGTACAGCGGTTGGTCAGCCTTGGACGTGCCGCCCGCGAAAGTGTGACGATCCGCACCCGCCAACCGCTGGCCTGCGCCTACTTCGCCACGCGGGAAGCCGCCGAAGCCGAAGCGGTGCGCCAGTTGAGCGACCTGGTGAAAGCCGAACTTAACGTGAAGGCCGTTGAGGTGTTGGCAGGCACGGGCGATGTGGTAAGCTATGCACTTAATCCGCTGCCGAGTTTGCTGGGGAAGAAGTTCGGTAAGAATTTCCCTCTGGTGCAAAAGGCGCTGCGGGAAGGCGCTGCGACGGAAATTACCCAATGGGCAAAAACCTTGCTGGCTGGCGAAACTGTCACATTAGAACTAAATGGCGAAACATTTGAAGTCACGCCGGAAGAAGTCGAAGTGCAGAAGAAGCCTGCCGAGGGATTCGCAGTGGCTGAAGAGGGCAATTACCTGGTCGCGCTCGACATCAAACTCACTGGCGACCTGGTGAATGAGGGCCTCGCCCGCGAGGTAGTGCGCCGTGTCCAGACTATGCGCCGCGACGCTGACTACAACATTGAGGACAAAATCGAGATGGTCTACACGGCCAGCGAACGACTGGGGGCGGCGGTGCAGCAGTTCGTGGATTACATCGCAGCGGAGACCCTGAGCCAGTCGGTGCAGCCGGGAAAACCGGATAATGGCTACTTCCACCAGGAGTTTGAGTTCGATGGCGAACGACTCACGGTTGGGGTCAAGCAAATCGGCTGATTGTTGAGCAGTTTACCGTAACACATACAGGGTAGATGAAGCAACCGCCTCACCTACCCTGTTGCGTTTATTGTGCGAATCCACTTGTTCGAGAAGGCTGCCGCTATGAGCGAAAATAACCCGGTCACACTGCAAACAATCTTGCAATTGGCCCTGCCTTTAGGGACAACCCTGGTCTCCGGTGAGCCGGAAATCACCATCACCTGGGCCGTGACGGTTCGCGCCCGTCCACCCGCTTTCTCTGAAATCTATGGGGGTGAGCTGGCGCTGGTTTCTATCGAACTTCTGCAAACCTATGATAGCCGTATCACCCTGATTGATGTGATCAAGGGGCTATCTGAAGTTGGCGTGCGGGCAATGGCCTGCCCGGATACCCTCGCAGACGACGTCATTCACGCAGCCAACCAGTACCAGATCAGCCTGCTGGCGCTGCCCGATGGCAGCAACCTCACCCATATTGAACGAGCGGTCAACGCCACCATCGCCAACTACGCCGCTCAGGTCAGCCAGCGTGTGCTGGAAATCCAGCGGCAGCTAACCCGCCTCGTAATGGAAAACCGCGACATCGCCAGCCTACTCCAGGTATTGGCGCGTGCTACGTCCCGCCCGATATTGCTGCACGATACCACCGGCACACTCATTGCCCAGCGCGACCCCGACCAGGTTCAGCGCCGTGATCGTCACGCTTCAATAGCATTCGGTGCGTTCCAAAACTGGCTGGAACGGCTACTGCCCGATGAAAGCAGCGATATTACCCCCAGCCCGCTTGGGTACACGGCCGTTTTACGGGTCGAAAAACGTCCCGCCGGATACCTCACCGTGTTCGGCCAGTCGTCGGGACTGGATGAGTTTACCCGGATGGTATTGATACATGGGGCGGACGCCTGTGCCGTCGAAATGGCGAAAAGTCGCGCGGTCAGGATCGCTGTTGAGCAGGCACGGGGCGATTGGATTCAGATGTGGCTGAGCGGCGTCTCCAATGACCACGACCTGATGACTACCCGCGCCCACCAGTCCGGTTTCGCAGTCGAAGAATCGTATGTCGCCGTCGTCTTCCATGCGACGACCGCCGCCGGTACGGTCTTCACCCTGGAAAACCAGGTTGCGCTCGTGCGCGACACGCAGGTTCGCACGCATATTAACGGCGCTGTCGGCCATTACGTAGATGTCATCATCGCCCTCTACCCATTTGATACGAGCGGGACGATTGAGCGCTTGCAGGGAATCATCGGCGCGGTACGTGACCAACTGGTATCACGCCTGCCAGGAGATACCGTCGTGGCGGGTATCAGCAGCCCGGCGTCCGGGTTGGCCGCTCTGCGTGGCGCATACCGCGAAGCCCGCGATGCAATTCACATCGCAGAGGAACTCGGCACACCTGCCGGCATCACTTATTACGGGGATTTGCAGTTGTTCCGCCTGCTGCTGGCGCTCAAAGACACTGCCGGCCCCCACTTACGCGATTTCCACAATGAAACTTTAGGACAGTTGCTCGAATACGATGCCCGCAAAGACAGTGACTTTATCCTGACCTTAAAAAGCTACTTCGAGGCAAACGGCAACCTCGCAAAAGCGGCGGCGGACCTGGCAATCCACCGCAATACCCTGGTTTACCGCCTGGAACGCATTACTGAACTCACTGGCGTCAACCTGGACGACGCCGATACCCGACTGGTGCTACACCTCGCGCTGAAGATTCAACAAGTCCTGGGGAAGGCTTCCGGCTAAAGTGATGTCCGGCAGCTCCTAACCTGACATCTGGCACTTGCCGGGTATTCCCCCTTCCCTGTTCACTGAAAGTAACCCAAATACGATAGGCTTTCGCTTAAGCCCGCCGCTCCCTGATTGTCGTCAACCGCCGTCCTTGAGTGAAAGTTCTGACGAGAAAGAGGTACGTGATGAGCATTCACGACGTTCCGACACTCGTTTGTGATGGCTGCGGCGCGGTGATTGACATGGATTACTACATCCGCATTCATCCAACCAGTCAAAAAGTCATTCAGAAAAACCCGGAGCGTTCATCGGAGCGAGATTTCTGCTGCGACGCCTGCGAGGCCTGGTGGCACGCCCAGTTCCCGGTAGAAGGCCCCTGGGGACCGGCCTGGGCCGAACGCGATTGGTGGTGTGATGAGGTTGGGCCATGTGCCGAACGCGCCCGCGTCCGTACCGCGCACACCGAACTACCGCTCAAAGAGAATCGATCGTACTACGACAACCCGGAACCGCTATAGGCGAGTTATCAGACCGGAATCAGGCTTAGCCAAAGAATCCCGGCCAGCATCGTCAGGATGGTGATCGGGATACCGGCACGCAGATAGACGCGGAAACTCAGGTTCACGCCGTGTGTGCGGGCCAATTCGGCGACGATCAAAGTGGCGGCTGAACCCAGCAATGTGAGGTTGCCAGCCAGCGTTGAAGCCATAGCCAGGGTAAGCCAACTCTGGTGAGCGTTAGGGAAGGCAGCAATTTCGGGGCGCAGGAGCAACACTGCTGGCACATTCGAGACCAGGTTGCTCAATACGCCGGTCGTTATACTCAGGGTCGCTACGCCCCCGTGTAGCAGAGTTGCGGTAGCCTCAAACAGCATATCACTCAGACCTACGATTTCAATCGCGCCAGTCACGACAAAAAGCCCGCCAAACATCGCCAGGAGTTCCCAGTCAAGCGCCAGAAGCTTATTCGGGCGGAGCCGCGACACCAGCAGCAGCCCAGCGGCGACACACGCCGACGAGACAATTGGCGCACCCAGTAGAAATGCAAGTGTCAGACCGCTGACAATCAGCATAGTACGCCGGAATAGCGGATAATAGGGTTCAACGGGAATCGTCTCCACAGCGGGCAACAGGCCGCGAAACTCACCCGGATAAGCCAGCATAATAACTCCCCAGCAGATCACCAGCCCGATCAGTGCTACGGGTGCAAGATACGCCATAAAAGTGACATAGGGAATACCACTGGACTGTCCGATTATAAGATTCTGGGGATTGCCTGTAATGGTGGCAGTTGAACCGACATTCGCGGCAGTTGCCAGCCCTGTCAGATATGGAATCGGGTCGCGCTTCATGCGCTGCGTGAGTTCCACCACCAGAGGCGTGAACATCAGGCAGATCGTGTCATTCAGAAATACCGCCGATAGAGCCCCGGACGACAGAATCACCAGTGCCAGCAGAGTTTTCGGGGTATGCGCCAGCCGCATTGCTCGATCTCCCACCAATCGGAAGAAGCGCGCCATCCTTAAATTGGCGTTAATAACCATCATAGCCGCCAGCAGTAGAATCGTGCCGATGTCAATAGCGGCAAGAGCCCGCTTCTCGTCAATTGCCCCCACTGCGATTAACGCTGCCGCACCAGCGAGTGCAATCGTAGCGCGGTTCATCCGCAGGCCCGGCACCTGCCCGATAGCGATACCCACATACGTAATCAGCACAATGATCCCAACTGCGACCTGCATGGTGGTCATCTTGTTTATTGTACCTTTGCAAACAGAAGAGATTGAAACAGCGCGGAATCATACTGCCGCCCAGCACGCTGCACAAGTGGCGATGACAGGCGGCAGTATTCGCTATCAGGTGAAATACAGTTCTAATGAACCGGAGGAGCAATCTTGATAAAGTGCGCTTCCGGCCTATCCATCAACCGGTAAAGATGCTGGGCAGCATCAGCCTGGTTGTTAGCCTCCAGCGTGTGGATATATATCCGCAGCAGGCTATTTACATCGCTTGCGCCCGTCTCGTCCAGAGGCATGATTTCAACCATACGACTGGGGGCGAGTCGGCGTTGGATTGCGTCCTGAGTCAGCTTCATTTCCGGTTGGATGCGCTGGTAAACCACACCACCAGACATTCCGGCGCACATCCAGGGGCCGGGGTCGCCCATAATCAACACGCGCCCGGAAGTCATATATTCGCAGGCATAACCTTTTAGATTCGCTCTCGCCACCAACCCTCCTAATTCATCCCGCAGCGGTTCCCGGACTTCACCGCCAAAGATGACATCCGCCCCACTCAGACGGATACATGCGCGGGTATCGGCATCCCCCTGCACGATGAACATCCCGCCCTGTGCGCCATAGGCAAAACTCTTACCTACTGAGCCATCCACCCACTCCCCATCGTGAGTCAGACCCTTCAAAATCGTTACCGCGCCGCCCCTGGCACACTTGCCAACACCATCCTGCGCCCCACCCTCGACCAGTACATTCAGCGGCGAGTCATTAAACGCCGCTAACCCGTTACCGGGAACCGCCGAGTTGCTGAATACCAGATGTACAGCATCAATCAGGTCAGAATCCGGGAATTCCCGCCGCGCCAGCGCCCCCGCCAGGTGCGTCCCCAATGCCCGATCCATAGACATCACTTGTTCATCATCATACGTGAGTTCATAATCACCCTGGGCCACGCTCGCCGCGATGACCGAGGTAAGCTGCTTGCTGAGCGTATTGCGCGGGCGAGTCAGGCGGCGGCCAACGCCCGGTTGCAGATGCGGCCTGGCATTCTTCGCGGCAGGGATTGTCAATACCGACAGGTCAATGCGATCCTGCAAAGCAATTTGTTCCAGCAAGTCGGCACGCCCCACCAGGTCTTGTGTGCGCCCCACGCCCAGCGCCGCCGTTAAATCACGGATTTCCGCTCCCAGCCCATCAAAGACGGCACAAATTCCACTCACCGCTGCTTCGAAGTCACGCGGCTCAAAATGCTTGATACCTTTCGCCGCCGCTTCTTCTTTCGTGGTCATGTGCGTGGTGATCCCTACATGACAAGTTCCCTCATGGCACTTGCGACAGATGGTACACCCAACTGCCACCATTGCCAACGTCCCGAAGCCCACACGGTTCGCGCCCAGGCACAGCATCTTAATCACATCGCGCCCGCTTTTCATGCCCCCATCGCACCACAACTCTACTTTGTGGCGCAGGCCGCTATTTGAAAGGGCATGATGTGCCAACCACACACCAATTTCCGCCGGCAGCCCCACATGCCGCAGCGCATGAGCGCGGGCCGCGCCAGTCCCACCATCGTAACCTGTCAGGTTGATGATGTCGGCTCCCGCTTTGGCGATGCCCACCGCGATAATCCCCACGCCGGGCACAACCGGAATCTTCACCGAGACTCTCGCATACGGGTTGGCCGTCTTGAGTTCATCTATAAGCTGTGCGAGGTCTTCAATCGAGTAGAGGTCATGGTTGTTATTCGGAGAAATAAGGTCAATACCCGGCGTCGTGCGTCGGGCTTCGGCCACCTGCTGCGTGACTTTGTGGCCGGGGAGCTGTCCGCCCTCACCCGGCTTCGCTCCTTGTCCGATCTTGATTTCCAGTAGGTTGCACGAATTCAGGAACGCGATATTCACCCCAAACCGGGCTGAAGCAATCTGGTTGCCGCGGTTATTCGGGTAGCGTCCCAACATCTCCGGCAGTTCACCACCCTCGCCATTCACACACACAATGTTCAGCCGGGCAGCAGCCTCGCCATAAGCTTTGTAGGCCAATTCGCCCTGCGACCCAAACGACATCGCGCCAATCACTACCGGGAGCGCATGGCCTGCTATAGTTGTATCTACTTCTGTCGGGTCAACCGCGCCCAGAGCGGGGTTTACGCCCAGGATATGACGCAGCGCCACAGGCATCTCCTGTTCGATTTCCACCAATGTTGCCGTGTATTCCTCGTAGGTCAGCGTTCCAGCAGCCAGTGCCTCAATTTTCTTCCATACTTTGGGATACAACCGCGACGGATTGCCGGGACGCGACGCCTGTTCCCCACGGAACTCGGCGGCACGCGCTGCCGCTTCCTGTTCCAGGTCAGCCCAGGTCAGTCCACGCTGCGCCGAACCGAAATAATTAGCCGTGCTGAAATATGCCGCGACCTCATTCGCCAGCCCAACTGAGCTGAACGAATGCCCGTAACCGCGCAGTTCGTGGCAGCCAATCGTTGAGATAATTTTCTCGAGCCCGGCCCGCATAACACGCAGCATCTTTTCAAAAGTGACACTCATATCCTCCTGGGAAGCGCCGTTTTTGCCTTCACGTGGCGCTATCCCCAGGCCAACCGCATACATCGCATACGGCAGCACCGCATTCGCCCCTAGCGCCACGCTCAGCGCCAGGTCGTGCATATCGCGCAGCCCGCCCGAACGAAGCACAATGCCCGCCTGCCGCCGCAGATTCATGCCATCAGACCGATACTCCCGCAGTGCCCGGTCAACCGCCGCCGTGACGAGCAGCGGATCAAGCCACATTGACTCGCCGCTGTAGACGCCAGTATCATCCAGGATCAAACAGGCCGCACCACTCAGTACGGCATCTACCGCCTCACCCTGGAGACGTTCCAGCGCCACGGGTAGGCTCTCCCCCGCCACAGCGCAAGCCGGCAAGATCACACAGTCGGCACCAAAGTAGTCCGCCACCGCTTCCAATGTCCAGATGCCGTGCCCCCGCAGGGCCTCAATTGCCTCTTCCGGGAGCATCAGGTCAGGATGCCCGCCAATCAGTAGTGGTGACGCCAATTCAATAAATCGTCCCTCGTCCTCGTACTGCCCAACTGCCGGGCGATTCCCCAACAGAATGTGTGTCGAAAACTGGGCCTGCTCGCGTTCACGGTCAATTGCCGGGTTGGTAACCACCGCTACCGTCTCTTTGAAATAGTCAGCCAGATTCACCCGCGTCTGACTGAGGGCCGCCAGCGGGCCATCCCACCCCAGCGAGCCAATTTGCTCTTTTGCGGTTTCCGCCATTGTCTGTACTATACTGATGTGATAACGCTCCCAGCCCAGAGCGGCCATCGCACTGGTATTCAGCACGGCGGGACGATCCTGCCAGGGGAGCGACTCAGGGAATGGGTAGATGACCGGCACCGCGACAGACGCAGTAGCCACCGCTACCTGTGCGATCTCCGAAAGCAATGCCCGACTACCGCCATTTTGCGGCATCTGGGGATATTGTGAACGGGAAAAAGGCTGGCGAAAAGCAGGTTTCGGGGAGAAGTCGTCCCGATCTTGCGCGTGATACCAACCGCGCTCTTCAAACCGCTGCCACACATGGTACTGAATCGCTGGGTAATCCAGCACCTCTACGGCGCGCCCTGGCGTAATCTTCAGGGCAATCTTCTCCCCCGGCCCCAATGGTTTCGGGTTGCCGGACATCATCGTAAGCGGGTAAACACCACGTTCGGAACTGGCAAAATATTCCTTTTCAGTCTCGCCAAACCACAGCGGACGCAGCCCCAGGGCATCCACCGAGAATACACATTGGTCGCCAAAACGCGCCGCCAGCGCCGCCGGTCCCTGCGCGAACGGGCCAAAACTGCGCCGCATCTGAGCATACATCTGCTGGATAGAATCCACATGCTGCACCAGGTCATGATCATGCGGCGGGAACACCAGTTCCATCGCTTCGATCAAGTCCAGCCCAAAGTTGTGCACCAGCGTATGCAGTGCCCGGTCTACATCCTGTGAGTCAGAGTTATCCGGGTCAAGCTCAATACCGAGCATGGCCGATTCCATGCGAAATCTTGAAATTGTGTTGAACTCTCCGTTGTGTCCCAATAAACAGAAGGGTTGCACACGCTCGAAAATCGGGTTGGTGTTGGTGCTGTAACGAGCATGGCCGAGGGTGACGGTCGAAGCAAAAGTCGGGTCACGTAGTTCTGGATAGTAACGCCGGAGAATTTCCGCAGTGCCTTGTACCTTATAAACCGCGCTGTGGGTTGAAAATGACGGAAAATGCACGCCAAAGTCACTTTCCAGGCGAACCTGCATGTTAAACAGGTAGGATTCTAGGTTCTCGGCCATAACCGCGCCACGAATGCCCGCAATCTGCCAGAAATCCGGCTCATTCCGGGCAGCGTGCGGCCCTAATTCGTAGCTGCGCACATCCGCCTGCCTGGCGATCAGGACTTCCAAACCGGCCTCGCTCAGCACCTGCACAATGCGGCTCTTGATCTCGACTGACTGAGGACGCTGTTCCGCCGGAATCATCAGATGTGCTACCCAGAAATCCGGGTTTGTTGCCAGCGCAGATGGCAAGCGGGAAGCCGCCAGTTTCTTCATCCACAATTGGCGCGGGATATCCGTCAGAATCCCCACGCCATCCCCCTCACCATCAATGAAACCGCTGCGATGGCCCATTCGCGACAGCGCCTCAATCGTGCGCTTGACGTTGCCATGCGTCGGTTGTCCGCCTTTGCGAACCGCACAACTCAAGGCACAGGCATCACGTTCATTGCGATCAATCGGGTGGAGAAATGCAGCAATATCCTGAGGCAATCTCGAGTCTTCCATATTCTCCCCCTGCCTAAACTGGTAGATTATCGGACAAATGGCACAAATGCGGTTGGAAAATCGATTCCATATAAGTGGAATTTATCAGACACGCATAAAACATACTGCACGAAAATTGGGGGATTCGCTTATGCATCCTTCACAGGCCGTGTACTCACAGGGAGGAGGCGGGGGATGATCGCGGATTAATCCGCTCTGAATTAGGCAATATGGAGTATAATGCTGCCTGAATTTTTGTGCAGTATGAATAGGTGGCACGCAAAACAGACCGAGGTGGTCATTTTTACCGTCAATTCAACCTAAAAACAGATGTATTTTTTATGCAAGCTACACAAAAATTGACTTAACGGCTGCCCAACAGCTTACGTATCGTCAGGGCCAGGTGCAGCGCCAAACGGGTTTCAGGCCGGTTGATGTCAATTTCAGCGATTTCGTTAATTCGGTTCATCCGGTAAAGCAGTGTGTTCCGATGCACAATCAACATCTCGGCAGTCTGGCTCAAATTCCCATGACAGGTGAAAAAGGCGTCCAGCGTTTTCACGAGGTCGGCGTGCTGCCGCAGGTCATAATCCTCCAACGAACCCAGGGTTTTTGTGCAAAATGTCATCAGCTTCTCGCGCTCAGATAGCCCCTGCAAAAGCTGGTACACACCCAGATCACCAATATATAACGGGGTATCGGTCTGCAAACGGATCGCCAGGTTCAATGCTTTTTGGGCATCTTCATAGCTCGAACGCCAGTGGCCAATTTCCCGCGCTGGTTGCCCAACCCCAATCGCCACTTTTGTACCGGGGTGCCGCCGATGGACTTCCTGTGTCAGCAGCTTTGCCAGGCTCAGACTGGTATCCACCGGGTCTTTCGCATCTGTCGCATGGAAAACTAGGATTTGTTTCTCTTTTTCACGCTGCCAGACCAGCACGTCATGCCCCCCGGCCACATTATTGACCAGCGTTTCCAACCGCCGCAGCGAGGGTGTCTCGTCACCCTGCCAGGAAAGCACCACCGCCGCATGAATGCGCGTCATATCATGTTCGAAACGCTCTCCCTGGCGAATGGCTTCCTGATAGTTGACATCCCCTAACAGCAAGCGATCAAGAAACGTACCACGCAGCCGCTTTTCGGTCTCGCTGATAGCTTTCGCCTTCGCCATCTCCAGTGCGCAGGCTGCCGCGCCGTACTCAGCTGCCAACAGGTCAATATCATCCAACTCAACATCTGTACCCACAATCGAAAGATAGCCTCGCCCGATATTGTTGGTCACAATCGCGCAGACCAACCGCGCCAGCCCCGGAGACGGCAGCGACTGAAGCAGCGCCGGGTTCTCAATCTCGCTCACCCGGTGGCGGTCCTGCAATTCAACCGGCAGGTTATAAAAGTCTCGCAGAAATGTTTCAACATCCTCCCAGGACTCAATAAACTGCGGCTGGACGGTCATATCCATAATCCGAAGCGTCTTATCCTGCACGATCACTGCTTTATTCGTCAGCCGGGAAATCGCCGCAACCAGTTCCGAAATACCCTCATTCTGAGAGGAAATCTGCGTCAACTGGCGATAGATTTGCGCGGCGCGACGCTCCAACTGACCTTTTCGGTCTACAAGCAGGCTCACCACCGCTTTTTCCACCAGGCGGATATGGCTGCCTGGCGGCAAAATCAGGAGCGGCATCCCGAAGGCATTGGCTTCGGCTAACGCAGTCGGGCTGGCGTTCTGGCTCAAGACAACGGCGGACGCCTGTTTTTCCGATGCCCAGCGGATAATATCAATATCCGGTGTGGCACGCTGTACACCGCGTTCCGGCTCTGCGACGAGAATCATCTCACCACGCTGCAACGTTTTCGGGGTAGCTTTCTGTTCCGGGTAGATCACCGTGACCCACGAAACCGAGTGATTGAGCGAGCCAGTGCCAGCCGCTAAACGGGTACCAAGCGGCAGCGCCTGTTTGCGAACATCTTCAACTGTGATTGCGCTATTCACATCTATCATCCCAATTAAACCGCTTCTTCCTATGCCATCATCAGGCGGCGTACCGCTGCTCAGGCAAAATCTGTCAGAAATCCAAAATCCAGCCTACGTCTCGCCGGTCAACAACCCGGCAAGGATGACCCCCGCAAACACCAACAACGATTCTCCAACAAAAGAACGGTTAAAATTGGCGTATAGATTCAAAATCACAAAAAACAGCAGCAGCGCCCCACCCAACCACGTTACCGGGCTGACCCGGTAACGGCGGGAGTACTGGTAGAGACCCGAACCCAGCAGGACAACCGACCCAGCCATCGGCACAAACCATCCCGGCAGCGTAACCGTACTGTTATCTGATAGAAGCTGCACCAAGGCGAAAATCAAGACCAGAAAGAACCAGGTCATACGTTCGATTTGCGCTTCACGTGTGCTCTTACCCGGCACGCGGGGTGCGCTCGACTGCCGATACTGGGTATTTTTGCGCCGCTTTGCCATTCGTTGTTTCTCCGTTGCCATTCCCAGGGCGGTGATTTACTATTAGCATACATCCATTAAGGCATTTAGGCTAATTATACAAGTGCCGCTTGTCAACCGGAAGATTCAGTGGTGTCTTATGCGTAAAAATACACTGGCCTATCCAGATCAACGCTTCCTGTGGGTATGGTGTGTTTTCATCCTTGTTCCCATTCTGGTAGCGTCGTGCAGTCCCAACCGACAGGATACCGGCCCTCGGCTCGTCCAGGATTCGACCCTGGCACCGACGACGCCCGCTCCCACGCGCTTTCTCAGTCCTACACCGTCACCGCTGTTCATCCCGGTTGTCACTTCGGCGGAAGTCGGCGTCACGCTACTGGCAAGTGTGCAGCCTGGTTTTGCTCTCATTACGCCCACATTGCCGCCCAGCAAAACCCCAACCCAAACACCCACCTCTACAGCCACCAACACGGCCACCCCGCTGCCCACGCCGACGGCGGTGATCTTCGTGCCATCTCTGGTCTTCCCGACTTCTGGATTCCAACTAACCACGCCACTGCCCGGTTTGCCGGGTAACATCGCCGGGACGCCACTAAACTGTGGGTCGCCCTGGTTTTTCAGCCAGCCGATTCCGACTACCTGCCCGCTGAATCCACCACTGATTACCAATGGCGCAGTTCACCAGTTCCAGAACGGCCTGATGGTTTGGGTACAGCAGCAAGACGCGATTTATGTACTGTTTGACAGCAACAACCTACCCCGCTGGCAGGTCCTGAATGATCGTTTCGAAGACGGTATGCTGGAAACTGACCCAGCCTTCAACAATCCACCGCCTTATACCTGGCAGCCACGTCGCGGATTCGGCCTGTTATGGCGCAGCGATTTCACCATGCAGCAGCGCCTGGGGTGGGCGGTCAGCGAGTATGAGACACCCTACACGATTCAGGTGCAAACCGGCGCGGATGGCTCAATCTACATGAACGATACACGGGGTGGAATCCTCGCCCTACTGCCGGGCGGCAACGACTGGCGGCGCTACGAAAGTCACGGCGGATTTTAGCGATAGGCTATTATGCAGCAGCTCATTCAACAAGTAACAACACACTACAAGCAATCGAATAAACGCGGAAGAATCGGGCTACTGCTGTTGATGCTGGCATTAGCTGCCTTCTTCTGCACGGGTTTCAGCACCGTCCTGTACCTGGTGTTCCCCCCGCCCCACCTGGATATTCTCATTCTCGGCCTGGATGACCGAAGCGACGAGAGTTTCGCCGGGCGCACCGACGCTATCCTGCTCCTGGGCGTAGACCCGGCGCGTTTGGAAGTCAACCTGCTTTCCTTGCCGCGTGACCTGTTTTTAGATGTGCCGGGTTACGGGATGCAGCGCATCAACACAATTAATGTGTTGGGTGAACAGGAAGAAACCGGGGGCGGCCCGGCACTGCTGGCGGCCAGCATTTTCCAAAATTTCAGTATTGAAACGGATCGTTACCTGCGGCTGGATTTTAAGGGATTTGTCGCCCTTATAAACGCAGTGGGGGGGATCATGATAGACGTGGAGCGCGTGATCGTGGATGACGTCTATCCCGCGCCCGACGGAGGAACGATCCAGGTGCGTTTCGAGTCCGGCTACCAGTACATGGACGGCGAGCGAGCGCTGATCTACGCACGCACCCGCCACGCCGACGACGATTATCACCGCGCCAGTCGGCAGCAGCAGGTACTTGCGGCACTCAGTGACAAACTGCGTAACCCGCGTTACTGGCCGGAAGCCTGGCGCATTCTCAGCAGCGCGATGGATACGAACCTCACAATCGGCGATATCCTGGCAATCGCCCCGCCAATGGCACTCAACGCCGGGCGTTTTAACCAACTGGTCGTCAACCGGGACTACATTCTGGGAACAGCATCTGGTTACGCCGTGCCGAATTATGAGGCGATTGCGCCCTGGTTAGAGGGGCGCTTTGAGTAGCCTTGTGTTTTCAAAAGGGGCGCACGGCGGTGCGCCCCTACGAGTTCTGGCTATTTTGTTGGATTTCTTTCGAGGTTCCATTTTGACCGTCAGGGCAGCAACGCAACGTTCGACACACGTTCGGCGTCGCTCGTCCGTTTGCGGGCGCTGATCGGCTTGACCGGTGGGCATTCCCATGCGAGTTCTTCGGTCTCTGCCCGCACATCCTTGAATTTTGGCAGGATACCACACGCGAAACAGCGATCCCGGCAATCCACCCGTGTTTCACCCTTAATACTCATCAGGTAGTCTTCACGCAGGAACTTCTTGTGTACCGCTGCGTCAATGTGATCCCAGGGAAATGTCTCATCAATATCGCGCTCCCGTTCGGTATAAAAGAATGGGGACAGCCCGGCCTCCTGAAAGGCGGCCAGCCAACGATCATGAAAATGCTGGTCGCTCCAGGCATCGAACTTGCAGCCCATCTCCCACGCCCGCTGGATAACCCGCCCGATACGCCGGTCTCCCCGGCTCAGGAAACCCTCAAATTCACTTGATTCGATGTCATTCCAACGCAGGTGTAAGCCCTGGCCGCGTAGTTGGTCTTTGAGCAGCCGCAGTTTCTCATCAACCAGGGTGGTTGCCTCCTGCGGCACCCACTGGAAAGGCGTATGCGGCTTGGGAATAAATGTACTGACGCCCACGTTCACGTTGGCCTTTTTCCCCATAATCTTGCGCCCTTCATACAGCACTGCTTTACACAGGTTGACTATTGCCTGCACGTCGTCCAGCGATTCTTCCGGGTGACCGATCATGAAATAGAGCTTGATCGTTCGCCAGCCGCGTGAATACACTGCCCGTGCTGCCTCCAGTACCTGGTCATCCGGCACGGCCTTATTGATAATCTCGCGCATCCGTTCCGTCGCGGCTTCGGGCGCAAAGGTGAATCCGCTGCGCCGAGTATCGCCCAGTTTATCGAGCAGGTCGGCGCTAGTGCTTTCGATACGCAGGCTGGGCAGACTTAGTGTCATACCCGATTCGCCATAGACCTCGTGAACCGCATCGCACAGTTCATTCACCCAGCGGTAATCCGACGACGACAAACTCAACAGGCTGATCTCCTCAAAGCCGGTGCTGGCGACGACTTCCCCTATCGCGGCAACAATCTCCGCCACTGGGCGCTCCCGCACTGGACGTGTAATCATCCCGGCATGGCAAAAGCGGCAGCCACGCGTGCAGCCGCGCATAATCTCAATCGGGGCGCGGTTGTGTACTGTATCAATATTCGGCACCAGAAAGTGCGTGAACGGTTTCGGCAGTACCGGCACAATCCGCTTCAACACCCGTGCTGGAGCTTCCGCCGCATTCGACTGCACGTCGGCTATCGTACCATCCGGGTTATAGGCCACATCGTAGAAACGCGGCACATAGACGCCCTGGATCCCGGCCAGTGCCTTCAACTGCGCCGCACGAGTACTGCCGCGCAGCATCTGGAGCGTGCGGGCAATTTCCACGATAATTTCCTCGCCCTCCCCAATCACGAAGGCATCAATAAAGTCGCTCATCGGTTCCGGATTGTAACAGGCATGACCACCAGCAATGACCACCGGGTACGACTCATCGCGTTCGTCACTGCGTACCGGCATCCCGGCCAGGTCAAGCAGGTTCAGCACATTGGTATACAACTGCTCATAGGGTAAGCTGATACCAAGTAGATCAAACTCGCGGATAGATCGCTTGTTTTCCAGCGAAAACAGGGGAATACCATCGCGCCGCATCAGGTCTTCCATATCTATCCACGGGCTGAAAACGCGCTCCGCCAGCATATCCTCCTGCTGATTGATTTGCTCGTACAGGATCATGATACCCAGGTTCGACATACCCAGGTCATACGTATCGGGGAAGGCCAGCGCAACTCTAAAATCGGTAGAATCCCAATCTTTCGTCACACTGTTAAATTCACCACCTACATAGCGTCCCGGTTTGGTCACTTGCAGCAGTAAACGACTCAACTGGCGCTCAATCTGATTGGGGCGCATACGTTTTCCCTCATAAGTCTGAATTTTTCTCATGGTCATTTTCATTATAACGGACGGGGAAAGGATTGGGTAGCACATATTATGTCGCTCGTCATCATAACCGGGGATTCATCGGGCAGAAAAGCGCAGAAACTGGTACAATTCTGCGGGAAGGTTGTCCAATTTCCACCAACCGGAAAAGGTGCAATTTGAGTCCGTCATCAGTTGGGAACTGGGTATAGACACCCGGCGTATCGTGGGAGAAAAACCCAGATGGAATGGTTTGAACGTCTCGCCAACAACGCGCACATCCAACTCGTGATTGTCACTAACAATCGCGGTAACCTCCTGCGAACCTCCTATCCGCTGAAGAGCAGCAGTGAGAAACTGGCCTCCATGTTCCAGGCCTTCTTTGTGCTGGCACAAAACCTCGCGACACAGTTTGAACATAACCCAGCACAGTTTGTCCTGCTCTCAACAAAAGAACATCATGTCTTTATTTATTCGTTTGACTACCCGGCCTACTATGTCACCATCGTCGTCGGTCGTACCGCCCCGCTGCTGCTGCTCATGACGGAGTTGGAGCGTGTTTTGGCGGGACTACATCCGGCAGACCTGGACGCGCTTGAGACACGTGATGATCTGTCCGCCGCTGAACTTATCCAGGCGGTACAGGAATGGCTGCGGGAAAAACCAACCGGGGATTAGTGGTCAATGGATTACTGTCCGAATGGTCGAGATAGCAGTCTTCAACACGACTGCCCGCAATACTTTCTAGAGTTGAATGTTATCTTATCTACTAATTCTTTGTGCGTAATTTTTACTTTTTTCACCCTTTCTTCCTATTTCATTTTTTCTTGATTCACTGTTATAATTAAATTAAATTAGTGTTTAGTTATCTTACCCTTTCAGGAGCATCACTGTGGCACAGCATCAAACTCCAACCCAGCAGGATAGCAAGAAGCAAGACGGCCCAACCTGCCCCTACTGCCAACGACGCTTTGTCACCCTGGACGAGCTGACGCTGCATATCGTTGTCCGGCATACACACAGCACAGCCCCAGGCCCGGCACACACTGGCGGCTCGCGGTAAATCAATCAACAAACCAAATCTGATAACCCGCGTTCACAATGCTAAAGAACCAGGTCATAGCGTTGGTTGCGTTCTTCTCGTATTACAGTTTCTATTGCAATAACTCCCACCCGCTCAATACAATATGACGCTGATACCGCTGCCATTGCGCCCGCCTCTCGCAGGCTTTTCCCCCTCCCAATACCCGCCGTAAGCGTGCCGCAATAGGCATTTCCGGCGCCCGTCTGGTCAACAACCTTACTCACAGGCACGGAAGCAATAAACTGGCGTTCCCCAGTTTCCCTGCTGGCGATCAACGATCCCGCCGCGCCCATCCGCATGGCGACCATCGGCGCTCCATCCGCGAACATGGCTGTAACCAGTTCCTCGGGCGTCCGGTCATCACCATAAACCAGGCGCGCTTCCAGTAAATTCGGCGAAACTACATTAATCCCCCCACCCTGCAATGTCTCCCGCATCGCCTCACGGTTTTCCGGCAGCATCACTTGTTGAAGCGGCTCCCACAAGATGAACCCATCAAGCTTTTCACGCCAGGTGCGGATACCTTCAAAGCCTTGCAGCACATAATGGGCCTGACTGCCCGCATACGCGGCGGGATAGTGTTCCGGTTGCGCCCCAGTGATGAATGGCGCGATGACCTCCACCTGGTAGGTTTCGGAGCGATTACCCTCCGCATCAAAATGCTGCCAAGCGCGGATCTGCGGCAGGTCAAGCCAGCGTAGCCCGCGCAGGTCAAACGCCCGGCGCAGCACCGTTAAAGCCGGTTCCGGCAGGTCGCGTCCTGCTACCGCCACCAGACCAGGGCGCTCGCCCCATACCGCTGCACCCAACAGCCCGTGAATCACCCCTCCCCCCAGACAATCCCGGTAAACCCGATCACCTGGCAACACAATATCATCAATGAACACCGCCCCGATACCCACCAGGAAAGGGGCGGCATCCCCCGCGCCCGCGTTTGTCATGACAGCCGGGCGAATGCAGTGGCAATTTGACCGGCGACACGGGCGTTATTGACCAGCAGGATGATATTCGCCCGCTTGGACTGCCCTTCAGTAATTTCGGCCACGCGCCTCAGAACGAACGGGGTCACATCCTTACCTGCCACACCCTGCACATCGGCTTCACGGGTAGCCTGCTTGATGGCGGCCTCGGCAGCCGCTTCCGGCAATTCGTCCGCTTTCGGCACCGGCACAGTGAAGAGCAGTCCTTGCTTCAAATCAAGCGTGTAAGCCGCTGCAATCACCTGGGCCGCCTCTTCAGGTGTTTCGACACAGGCATCCAGCGGCAGTCCGCTGCTATGGGTGTAGAACGCCGGCAGCGTGTCCGTCCCCACCCCGATAACCGGTACACCCTGTGTTTCCAGGACTTCCAATGTCAGCGGCAAATCAAGAATAGACTTGGCGCCAGAGCAAACCACCGCTACAGGTGTACGCCCCAGTTCAATCAGGTCGGCGGAGACATCGTGCGGATGTCCCCGGTGAACTCCGCCAATGCCACCGGTAGCGAATACTTTAATTCCGGCCATCTGGGCGACGATCATCGTCCCGGCCACTGTCGTCGCGGCATTTTGCTTCAGACCTACCGCCAGCGGAAAATCGCGACGGCTGCACTTACGCACCGTCCCTGCAGGGAGCTGCCCCAGATAGTCAATTTCATCACGGGAAAGCCCTACGCGAATCACACCGTCAAGAATGGCAATCGTCGCCGGAACCGCGCCGGACTCGCGCACCGCCGCTTCCATCGCCAGCGCTGTTTCAACATTGGTGGGATACGGTAGTCCGTGCGTAATTAGCGTGGATTCCAGCGCCACCACTGGGTGTCCTGCCTCAAGCGCTGCCTGCACTTCGGGTAACATTTGGAATTGCATAATGAGTTTGTCTCTACTGATTAATTCGGATTTCCGGCCATTCTAACAGGTTTGACGGAAAAATAAACCGGCCTGCACAGGGCAGACCGGCTTAATACGTTTATGTGACGGACAGGCATGTCGCCTGCCCCCGTTCTCTGTCCTATCTATGGGAGTATCTGCATCGCATCCACGCTGAAGCCGCGCGCGTGATCCCGGTTCTCGAAGATAAGCGTATGGTCGCCATCACCAAAGCCGTAGAAAACCACCGGCGTGAAGTAGGTGCGCCGCACATACTGACTGAACTCATTGCACTCTGGCCCTTCATTCGTCGCCAGGCACACCTGAACATTCGTACTGTTACGGGTATCCGCCGTCTGGTAGAGCACCAGCGCATTACCCTGGAGATAGACCTGCATTACCGTACCAGCATTCCGGGCAGTGTGTTCCGTCTGGTTCCACGGACCGCGCCATGGGCCATAACGGAAGTTAGTGTTCGCCGTCCAATTGTGGCCGAGCGCAAAGTCCACCGACATGGTGTCGCTATCGTCGTAGAGCTGCCCCGGCGTCAATGGTGTCGCTGTGCCGCCCTCACTGACATCCCCGAAGATGGCTACTGCATCAATGTTGAGATAGTCATAGACCGTCTTGGTTGTATCAACCAGCCGCACCTCCGCTGTATACTCGCCGGAAGTCAGTCCGTAGATATCGAACCCATACTGATACCCAGTACCCGGACGCGGACGGTTGCCGTTCAACGCCAGCCAGTCGGCTGCTGTCGTATCCGTCGAGAACGTCTGGCAGGTTTCGCCCGTCGTATCCCCATCATAGAAGTCGCCGTCAAACGTCGCGGACAACTCGTAGCAGATATTCATATCCACGCCGCGTCCATCCACCTGCGTGATGATCGCGAAGCCCGTCCCGGTGAAGTCAAACATCAGATGGTCATCCAGAACGTTGGAACGAATGTAAGTGCCACCATACGCACGTGACGATTTTACCGTTGTCCAGGTTCCAGTAGTATTCAGCACACCGCCTGCGCTCGCCAGGAAGTCATCGTAGACACCCGGAGCCAGCAGCGAACCGTGAATAACCTGGAACCCGTCAATAACCATACTGCTGGTCGTCAGCGTGCGGAAAGTCAGTGTATGTACTCCCGCATTCCCCAGCGCCGGTAGATTCGTGCTATTGAGTACCAGTTGGGCTGCATTTGTCAGGCTGTCAAACACCGCGCAGTTATCATTGTTGAGCGCGTCCAGCGTATCATACGTGCCACCATCGGCACACACCAGCAGTTGGCTGCTGTAGGCCCGCGAATACCGATAATTCGTGTAGAGAATCACCGTTGCGCCGCCCACAGGCACATCCAACCGCAGCGCTACCGCTGGGCCGCTGTAAGCACGACTCAAGCGCCCACGTGTATCCACAATGGTCATATAGCTCTCGCCACTGTAACCGCGTGCCGCCCGGCCCGTGATGCTGCCCCAACGATCCGCAGGAAGGGGCTGCAGGTACGCATCGCCACCGCCATCCACCGCATCTTCATTGTAGAGACCCGGGTCATTGAGTGTCGGCGGAAGTGTGTCGAACACCTGCACATAGTCCACCCGCAGTTTACCGGGATAACGGACATTGCGCGGGGTATTCGGCACAGTAGTCAGCGCCGTAAAGCCATCGTCCACGTTTTGCACCCGTACCGAGTATGTTCCGCTTGTCAAACCACCTATGATATAGCTTGCATTGTAGCTGGTACGCGCACTCTCATTCTGGTACAGGTGACAGTTCGCCCCATTACCGGCTGTGATTTGCAGCGGATCGGCGAAACTGCCTGACCGGTAGCATATTTGCACCTCGCCACCGAAACGATCCTGCTGCGTGCCGATCTCAAAGCCCGTGCCGGTAAACCGGAAGACCATGCTACCGTCTCCCGCCGCCGGATTGCCACCCGTAAGGGTTGTGCCGGCCAGGGTTTCAGCCGCATGACTATCGGTGTAGGAGCGGAAAGACATCGTCGTCCAATCGCTGCTACTATAGTTTAGTCCTGGATAGGTATCTTCATAGAACCCGGCAGGCAGCGGCGCAGTGGTATCCACCAGTTTAACCGCGTCCAGGTTAAAGATACCGCCGTTCAGCGTGACCAACGTCACAATATGCGGCGTTGTGTCGAATAGCGAGATTGCCACCGGCTGTTGGTAGCCTGTTCCCGCCCCGTTGTCAATAGTGAAGCACTGCCGCGCCTGGTCAGAAATCCTGATCGCGCACGCCTGAACAGGGGCATAACCCCGGCGCGTATCCCGGTAGAGCGTCACATTATTAGCGTTGCTCGTCTGGAACAGCACGCCCGCGCCCACCACACTGCGCGTCTGGTCATAGTTGTTGCCCGATTGGTAGCGTGCATAGCGGCCTTCAAGCGAGCGCCAGGTTGAACCATAGTAGTTAAACTGACCGTCTGCTACCCGATTGGTGTAGCTGGTTTCGTAGTTGATACCAACCGTATCCAGCGCGTTAGCCGGGAGCGCGTCGTTGTAAATCTGAACGGCGTCAACCTGCATGGTGATCGGCAGATAACGGACATTATGTACCGTCGGGAGGCCATCATCATCCAGCATCTGTACGACTGCCGTATGAACCCCACTGTTCAGCCCCAACACCGTCCGCGCCGCCTGGTAAACTGTGCCGCGACTTTCGTTATCGAATGTCTGGCATTCGCCCGCCAGGACTGTTGCCGGGGTTGCGGTCGGGCCGTCTACCCAGCAAATCTTCACAGCGTCCGCAAACGGATTCAATGTGAAGAATACCGAGAAGCCCGTGCCATCAAACTGGAACAATGCTGTAGCATCCACAGTCGTTGTCGTTTGTGCAGTACCGCCAGAGAAACGTGATAGGACAGTCTCACTGAACGACCCGTCAAAGTTAAACACGCTGCTCACTGCCGCAAAGGTGTCTTCGTAGTAGCCTGCCGTCAGTGGGTCGTTGGCATCCACCGGGCGGATAAAGTCCACGGGCATCGTCTTGCCATCGGCATTCTCAATGCTCACCCAATATGTTCCCGCGCCGCCGGAGACGCTAATCGTGTCCACCGCCTGATAAGCGTTCAACGTATTGTTTGCAACCTGTATGGGTGTACACACCGCACCGTAAGCTGCCACGCATACATTAACCATACCTTGTCGCGTACTGGTCTGGCGCACATACTGCACCGCGCCACCATTGAAGCTGTCCAGTTCGAAGAAGATCACTGAGCCTTGCATCGTCCCCGTGTGCTGGCTCCCGCCGGATGTATACCGGTTGTCCAACTGTGTCAGACTACCAAACGGGAAGTAGAAGATACGCGCATCAGCATTCTCGATGTTGCCGGTCGTATTGTTATCAATATCCCGGTCAGCCGCCGGCTGTTCCAGAATATCAACCCGATCTACCAGAAGCGGTTTGGTGCTGTCATTGTTGGTCAGCCGGACAGTATAAGTGCCATTCGCCAATCCAACATGCGTCAGCGCAATCGCCTTCTTAGCCGTGCTCACCGGCAGCGGGTCAGGCCCGGCTTCATCAACGATGGCACAACCGCCGATCGTCGCACCGGAGTCCACACACAAGGTATAGTTACCGCTGGTGAGGGTACTTTCCGCCAGAATGATACTGAAGCCGATACCATCGAAAGTGAATTCGAGGGAATCGCCCGTATCACCAATACCGCTGCTCGTTACATAACGATCCGTCGCTGCGCCTTCAAGCGTATTGGGCGTCCATGTTCCGGTAAACTTGCCACTTAACAAGGCGTGGCTATCCTGGTAAATCCCTTCGCCCAGGTTCGCGGTACTGTCATACACACCCACCGCATCCAGGTACAGGTAGTAGGGATACAATCGGTTGGTGATCGTTACCGCGTAGTCGCCCTGCCCAGCCAGGAAAATGTCGCCGTTCCCCAGTGTGGTGCTGGCACCATTGGCATAAGGATTGATTGTTGTACAGTTACGGTCACTATCCGAAACCGGATTAGCCGTCAGCAGGGTCGCGCACACCTCAACCGAAGTTGTCCGGCTGTTGGTGTGGAACAGTGTGATGGTATCCGCACCAGTGATATTGAAGCGCACCTGCGCCCCCGATTTGCGGCTGTAGTGGATAGTCTGATTCATGTAGGCCCGCGCCCGTGACCCACTCAACACGATCCAGTCTGTGCTGTTTGGCCCGAACGACAGGTAAGGCATACCGCCGGTATCAACCGCCGCATCGTCGTACAACCCGGGTGACATGGCTGAGTCGTAATCGCCGTAGATCAGTATGCCGTCTACCGCGAACTTGTTGGTCGTTGGGTCGCTCTCCACGATAGTGAAGGTGTAATCACCGATTGGCAGGTCGGCCAGATTGAGCGCACCGTTATATTGTGTCCGCAGGTCATAGGCCGTCAAGGTCTTGGTGACATTCAGTGCCGCGCCGCCATTGGTCGTACCGATCACCGTCACGTCCATCTGGCCTCTGTAACGATCCAGCGGGGTGAACAGCGTGAAGCCCGTGCAATCCAGGCAGCTAAATGTCACACTCGCGCCTGCTGCCGTTGATTCCATCGAAGCATTATCCGTGTAGCGGCGTGCCAGCGGCATGTTACGCCAGGCATTATTCGCATCGTCCAGCGGCGTGTAAACCAGACCGGGATCCGTATCAGGATACAGTCCTGGCGTCAGCGGCGTGCTGTTCGCCAGTTCAATCGCGTCCAGATACAACCGGCCATTGGTCAGCGTCGTGATCGAAACCACGTGCGGGCCGCTGCTCGAAAGTGGAATGTTGAAGATTTGCTGGTGAGCCGTGCCACCATCATTACGAACAGTTGCACAGGTGTACTGGTTCATGTCCACCACGAACGAACCATTGTGCGGTGCCGTGCAGACCAGCAGCGGCGCATTCGCACGCGATGTACTGCGGATTACACGCACCGTGTCGGCATTATTGGTGCGGAAGACAATCCCCGCGCCCACTACCCGCTGGATCAGGTCATAGTTCTCACCTGAATACAGCCGCGCTGCCCGTCCGGCTACCGAACGCCAGCCATCGCCAAAGTACAGGAACAGATTATCTGTGGCCTGGTTGCTGTAGCTGGTTTCATAGCGCATACCTGGCGTATCCAGGGCATTGAGCGTATTCCAGGTGTTGAACACCTGCACGGCATCAATCTGCATCGTGATTGGCAGGTAACGGCTGCTGTGCGCCACCGGGATACCATCATCACCCAACATCTGAACGACAACCGTGTGGTCGCCCGGAGTCAGCCCCAGGATGGAGCGTGCCGCCTGGTACACAGTCGCCCGGCTTTCATTGTCGAAAGTACGGCAAGTGCCGGTTGTGAGGATAGTATTCACGTTGGTTGTCAGACTGTCCACCCAACAGATGTCTACCGCGTCGGACTTATTGAACAAGGTGAAGTTCACCGCGAAGCCTGTACCATTGAACTGGAACAGGATACCTTCGTTAATCACAATTGTCTGCGCCACGCTCCCACCCGATGCAGCACGGCTCGCGACCGTCGTAAACGAACCGGCATCCAGGTTCAGGGCACTGTCAAACGTGCGGATACCTGGTACATCCTGCTCATAGAAACCACGCTGGAGTGGCAGCGTGCTACCCACTATCTGAACTTTGTCCAGGTTGAAAACCTGATTCGTCAGGCTGAAGATTTCAACCGTGTGCGAAGCCACACCCGTCCAGGCCTCACGGAACAACGATTCGCTGATGACCAGCGGATTCGTGGAGATTGTGTCTAAGCCCGGAGTCAGTGTGCCATTCACTTCTACACGACTGTATGCCCCGGTACGCAGGTTGGCAACTATACAGTTACCCTGACCACCGCCAGTGATACCCAGACCGCGATCCACACAAATCATCATGTCCTGGCTATCTGAACGTCCTGCAAAGCGTGTCCAGTTGACCGTATCGGCATCAGCCGGTATCTGGAAGGTGATAAACGGCCCGGCATATGGAATGCCACGATTAACAGATGTCAGGCTGGAATTGGATGCTCTGCGATTATAGGTATCCAGCTTCCAGGTATCATCAATGCCGTTGCCTGTTACCAGCATCCCGAATACATCGTCTTCGGTTGTACCCAGCGGGAGAATCCCCAGCGGATCAACATCAAGTACGGTGATACTGTCAATCACCAACCGCCCGTTGACGGGCACATTATTGATGTGAATACGCGCCGTGTGTTCCAGCGCCGGATCAAGCCCGACAATCGGACGGAACACTTTGTAGATCGGGCGTGTCGGTGGCGGATTGCCGAGACTGGTATCAAACGTCTGGCAAACCTCGCCCGCGCCGCCTGATGGTGTGACACAAATATCGTAGCTTGTGCCGCTGTAAGTGCGGGTCGCTGCGTCGTAGAAACGCTCCAACACTGTGCCAACAGCGATACCGCTGCCCTTGAAGCTGAACTGAATATCCGGCACACTGGCGCTTGTCGCCTGCATGGCAACCTGCCCAGACGCAAACCGATCCGTGATCTGTGTCCAACCGCCGAAGAACAACTGCGATAACTGGCTTTCGCTCACTTCGTGGAAGCCGGCTTCCAGTGCGTTGTCACCGATCAGAATACCCACCGCATCCACATTCAGATAGCGGTTCAACTCACGGTTGATGAACGAAATCGTGTGTGCTTCGTCCGCCCGCAGCCGGGTACAGGACACCACGTAAGGCAGGGTTGTCCGGTTATAGATATGGCTCGCGTGCGTAGTAACACCGGTAGTTGCCGTTGTGCGGCAGGTGATACCGTTACTGGTAACAACTTGCTTGCCATTCCAATTGAAACTCTGGCCGTCAACTTGCAGCTCCCAGTAACCGCCGCTGCGATGCCCCTGCATGTAGGCTGCAAATCCGGTACCGACAAAATTGAAGTCGGCCTGCTCATTCAGCCCGCGAGTCTGGTGCAGCGTATTGTTGATATTGCCTTCGCTGTAGAGCGGGGACCAGCCATCGGTGTAGTCAAACGCGAAGCTGGTATCATCATGCACGCCGCTGTCGGGCAGCATGGGGATCACTTCAATCGTGACTTCATTCTGCACTGCGGGCGCTGGCTGACCGTCGTCATCCGTCGTTGTGTAGCGGAATGTCACAATCCCGGTCTGATCCTGCAACGCAGACAGCGTAACCACGCCGTTCGTGCCGTTGGCCGCCGCCACTGCCGCACTGATCGCACCTTCGCCACCCACAATGATTCCCACATCGCCCGTTGCGCTGCCCCCTACATAGCCGTAGGTATACGGGTAGTCCGCGCCGTTGCTGTTGGTGCCGTCATTGTCCTCAGAGAAGAAGAAGTTATCATCAATGCGAATATATGGACGCATCCTGAAGGTGATCGTCGTATTCGCCGTCTGGTCTTCCTCAACCCGGATTTTGTGCGTAATCGGATTAACCTGCGCTGGGTCATCAGTCGGAGTTATGTTAATCGTGATCGTCCCGGTGCCAGGTGTACCGCCGACCTGGTCACGCACTTCGTAGTCGAACATAATCGTGCCAGGTGCGTAGCCCACATTGTAGAAGTTCTTTGGCGGGCAGTAGAGGAATATATTCGCCGTTGGGCCGGTCAGCAGATAGGGCTGGCCGCCACAGGCGTTATTCGGGTCGGCATCAAAGAATGCCGGACTGTTGGTGATAGTATAGGTATAGGGTGGGAAGCCACCTTCGGCAAAGAAAGCTATGGTCGCGCTCGTCACATCGGTGAGCGGGTCGTTGTCGGGATCATCTTCCGGGAAAGCTGCGACCACCGGGCCGCCCTTCACTGAGATGAACTCATACGCACCAATATCCACCGTCATCGTGGCATCGCCGTTGCCATCTTCATGACGGGCACCGCCCAGCACATCATACGCCGTTGCCAGTGTTATGCCCGCCGCTGTCACCAGCGCGTCGTCGCCACCATCAATCCCGATACTCGTGCCTTTCAGCCGGTAAGGATCGTCAGGGGCAATTGTTGTACCAACAAACTGCGAGTTCTGGTCCGTGAACGGCAGTGGATCAAAGTTCAGGGTGTTGTTGTAGCCAAGCCACGATATGCCGCAGTCACCGCCGGTGTCACCAGAGTCAAACACCCAGTTATTGCGAACACCGTTATCCGAACCGCCATCAATCGAAGCACAGGTCGAGTTACCCGCCACATCTTGCACCGGCCCCAACAAGGCGTTGTTATTGTAGAACAGGTTATTGTGAATATCCCACAACCCATCAAAATTCGTGCCGACCGGATTACCTGGATTACCGCGTGCAATAACCGCGCTGTATTGCAGGTTGTTCATCAGGCTCTGGCCGACCACCGTATTATTGATGAACCGGAAACGGCGGTTCGGGTCGAGGTGAATCATCGGCCCGGCATTCAGGTTGTTCATGAACAGGTTGCTGAAGAAGGACACTTCATAAGCATCGTTGGCGTTCAGGATATGAACCACTGATTTGGAGTCGTTTTCCTCGAAGCGGTTGGTATAAACATCTACCTGGCTGTTGACAATACGCAGCACCGGATCGGAAACCAGTGTACCGCCGCCCGAAGAGTGATTGCTGAAGAATTCGTTGTCCTGTACCAGGATTGGTGTCGTGCCGCCGGAATTCGTGATTTTGAGAGCCGCCCCACGGATCACATCGTTTTCGCTGAAAACGTTGCCGTCCACCGTGATGTTCTGGCTCGAATTGATCAACACAGGTGCACTGGCACCTTCGATTTCCTGGAAACCAGTGAAGGTGTTGCCGATAATCAGGCCATTTGTCGAGTTCACCACCTGGATAGCCAGGGGATTAACCACCAGGAAACCGCCAAAATACTGTGCCGGCGAATTATTAAACACGAAACCTTCCAGCGTGAAGGGATTCGTCCGCCCATCTAGCTGGATACCACCGCCGCTTTGATAGCCGTTATTCACCCAGATCAGGCTGTCGGCTTCATCGCTCAACATCGCCGCATCATACGATTGCAGCGTGACACCGCTGGCAATCGCGCTGTCAATCAACAGCGGCGTAACGTACTCGCCCGGCAGCAGGATGACGCACTCATTCGCCCCAGCCTGTGCCAGCGCATACGCCGGATTCACATAGGGATTCGCCAGGCTTCCGTCCTGGGCACTGTCGGGATTCGCCAGGCTGACATAGCTGCGTGTGGCGCAGGTCGAAGCCGAGGTTGTCGGGTCAGTGAATGTCGCCCAATTGAAGTTAATCGCCGGGTTGCCCAGCACCGTCAGACCAGCGCCATAGCGCATATCAAACCCATTCGCGCTGTCACCAAAGGGCAGGTCAACTGCGTGGGTTTGCAGGTAATCTTGCAGTTCATTCGTCGCCGTCACATTGGCGGCATCAAAGGCGCTCAGGTTGGCATTCGTGCTGGAAACCAGCAGCGCAGCCATACCAGCGACATGCGCCGCCGCCGCTGATGTCCCCTCAAAGCCATCGCCATCATTGGCGATACACCCACCATTTACTACCGGCAGGTTGGTCGTGCTGACTTCAGAAGTCCCCACCAGATCAGGCTTGACGTTGCTACGTGGGAATGAGCCGTTAGAAAGACCCGGCGCGGTCCCGCCGCTGCCGAAAATCGGCCCAAGCGAACTGGAAGCAACCAGTGGAAACGCACCATCTGTCGAATCGTTAGCCGCGCACACCGCGCCTACTGTCACTGCGTCCTGGGCATCCGCCGGACGCCCCAGGCTGGCCGTGTTGTTCGTACCGCTGATCGTGCCGCCTGCCGGGTTGCCAACTGAACCTGTGCCGGTAGCTTGCACCTGCACGTAATTCGAGCCGCCGTTGGTCGCGCTGATTTCCAGAGTCAATGAACATAACGCGGCAGGCGCAGCAGCACACGAACCCACTGCGGGAACGGTGAACTGGTAGCTTGGTGGCCCGCCTGCCGGACGTGCGGTGCTGGGGAGGTTGATTGTCCCGCCGTCGTGTAACCGCATCGTCAGGTTATCAGTTCCCGAAACAACCCAATCGTCCCAGCTCACATTAACGCGATCACCGGCATTCGCGGTAATCGTGATATTGGTCGTGCCGCCGCCGTACTGGAAGCTGACATAGCGCCCGTGATTATTCCCTGCGCTCACCACGACCAGCCGCCCGGCATTCCGTGCAGCGGTGATCTGGGTATATACGGCGTTACTCACGCCGCCGCCCGTGCCATCGCCCGGCCCAGCATTCGCGCCCAGGTCAACTGTAATCAGGATGATCTTGTTGCCACCTGACACCGCCGAGGAAATCCGGGACGCCAACAGCGAGGCGGTATCGGCCTGATACATCGTCACGCTTGCGCCGGGGGCGATGTCACACAGGACTTCAACCACATTGACGCCGTGATCACTGCTGCCAAGGCCGCCGACTGCGGAGGTACTTGAAAGACAGGAGCGCTCGGCAGCAGGAATAGCCGTGATACCCACAAAGCCGGTATCAATAACGGCGATCTTCACACCTGTGCCGGTATAACCGGCCACATGCCAGGCGTTCGCGCCAACGACGTTATAGCCTTCCGTCACCGTACTACCCGCCGGAGCATTGATTGTACCGCCAGCCGGAGCGGTGCTGCTGCTTGTGGAAGAAGCGATACTCACCGGCAGGATAACATCAATCTCGATCGTATTCACGAGCGCGATGAACCCGCCCAGCGGGATATACGCCTCGATACTTTGTTCATTTACGAATTCGACCACGCCGCCCACCGCTTCCACGATAGGGGCAATCGTCTGCCCGTTGTAGCCTTCTGCCGCCCACACCACCACGCTTACGCGCCCGGCATCGTCGGTCTTAAGGAAGTAGGCTGCCGTGACTGCCTGCGTGCCTTCGGTATCACCGTTCAGGTAAAGCTCGGTCAGGCTGCCCAGCGCCCCACCCAACTTCCGGCGGTTTTCCTCACTCAGAAGTTGGACAACGGGAGCTTCTTCTGTCGCTTCCGGCAGCAGCGCCTCTTCCGTTGCCTCTGGCAGTATGGCTTCTTCTGTCGCTTCTGGCAGCAGCGCCTCTTCCGTTGCCTCTGGCGGCATGGCTTCTTCTGTCATTTCCGGTAGCAGAATTTCTGTTGCTTCCGGCTCAGGGGTCGTGACAGGAGCATCCAACCGCTGGACGGTGACATCATCCAGCGCCACCGTGCCAGTATTGGCCGTGCCCGTCACAAACGCCACGGTGCCGGCGGCCATCGGAGTCTCATCGGTGTAGCTCACTTGCAGCGCGCCATCCACCATCACGGTGACGGTGTTCCCCAGTGCCTGAATACTCACCAGCCGCCAGGCTGCCGGGGGCGCGATTTCGCCTTCGGCCAGGGGAACAATTTCCACCACGGGTCCTGCAGCCACCAACACGCCACCGCGGCTCAGCGTCACCTGCCCGGTGCCATCCAGCGTCACAGTATAGTTTTCAGCCGCCGCTTTCACCAGTATGTTGACCGTATCGCCGGACTCAACCCGCAGCCGGGCGGATACCGCCATATGTTCCCAATTCAGGTCAAGCACCGCTGCTGTCTCGCCAGGGGTAGCCGCCGCCAGGAACAGATTGGCTTCTTCGTTCATAACGACCCAACCCGGTGTCAGCAGCCAGCCCAATGTATCGCCATCCTGGAAGTCATCCATAAACAACGAAACAACCGGCGCAACTGTCGGTTGAGGCATGGGTTCATCAGTTGGGATTACTGTCGGCTCTTCTGTAACCGGGGCTGGCTCCTCAGTGAGTTCCGGGATAACCGGTTCTTCGGTTGCTTCAGCCGGCGGTTCTTCGGTCGGTTCCTCAGTCACTTCTACCGGAGGAACTTCAGTCGGGACTGCCGTCGGAGCCACAGTAGGAGCCACGGTTGGCACGACAGTAGGGATTACCGTCGGAGCCTCCGTTGGAGCGGGAGGTATAGTTGGCTCTTCAGTTGCTTCCTGGGCAGAAACCCGGTTCGCAAACCGCGCTCCGGGCAGTGCCAGGTTCAGCACGAACATGAGCATTGTAAGGCTCAATACTGTCAATAATACTCGCCGTCTTGAACTCATCAATAATCCTCCGTGATAACAACCGGAACACGGCTGGTCGTTTGTTCTCTCATGACTTCACCAGATTCACTACCAGCCTGGCTTCATCTTAACTACCGTACAATGTCAAGGAACGTTACGGCTTGAACCTGTGAAATTTGCGTTTATTAGTAGTACTCTTGTCCTGATGAACTCTCCCCGGCAAAATGCAATGCGTAACGATGGATGCTCGCAAACTCGTCTTGCAGCCCCATCGCTGCCAACAGGTCATCCGGTCGCAGATTGCCCTGGTCGCCGGTTGCCAGATGCGCCAATAACTCACCTTCAGGGTTGACTGTTAATTCATAAATCATTGGGCGAATGTTGACGGTAGTTTCGGCCCCCTTCTTCTCTTTGGTCAAGGTGACCTCATTCACCCCAATTATCGCCCTGATTCTTTCGTCCAGAAGCGCCCGGTCAATACCATCCTCAAAGTGGATACGATATTCCGCGCTGCGGACAAGCGCCTGTAGTGTCGGGCTGCGTACCGGCACATCCTGTATCGCGTAGATTTTCAACCCGGCGGGACTGGTCGCTTCCAGCCGCTCCGCCAGGCTATCGAGTGGAATCAATTCACGCAGCGACACATCCAGGATTTCGCACGAACTGGTCATGCCCAGTGGTAGTGCCGTCGCCAGTTGGATGCGGGGCCGCGGGTTGAACCCCTGTGAATAAAGAATTGGGACGTTCGCCCGCCGCAGCACCCTTTCCCACAACTTGGCGACATCCAGGTTGCCGGTATAGCGCAGCGCGTCGAACTTCCCAAACGTAATTTGTAACCGTTGCTTGATGGGTGTGTTGTCTTCTGTCATGTTTTACATTATACAGGAAGCTGGTCGATCTTTGCTGGGAGGTTTTGCTGGGGTACAATACGATTATGCGAACAATTATGGACACTGGACTCGGGCATGAGCGCCGCTGAACAACCACAACAGCACGCATCCACCGCCCGCCACCGCCGGGAAACCCGTCTGGGCATATACCTGCCTCTGGGATTATTCACTCTGGCGCTGGCCGGAGTTATTCTCCTGGTTATAGCTGCCTACGCCGCGCCGGAAAAACGGTGGGGAATCTCACTCATCGCGGATATGCTGCTCACTGTGCTTGTGCTCTGCCCATCGGTGTTATGCCTGGGCATTATCGCGATGGGTTTTGCTGTCGCCGCCTTCAAGATTGGCGTGCTGCATGGCGCTCTGGCAAAACCGCTGCGCCGCGCTCAAAACGCAACGAAAACGGCATCCAAACGGTTAGAGGGTACGACCAATGCCATAAATGAGCGCACCATCGGTGTCAGCGCTCGCATGGTCTTTTTAAGCAAACTCCTGAACACATTCGACGAACCAGCAGACGAAGCTGAGGATGAGAGTCATGGCTGAACAACTTCCGACCACTACACAAAACACTGACTGGAAACCGCGCACCTACGTTTTTGGAGCAGCCATCGGCACGCTGTTCGGGTTTCTGGCAGCGTATCTCTATGCCCGCGCCGCCGAAGACGATACCGGGGGACGTGGTAATAAACCTTCCCGCATCGGCACCGGGGAAATGCTTGGCCTCGTGCTATCTGGCCTGGGGCTGATCCGCCAGATTTCCGAGATGGGCAAACCGCCGAAGAAAAAATAGTCATCGGGTGCAGAAAAAACCTGATTACAAACCACTGAAAACCGACTGTTAAATAGAGAGAGGTGTACGAGATGTGTGGCCGCTTCACCCTGACCACTGACCTGGATACCCTTCAGTTAGCTTTTAACCTGGTGACAGTACCGCCCGACCTGCCGCCCCGCTATAACATCGCCCCCTCGCAGCCCGTTGCCATCATCACCAACGAAGCCCCCACAGCCCTATCGTTTCACACCTGGGGGCTGCTGCCATCATGGGCCAAAGACCCGGCGCTCGCCAACAAGCTCATCAATGCCCGTTCCGAAACAGCCCACGAAAAACCCTCGTTTCGCGCCGCCTTCAAGCGCCGCCGCTGCCTCATTCCGGCGGATGGCTTCTTCGAGTGGAAACGCGATGGAAACGAGAAAACGCCGATGTTCATCCACCTCAAAGGCCGCCCGATCTTCGCGCTGGCCGGGCTATGGGAAGTCTGGAACGGCCCTCAGGGTGCTGAAGTGCGTTCCTGCACAATCCTCACCACTGAAGCCAACGACTTTATGAAGACCATCCATGACCGGATGCCCGTCATCCTGGACCCCGCCGACTATGATGAATGGCTGGTCGCTGGGGATGCGCCAGCGCTGGCGCTGCACGCCCTCATGCGCCCCTATGACTCGGATAAAATGGCCGCGTATACCGTCTCGAAGCTGGTTAATCGCCCCGGCAACGATACGCCCCAGGTGATTGAGCCTGTTCATTAGGGAAAATACGGCACATTCCACAACGGATACAGCGCCCATCTCTGGCAAGATGACCATTTGTTTCCGTAACCGAGCGTGCTATCCTTATTGACCCATAAAGCCTTACAATTGAACTTCTTCAAGTGATCCGTTATAATCTCTTGTGACCCTTTAAAGGGATTATTTGTATTTGTCAGGAGCAGCACGACCATGTTAAAGACACATCACTGTGGCGAAATACGGGTAGAGCATGACGGCCAGGCCGTTACATTGGCGGGGTGGGTTAACCGCCGTCGTGACCAGGGGGGACTGATTTTTATTGATCTACGGGATAGGTGGGGGATTGTGCAGATCGTCGTTGACCAGGAAACCGCCCCCGATGCCCACCGTATCGCCAGTGATGCCCGCAGTGAATATGTCTTGCAGGTACACGGTAATGTGCGGATCCGCCCTGAAGGGACGGCCAATCCAGAACTCGAAACCGGCGATGTCGAGGTTGTCGTTTCAGAAATGAAGCTGCTGAATGCCTCCAAAACGCCGCCCTTTTACATCAACCGGGATGAAAGCATCGAAGAAGTGCGCCGGATGCAGTACCGCTATCTAGACTTACGCCGCCCGGCGATGCAGAAAAACCTCGTCACGCGGCACCGGGTCGTTAAGTTCATCCGCGACTACCTGGATAACCTCAGCTTCCTGGAAATCGAGACGCCGATTCTGTTCAAGACCACGCCCGAAGGCGCCCGCGACTTCCTCGTTCCCAGCCGCCTGCAAAAAGGCAAGTTCTATGCCCTGCCCCAGAGTCCGCAGCAGCTCAAGCAGCTTCTCATGGTGGCCGGATACGAACGGTACTTCCAGATTGCTCGCTGCTTCCGTGACGAAGACCTGCGTGGTGAACGGCAGCCGGAATTCACCCAGCTTGACCTCGAAATGAGTTTCGTCGAGCGCGAGGACATCCTGCAACTCAACGAAGGGCTGGCGACTGCCCTGGTCGATAACATCGCCACCGACAAGAAACTCTTGTGGAAACCCTTCCCCCGCCTGACCTACACCGAAGCGCTGGAGAAATACGGGTCAGACAAGCCTGACCTGCGTTATGACCTCCAGGCACATGATGTCACCGACATCGCCAGTAAGAGTGGTTTTGCCGTCTTCGTCAGCAACACCCAGGCTGGCAAGCCCGTCAAGGTCATCCGTGTGCCAGGTATGGGTGAAATCAGCGGCACAGCATTGCGTAAAGTCGCCGCCGACCTGGAAACACTAGCGCGAGAAGCCGGCGGTAAAGGGCTGGCATACATGGCGCTGCCCCTGGAAGAAACTGGTGAAGTCAAAGGGCCGATTGGTAAATTCTTCACGGTGGAGCAAAAAGTTGAACTGTTTGAGCGCGTTGGCGCACAGCCCGGCGATCTGCTCCTGTTCATTTCCGATGAGCGCGAAATCGTCTATGCGGTCACCGACAAGCTGCGCCGCCACCTGGCCGCCGAACACAACCTGGCCGACCCGGATGTGCTGGCATTCATCTGGGTGATTGACTTTCCGCTCTTCCTATGGGACGCAGAGCTACAGCGTTGGGATCCGTCGCAGCACATGTTCACCGCCCCCATGCCTGAAGACCTGGCGCTGCTCGATACCGATCCCGGCAAAGCACGCGGCACGCAGTACGACATGGTATGCAACGGCTACGAAGTCGCAGGCGGCAGCATCCGTATCCACGAACGGGAAATGCAGGAGAAAATCTTCCCGCTCATTGGGCAGACAATGGAACATGCTAAAGAACAGTTCGGCCACATGCTTGAAGCCTTCGAGTATGGCACGCCGCCCCATGGCGGTATCGCCTGGGGGATTGACCGCCTCTCCATGCTCTTTGCCGGAGCGCCCAATATCCGTGAGGTGATCGCTTTCCCCAAGACGCAGACCGGAGCGGACATCATGGCGCACGCGCCCTCTGTCGCCGAACCAGGGCAGTTAGAAGAACTCGGCATCACCGTCGTCGAGCCGGAAGAGGACGAGGACGAATAGCCAACGATGGCCGTCAGCGGAATTGCCGGGGTGCCAATTGATTGCAGTGGACGCTTCACCGGGGTTGAGCGAATGCCCGCCGCTCTGCGTGCTGCAGGATTAGCTGCACGCCTGAATCTGCCTGATTGGGGTGATTTGCCGGCGGCCATTGACAACGCTGACCGCGATCTTCAGACCGGCATTATCGGATATGAGGCAGTTTGCACAGCCTCACAGGTGATTCAGGACGGAATCGCAGCCCTCATACGACAAAAGCGGCGGCCACTCATCATCGGTGGCTGCTGCACGTTGCTGATCGGCACCTTTGCCGCGCTGCGTGCTGAAATCGGCCATACCGGATTGACGTTCGTAGATGGGCATCTGGATTTTTACGATGGGCGCTCATCTCCAACAGGCGAAGCTGCCGATATGGAATTGGCGATTTTGAGCGGAATCGGCCCGGTGACACTGACCGAACTGGGCGGCACACCGCCGCCGCTCGTAATGCCAGAACATGTCGTATTGCTCGGCTACCGTGACAGCGAAAAGGCTGAGCGTGACGGAGCGCCCCACCCGGCCACCCACGCACCAGGGATGATCTTATACGACGCCCAGGCCGTCCAGCAACACGACCCCGCCACGTTAGGCCAGCAGACTGCCGCCCGTTTGGAAGCCGCACCTGGGCGCTTCTGGCTGCATCTTGACCTCGATGTACTGGATGATACCGTGCTGCCCGCTGTAGACTACCTCATGCCAGGCGGGTTGGATTGGGAAACCTTCATACAGCTGAATCGCCCTCTGGCGCACTCCCCCGCTCTCGTCGGTGCGGATGTGACGATCTACAACCCGGCGCTCGACCCCGACGGGCGCTATGCCCGGCGCATCGTGGATGCTCTCGCCGCGATTCTTAGTTGAATTAGTGAACAAATGTTTGAACAAAGATGCACCACCTGCTGCCATTATTGTGGTATGGTGACAGTATCTTCAGTATTCAATTTATACGATTAGCGGGGTTCGTAGGAACACCATCCATGACATCCAGGCTGGTAAATAGCGTGATAACCTCCACCAATGCAGCACCTCCAGGGTCAAAACGCCTTTTTGCAGCAACATTTTACATCGCTCACGGGGAGATTACTGCACTGGCTGCACTTGCCGCGTACACACTGTATTGCAGCAATCAGTGACCGAAGAACACACTTCTCCGCACCCATAACCATATATCAACCATCAAATGGTGATTGGAGTCGAACTTCAGAAGGCTGCCATGATCCATTCGGACAGATTCAACAAGGTTTGTGCGCGGCTAAAACCTCAGTCTTTACACGCTTTCGCCTCTCTGGTATAAAGAATCCAACCTGCTGTGCACGTGATGACGCACGAGTTTTGAGCCAACACCCTCATTACGGGCGTCCTCGTCCAGCGTGCATGTGATAGGCCTCGGCCAAGACAGAATCGCCGGTCAGACGACCCACCTGCGAAAGCAGGTTCAAAACATCGCGGCACACGGCATAGCAGGAGTCCTTATTAAAAAAACAGCGCCCGTTTTCAGGACGCTGTTTTGATTTCCAGGAATTACCTCTAACCCTACTGCGAATAACTCGCACCGAATAACTCCACCATCAAGGGGCCAATCCGGGCACGGTCTGGCACCAGGACAGACGCCCCAGCGCTGGTGGTATAGCCAATCGTATAACTCTGATCAATCACGCCAGTACGGATATTCTCAGCCGGAATATCCTTCAAGTACAGCGCCAGCGGGATTAACTGTTCAATCGAAAGCCCGGTACTGACATTCTGACTCAACTGACTCCATAAAGTCGGCGCCTGCACAATTAACTGAGGGAGCATCTGCAAATTGAGGATACGATCACGAATGGCGAACACGACCTGCTGTTGGCGCTGGGCGCGCTGGAAGTCACTTGAGCCGTGCCGGGTACGGGCAAACTTGAGCGCCGTTGCCCCATCCAGATGATGCTGGCCGGCCTGCAGGTAGAATGGATCATAACCATAGTTCATGTCGGGATAAATCGGGTCGCTGATATTATAGTTAATCTCAACATCAATCCCGCCGATTGCATCCACCAACCCGATAAACGCCTTGAAGTCCACCACTACGTAGTCATGAATCCGCATTCCCAGATTGTACTGAACGGTCTGCATCATCAACTGCGGGCCGTAGCCCGGACGCTGGAGTTCCCCCAGCACCATCGGGGAGTTGACACGCTGGAGTTCGGCATAGCCAGGGACTTCGACATACAAATCGCGGGGGATGCTCAGGACACCCAGGCTGTTTGTCAGTGGGTCAATGCTGATGAGCATCATCGTATCGGTACGGTAGGCCAGCCCGGTTTCTCCGGGACGGCGATCCATCCCCACCATCAGCACCGTAAAGCGCGAGTTGCCATCCCAGGGCGTTAGCTCAATCGTGCGACCATCATCCAACGTAACCAGCGTGCCAGTGCCGGAGATCGGTGTTCCCCCGTTACTGACATTGCGTGCATCTACGGGAGTCGGCAGTTCAATCACGGCAGTCGGCAGAAATTCCTGCTCCGCTGAAGACGCCTGCAGGAACACAAACAATGTCATGCTGGAAATCATCGCTACCGCCAGCAATGCCCCGGCAATCACCACCCAGGCCCACTCCCCTCCCCGCCGTGACTGCACCCGGCGACGGCGCATTCGTTCACGCGCCGCCGATTCCCGTGCCGCGTTAGGTGGTGGTGGTGGCGTAAAACCATCGTTATAATACGTTGGGGATGGGATCACCACCGGGGTATTACGAGGCGCAGTCGGCGCGGCGGCTTCACTATTCACCGGACGCTGGTTGACCACGGTTTCGCGGTCATCTACCACCGATTCATCGAACGTGTTTTCGCTCATGGTTGGACTTATCTCAGTTCAATACACTATCAACAGTATAGGCAGGGTGACGATATGCGTCAATGCCGTTTAATCTACGATTCCCCCACTATTGGTCGTTACAACATGGCAACGGACGAGGCTATCCTAAACGCGGTCTCCGCCGGTGAGTCGCCACCCACACTCCGACTGTACGGCTGGGAGCCGCTGTGCCTTTCCCTGGGCTACGGGCAGCGAAGTCGGGAAGCCGACTTAGACCAGCTTGCCGCTAACGGATGGGACATCGTGCGCCGCCCCACCGGCGGCAAGGCGATCCTGCATGGTGATGAACTCACCTACAGTCTGGCACTGCCTGCCGATCACCCCCTGGCCGCCGGGGATGTCGTCACCAGTTACCTGACTATCAGCCAGGCGTTGGCCGCCGGACTGGAACTGCTCGGCGTACATCCCCAGGCCGACCCGATGAGCGAAACGGCCACAACCGCAGGGCCAGTCTGTTTTGAAGTGCCATCCCACTATGAAATCACTGTCGGCGGGCGCAAACTCATCGGCAGCGCCCAGGTGCGGCGCAAAGGCGGCATTCTCCAACATGGCACACTGCCCCTGTATGGTGACCTGGGGCGCATCTGTACCGGCTTGACCTATCCGGATGAAGCCACCCGAGAAGCAGGCCGGGAACAGGTTCGGGCGCGGGCGACCACACTGGAAACAGCCCTCGGACAGCGCGTTTCGTGGCAGGCCACCGCTGATGCGATCGTGCGAGGGTTTAGTCAGACTTTCCAGCTTGAATTTATTGCTGGGACTCTAACTCCCAATGAACAAGCCGATACCGAGCGCCTCCAAGCGGTTTATGGCAGCCCGGAACACACCCTGCGCCGCTGAAAACTTGACAAATGTTCTAAATTCGTTTACCCTTCATTTGGAGTCAGTGAGTTATTATTATCCAGGTGGGGCTATGTCGGATTTACGGCAAATTCCGCTGTTCCAACCGGACACGCCGGAAGACATCAATAAATTCACCGAACTGCGCTACACGATTGACCTGTTTCAGCGGTACCTGCTCAAAGAAGGCAAATCCGACCACACCATAAAGGCATTTACGTCGGACTTAAGCCTGCTGGCAGAACGCACCGGACAGGCCACGCCCATCGGCAGGTATACAACCTCGCTGCTTAATGATTTCCTGGACTGGCTAGAACATGGACGCGGTGTAGCGTGCAGTCGCAAGTCGTATGCACGGAGGGTGACGACACTCAAAGTGTACTTCAAATGGCTGCATGAACTCGGCTCGCTGCCGATTGACCCGGCAAAAGCGGTTTTACAGCGTTCCGGCCCGGCACCCCTTTCGCCCATCCTCACTGAAGACGAAATAACTGAAGCGCTGCTGGCCGCCCGCGACATGAAACGCAGTGAAGAGCGCGACACACGCCCGGAGATGCTGCTTCGTCTGCTGGTGGAAACCGGTATCAAAAAGAGCGAAGCCATGCGTTTGACGCCCAAAGATGTCAACCGGGGAGACGCCGATACGCCGCTGCTCACAATCAAGGGCAAAAGCGGGCGCAACGTGTTCAAGGAGCGCCAGATTCCAGTTAGCGCCCAATGGGTGCGCCAGCTTGACCGTTACCTCGGGCAGTATACGCCACAGGAAACGATCTTCAACTGCACCGCCCGCAACCTGGAATACATCCTGGAAGATATTGGCGCCCGAGCGGAAATCCCGATGAAACTGTCATTCGAGATGTTGCGCTGGACATGCGCAGTTCGCGACTTCCGCCAGGGAATGGACGAAGAAAGCATCCGGGAGAAACTCGGACTCAGCCCGATTAGTTGGGTTGAAACCAGCGCTAAAATCCACCAGTTAGCCGAAATATACGCCCCGGACAAAGTGGGAGTATAGGATTAAAAAGGGCAGCACCCTGCATACAACAGCGTGTTGCCCCTACAGTGGGTTCGATCTGTTCTTTGTACTACCCCAGCAGGAGTCCGCCCTCAACTTCACGGTCTATCAGCGAACCACGCAGTTCGGTGATTTGGTCACGCAGCACGGCGGCCTTTTCAAATTCGAGCGACTGAGCAGCGGCCTTCATTTCCTTTTCAAGTTCTTTAATCATACGGTGCAGTTCATCTTTGGGCAGCGCCATCAGGTTTGTGGCACCAACACCCACTTCGGCGACTTGTTCCTCATTCATCATTGAGCGCACTCGATCAGTCAGGTCACGCACTTCTTTCACGATGCTAGCTGGAACAATCCCTTTTTCCTTATTGTAGGCATCCTGAATCTCACGGCGACGTTCGGTTTCCTCAATAGCGTGTTTCATTGAGTCGGTCATTTTGTTAGCATAAAGGATGACCTGCCCCTCGACATGGCGTGCCGCCCGCCCAATGATCTGGATAAGCGCGTGCTCTGAGCGCAGGAAGCCCTCTTTATCTGCGTCCAGAATAGCGACAAGCGAGACTTCCGGCAAGTCAATCCCTTCCCGCAGAAGGTTGATACCTACCAATACATCATACACGCCTAAGCGCAGGTCGCGCAGGATCTCGACTCGTTCAATCGTTTCTATCTCAGCGTGGAGGTAGTGAGCGCGGATGCCCATTTCGTTGATGTATCCGGCCAGTTCCTCAGACATACGCTGAGTAAGCGTCGTGATAAGCGCACGCTGCCCTTTCTTTACCCGCAGCGCCACCTCTTGCAGCAGGTCATCTACCTGCCCTTCAATCGGGCGAACACTGATCTGCGGATCAAGCACACCTGTTGGCCGAATGACCTGCTGAACAATCGCCTGGCTGATCTCACGCTCGAATGGCCCCGGCGTGGCGGTGGTGTAAATCGTCTGCCCCATCCGCTGCTGGAACTCCTCAAAATTAAGCGGGCGGTTATCCATCGCGCTCGGCAACCGGAAGCCGTAATCCACCAGATTGAGCTTACGCGACTGGTCACCCTTGAACATGCCACGAATCTGCGGGATCGTCATGTGACTCTCGTCAATCACCAGCAGGTAGTCATCCGGGAAATAATCTACCAGAGTCCAGGGGGGGCTGCCCGCCGGACGCTGGTCGAGGTGGCGCGAGAAGTTCTCTATGCCGGAGGTATACCCGACTTCGCGGATCATTTCGAGGTCGTAACGGGTACGCTGCTCAATGCGCTGGGCTTCCAGCAGCTTACCTTCCTTCTTAAAGAAGGCAATCCGTTCTTCCAACTCTTTTTCGATGTCTGTGAGCGCCTGGCGCGTTTTTGCTTCGTCAGCCACGAACTGCTTGGCCGGGAAGACCTTCACCTCAGGATGATCGGCCAGGATTTCCCCGGTCAGCGGGTCAAACTCGGAGATGCGTTCGATCTCGTCCCCGAACAGGTAAATCCGGTAGGCAGTTTCAGCATATGCCGGAGCAATCTCCAACGTATCTCCCCGCGCCCGGAAGGTACCACGCTTCAAGTCCATATCGTTGCGCGTGTATTGGATTTGCACCAGCTTCCGCAGAATCGTATTGCGGCGGATGGCATTCCCCACCTGCAGTTCAACGATCGAACGCCCCCAGGCCTGGGGGCTGCCAATACCGTAGATACACGAAACAGACGCCACGATCAGCACATCCCGCCGCGAGAGCAGTGCCGCCGTCGCAGAAAGTCGCAACCTGTCTATCTGCTCGTTGATGTCAGTCTCTTTTTCGATGTGTAAGTCCAGGCGTGGGACGTAGGCTTCTGGTTGGTAGTAGTCATAATAACTGACAAAATATTCCACCGCGTTCTTGGGGAAGAACTCCTTGAACTCGGCATAGAGCTGCGCCGCGAGTGTCTTATTGTGCGCCAGCACCAGCGTGGGACGCTGCACTTGCTCAATCACTTTGGAGACGGCAAACGTTTTCCCGGTACCTGTCGCACCCAGGAGGGTCTGGTGCTTCAGGTTCTCGTTAACACCTTCAACCAACTGCGCTATGGCAGCAGGTTGGTCACCGGTTGGCTCAAATGGTGCATATACCTGGAACGGGGGCATAGCCATCCTTTCGGCTCACAGAACGTCCGTTCGGAAGTTGTGATTGTAGCACAAAAAGACAGCAGAATCAGGGGGAAGTTTTCAGCAATCCTCCCTGTTACTAGCTGGATTGGCTTTCTGGTTCTTCCGGCACATAGGTGAAATCAGGGAGCGAAGCATCCTCTTTCAGGAATACTATAGCGTCCTCAATTGTAGCAAATTCCCGGTGACGTACCCCGACCCAATGATGGCCGATAGAGGAGAAAAAACGCTCCATTTTGCCCGGGTGCACGAAAACCGACCACCCAACCCGCTGCTGGCGCAGGCTTTTGAGCATCCCCTGGATATCCGCCAGGCCAATCGTATAGCGGTCAAGCTTCCGGGCATCGGTGAGGGTGTGGATGAGCGCACCATCTTCGCCCAAAGCGGCTATCGCGTCGTCGCGCATCTGGAGTGACTCTTCGAGGTAACTGCGTAGGTCTTCCGATGTAAAAATCCCGTGATAACGGGTGAGGATAATGCGATTCGGCACAAGCCAGGAAACTGTATAGGGCATATTCGTTCCCTCCAATCAAAACTTAAATATATTATTCCACAAAACAACGCCTTGATACCCTTGAGAAGCATCGGCGGAGGTGACTCCAGACCCAACACACCTACTGATTCGCGGGCAGCCACTCATTCACAATCCAATCCACTGTATATTGAAACGCCTTCTCTTCAGAAACCAGAGGGGTATAGCCAAAATCCCGACCGGCACGTTCATGGCTGAACCAAAAATCCTGGCAGGTAGCCGCCACGACGTAGCGCGTCAGCTGGGGACTCGCCCGGTTGTCGCTGGGGAGTATCCGGTACGCCAGTTCGTTGGCATTCGCAATGCCCTGTGCCAACCAAAGCGGCACGGACCGCACTTTCACTGGCAAGCTGGCTGCTTCCAGAAATGGCAGGAAGAACTCGAAGAAATTAGAAGGAGGATGGTCGGTAATAAAATACACCTGTCCCCCCAGTAGCCATCCCGCCTGCTGAAGCCCCTGTGCAGCCAACCAGTGGGCATGAGCCGCATTCTTTACATAGACGTGATTGAACTTCGCCCGACCATCACCCAGGCGAGTATACATGCCCTTGCGAGCATTCCTGAGAATGGGCGGGAAGCGGTGGCGGTCATGCGGGCCATAGATACCAGCGGTTCGTAACAATACTGTCTGAAGTCCCTGGGGATCAAACGCCTGGATAACGGCCTGTTCTGCCAGCATTTTGGTTGCACCGTAGTAATCCAGGTGGCGGCGCGGATACGGCAGGGACTCGTCACCGTTGACTATGGGTGTACCGTCAAAAACGACATCAATCGAACTGGTATAAATGAGGCGGCGGACACCCTGCTGCCGGCAGGCCGCGATCACATTCTGCGTCCCGGTGACATTCACATCATACATGCCCGGAACTTTCCCCAGCCCTTGATTCACCATAGATGCCGTATGATAGACGGTATCCACACCCACACAAGCCCGCGCCAGGTCTTGCGGGTTACACACATCGCCGGTTATTGTTTCGACCCGCGAGTCAGTATACGGGATTACGTCGAATACCCGGACAGTCTCGCCTCTTTCCAGCAGATAATCTAACAGAGAACGCCCCAGCAGCCCGGCACCTATTACAAGTTGTGTCATAAGGTCAAGAACGCTTTCATATTGCCAGTATCACAACCATACAATCACGAGTGAAGTGAGGATTATCATCGTTCAAATCAAAGTATTCATGGCCGCGATCAGAAAGGAAATGACGGCTAATTATGCCATGAACCCAGAAAGGAAACCCGATTGTATCCTGCTCGACCAGAGATTTTATGAGCGCATTGGTTTCCGGGACGGCACGTTCTATCTCGTGCTGTGTCTCCGTCATAGGTTCAACCTACATTCGTTTATCTATCGCATCCTTAAAGGGGTCTTGCCCCGGCTTGATGAGAACGCGGCGACTGCGACCACCTGTCTCCTGTTCACCCACCACTCCTAGTTCGTGCATCAGGTCAATAATTCGGGCAGCACGCGGATACCCCAGCCCCAGGCGTCGCTGAATCAGCGAGGCTGAGGCCTCCCCCGCCTCAATCACCAGGGCAATGGCATCTTCCAGCATCGGGTCGGTCTCTGCCAGGAATTCGCGCCGAGTCAGACCACGTTCCCAGGGACTGATGCGCCGTCGTGCCATTTTGCCATCAGCAATCTGCTTCTCGTACCAGTCTTTCCAGTAGTTTACCAACTCCCGCACTTCGTCATCCGAGACATAACAGCCCTGAAGACGGCGTGGCCCAGCAGCATCGGCGGCCTGGTAGAGCATGTCGCCCCGCCCCAACAGCGTTTCCGCACCTACCGAATCGAGAATAACCCGCGAGTCGACGCCGGATGCCACCGCAAACGACACGCGCGAAGGGAAGTTCGCCTTGATTAGACCCGTAATCACATCTACACTGGGGCGCTGTGTCGCCACAACCAGGTGCATCCCCACCGCACGCGCCATTTGTGCCAGGCGGGTAATCGTCTTCTCCGTCTCTTCCGGGCGGGAGAGCATCAAGTCGCCTACTTCGTCCACGAGGATCACGATATACGGCAGATATTCTTCCTGCTGGCGACGGCTTAGACGTGAATTAAAAATGTCAATATTGCGGGCGGCGTTTTCTTCCAGAAGTTTGTAACGCCGGTCCATCTCGCGAGTACACCAGCGCAGCACCCCGATAATTCGCTCCTGCTCGGTTTCGACCTCGCCCAGGAGATGTGGCAGACTGTTAAACCGACTCAACTCTACCATTTTCGGGTCGAGCATCACCAGTTTAACCTTGTCCGGAGTATTGTTCAGAATGAGCGCCGCTGTAATCGCGGCGATGCATACCGACTTCCCTGATCCGGTTGTACCGGCAATCAGTAAGTGCGGCATCTGTGCCAGGTCAACACCCAATGGCTGCCCGGCCACATCTCTCCCCAACGGAATATACAGCGGCGATTTCGCCTTCTGGAGTCTGTCCTGGAAGGCCTTGCTCTCATAAACCGAGCGCAGCGCCACTACACTAGGGTAACGATTCGGGACTTCAATACCCACATAGCTGTGCCCTGGAACAGGCGACTCCAGGCGCAATCGCTTGGCCGAAAGTGTCAATGAGAGGTCGCTTGCCAGGGACGCAATCCGACTGACACGAGTCCGGTTGAGTACAGTTTCCCCTTCCCCGGTGGTTGTCTCTTTGAAGGGCTGCACCGCATACTGTGTCACGGTTGGTCCTACTTTGACATCCACCACGTCCACATCAATATCAAATTCCAGCAGCGTGTTTTCGATCAACACCACATTATTGTTGATCTCCTGCTCGTCGGGCACATTGAGTTCAATGTCCTGAAGCAGTTCCAGCGGTGGCAGGTTGGAGTCGCGCTTACCGACTTTTTTCACCTCACGCATGTCGTCTACAGTGTAATATCGCTTAACGCGCCCATCAGGCCGTTCCACCAACTGAACGCCCTTCTGCTTCTTACCCTTGAGTGTCCCAATCGCGTTAAAACCACCCAGGATTTCCCGTGACAGGGGCAGGGGATGTTCACTTGTCTTACCGATTTCAGCCGTCCCCGCGCTTACATCACGTACCACTCCCCCAGGACGCTGCGAGGGGGGTAAGTGCGCCGGGTCAGGCCGGATGCGGATAAAAGTACCTGTCGTGCGTTTCCGGGTTTCTACAGGCGGGGAAGCGACTATTGGTACAATCTTAGGTGCTGCCTTTTGGCGCTGTTGCCATTTCGGATTGGTCGCTTCAACTACCCGGTCAGCATACTGGCGCAACCGGTAGATGGCTGCTCGCAGCCATCCTTGGATAGTGACCTTGCGAATACCGATCACCACACCTAAGCTAATTAACAGCAGCAGCCCATAAATGATCATCGCCGTAATCGAACCGAACAGCCCGCTAATCAGGCTGCTTAACGCCCAACCGATATAACCACCGCCTTGCCCTGCCCGCGCTACCGCCCGCAGTTCGGCATCCCCCGTCCCCAGGTGGAACAGCGCCAGCAGCGAGAAGAAGGCTACTTCCAGCGCCAGGATACGTGACGTGGGGAATTTGATCACCAACCCCAACTTGGGAAGCAGAATAATCACCCCCAATGCTAGAATTCCGGCTGAAACCACCACGCTACCATAGCCAAAAAGACTCGTGAGGGCATTCGACCAGGCATTAGAGATCGTCGCATCGGATGACACGTTCAGCAGCGACAGGAACGACACAATGCCAAACACAATCAGCACGATTGCAGCGATTTCGTCGCCCCAGGGGGGCAAACTGTCCAGCAGTGAATCCCAGAATTCAGCACTCACCAACGAACGATCAGTCTGCGGATTCTGCTCTTCGTGTTTTGCGCTTTTCTCAGCAGCATTACTGCGCGGTTTGTTTTTGGTCGTCTTAGAACTTGCCACGTCCCAGCCATACCTCAACAACTATCACAATTCAAACCCATTATAGTCGTCAACCCGTGTTTGCGCCTACCGAAATATAACACACAAGGCCAACGAAAACCGCCGGCCCGTGAACAACAACCTCAAATTATCCTGTCTTTATGTACTTCTCGCAGCGTTTTGTTCCTACTGGTCTTGCCGCAAGCTCAACCCTAGACGGCGCCCACGGCTGTCAATACTCAGTACCCGCGCCTCCACTATCTGGCCTTCGTTCACCACGTTCCGGGGATGCAAGAAATGTCCTTCTGCCAGCTCGGAAACGTGAATGAGACCTTCTAACCCCTCTTCAATGCAGGCAAATGCGCCGAAGTCCACCACATTCGTAATCACCCCAGAAATCATCTGCCCGACAGTGTAGCGTTCAGCCACCGTCTCCCAAGGGTCAGGATGCATCCGTTTGAGACTGAGGGCGATACGACCAGCCGCCTGGTCAATCTCCATTACAAAAACCTGAATCGTCTGGTTCCGTTCGAGCAAATCCGCTGGGTGGCCGACTCGCCCCCAACTGAGTTCGCTGATATGGATTAATCCTTCCAGACCGCCCAAATCCACAAAAGCGCCAAAATCACACAGGTTGGTAACAGTACCGGTCAGTGTGTCGCCGGATTGAAGTTGGTGGAGCAGGTCAGCCCGCTGACCGGCCATTACCCGTGCGGCGCGTTCCGATAAAATCAAGCGATTCTGATCAACGTATAATTCAATAATTCGCAGACTCAATGTTTTGCCGACATAATCTTTAAGTGCATCGCGCCGGGCAAAACCATTCTCATTCACAGCGAAATTATCTAACTGGCTGGCCGGGACAAACCCACGTAAGCTCCGCCACTCAACCAGCAGCCCCCCCCGATTAAAGCCAATAACTGGAAGTTCCAGTACCTCATCATGGTCGTGAATCCGTGTAATTTCCACCCAATCCGCATGATTTGTGACCATTGATGGATCACCTGAATCCGGATGATTGAACTCACCATCTACCTTTGAGTGGGTTGAACCATTCTCAAATTCAGGTGGAGCCGGTTCCGCAAATTCCCCCTCCTGGAGCAGCGCCGCCCAATACCCCTCGTCTGGTGGCGGCGGCGTATACTCATGCCGCTGTGTTGCAGTAGACATACTTTTCCCCTTGTTATAACATTAAGAATCGTTCATCGGCGGTCCAACAAGAGCAGTCAGTAAAGACTCATGGTTTGCAGTGCAACCAAGTGTTAAGTCATTATTTACGTCATTTTACGATATCCATCCGACTGCTTGCCGGTGCAGACACACTATCATCGACAGCTTAACCCTTCCCAATTAAGGCCAGATTATAAGTATCCCTAAAACCCTTGTCAAACACTATCGTTCACAACCGGTGTTTCGTCGATATTCGTCTGTGCCTGTTCCATTTCCAACAACGTTTCCGCCACCATATCAATCGCAACCCGCTGCTTGCGATACAGATCCGGCTCACTCAGCGCCAGTTTGACGGCCACATCCCGCACCTTATTTCGCTCGATAAACCGCTGGTAAAGAATGTTGTAAATCGTCCACTCCGGGCTGAGCATCTTACGTTCACCCTCTGGTCGCTGCTTCTCAATTGCCTGAAGCAGCACCGTGCGCAGCGCTTTGGCGGGATTATTATCGTTTTCGGCCAGTGACTGATTCACGATACCCAATTCCAACAAGCGACTCTGTGTCAGGCCTGGCCCACCCCAGTAGTGACGCAGCGCAGCACGCACCTGTTCCGCTAACTGTTCCAGGTCAACAAGCAGTCGGTCACTATCGGCGATGGAGAGGGATGCCCCATGTCCCGGTTTATATTCCACTTCCGCCGCCCGTGTGCGCGTGATCGTAATCTGGGGCAGCAGACCTTCCAGCGCGGCATAAATTTCAGTATATAGTCCCAGGTCATCGAGCGTTTGCCCTGCCCGCTTGACAAGACTCTGAAACCCGCGCATTTCATCCGGTGTCAGATTCATGACGGCGGAACGTGCCTGAATGCCCAGGAAACCCACCTGGTAAAAGGGTGAATCGTCATGCTTACGTTTGCTAAAAAGTGGCACAATCCAGTATGAATGCCAATGCTCGATCTCAAATTCATCCGACGTATTATCCACAAGGGCAAGTAGGGTTGAGCTTTGCTCTTCCAACCATTTGCTGCTGGGTTTCGTCGGCCCAATGGCAGTCACCAACTCGGCCCGGCCATCATTCAAAACAGCTACAAAAGCGGTATTGACTTGCAGATAATCGCAGCTTGCCGCCAGAATCGCATCTATCAATTGCAACAGGTCGGTGCGGGTCAATAATCGTTCGGTGAGTGTCTGTAACTTCTCAATCTGGTCGTCGTCTTCATTGCCATAAATCAGGTGCTTTTCCAGCCAGGGCAGGATCAACGAGACAAACCATTGCCATAGCAGCACCACCGTCACTACTGCAAACGGCATGAAACTGCCGCCGGGCAACCCCAGAATACGAGTCGCTGGTTGCGTGAAAATAATCGTCCCCAGTGCCAGTAGTCCGGTCGCTGGGCCACGCATCATGAAGCGCAGTAATTCGGTTTTTACCACACGATCAGGGATGCGCGTACCGAAGAAGGAGAGCGGATAGGCGAGAAACAACAGCAGGAGAATAACAACCACGTTGGAGGCATTCACCAACACCAACATGCCGATAGACGAATTCTCGCTCAAGCCAAGCATCACCGAATACGGGAAGATACCGAGTGCCGGCGTCAGCATTGCAACCTGTAAATATCCCATTCGCCGCCGGGTGCTGCGGGTTAAGCACCGTCCCCGTGCTCGCTGGACATTCACCAGAGATACGAGACTGGCGGTCAAAAAATAGGCCAGATACACCCAAAAGAACCAACCGGACACCAGTGTGGCTGACCGCGCCGTAAGCACCACCGGACGAATGAGAATGTCCGTAAAGGCCGCGGCCAGCAAAAACGCTATACTCAACAAATAGAGCAGCAGGACGACCCTGCGGCGGCGGCCACGCGAGGGTAGCCCGGTGGTAGCCAGCAGCGCATCAGAAAGATGAAAAACAGCGGCAGGCACAAAGGCAATGCCAATCCACTGCGCTCGCAAAATCGCGACATAACTGACCGCGCCCGGTCCCAGGGAAATCAACACATCACAGATATACACAGCCGTCACTGATGCCAGCATGATGCCGGATGTACGAGCGACACGATCTTTGCGATTCCGCGCCAGATTATAGAGCAGCATTGAAGCCGCGATAATGACAATCGCAGCCGTCAGAGTCTCGTTAGCGAGCGCCAGGAACGTAGAGAAAAACTCAACCAAACGATGCCTCACTTACCGTATAGTCTGAGTAAAAAACAACGCGATATCCTGATTCGGGAAATACTGGTCATTGAACCCGCAGAATACAAAACCGGCTTGCTGACAAAAGAGAATCGCCGGGTAATTTTTGGTCTGCGTTTCCAGCGTAATCCGGTTCAAGCCATGTTCCAGCGCCCATTGCCGGGCCACATTCAAAAGCCGTCCGCCAATGCCCCGCCGCCGGTACAATCGCCCGACCACCAAGTTTTGCAGCAGCGCGGTCTTGTACACCGGATCACTATGCATGGTCAAGTAGCCAAACAGCGTGTCCCTGCCCTTTTCGGCGGCTACCAGAAAACATTGTTTATTTTGCAAGGAATAACGCAGGCGTGATTCGTCGGCGGGGTGACCCGCTAGCATCGTGCGCGGCAAATGCTGCTTGCTGAAGTGAATTTGCCGCTCCGACCCTTCTTCGGCAACACTCATCTGCCAGACATAATCAGTTTCGTATTGGTGGTCAAGCGCCAGGCACGCCGGGATATCCTGCCCTAGCGCGTCACGGATAACCAGACTGAAGGGGGTAGACATGGGGGACAACTCTCAAGTGAGATAAGCATCTCCAAAAGTGCCGCTGACGGTCACTTCCACCAACGGAAGCGATTCGTCAACATCACGCGCCGCAAACACGCGAGGGGCAACCATTTCATAGCGGTTCGAGTCGGCCTGAACACCGAACAGCCGCCCTCCCTCAATGGTGATCTGTGTCCGGTAGCCCACCGGGGTTATCAAGTGGATGTTACCAAGTGCAGAACGCAGTATCAGCGGTGACAGGGATTCCTGCGGACAGATGAAACGAATATCGCCCAAACCAGTAGCCACTACCGCTTCCTGCAATATCAAACCGGAGGCGTCCACATTCACACGCCCCAGATATGTACTGACCAATATCTGCCAGGGCAAATCTACCGCCAGCCCCATCTGCCAATCGGCAAACGACAACCAGGGGGTCGCGGCCCGGTGCAAGAGTAAATGGGTGTGCGTACCATTCACCTTCAGGCCAGGTCGGGAAAACGTAGCATACTGGCCTGCAATCAACCGCCCTTCGCGCTGGAGAGCCTGAACTTGAACATCAATCTCGCCAGCACTGATCTCCAGGGCAGCCGATTCGACGCTGCCCCGCGTGATACCGAAGGTTCGACCTTCGTCACCAGGGATGAGGTCACCCCACAGTAAAATCCACGCGCCTGCCACGACCAGCAAGAGCGGCCATAATGCCACCACATTAAAATCCCCGACCAGGAGAAAATTATGCAGCAGCAGCGCCACACCCGCTAACGCCATACCCAACGGCCATAACACAGGACCGCGTGAATCTTTTGCCCGCAAGAGTCTACTCCTCGTACAAGTAGTCGCGCAGAATAACATGCGCAGATGACTGGCGCAGACGGTTTAATGCCTGGGCTTCAAGCTGGCGCACCCGTTCACGAGTAACACCAATGGTCTGCCCGACCTCTTCTAAAGTATACACCCGCCCATCTTCCAGGCCGTAGCGCAGTTTCAAAATCTGCGCCTCACGGGGTGGCAGGCGTTGCAGCGCAGTTTCTAACTGTTCATGCAGCAGGTGTGTCGCCACTTCCTCCGCAGGAGCCGGGCTGTTGACATCCTCCACGAAATCACCAAATGTTGAATCACCCTCTTCATCAATCGGCGTTTCCAGGCTGACCGGGTGACGAGCGATTTCGAGAAGGTTCTCGATTTTGTCGGGCGTAGTTTCCATGCCTTCGGCCAATTCATCGATGGACGGTTCGCGCCCCAAATCTTGCAGCAGTTGCAACTGCACTCGCCGCATCCGGTTAAGCTGGTCGCCCATGTGAACCGGCACACGAATCGTCCGCCCCTGGTCAGCCACTGCCCGGCTAACTGCCTGGCGAATCCACCAGGTTGCGTAGGTACTGAATTTATGGCCGCGCTGGTACTCGAACTTATTGGTAGCCCGAATCAACCCGATGTTCCCTTCCTGAATCAGATCCAGGAATGGCACACCTCGACCAATGTACTTCTTCGCCACGCTAATCACCAACCGCGCATTCGCCCGGATGAGATGTTCCTGCGCGAGTTCACCGTCAATCACGATGTCTTTTAAATCATAGATATCATCCGCTGGGAGCGATTCACCATAGGCTTCAAGCTGTTCTTTCGCCAGCTCTGCCGCTTCCATTCGCTTCGCCAGGGAAACTTCTTCGTCCGCAGTCAAAAGCGGTACACGACCGGCCTCTTTCAAATACAACCCGACCACATCATCTGTATCAAGTGCCTGTTGATATCCCGCATCCTCAATCAGGTCATCATCATCCAGATCAAATGCCAAAAACTCATCCTCTTCATCCTGGACACGTGGCATTTCCATGGTGATGGCATCGTCATCATCGTCGCCCGAATTCATATTATCCTGCCCGCCGGGAACCACCATCACCCCGGCATCAAACAAACTGTCCATGATGTCGTCTAATAGAGCAACATCACGTTCAGCCTCTGGCAGAACGGCGAGAATATCATCGTAGGTTACAACGCCCTTGTCATGGGCTTTTTTTATGAGTTGAGCACGAAGCTCGTCTTTGTCCTGTATCATCAGCATAACGCACTTACGGACTCTAAACCCTACCTCTAACGACTCGTAGCAAGGTTAGAGTATAATCCCTCACTCTATCTGATACAATTATGATACGAATTGAGCGGTTGACGATAACTTGAGGTCGCCAAGCAGAACTACCCAGTAGAATACGCTACCGGCTGACACCGAAATTACACAATAACGCAATTTTAAAATGTTGTCAAGTTAATGGCGGAGTCCGCAACTGAGTGATGAGGAAATCGAGCGCACCTCGATCTACCAGGTAAATGTCATTGTAGTTGTCCACTAAAGCGTAATACGCGGAGCGGCTCGCATTGACCGCACCAACCGCCAGCGCATGACCTTCCCCATTCGTCAGCAGAATTTCCACCGCGAACACGGCATAATCACCAAACCCATACTCACTCAAATCCGCTGATTCCGCTAACGGGATCGTTCGTTGATAGGTGAGCAGCACGACGCTACGAGCAATACTGGTGGCGGCATCCGTATCCAGTACCCCGACATTATCTGGGGCCGTCCACTCACCATTCGCATCACGGCTAAGTATAAATGCCTTTTCAAGGCCCGGAAAAGACAGTCGGATCGCGTGGATGTCCAGCACAGCCAGGCCGGGATACACGCGTGACCGGGCAGCATCAGCAGCATTTTCAGCGGCCTGCCGCCCAAACTGAGCTTCCTGAATCACGATCACAGCAGCCAGAAGGACAAAAAGCACGAACAGGGTCAGGAATGTTTTCCGGTTCATGCGCGCACCCGCCTTAGCCAGACCACAAACCCTGCCACCAACACCAACCCCGGCATCAGAATAACAGTCACAAAAGCCACAATGTCCAATGTTTGTGTATCCAGAAACACCAGCGGTAGCCCCACCGAGTAGGCCTGAACCCCAAACTGGATCTGTTCACCTAACCCGGTCAACCATGACAGGCCATCGGTAAACAAAATGCTGTTGCCACCGGTCAGAATAAGACCATTGGTAACAAAATCCGAGTCACCTACCAGTAAAATCCGGCCATTTGAGGTTTGGTCCCAAGCCCAGGCCACTGTCGTCAGTGGGCCAGGGAGGTCTTCGTTGTCCGGTTGGTAGGTATTGGTTTCACCTAATAAACGTAAATTTGTCTCGCCATAGCTCTGCTCGGACGATAAAATCACACGACCATTTGCCACATTCCCTGGTGGAGTATCATTGACCTGTAACACACGCGCGATGCTGAAGAGCGTAGCAGTATTGTTCGCAGGGTCAAGCCGCGCCCCAATATCAGTAGCGCCGAATACTACCGCACTGATAATATCGAGCGGCGTGCGTTCGCTGGCGGTGGCATCCACTACTGCGGCATCCACCGCCCGGATACCATAGTTGTCCCACAAATACTGGTTAAACAGGCTGTTCTGACTCAGAAATGGGTTTTCATTAAACAGCACATCAGCCATAATGAACACCCCACCGCCACGCTGCAAGTAGGCATCCAGGATAGCGACTTCTTCCGCCGAAAATTGCGTGATGGGCCGCGCCAGAATCACTGCTGATGCATCACGTGGAACAGCCTGCCCGGTGGCAACCAGTTCCGTCAGGCTGAGTGAGGCCGTAATCAGCCCACTTTCCTGAATCCCATTATGAATGCCGGAAAGCCCCTGCTGGGACGTATCGAGTGCATCCAATTCGCCGTGACTGGTTTCAAAGTAAACTTTGAGTGTGCCAGAAATCAGGAGACGAGCGATTGCCTCTGTCATGTCGCGTTCCTGGTTATCACTGCTCGGCACCCTCGCCAGCGTGGTAAAATCCACCTCGCCATTTTCGGTAAGAAACGAAATGTACACTGCCCCGTCATAACTCACCTGGTACAACTGCGCCATAGCGGGTTGTTCATCCGGGTCAATATACACGCGCTCAATAAGGCCGTCCGTCGCCACCGTATACAACCGGAAGAACTCGTCATCCACAGAACGCAGTTGCAAAGCTCCCGGTGAATAAAACCCTGTAATCCGTATCGGGCGGGTCACGCGCTGCAACAGGGTTTCCGTCGTCGGACTCAATGTAAAACGGCTTGCCTGCGTCATATCGAGCGTAATGACCGATCGTTGCAGCAGAGTGTAAATCAGCACCGCAATCCCGATCATCAGGAGCGAAGAAAATACCGACAATGTGCCGGCCCGCGCCTGACGCCCCGTTACGAAGTTCGTAAAATCACGAGGGGCGAAGAGCGCCCATATAAGGATGCCCCCAGCGCCTATCGCCAGAATGGCAACTATCAGCGGAGTAAAGCCGCCCTGCCAGATAAAACCGATAATACCAATTACCAGACCAATACCGCCGGCATAACTCGCCCACTGGCCGATTGCCTGACGTGTCAGAGTGATTGCATCGTTTTTCCGCATCAGCGCCACCTATGGGATTCCACAATACGGATGGTGATAAACAGCATCACCGCGATGATGCCAACAAAATACGCCGCATCCTCAGCCCGCAATAAACCGACGGCAAACGAGGTTGAAAAGTGACCCTGGAGCGAAAGCTGCCGCAGCACATACGCAAGGTCGAGATTCGCTACAATCTGCCCGGCCAAGTCGCCCAACCACAGAAACATGAGCGCCGTCATGCCCAGGAAAGCAGCGACAATCTGGTTTTCTGTCAGTCCTGAAAACAGCATCCCCACAGCCAGAGCCGCGCCGCCGTATAACCAGATTCCCAGGTAAGCGCTAATCGCATGGCCGATGTCGGGCTGGGCGATTGCTAGCAGGATAAACTGGTAGATAAAGGTCAAAGCCAGCAGGAGTGAGTAGTAAAACCAAGCACCCAGGAATTTACCAAAGACGATCGCACTATCCGGAACCGGGGCGGTGAGCAGCAGTTCGAGTGTGCCTTCTCGTTTTTCTTCGGCCAGCAGCCGCATAGTGAGCAACGGTGCAAAGAACACCAGTGCAAACGATAGAAAGCCAGGGATTAATGCAGCCTCTGCCGGTTTCACGCGCATACTGTAGGTCAGGTCGGTGTTAAACAGCAGCCCCGTAATCAACAGCAGCGCGAAGGCAATCAAATAGGCCACAGGAGAAGCGAAGTACTGCCCGACCTCGCGCCTGAATACAGTTAGAACGCCGCGCATCATCAATTCCTTTTGATAATATCCAGGAAAATGTCTTCTAAAGTCATTGCCACCGGACGCAGTTCCAGGAGGGCAACGCCTGCCGCCATCACGCGCTCCGCCACCGCCGCCCGCAGGTCTTTGCCTGGCTTGACCCGCAGTGAAAAGCCATTCCCTTGCGGCTCAATGGATTGAATATCGCGCAATGGGTTCAGAATCTCGCGGATTTTGGCTTCATTCGCTCCACGCACTTCAATATAGAGATGCGCACCTGACTGCAACTGCTGCCGCAGCGTGGCAGGTGCGCCCTGGGCAACCATGCGTCCTTGCTGGATAATCACCACCCGGTCACATACCTGTTCCGCTTCCGAAAGAATGTGTGTGCTGAACAGGACGGTATGATTTTCTCCAAGCTGGCGAATTGTATCGCGCACTTCAATCACCTGTTGAGGATCAATACCAATCGTCGGCTCATCCAGAATAATCACTGGGGGGTCATGAACAAGGGCCTGCGCCAACCCTAACCGCTGTGTCAAGCCCTTAGAAAGATGCCGCACCAGCATCTTGCGCCGGTCTGTGAGCTGTACCTGTTCCAGAGCGGCATCCACCTGCTGGCGCACATTTTTGACGCCACGCAGCCGCGCCCAGAAACTGATATATCCATGCACCGTCATATCCGGGTAGACAGGCACATGCTCGGGCAGATAGCCGACACTCTGGCGCACCGCCAGCGAATCGGACAATACATCAAACCCGGCAACACGAGCTGTGCCATCACTAGGGGGCATAAATCCGGTGAGCATCCGCATCGTGGTGGTTTTCCCAGCGCCGTTCGGGCCGAGTAGCCCAACAATTTCGCCCCGTTGTGCGCTAAAGGAAACGTGGTCAACCGCCAGGTGCGTTCCATAGTGTTTGGTGAGATTTTCGACTTCAATCATTGCGTTCCGCCTTGTGTTCATCTCTTGCATCCTACCGCCGCACGCAAGAGGCGTCAAGCAAATGTAAACGGTTATGGACAAAGAAAGATTAGGGGTGAATTAACCCGCCAAGTGCTGCCTTAAAACTGCTATAATCACACATATTCAAGACTGCGAGGGCTTATGCGAATTCGTGTTGAAGGTGGACAAGAATTGAATGGCGTTTACTCGACATCTGGCAACCCCAACGCGGCACTGGCATTGCTGGCGGTTAGCCTGATGACTGACGAACCTGTGACACTGAGGAATATGCCGCGCACCACCACAATTGACAGTATGCTGGAAGTCGCCAGGCGGCTGGGTGCGGCTTTTGAATGGGCGGACCAGTCCCAAGTGACGATCCAAACTGCCCAGATTAACAAGCGCGACCTGAACCAGGCGGATACCAACGGTCTGGTAAGCGCCCTGCTCTACCTTGCGCCGGTGTTGGTCCGGAGACAGTATGTTCGCATTGAGATAGACTTCCCCTTAAGTCGTATTCGTACTCATTTGGAAGCATTCCGTGACCTGGGGTTGGACATCAGGATTGACAATGGTGCGTTGATCTGTCAACCGGTGACCTGGGATAAAAAAGAGATCATCCTTTCGCAAGCCAGCGTCACAGCGACAGCGATTGTGATGATGTTGGCGAGTCGCCTGGGTAAAGAGACGACGATCTACAACGCCGCTTGTGAACCGCATGTACGCGAACTCGCCATGATGCTTGTCTCAATGGGTGTGGGTGTAAGCGGGATCGGCTCAAACCGGCTGTGTGTACAGGGCGTGAAGGAATTTAAGGGTGTAGAGGTTACCATTGGCCCCGACCATATTGAGGCGGCCAGTATCGCAGCCATTGCAGCGCTTTCTGGCGGGCGGATCGAAATTGAAAGCATCCATGCCCCAGATATGCGAATGATCGAAAAAGTTTACAAACAGCTTGGCCTCCGGTTGGATGTGGAATCGGCACGTCTATTCGTCACCCGACACGAGTCGTTCCTACTGTCAAACCAGGTCGAAGATGCTGACCTGACCGTCGAGACATCTCCCTGGCCGGCCTTCCCGTCCGATCTGGTGGCAATTGCTACCTTGATCGCAACTCAGGCACGGGGATCGGTGCTGATCCACGAGAAACTCTTTAATAACCGCCTGTTGTTCGTGGATAAACTTAAGGCGATGGGTGCCCAGATTGTCCTGTGCGACCCGCACCGTGCTATTGTCATCGGGCCAACTGCGCTGCAAGGCGTTTACCTCGATTCTCCTGACGTACGTGCCGGGCTGGGGATGCTGGGGGCTGCGCTGGTAGCGCAGGGCGAAACGGTGATAGACAATGCCCAGGCAATTGAGCGCACGTTTGGCAACGTGTTTTCAAAATTGCAAAAACTGGGTGCAAGGATTACCACTGAATGAGCGCCCCTACTGCTATGCCTCCTACAGCCAGCGTTGTCACAGTCCAGTCCCTGCGAATAACCCACCTGGTCGGCGGTGAAGGTGAACCGGTGGTGCTGCTGCATGGCTGGGGCGCGAGCAGCGCGTTAATCTGGCCGCTAGCGGAAAAACTGGCAGGGCGCGGATTCCGTGTATTCGTGCCGGATTTGCCGGGTTTTGGGAATAGCGAAGCGCCGTCTATCGCCTGGTCAATATTTGACTATGCGAATTTCATTCTGAGCTATATGGATGACCAGGGATTGCATCAGACACAACTTTTCGGGCATTCTTTCGGCGGGAGGCTGGGACTCATACTGGGAGCGGAATACCCGGAGCGTATCCACAAAATGGCGCTGGCCGACAGCGCCGGAGTCCTCCCCAAACCCTCAAGCATCAAACAATTACGCCTGAAAACCTACAAAGGTATACGCAGCGGTTTATACAAAATCGGTCTCAATCTCCTAGCAGAACGGCTGCACGACTGGTATAACCAGCGTTATGGTTCGGCGGATTTTCAATCGGTAAGCGGAGTTATGCGCGAAACGTTTGTTAGGGTTGTCAATCAAGACCTGCTGTCCTATGCGGCACGAGTGCAGTCCCCAACTCTGCTCTTGTGGGGTGACCAGGATGCCGACACCCCGCTGGGACAGGGCAAGCTATTGGAGCAAACGATCCCTGATGCCGGGTTGGTCGTCTTCGCGGGTGCCGGCCATTACAGCTACCTGGAAAAACTGGCCGATACCGTGCACATCCTCGATCACTTCTTCCGACATTAGCGCCAGCAAAGAGTTTACAAACAATTTACAGTTTTATGCCGGGCATACCTTGACCCCGCCCCACTTTTTACATATCCTATTTATAGTCACAGTGTCTATAAACTGCCAGATTGTAAAGGATATTCGCAATGCGCAACCAGTATCCGCCGGGACCCCAGCCGCGTTTCCCGCTATTAAATCTGAAGAGTCTGCAACAGCAGCGTCTCGATTTTCTGGTTCACAACCGGGAACAATACGGTGACATTGTGCATTTTCGCCTGGGGCCGCGCCACCTTTACCAGCTAAACCACCCAGATTATATCCAGTATGTACTGGTTAAGCATCCAGACCTGTTCCACAAATCAGCCATGCTGAAGAAAAATACGAAGCAGGCCATCGGCAACGGCCTGTTGACGAACGATGGCGAATCGCATAAGCGCCAGCGCCGGTTGGTGCAGCCCGCCTTCCATCACAATAGAGTTGCGGCCTACGCTGGGGTGATGGTGGATTTCGCTGATGACATGCTATCCGGTTGGTCAACGGGGCAGCAGCGCGATATCTCACACGACATGATGGAACTCACGATGCGGATTGTCGCCAAAACGCTGTTTGATACCGATATTTCCAATAAATCGGCTGCATTAGGAAAAGCCGTTACGATTGGAATCGAAACAGCCGGTCAGCGCATTACCCAACTGATTCATCTGCCGGATTGGATGCCCACACCAGCCAACCGCAAGCGCCGCCGTGCCGCCCAATTGCTTGAAGACACGATCATGGGCATCATCAGTGAGCGGCGGCAGTCTGGCAAAGATACCGGCGACCTGCTCTCCATGCTACTACTAGCAGTAGATGAAGAAGATGGTGGCGGCATGTCCAACAAACAGGTACGTGACGAAGCCATGACCCTGTTTATCGCTGGTCACGAAACCACCGCCAACGCCCTGGCGTGGACGTGCTATCTCCTGGCACAGCATCCCGCTATTGAAGCTAAACTCGTCACCGAACTTGATGCCATCCTGGGCGGTAGACTTCCGCGGTTAACCGACTTGCCCAACCTACCCTATACAGAAATGGTCATCAAGGAATCCATGCGTCTCTATCCGCCGGCCTGGATCATCACAAGGGAAGCGATTCAGGATGTAGAAATCGGTGGGTATCCTGTCCGAGCAGGTGATGTGGTGCTGATGAGCGCATATGTCATGCACCACCACCCGGCTTACTGGGATGAGCCAGAGGCTTTCAGGCCGGAACGCTTCACCCCCGAGGCGGAGAAGAACATCTCGCGCTACGTTTATTTCCCCTTTGGTGGCGGCCCGCGTATCTGCATCGGCAACCAGTTTGCCATGATGGAAGCCAGCCTCGTGCTAGCGACAATGATTCAGCGCTACCATCTATCACTGCTGCCGGGACAAACTGTCACTCCCGAACCGCTGATTACCCTGCGCCCACAGCATGGTATTCAGATGGAAATCCACCTACGCAGCTAGCAAAGAACCCCAGCAGCAGCCCTGCCAGTTGCCACTCTCTGCAAATAACATATACACACAGCGAGCAACCTACCCGGAGCGACATATGCAGAGGCCGCAAAGTCCTGTGTTCTCCGCATCCATGATTCATACTTTTTTCAGAATTTCTTGAGGGCTGCAAGCGGATATTCTGGCTTAAAATAGCATCAGGCTAATTACCCAAAATATTATTCGGTGTGTCAGGTGACGTGTGAATTAAGGGGATATACATGAGCAGCAAAACATTGGCCGGGCCACTGGGCGGTGAAACCTACCAGGAGATAGAAGATACTGACGGAAACCTCGTGGTATTAACCTATAACGACTTGTGGATGATGCTCGTTTGCCATACCACGTTAGATGGCGATTGGGTACGCACCAGCCAGGCAGCTATGATGGTGGCAGATGCCGCTCGCAAACGCATGGTTATTGACCGATTGTGGCAGTTGGAACAGGTTAAGGGCGGTCTGCCACCCATTCCACCCGATGTGCGCACGATGCACTTGGAACGCGCCCATCACTGGTTTAAAAAACGCCCGGTGCTGACCGATAAGAATTGGTAATTCACGCCATACTTTTTTCCAGTAAATATGCATTTGTGTGATTTAACCAAATTGGCACAATCTACTCTGATGCTATTCCACTAAATTGCCCTGCAGTGGGCATTTCTTATTGTTACTTTCGTACAAAACATCGGCACAAACTTCAGCACATTTACACCTCACATTGGTTTTCCTGCATCAGTACACTCGCCTTATCTGATTGACGAGTTTGTCTTGGAGGGAAGACCATGAGCAAGCGTAATCGTTTCTGGCGGCGGATCGTGGTACTGGCTATCGCGTCGCTGGTACTGGCGGTACTGGCACCAACTATCTCGGCTCAGGATGCCGTCACTGCGGAAGAAGTGGGCAAACTGCAGGTTTCGATTGACACAACCTGGGTCATCATCGCCAGTATGCTGGTGTTCTTTATGCAGACCGGGTTTGCTATGCTGGAAGCCGGGTTCATCCGCCATACAGGTGTGGTAAATGCCCTGCTGGAAAACTTCATGGATGCCGGGTTGACCGCACTGGTCTTCTGGGCGGTGGGGTATGGCCTGGCATTCGGAACCAGTGCCAATGGCCTATTCGGAACAGACAACTTTTTCCTCAGCAAAGCCATCAACTTTGAAAACGGGACGATTCAGTATGCGATGATAGATGGCCTAAATCTGAGTATGCTCACCTTCTTCTTCTTCCAGTTTGCCTTCGCTGCGACTGCCAGCACTATTGCCACCGGTGGTATGGCCGAACGCACAGATTTTATCGGCGACATCATTTACAGTGCCGTCGTCGGCGGTCTCATATACCCGATTGTCGTACACTGGGTCTGGGGCGGTGGTTGGCTGGCGCAGAACGGCTTCCACGATTTTGCAGGCAGCACGGTTGTACACACTGTCGGCGGAGTAACTGCCCTGCTGGGCGCGATTATGCTTGGCCCTCGTGTCGGGCGTGTCTTCGGCAGCCCGCCCCGTCCGCACAATCTAGGGCTGGCAGCACTCGGTACGATGATCCTGTGGTTTGGCTGGTATGGCTTCAATCCGGGTTCGACTCTGGGTATGGGCAACGACGGCCTCGTCGGGCTGGTCACACTAAACACCACTCTGGCTGCCGCTGCCGGAACGATGTCTGCGATGTTCCTATTATTCGCCCGCACCGGCAAATGGGACCTGGGTTACACGCTCAACGGCTCTCTGGCCGGGCTGGTTGCAATTACAGCGGGTTGCGCTTTTGTCACACCATGGGCATCCATTGTCATTGGGCTTGCCGCCGGGTTGCTGGTGGTACTGATCATGGATTTGCTGGAAAAACTTAAGATTGATGACCCAGTAGGCGCATTCGCTGTACATGGTGCCTGCGGTATCTTTGGTACTCTGGCCATTGGGTTGTTCGGCCAGGCGGAACTGACCCTAACAGGACAGGCAGGCCTGCTGATGGGCGGCGGGCTTGATCTGCTGATCCTCCAATTCATTGGTTCGGCGGCGACTGTGGCTTTCGTAGGGGTATCCGTTGTTGCCATGTTCACCGTCCTGAAGGCTGTCAAGCGGCTGCGGGTACACCCTGAGGCCGACGTCGTGGGTATTGACATCTTTGAACACGGTACGACTGTGTGGCCCGATATCCTTCCCGTCGGCGATGATGCGCCCGCAACTGAAAGTGGCAGAAAGCTCACCACCGCCCCAGCTGCTGGAGACTAACACAATCAAAGAGTGCTGCGACTTGAGTTCTGAGACAGTAACGAAACGGGGAGCATTCTTGCTCCCTCGTTTTTATTCGAGCAGTTTCCGCGCCAGAACACGAGTTTCCGGGTGTAACCCGACCAGCCAGTCGCCCAGCAAAGCCGCCGCCCGGTGTACCCCCGCGGTGGGACGCGGATGGCCGAGCGAACTCAGCTTTAATGTGAATTCCCCCGCTTCTGGGCGACTCGTGACGAGGAAAGCAACACGCTGCTCTATCGTCGGCTCTTTGATATAGGCTTCCAGCAGCAAAGCGGATCTGCCCTGATACGCATTCAGAAAACTGATGATTGTCTCACCTTCGATATGCTCTATCTGCTTGTAGTGCGCCAACATAGCGTTGAAGTCCAGCGGGGTGTGAAAGACAATGTGTGGCATAGACAGTTCCTCTATCACTGGGAACAGCGAAACGGAGAGCGTGTTACGCTGGCAAGCGAAGTAATGACACGTTTCCCCCATCTTCAGCGCCTTCGCCTCATAACGGGTCGTGATACCCCGCTCCGGCATCACCGTAACCCAGGGTGCCGCCAGCGTGTTATCCAGGCCTGGTGTATTGGCGAGCAGTTCGCTGCTCATAGCGGCATACTCGTAAATATCTGTCGCCAGATATAACATGCCACCCGGCGCGAGGCGACTCACCATTGTGTCCAGCGTGTCACGCTGCATCAGGCGGCGGTGACCGTGTTTCTGCTTGAACCACGGGTCAGGAAAATTAATGTGAATCTGGCTGATGGTTTCCGGCTCGAACAGGTGACGCAGCGCCATTTCTGCCGTAGCGTGAATCGTGCGGACGTTTATCAGCCGCAGCCGTTCGACTGCGCCCTCAGCGGCCTGCAAGCAACGATTGGCTACTTCCAGGCCGATCACATTGGAATCCGGGTAACGCTGCGCGAGGTGAACAAGATACTGCCCGTGACCGAAACCAATTTCCAGAATCAGTGGACGGGCAGCACCGAAGAGCGCCGCCCAATCCACCGGCCAGGGCAATTGTTGGCCGCTGAGTTTCTGCATATGCCTTATGCCGCAGCGCTGGGACGCCGCGCCAACCGGAACACCGGGTTTTGGCCGTGTTGCAAGTGGTCAATGAAGTTCACCAGCAAAAAACCAAAGATCATTAAGACAAAAGCGGTCACGAACTCCGGCGAGGCGAATTCCGGCAGTTGGTTCGCTTCCTGCAAGCAGCGTAATTCGCCATGCCGGTCTATGTCATCAAGCAGGCACGCCTTCCACGGCCAGATACGCCACAGCGACCCGACCATGAAACCCACCAGTGCCGCGACTGTCGTCTGGTAATAATGCTTGAGCAGGTAGCTCAGGACACGTGAGAATGCCATCAGCCCAACGGCTGAACCAAGCGCCACCATAATCACCGGTAGGAGATTGCGCTCACTGACTGCGGTCAATACGTAATCATACTGCCCCAGGATGAGCAGAATAAACGCGCCAGAGATACCCGGCAGAATCATCGCGCAAATGGCAACCATACCTGAAAGGAACAGGTTCAACGGCTCATGCGGCGCATCCGCCGGAACTGCATTCACAATAACAAATGCAATGGCAATTCCAGCAAATAGTGCCAGTACCGGGACCGCCGCCCACTTGACCTTAAAGCCAATCGTGACAATTGAGGCCAGCACCAGCCCGAAGAAGAGGGCAAACAGGTAGATACGTCCGGTCTCATCCTCTAATGTGCGACTGAGGAAACCGGAAAGCACGACAATCGCTGTAAGTATGCCCAGCCCCAGAACCACTAAAAATCGCAGCGGGACGTGTTCCATGAAATCCTTGACTTTGAGGCGGAGTGCAAGCCGAATTGCGGTGATGTCGAATGACTTGATACCATCAATCAAGTCCTCATACACACCGAGGATAAACGCCATTGTCCCACCAGAAACACCCGGCACAATATCCGAAGCGCCCATCGCGATACCAGTGAAGAACAGGCGAAGATACTGTTGGGGGGTGCGCGGTTTCGATAGATTGTTTTGAGGGGTCATATACGAAACGTCTCCAGAACACATATAGAATTTGTCAGCACATTATTTAAACAAACGCCTTACACGCGGCTATCATGAGTGATGGTGAATAGGCTGTCAATACTGGGTTGCCAAACAAAAAAGGAGCTTACGCCCCCTCTTGTGAACTTGTTCAACTTATGCCGAATTCAGGCTTGCGTTTAGCTTTCGATGCTCTGTCCTTGTGACTGTGCAGGCCGTCCCAGCAACCGCCGCACCGATTTCACGATGGCCTCGCGGTTTTCCTGTTCCTTGAGTACATGGTAGGCGCTGGGCGCAACCGAAATCACGACGATCAGAATAATGATAGGCAGCAGATAGGTATCCACCTTCTCGGGGCCAATGACTGCCGCCAGGAAGTACCCAGCCAGAGTCACACCAATCGCCCACAGAAAGCCGCCAATGAGATTGAAAGCGACAAAGCGACGATATTTCATTTCGCCAACACCAGCCACGATGGGCGCGAAGGTACGAACCACCGGCATAAATCGCGCCAGGACAATCGCTTTGCCGCCGTGCTTCTCGTAGAATTCCTGCGCTTTGTAGACGTTCTTCTTGCTGAAGAGCATCGAGTCTTCGCGTTGGAACAAACGCTGACCAACCCGCTTGCCAAAGGTATATCCCACACTGTCACCCACTACGGCGGCCAGGAAGAACCCAATTAACAGCACTTCCAGAGCGAAAAAGGGCTTATCGGACGGTACGCCCAGCTGCCGCAGAACTTCTTGACTCGTCGGAGAAGCCAGGAATCCGGCGGTGAATAGCAGGCTGTCTCCAGGCAGGAAGAAGCCAATCAGCAAGCCGGACTCCGCAAAGATGATGGCAAAGATAATCAGATACCCAATGCTAGGCCCGTACTGGACGATGAATTCAATCATATAAACTCACATTCAACCTATAGACTAACGAACTATGCTACCGTAGTTCATTCAAGCAAAATAGCCTTGCTGGTAGCTATCAACCTCTAATACTATAGACTACCTCTGAGAGAGCAAGTCTTAAGTTCTGTAAAAACGATAAGAGGGACAGATTCATTTTCGCCTGGTTCATGTGGGAAACAGCAGGCAGTAGCTGCGTAAGCACTGCCTGCCTGGAGAACATCCATCATTCCTTGCTATATGGGACACCATCGGCCTTCGGCGGGTTCGCTTTACCAATCAGACCTGCCAACACCACAATCGTAATGACATAAGGGACCATCTGGAGGAATTGCGGCGGGACAGCAACACCCAAAAACTGGAAACGCTGCCCCAGAGCATCGGAGAAGCCGAATAACAGCCCGCCCCCAAAAGCCCCAATCGGCGTCCATTTACCGAAGATCATCGCCGCTAATGCGATAAAGCCACGCCCCGCCGTCATCTGGTCGTCAAAACTACCAGTGGTTTCCAGGGAGAACCAAGCCCCGGCTAGACCCGCGATTAAACCCGCAATGATGACGTTAATCCAGCGGTTGCGCATCACATTAATGCCGAGGGTATCCGCCGCATGAGGATTCTCGCCCACAGCGCGGGTACGCAACCCCCAACGGGTATAGTACAGGACAACGTGCGTCACAATCAGCAGGATGAACATGCCATAAAATATCGGCTTCCCGTTAAAGAATATTTCACCCACCAGTGGGATCTTTGACAATCCCGGAATAGCTATCGGGGATAGAGTGCCTCGTGCCGCATCCGCCGAAACCAGGACCTCACGGCGAATAAAGCTGGTCAAGCCGATTGCCAGAATATTAATTACCGTGCCGCTGACGATCTGGTCGGTACGGAAGGTGATTGATAACCAGGCATGGAGCGTCGCCATTAACCCCCCTGCCAGCACCGCGACCACTACTCCGATGAGCTGGGCATTCTGCACATTCAAGTTGGGGTTAGCCTGCAGTACCAATACATAAGAGACGAACCCAAAGGCGGCCCCGGTGAGCATCATACCTTCAATGGCGATATTCACCACCCCAGCACGTTCACACCAGATACCGGCCAATGCTCCGATTACAATCGGAGTCGCCAGTCGTAAACTCTCCTGCGTCATCACGACAATATTGGTTCGTGTGCCAGCCGCCGCGATAATCAGTACCGTTGGAATAATCAGGATACCACTCAAGAGAAGTAACCACGAGCGCCACCGCTTAAATGTCGCAACAGGCACTAGTCCGACAACACCGCTCAATACATACAAAACACCCACAACCATCGAATAACTTAGTGTAGTAACCAAAATGCCCTGGTTGCCCTGTGGGTCAAACGATAGGAAGGTGGTGGTTTCTCCGCCAATTGTGGCAGGTGCGGCCAGCAAAACCCAACCACCCACCAGGATGAAGAACACTGAGAAGAGATCGGTACGGGTGATGGTTAAATAATTGCGCCAATCGTAAGAACGCACAAGCGGCAGGTGCGGGCGCGGCAGAAATACCTGACTCATCAGTCCGATGGACGCCAGCAATCCAATCCAGAAGCCAATCCCGATGAACCCGCTAACAGCATCCACCGTTGACAGACTGTTTTCAAACAGAAATACACCATAGTAGAACAGACCCAATAACCCAGCAACGAGTGCCCCATTACGACTGATTCGCCGCGCTCGGACATCGAACACCCCCCACATCGCGGCCAAGCCACCCAGCACACCAGCAATCACCAGAAGAGGTGGTGCGGAGATCTGGATTGGCACTGGCGACTCCGACGCGGAGAGCAGCCCGAAACCGGTTACGCTATCACCGCCATTCACGAACCAGGGGGCAATCAGCAAGACTACCAGCAAAATGAGCGCACTTGCCAACCCCACGAAATCCGCAGCGGAAAATGTACTTGTTTGAGTTGCAACGCGCTGCATGATCTACCCTCCCCAGCCTTTCGAGAACAAGGCCGCTTCTTTATCTTCTGTGCTGGCCTCCGGCACGCGCCACAGAAAGCGGATAATCGCATCCGCAGCGATAAACATGATAATCAGTGCCTGGATTATCAGCACCAGGTCAATCGATATATTCGCTCGTACCTGCATCAGGTTGGCACCACTAAGGAGCGCCCCCCACAACAGCCCGGCCCAGATCATGTTACGCGGGTTGGTACGCGCCAGGAGCGCCACCGCAATCGCATCGAAACCGAGGTTAGCGAAGAAATCCGGCTGCATGGTAAACTTTACGCCGGAAACCTCAATCGCGCCGGCTAACCCGGCCAGCGCCCCACTCAACGCCATCGCCAGAATAATGTTAAAACGCACACTCATCCCGGCATAACGTGCTGCGTCGGGGTTGGCCCCCACCGTCCGCAGTTCAAAGCCGGTCGTCGTCCGGTTCAGGAACCAGTCAGAAAGCCAGACCGCAACCACCATCAGCACCAGGCCGATATGCAGGTTGCCTAGTACTGATGTCCACCCCAGGAAGACGCCCAGCACAAACACGAGAATCCCATTCATCAGCGGGCGAATGCCCAACCGAAAGTCCTGGCCGATAGCATCACGCCGCCGCCACAACCCATACAAAACTACCGCAGCAGCCGCTACGAAATACCAGGCCCAGGGAATGGTGTCAAAAGTTGGCAGACGCGCCGAATCGAGCAGGAACGGCGTCCGGTCTGAACTCGCTACAGGGTCGCGCAAAATATAGGGGTCTTTCCACTTAATCAGCCAATCAACCAACCGGATAGCGACAAAGTTCAGCATGATCGTATTAATCACCTCATGCGCTCCGGTATAGGCTTTCAACAGCCCTGGTATCGCCCCCCACATCAACCCGCCGATGATGCCAATCGTTATGACCATCGGGATAAGGATAACCGCCGGGACACCGGCAAAAATCGGTGAAAAACCCATCCAGGCCGTCAACACTGCTGCAATATACAACTGCCCGGTTGCACCGATGTTAAACAGTCCACCCTTAAAGCCCAGCGCCACCGCTAACCCGGCAATCACAAACGGGATGGTTCGTACCAACCAGGTTTCCAGTGTGCCGGGGAAATATAGGAAGACCCGCCCGCCCAACTGGAAGTAGAAGGCCCCCGGCTTGTCGTCCGCTGGATCATCCGGGGTGTTGCTGTCCGAATACATAATACCGGCCGTGCCAGCTTCCTGCTTGAATAAGATGTTGTTGTTTGGTCGCCGGATTACCAGCACACTCTGTAGCATCGGCTCCAGTTGGCTGTCCAAAGCCACACTCACATCATCACCGGTCAGTAAGTCATCATCAAACAAGAGTTTGGTAAGGCGCAATTGGTTGGAAAGCTCGGTCATATCCGTGATTCCGGCGCTCAGGATCTGCTGCGCTAACAGCGCTTCTTCCCGGATTGTGTCCGTACCAATTACGGCGATTTCTGCGATACGTTGTGCATCCTCACTCGTCGACGTTTGCCCCATTGTTTGCAGGAGAACAGCATTTTCCGCCAAACGAGAGAGCCTCACAATCCCCTCGGAATCCACAAGCTGCATACCCGCCAGCAGATCGGCATCAGTCAATTCCACCGCCGCCGGGGCCGCTGTTTCAACAGCCACCCGTGCTTCCGCCGAAAGCATTTGCTGATCTCGCGTCAGTTCCAGCAGCGCATTAAGCGTGTCGCGTTCCAGCGCATCAAACTCAACCAGGAGCGGTTGGATTGTAAGTAGTCGTTCATCACCAATAGCTGCAATATCTGGAATTCGCTCACCGAGGGCATCCAGCGCATCATCATCCAGGTCAGGGTACTGAGCCAACAGCGCGCCATAAACCAGCGTGCGATCTATGCCCCGCGCCGCAATATTAGTAGCAGAACGCGCTGTAGCATTAGCGGCACGCGGCGTTAACGACTGCACCTGCGTAAAACGGGATACTAGTTGCAGATCGCTCGGCACCAAAACATCGTTAAAGGTAATCCCTACCGAACCTTCCAGCAGCGCACTGTAAGCGGTGGCTGAAATATTCAGGCCACGACCAACATCACCACGCGCACTGGTCATAATGATAAATGGCACGCCAATCAGCAGGGCAGTTATCACTGCAAAGAGCGGCACCAGAGCGGGGGAAATCCGCCGCCACCCATTAGCGAATGGGGCCAGTGCCGCCGGGCCCTGTATCCTTCGTTCAGCCATTCCCTTCCCCCTTGTCGCGCTTGATACCTGCCATGAGCAGCCCCACCGCTTCCCGCGTAGCTTCATGGATAGGCACAATATCAATGATTTTTCCCCGGTACATGACGGCAATCCGATCTGATAATGAGAAAATCTCATCCAATTCTGTCGAAACCAACAAAACACCCGTTCCTGCATCGCGCATACGGATAATCTGCTTGTGAATAAACTCAATTGAACCGACATCCAACCCGCGTGTCGGTTGAGCGGCAATCACTAATTTGCTGTCGCGTGAAAACTCACGGGCGACGATGCCTTTCTGCTGGTTGCCCCCCGAAAGAGTACTCATGTTAACCTGGATGCTCGGTGTCCGTACGTCGTATTCTGCTACCAACCGCTGCGCGTTTTCTTCTTTGACTTTTTCATCTACCAGAATACCGGACGCAAATGGTGCCTGGTAGTAAGTTTGCAATACGAGGTTATCTTTGAGTGGAAAACTGGCTACCATGCCGTTCTTGCGTCGGTCTTCAGGCACATGTGCCACCCCGGTGCGCGTGATAGTGCGCGGGACAGCGTGGGTCACATCCTCCCCGGCGATTACAACACGCCCATGCTCCACTTTCCGCAGTCCCGTGAGCGCCTCAACCAGTTCCGTCTGGCCGTTGCCCTGCACCCCGGCCAACCCCAGAATTTCTCCGGCACGGACATCTAGTGAAAGGTGATTCACTGCTATGAGGTCACGATCGTCATTTACTACGAGATCTTCAATCGTAACCACAGGGTCACCCGGATGGGCATCACTCTTCTCGACCTGCAAAATCACTTCGCGCCCGACCATCATGGAAGCCAGTGACTCTTCGGTAGATTGCTTCGGGTCGGCATGACCAACAACCCGCCCCAAGCGAAGCACTGTTATCGCATCACAAATTTCCAGCACTTCTTTGAGTTTGTGAGAAATAAAGATGATACTCACACCGCGCTCGATCAGTGTCCGCATAATCGCGAATAAACCCTCAATTTCCTGCGGGGTCAATACGGCGGAAGGCTCGTCCAGAATCAGAATGTCGGCCTTGCGGTAAAGTGCCTTGATGATTTCCACACGTTGCTGAATGCCCACCGGCAAGTCCTGCACCAGGGCATCCGGGTTTACTTCCAGGCCGTACTGCTGAGAAATCTCGACAATCCGGCGGCGCGCAGTGCGCCGGTCAAGGAAAATGCCGCCTCGGGTGGATTCGTTGCCCAACATAATGTTCTCGGTCACGGTCAGCACAGGTACAAGCTGAAAATGCTGGTGAACCATACCGATCCCCAGGCCAATCGCATCGTTCGGGTCCTTGATATGGACGACCTGCCCATTCACCAGGATTTCACCCTCATCGGGTGCGTATAGGCCGTAAATCAGATTCATCAGGGTACTTTTGCCAGCGCCGTTTTCCCCCAAAAGCCCTAAAACCTGGCCCTTCGCTAGTGTTAAATCTATTTGATCATTGGCAAGTACGCCGGGAAACCTCTTAGTCAACCCGCGCACTTCTAAAACAATCGTCGGTGAATCGGTCATAAGAACCTCATTATTGTTCTTTTGAAGAAAATCTCATTAAATCGCGTTGGAGAACCTGAAAAGAAGAAAGCCCTAAAAATCCCATCAAGTAATTGACTGAGTCACACTCACCGGGCACCCACCCTGGATCGCCCGCTATCTGACAAATTCTCATGTATCTGTCCAACAGCGTCCTGCCTGAACAACCCGACAAGTTGTCAGAGTATACCGACAAACCCGTATCTTGAAAACAAAACCGACGTAATTGCTCACGCCGGCATCTGGACAAATATCATCAATTTTCAACTTCAGGGCAATTATAGCATTTCCCGTTGAGCTTCAGCGGCTTTGGCAGCATCATCAATCATGCCTAAGCGTGTAAAAATGACAATCGCCAGTTGGAGTTTTTTCGCCGCCATGATACGCCGCCCACGCCGGGCCAGGCTGATAGCATGTTCAAACATCGTGCGTGCGACTTCGCCCTCAGCGTTAATCTCGCGGAAGGCCTCATTCGCCTGCTGGAAGTATGTATCCAGGGCGGCAATCCCATCCTCTTCAACCGCCGCCAGATACAGAGCAGTTGCCGCCTGACCCATCGCACGGTTGGCATAACCAATATCAAAAGGCTTCTGTGTGCGTTCGGCAATCGCATAGGCAGCTCTGGCTTCACATAAGGCAGTATCCAGGCGATTTTGAGCAATATAAACCTCAGTTAGTGAACGGTGAATTTCACAGATCAGGGTATCCCGATTCGGATTATCCACCGGGAGTCCGCAGACAATACTATAGGCCAGGGTCAGGTCTTCGTGCGCATTATCCAGATCCCCCAGACTCAGAAACATCTGGCCGCGATTACACAATGCCGTCGCCTCATTATCACGGTCATCAAGTTCTTTGTGTGCCTCATACGCGCGCTCGAAAAACTGCCGGGCGCGGTTAAAATCCCCTTTGTAACGGTATGTCTCTCCGAGGTTGAGGTCACAGATTGCGATGCGCCGCAGGTTGCCGACCTGCGTAAACAGCGCTCGCGCCCGCTCAAATTGCTGGATACTACTCGCCAAGTTGCCCTGATACGCATACATGATTCCCAAAAAGGTCTCCGCACGCGCCTGGTTCGCCACCATACCATCCACTGTCGCCTCTGCACGCAGTGTCATCATCTCGACAATCGCTTCGTCCAGCGGTTTGTCGCCGTCAGTCCAGGCATTATGAACTTCAAGGCAGCGGGCGTTAAATTCAGGGCTAGGTTCCGCGTCAAGACTGCGAGGGGGTGCAGACATATATAGTCCAAATCAATGCATTCAATATTGTGGAGTCGATTGTACCGAACATATAGCAAAACGGTTAGTATCAATTTCGGAGTTATTTCAGCCCCTAATCAGGAGTGTTTTGCACCTATTCCCCAGCGATTTCAGATGTCAATAAGATCATATTCAACCGACAAAACAGGCAACTGATGGACAAATCAATTAGGTTGCTAACAAAACAGCAGGTACGTACTTCTCGATCCA